>NZ_CP081848.1:1287500-1931250 GCF_018982885.2 Polymorphobacter megasporae | reverse complement strand
GCTCGATCAGACGCTTCAAGCGGTTGTTGCGGTTGATCACGCGGCGATACAGGTCGTTCAAGTCCGACGTCGCAAAACGGCCGCCGTCGAGCGGAACGAGCGGACGCAGTTCGGGCGGGATGACCGGAACGACCTGGAGCACCATCCACTCGGGCTTGTTCCCCGATTCGATGAAGCTCTCCACGACCTTCATTCGCTTGATGATCTTCTTCGGCTTCAGCTCCGACTTGGTCGTGCGGAGGTCCTCGCGGAGGATCTCCATCTCGCCCTCGAGGTCCATCTCGGCGAGAAGTTCGCGGATCGCCTCGGCGCCGATGCCGGCGCGGAAGCCGTCTTCGCCATATTCATCCTGCGCGGTGACGAGCTCGTCCTCGGTGAGGAGGTCGAACTTCTTCATCGGCGTCATGCCGGCTTCGAGGACGACATACTGTTCGAAGTACAGGACGCGCTCGAGGTTCTTGAGCGGCATGTCCAGCAGCATGCCGATGCGCGACGGCAGCGACTTCAGGAACCAGATGTGCGCGACAGGAGCAGCGAGCTCGATGTGGCCCATCCGCTCCCGGCGGACCTTCGAGACGGTGACCTCGACGCCGCACTTCTCGCAGACGATCCCCTTGTACTTCATGCGCTTGTACTTGCCGCACAGGCACTCGTAGTCCTTGATCGGACCGAAGATGCGCGCGCAGAACAGGCCGTCGCGCTCGGGCTTGAAGGTCCGGTAGTTGATGGTCTCGGGCTTCTTGATCTCGCCGAACGACCACGAGCGGATTCGCTCGGGCGACGCCAGGCTGATCTGGATCTGGTCGAACGTCTCCGGCTTCGCTGCCGGGTTGAAGAAGTTCATCAGTTCCTGGTTCATAACCATTTCCTTCTAATCTGCCTTCCCTCTCCCCTTGAGGGAGAGGGACAGCCGCCCTTCAGCGGCAGGGTGAGGGTGAGGACTTACCCTCACCCTGGTCGCCAAGCGGCGACCGGTCCCTCTCCCTCAAGGGGAGAGGGACACTAGTTCCCCTATTCGACCTTCTCGTGGTTCTGCAGCTCGACGTTCAAGCCCAGCGAGCGCATTTCCTTGACGAGCACGTTGAAGCTCTCGGGGATGCCAGCCTCGAAGGTGTCGTCGCCCTTGACGATCGCTTCGTAGACCTTGGTCCGGCCGATGACGTCGTCGGACTTGACCGTGAGCATCTCCTGCAAGGTGTAGGCGGCGCCGTAAGCCTGCAAGGCCCACACCTCCATCTCACCGAACCGCTGCCCGCCGAACTGCGCCTTACCACCGAGCGGCTGCTGGGTGACGAGCGAGTACGGCCCGATCGAACGCGCGTGGATCTTGTCGTCGACCAGATGGTGCAGCTTGAGCATGTAGATGTAGCCGACCGTCACCTTACGGTCGAACATGTCACCCGAACGCCCGTCGAACAGCTCGACCTGACCCGAGGCATCGAGCCCGGCCAATTCGAGCATCCCCGATACGTCGGCTTCACGCGCGCCGTCGAACACCGGAGTCGCCATCGGCACGCCGAGCGACAGGTTCTGCGCGAGTTCGCCGAGCTGCTCGCCGTTGAGGTCGGCGATATCGCTGTCGTACTGCGGTCCGTAGATCGACTTAAGCTTGCCGCGAAGCTCGCTCGTGTCGGCCGTCGCCAGACCCTGACCCTTGGCATAGATGTCCTCGAGCATCGCACCGATCTGCTTGCCGAGACCGCGCGCGGCCCAGCCGAGATGCGTCTCGAAGATCTGCCCGACGTTCATCCGCGACGGCACGCCGAGCGGATTGAGCACGATATCGACCGGCGTCCCGTCGGCGAGGAACGGCATGTCCTCCTGCGGCAGGATGCGGCTGATGACGCCCTTGTTCCCGTGGCGTCCGGCCATCTTGTCGCCCGGCTGGAGCTTGCGCTTCACCGCGACGAACACCTTGACCATCTTGAGCACGCCCGGCGGCAGTTCGTCACCCGCCTGGAGCTTGGTGCGCTTGTCGTCGAGGCGCGCCTCGATCGACTTCGTCGCCTCCTCCCACTGCGCCTTCAACGCTTCGAGATCGGACTGGACGGCATCGTCGGTGACACCAAACTTCCACCACTCGCGGCGCGGCTGGCTGGTGAGAAGCTCCTCGTCGATCACCGCGCCCTTCTTCAGGCCCTTCGGCGTCGCCGCGCTCGTCTGGTTGAGCAGGGCATCCTTGAGCCGAGCGTAGGTCGAGCGGTCGAGGATGCCGCGCTCGTCGGCGGCGTCCTTGTCGAGGCGCTCGATCTCCTCGCGCTCGATCTGCATCGCGCGCTCGTCCTTGTCGATGCCGTGGCGGTTGAACACCCGGACCTCGACGACCGTCCCGGCAACGCCCGGCGGCAGCTTGAGCGAGGTATCGCGAACGTCGCTCGCCTTCTCACCGAAGATCGCGCGGAGGAGCTTTTCCTCCGGCGTCATCGGCGATTCGCCCTTCGGCGTAATCTTGCCGCACAGGATGTCGCCCGGCTCGACCTCGGCACCGATGTAGACGATGCCCGCCTCATCGAGGTTGCGCAGGGCTTCCTCGCCGACGTTCGGAATGTCGCGGGTGATGTCCTCCGGCCCGAGCTTCGTGTCGCGCGCCATGACCTCGAATTCCTCGATGTGGATCGAGGTGAAAACGTCTTCCTTGACGATCTTCTCGTTGATCAGGATCGAGTCTTCATAGTTGTACCCGTTCCACGGCATGAACGCGACGAGCGCGTTCCGGCCGAGCGCGAGCTCACCCAACTCGGTCGACGGACCATCGGCGATGATATCGCCCTTGGTGACGATGTCGCCGACCTTCACCAGCGGACGCTGGTTGATGCAGGTGTTCTGGTTCGAGCGCTGGAACTTCATCAGCGTGTAGATGTCGACGCCCGACTTGCCCGCCTGGACGTCTTCGGTCGCGCGGATGACGATCCGCATCGCATCGACCTGGTCGACGATGCCGGTCCGGCGCGCGCCGATCGCGGCCCCTGAGTCACGGGCGACGGTGCCCTCCATGCCGGTGCCGACGAACGGTGCCTCGGCCTTGACGAGGGGAACCGCCTGCCGCTGCATGTTCGAGCCCATCAACGCGCGGTTGGCGTCGTCGTTCTCGAGGAACGGGATCAGCGACGCGGCGACCGAAACCAGCTGCTTCGGCGACACGTCCATGAGCGTGATCTGGTTGCGCGGCGCCATCAGGAACTCGCCCGCTTCACGCGACGAGATCAGTTCCTCGGTGAAGCTACCGTCCTTATCGGTCGCGGCGTTGGCCTGCGCGATCGTGTGCTTGGCCTCCTCCATCGCTGACAGATAGACGACGTCGTCGGTCAGCTTGTGGTCGACAACCTTGCGGTACGGCGTCTCGATGAAGCCGTACTTGTTGACCCGGCTGAACGTCGCGAGGCTGTTGATCAGTCCGATGTTCGGCCCTTCCGGGGTCTCAATCGGGCAGATCCGGCCATAATGCGTCGGGTGGACGTCGCGGACTTCGAAGCCCGCGCGCTCCCGCGTCAGACCACCCGGCCCGAGCGCCGACACGCGACGCTTGTGGGTCACTTCGGACAGCGGGTTGGTCTGGTCCATGAACTGCGACAGCTGCGACGAGCCGAAGAATTCGCGCACCGCAGCGACCGCCGGCTTGGCGTTGATCAGGTCGTTTGGCATGACGGTGTCGATATCGACCGACGACATGCGCTCCTTGACCGCGCGCTCCATGCGCAGCAGCCCGACGCGGTACTGGTTCTCGAGCAATTCGCCGACCGAACGCACGCGGCGGTTGCCGAGGTTGTCGATGTCGTCGATCTCGCCCTTGCCGTCCTTGAGGCCGACAAGCGTGCGGACGACCTCGAGGATATCCTCGCGGCGGAGAACGGTCATGTCGTCGGGAACGTCGAGCGCCATCCGCATGTTCATCTTGACGCGGCCGACCGCCGACAAGTCGTAGCGGTCGGGATCGAAGAACAGGCCGTAGAACATCGACTCGGCGGTTTCGCGCGTCGGCGGCTCGCCGGGGCGCATGACGCGATAGATCTCGCTGAGCGCATGATCGCGCTCCTCGACCTTGTCGGCCATCAGCGTGTTGCGGATCCACGGTCCGACATTGACGTGGTCGATGTCGAGCAGTTCGATCGACGCCTGCCCCGACTGATCGATCTTGGCGAGATTCTCGGCGGTGAGTTCGTCACCCGCCTCGATGTAGATCTCGCCAGTTTTGTCGTTGATCAGGTCGAACGCCGAATAGCGCCCGAAGATTTCCTCGGTCGGGATCAGCAGCGACTTCAGGCCGTCGGTCTGCGCCTTGCGCGCGAGTCGCGGCGTGATCTTGGTCCCGAGCGGGAAAGCGACTTCACCGGTCTCGGCATTAACGACGTCGAAGCTCGGCTTCGTCCCGCGCCATTGCTCGCTCTCGAACGGCACGATCCAGCCGCCGTCACCGCGAACCCAGGTCGCACGACCGTAGAATTCGTTGAGGATTTCCTCGCTGTTGTAATTGAGCGCGTACAGCAGCGTCGTGACCGGCAGCTTGCGCTTGCGGTCGATGCGGACGTTGACGATGTCCTTGGCGTCGAACTCGAAGTCGAGCCACGAGCCGCGATACGGGATGACGCGCGCGGCGAACAGGAACTTGCCCGACGCGTGCGTTTTGCCGCGGTCATGGTCGAAGAACACACCCGGCGAACGGTGCATCTGGCTGACGATGACGCGCTCGGTGCCGTTGATGATGAAGGTGCCGTTACCCGTCATCAGGGGCATGTCGCCCATGTAGACGTCCTGCTCCTTGATATCGAGGACCGACCGCGCTTCGGTGTCGGCGTCGACTTCGAACACGATCAGGCGGAGCGTGACGCGCATCGGCGCGGCATAGGTCATGCCACGCTGGCGGCACTCGTCGGTGTCGTACTTGGGATCCTCGAGTTCGTAGTGGACGAAGTCGAGTTCGGCGGTGCCGGCGAAGTCGCGGATCGGGAACACCGACCGCAGCGTCTTCTCGAGGCCCGAGACATAATTATCGGCAGGACGCGACCGGAGGAAATGCTCGTACGATTCGCGCTGGACCTCGATCAGGTTCGGCATCTGGACGACTTCGCGAATCGTGCCGAAGGTCTTGCGGACGCGCTTGCGCGTCGTGAAGCTCGTGCCGGTGGGGGTAACTGCCTGGGTAGCCATAAAGCCGTGCCGTCCCTTTTTGTCGCACGCCGGGTATGACCCCAACGCGAAAAAGTGCGTATTCCCGGATGGGAACCGCACCGTCAGCATCGTTCGTCCTGTCCGCTGCCCCCATTTCTCGATCAATCCGTGAGCAAAGCGGACGATCACCCGGGGACGGGGAAGGCGGCGCGCCCATGTAATGGATGTGCCTGAATGTCGTGAAGAGAGCGATATAGGGAAGCGGACGGCGTTTGGGAAGGGGGCATCTCGCCCGCAGCCCATCTCTACCGCCGACATGGCAAAGGCGGCCCCGTTGCCGGAGCCGCCTTTCCCAGTCGTCGATGGACCTAAGCTTACTTAAGCTCGACGGTGCCGCCGGCGGCTTCGATCTGCGCCTTGATCTTCTCGGCTTCAGCCTTGTTGACGCCTTCCTTGATCGCCTTCGGGGCGCTTTCGACCAGCGTCTTCGCTTCGGTCAGGCCGAGACCGGTGAGGGCACGGACTTCCTTGATGACGTTGATCTTCTTGCCGCCGTCGCCGGTCAGGATGACGTCGAACTCGGTCTTCTCCTCGACGGGAGCAGCAGCCGGGCCGGCGGCGGCGGGGCCGGCGGCGACAGCAGCGGCGGCCGAGACGCCCCACTTCTCTTCGAGCATCTTGGCGAGGTCGGCGGCTTCGAGCACGGTCAGGGTGCTGAGTTCGTCGACGATCTTCTGCAGGTCAGCCATTGTAGTTCTCCATGTACGGGGCCGCGGCCCCTAGTCTGATTGTTGAACGAAGGTCGGTCAGGCGGCTTCCGCGAGGTCGCCGTCCTTGGCCGCATAGGCACCGAACACCCGGGCGAGCTTGCCCGCCGGCGCGTTGACCAGCTGCGCGAGCTTGGTCGCAGGCGCCTGGACGAGGCCCACGATGCGTGCCCGCAGCTCGTCGAGCGACGGCAGCGACGCGAGCGCCTTGACGCCATCGACGCTGAGCACGGTGGTTCCCATCGCGCCGCCCACCAGTTCGAACTTGTCGTTCGTCTTGGCGAAGTCGACCGCGACCTTCGCCGCGGCGACCGGATCGGTCGACGTCGCGAAGCCCACCGGGCCGGTCAGCATCTCCCCGATCGGCTGGTAGGGCGTGCCCTCCAGCGCGATCCGGGCGAGCCGGTTCTTGGTTACCTTGAAGGTGGCACCCGCCGCCCGCATCTTCGTCCGCAAGTCGGTGACCTGGGCCACCGTCAAACCATGGTTGCGCGCGATGACGACAACCGAAGTCTCGGACAAAGTCTTGGCGAGGTTGGATACCTGCTCGGATTTCTGAGCGCGATCCATGCTCTCTCCTTAGCCAATAGTGCGCCGGACCATTCCGACGCACAGTTGAGCCTAAGGATGGCCTTTCGGGGGCCATCCGTTGGCCCGCCCGAGGGGTCGTCATCCGCCACTGCTGGCAGACCCGAGGCACACCACCGCACGGCGGACCTTCGGAAAACTATCCCCGTCTCATGCAGGCCTTTTGGGGCTTAAGTCGTTGCTTTTAAGGGCGCGGACACCTGCAATCTCGGACGGTAATCGGAGGCAACGCGCCTCCAAAACTCTTTGCTGTCATCCCCGCGAACGCGGGGACCCAAAGTCACGAACCTACGGACCTTGGGTCCCCGCTTTCGCAGGGATGACAGTCTAAACGTTAAGCGATGCCGTGCCCGGGAACGGTCGTCGTGTCGACCTTGACCCCGGGACCCATCGACGAGCTGAGCGCAACCTTCTGCAGGTACTTGCCCTTCGCGCCCGACGGCTTGGCGCGGGTGACCGCATCCATCAGCGCGTCGAAGTTGGCGCGCAGATCCTCCGCCGGGAAGCTCGCCTTGCCGAGCATGCCGTGGATGATCCCGGCCTTCTCGACGCGATATTCGACCTGGCCACCCTTGGCGGCTTCGACCGCGGCGGCGACGTTCATCGTCACCGTGCCGAGCTTCGGGTTGGGCATCAGCCCCTTCGGACCGAGCACCTTGCCGAGGCGTCCGACCAGACCCATCATGTCGGGCGTCGCGATGCAACGATCGAAGTCGATCTTGCCCGACGTCACGATCTCGAGCAGGTCCTCGGCACCGACGACGTCGGCCCCGGCCTTGGTGGCTTCCTCGGCCTTGGCGCCGCGGGCGAACACCGCGACGCGGACGGTCTTGCCGGTGCCCTTGGGCAACGTCACGACGCCGCGGACCATCTGGTCGGCGTGGCGCGGATCGACATTGAGCCCGATGGCGACCTCGATCGTCTCGTCGAACTTGGCGGTGGCGTTCGCCTTGACGATGCCGAGCGCGGTGTCGAGCGCGTACAGCTTCTCGCGGTCGATGGTCGAGGCCTGCGCCTTCTGCTTCTTCGATGCGGCCATGATCTTAACCCCCCACCACTTCGAGACCCATCGAGCGCGCGCTGCCCTCGATCGTCTTCATCGCCATCTCGATCGAGTTGGCATTGAGGTCGGCCATCTTCGTCTCGGCGATGGTACGGATCTGCGCCGACGTGATCGAACCGGCCGATGCACCCTTGCCGGGCGTCGTCGCGCCAGCCTTGAGGCCCGCTGCCTGCTTGATCAGGAACGATGCCGGCGGCGTTTTGGTCGCGAAGGTGAAGCTGCGATCGGCGAACACGGTGATGACGGTCGGGATCGGCGTGCCCTTCTCCATCTCGGAAGTGCGGGCGTTGAACGCCTTGCAGAACTCCATGATATTGACGCCGCGCTGGCCGAGCGCCGGCCCGATCGGCGGGCTCGGGGTCGCGCTGCCGGCCTTGACCTGCAGCTTGATGTAACCGGTAATCTTCTTTGCCACGGTGGCACTCTCCTAAATGTGGTGCATGCGGCGGGTCGCCCCGCCTCCCACAGTCTGCGTTGACCTTGAATTACTTGGGCTTTTCGACCTGCTCGAAGGCGAGTTCGACCGGGGTCGCGCGACCGAAGATCGACACCGACACCTTGACCCGGCCGTGGTCGAAATCGAGTTCCTCAACGAGGCCGTTAAACGACGCGAACGGACCGTCGAGTACCTTGACCTGGTCGCCGATCTCGTAATTGACCTTGAGCTTTGGCTTCGCGGTCGAGACGAGTTCCTCGGCCTTGGTATTGAGGATGCGGGCGGCCTCGGCCTCGGTGATCGGCTGCGGCTTGTTCTGCTGGCCGAGAAAGCCGGTGACCTTCGGGGTATTCTTGACGAGGTGATAGATGTCGTCGTTCATCGCCATCTTCGCCAGCACATAGCCGGGGAAGAATTTGCGATCCGACGTCACCTTCTTGCCGCGGCGGACCTCGGTGACCTTTTCGACGGGAACCTCGACCGATTCGATGAACGCATCGAGGCCCTTACGGGCTGCCTCGGTGACGATCGCGTCGCGGACCTTGTTCTCGAAACCCGAGTACGCGTGAATGATGTACCAGCGCGATGACATCAGACGGCGAAGCTCAGGAGGAGCTTGACGACGCGCCCGAGGACCTGATCGACGCCGAGAAAGAACAGCGACAGCACCGTCGTCATGATCAGGACCATGATCGTCGTCGTGATCGTCTCGCGCCGCGTCGGCCAGGCGATCTTCGCCGTCTCGACCTGCACCTGTCGCACGAACTCGGCTGGGGAAGTCTTGGCCATCGGAACCGTTCAGCGCCTTTTCGACAAACAAAAACGACCAGCCCAAACCCGCCGTTTGCGGACCTGCGACTGGTAGAAACTACCGCCCCGGCTGGCAGGAGTGGAGGGGCTCGAACCCCCGGCCCTCGGTTTTGGAGACCGATGCTCTACCAACTGAGCTACACTCCTGCGAGTGCCGAGAGGCGGGCATATACGGAAGCTGCGACGCGGCGGCAAGGGGATATTGGCGTGGCCGAGTCGGACATGCCCGTCCCGGCAAATTGTGTCAGGCCAGCTTGACGAAGTTGATGAACCTGACGCCACGTAAGAATGAAACGCACCTTCCCCGCTTCGAACCAGTCGAATGGCGCGGCGGAAAGGGGCAGTCGTCAAGCTCATCCGCCGAGCCTAGGCAGAGTGTCGGCGTGTAGGACAGGCTTATTTCATGGCGTGCGTCAGATCACTTGCCGTGAACCGCGCCGTTGACAGCATCGACCGCTTTCGCCACTACCCCGCGCTCCGCGGTTTCGACCGCGGGCACGTCGCTGCGGCGTGTGGAGAGGTGGCCGAGCGGTCAATGGCAGCAGACTGTAAATCTGCCGGGGCAACCCTACGTTGGTTCAAATCCAACCCTCTCCACCAGCCGTCGCGATCGTGTTAAGGTGGCGCTACGCGGGTATAGCTCAGTGGTAGAGCACTAGCCTTCCAAGCTTGTGATGCGGGTTCGATTCCCGCTACCCGCTCCATCGCTTTTGGCCGGCAGGCTGTGCCGCCGGCGCGTCAGGTGACCGCATGATGCAACAATCGGTTCATCGTAAGGTTATGGAGTCCCCGAAACGACCAACAGGGACCCCATGCTGCCGCCAACGACCAACGACGAACACCCGCTGGCCGAACGATTCCGTGAATTTGTCCGTGCGGCGGATTTTCCATGTGTCGGCGCCAAGTCGGCGCTCGCCCGCGGCCAGATGCGAATCGTCGTCGCGCGCGACATTCGCTCGGCGTGGGACGACCTCCGGATTTATCCCGGCATCCTCGACCTTGCCAAAAGCTATGCCGAAGATCCGGTCCTGTTTCAGACCTTCATCGTCATCTTCGAGCAGGACGACGGCCTGTCGGAGACCAGCTTCGAGGCGGCCTTGTGGGCGCGGCTGCAGTCGCTGACCGACAAGGACGCGATGTTCGCACAGGCTCCAGACCTCAGCGTCAGCGGCGACCCCGACGACCCGCATTTCTCGCTGAGCTTCGGCGGGCAGGCGTTCTTCGTCGTCGGCCTCCACCCTGGCGCGAGCCGCCCGGCGCGACGCTTCGAGCGCCCGGCGATGGTGTTCAACCTCCACGACCAGTTCGTCCGGCTGCGCGAGGAAGGACGTTACGAGAAGCTGCGGACCGCGATCCTCGACCGCGACGTCGCCGTCGCCGGCTCGCTCAACCCGATGCTCGCCCGCCACGGCGAGATGTCCGAGGCACGCCAGTATAGCGGACGTGAGGTCGGCAACGACTGGCAGTGCCCGTTCGATAGCCGCCCAATCGGCGAAAGGGACGCGGCATGAGCGATGTCCACGAGATTGCGCCGCGGTCGGGCGTCGCCTTCACCCTCGACCGCGGCCAGCGGCTGACGGTGATCGACCCGCGCGGCGAACAGGTCGCCGACCTCCTCGCGTACAACCGTGACGATGTCGCCGAGGTCATCTCGTCGGGGCGTACGCTCGATTATGCGAGCAAGATTTATCTGACGACCGGCGACCCGCTGTATTCGAACCGCTCGCGGATCATGCTGCGGATCGTGGAGGACATGGTCGGACGCCACGATTTTCTGCTGACGCCATGCTCGGCCGACACCTTCCGCATCATCTACGGCGACACCCACCCGCATCGCGGCTGCTTCGGCAACCTCGCCGCCGCGCTCGCGCCTTACGGCATCGGTCCCGACGAAATCCCGACCGCGTTCAACGTCTTCATGAACGTACCGATCGACGCCACCACCGGCGCGCTGACGGTCGAGCCGCCGTTGAGCAAGGCGGGTGATCGCACCGTCTTCGAAGCCGAGATGGACCTGATCATCGGGTTGACCGCGTGCTCGGCGCTCCAGTCGAACAACCATTCGTTCAAGCCGATCCACTATCGCATCGACTAGGACGCGGCTAAGTCCATCGCGATGGGACGAAGACCGCACCCCCGAAACGCTGCCGGGCAAAAAAGCAGCTATCCCCGTTTGTACGGACGCCACGCGGTGTTCGCCGCGCTCGACAACCCCGAGCGGGTGTTCCGCAAGCTCTACGTCACCCACGACGTGGCGAAGGAGATCGTCATCCCCAAGGGGCTCGCGGTCCAGTACGGCGATGCCTCCGATCTCGGGCGGCTGGTCCCCGCCGACGCGCCGCACCAGGGGTTCGTTCTCGAGGTCGAGCCGCTCGAGAACCCGTGGCTCGGCGACATCTTCGCCGCCGGCGAGGGCAACCGGCGGCCGCTGGTGATCCTCGACCAGGTCACCGACCCGCACAACGTCGGCGCTATCCTGCGGTCAGCGGCGGCGTTCGGCGCACTGGCGATCGTCACGCAGGACCGCCACGCCCCGCCCGAGTCGGGGGCGCTGGCCAAGGCGGCGTCGGGGGCGCTCGAGACCGTGCCGTGGACGCGCGTGGTCAATCTGGCGCGCGCGATGGACGAGATCGGCGAGGCCGGGTTCTGGCGGATCGGGCTCGACGGCAAGGCGGAGGTGACGATCGAAGCGGCGCTCGGCGAGACGCGTCCGGCGCTCGTCTTCGGGGCCGAGGGCGAAGGCATGCGCGCCAATACCGCTCTGCACTGCGATCAAATCGCGCGTCTGCCGATGACGGCGGCGATGGAAAGTCTGAACGTGTCGAATGCGGCGGCGATCGCGTTGTACGCGGCGGCGCGGCGGGGTTAGTCGCCGGGGAAGAAGTCGGGATCGAGCGCCTCAGCCAGCGTGAACGGCGGATTGGTCGGCACAAAGCTTTCCTCGGCTTCGCGCAGACCAAGCCGAGCTTGTCGTCGTGCGTCGGGCCATACGTCGGCGAACATCGCAGGGAGCTTACGGCGCAAGCTTGGATTTTTCCGCAACCGTCGCTCAATCTGCCCTCGGGCGTTGGCCACCGAGGTCTGCCACAGCCGCCGCGGATTTCGATCGGCGGAGACCGCGAGTTTGATCAGGTGTTCAAGCGCGACGACCAAATGGCTCTCGATCGCGTGCTCGATTTCGTTCCCCAAGCTCTCGATTTCCTCGATGATGTTCTCAACGTCGACAAGATCGAAGCGGCTGGCACGAAGGAGTTCGACCTGCGCCTGTGTCCAGGCATGGACGTCGACGGTGTAGGAATCCGCCATTGGCCTCAAGGCGACATGCTCGTTCATGCCGCCAGCATAGCCTAATAGCTCTCCTCGGCATACACCGCCGCCACGTCGCCGCCCCAGCGGCCGTGGTAGGCGGCGAGCATCAGGTCGGCATTGGTCAGCCCGCTCGCGGCGATTTCGTGCAAGGGATTGAGGAAGCCCTGCTCGCTATCCCCTGCCCCGTTCAAGCGGGCGCGCGCCGCTAGCCCGGCATCGGCGATCTTGAGGACCTGCTTCGCCAGATCCTGTAGCGTGCCGCCATTCGGGCTCACCGCCTTCAAGGCAAGCCGCGGCACCTCTTCGCGCAAACGGGCGTGATCGGCATGGCTCCAGCCCTTGCACAGGTCCCACGCGGCATCGAGCGCGGTCGTGTCGTACAGCAGCCCGACCCACAGCGCTGACAGCGCACAGATCCGGTCCCACCGCCCGCCGTCGGCGCCGCGCATCTCGAGATACCCCTTGAGCCGGACCTCGGGAAAGGCGGTCGAGAGATGGTCCTTCCAGTCGGCGACGGTCGGCTTCTCGCCGTACAACGGGGTCAGGCGGCCATCGAGAAAGTCGCGAAAGCTGAGTCCCGCCGCATCGATGTACCCGCCGTCGCGGTAGACGAAGTACATCGGCACATCGAGCGCATAGTCGGCATAGCGTTCGAAGCCGAAGCCGTCGTCGAACACGAACGGCAGCGTGCCGGTGCGGTGCGGATCGGTGTCGGTCCAGATGTGCGAGCGGAAGCTCAGGAAACCGTTCGGCTTGCCCTCGGTGAACGGCGAATTGGCGAACAGCGCGGTCGCCAGCGGCTGGAGCGCCATCGACACGCGAAACTTCTTCACCATGTCGGCCTCGGACGAATAGTCGAGGTTGGTCTGGATCGTGCAGGTCCGCTTCATCATGTCGAGGCCGAGGCCGCCGACCTTGGGCATCTGGCGGAGCATGATCGCGTAACGCCCCTTCGGCATCACCGGCAGCTCGTCACGCGTCTTGTCGGGCCAAAAGCCGAGGCCGAGGAAGCCGAGGCCGAGCTTGTCGCCGATCGCCCGGCACTGTTCGAGATGGCGGTTCGACTCGGCGCAGGTCGCGTGAATGTCGTCGACCGGCGCACCCGACAGTTCGAACTGCCCAGCGGGTTCGAGGCTGATCGCGCCGTCGGGGCCCTTGAGCGCGATGACGTTGGGACCGTCGATATGGTCCTCGACCACCGGCTCCCAGCCATACGCTTCCATGCCCTTGAGCAGGTCGCGGATGCCGTTCGGCTCGTCGTATGACGGCGCGGCGTGATCGCTGGTCCGGTAGACGAACTTCTCGTGCTCGGTGCCGATGCGCCAGTCGGCGGCGGGTTTGCTGCCGCTTTCGAAGACCCCGATCAATTGGTCGCGGGTTTCGATCGGCGCGTCGTCGGCGAGGGAGGCGGTGTGATTGCTCATGGATCGGCGCTTAGCGGGGTGCGAGGGCGCGCGCAATTGATCGTGACTCAACCCGCGTTCGGGCGGATACTGCCGGGAAAATAAGCCTTGGGAGAGCGACGATGCACGACATGGTCATTCGCGGCGGCACGATCGTCGACGGCACCGGTGATCCGGCCTTTATAGGCGACATCGCCATTGACCGCGGGCAAATCAGCGCAGTCGGAAAAGTCACCGGCCCGGGTCGCGAGGAGATCGACGCAACCGACCTGCTGGTGACCCCCGGCTTCGTCGACATCCACACGCATTACGACGGCCAGGCGACGTGGGACCCCGAACTCGGGCCGTCGTCGTGGCACGGCGTCACCTCGATCGTCATGGGCAATTGCGGGGTCGGCTTCGCCCCCGCCGCACCCGACAAGCACGACTGGCTGATCGGGCTGATGGAGGGCGTCGAGGACATTCCCGGGACCGCGCTCGCCGAGGGCATGACGTGGGGCTGGGAGAGCTTCCCCGAATATCTCGACGCGCTCGAGTCGATGCCGCGAACGATCGACATCGCCACGCAGGTGCCGCACGGCGCCGTCCGCGCCTATGTCATGGGCGACCGCGGCGCGGCGAACGAGGCGGCGACGCCTGCCGACATCGTCGCCATGGCAAAGATCGTCGAGGAGGGGCTGACGGCTGGCGCGCTCGGCTTCACCACCAGCCGCACCGTCCTCCACCGCGCGGTCGATGGCACCGTCGTCCCGGGCACCTACGCCGACCGCGCCGAACTGCTGGGGATCGGCGAAGGTATCGCGCGCGCCGGCCACGGCGTCTTCGAAATGGCGTCCGACCTTAATCCGTGCGGCGAGGAATTCGCGTGGATGAAGGACGTGTCGATCGCGACGGGCATGCCGGTCAGCTTCGCGCTGCTCCAGTCGCCGCTCGACGACGAGGGCTGGCGCGACCAGCTGGCACGCACCGACGCGGCGAACGCCGAGGGCGCGCGCGTCACGGCGCAGGTCGCGCTACGCGGCACCGGCGTCCTGCTCAACTGGCGCGGCACGGCGCACCCGTTCGTCACCCGCGCGAGCTGGCGGGCGATCGCCGACCTGCCGTGGGATGAACAACTCGCGAAGCTGCGCGACCCGAAGTTTCGGGCGCAGCTCCTCGCCGACCCGGCCGAGCGTCCGGAGATCGACAGCGCTCTCGTCGACCTGCTCCTCCACGGCTGGACGATCCAGTTCCCGCTCGGCGAGGAGCCCGACTACGAACCCGCCGCCGACGACAGCGTCGCCGCGATCGCCGCCCGCGAAGGCCGCACGCCCGAGGACGTCGCGTACGACACGATGATGGCCGACGACGGGCGCGGGTTCATCTATCTGCCGATCCTCAATTACGCCGACGGGCATCTCGACCACGTTCTCGAACTCCTCAATCACCCGTCGACGGTCGTCAGCCTGTCCGACGGCGGCGCGCATTGCGGGGTCATCTGCGACGCTGCGTCGCCGACCTTCATGCTGACCCACTGGGTCCGCGACCGGCATCGCGGTGCGCGGCTGGGGATCGAGGCGGCGGTCAAGCTCCAGACCGCCGATACCGCGGCGATGTACGGGCTGGGGGATCGCGGAATGCTCAAGCCGGGGATGATGGCCGACCTCAACCTCATCGATTTCAAGCGATTGAAGCTCGCCAAGCCGTATATCGCGTTCGACCTGCCCGCCGGCGGCAAGCGGCTGCTCCAGCGCGCCGCAGGGTATGTCGCGACGATTAAGTCGGGGGTGGTGACGTTCCGCGAGGGCGTCCCGACCGGCGCGCGGCCGGGGCGGCTGGTGCGTGGTCCGCGCGGTGCGGCGGCGGCCGAACGACTCGCGGCGGAATGAAGCCCAAGTTGACTCATCGCGATTATCCTAGCCTCGACTCTGCACGATGAGTTCTCGCAAGAATTCGGTTACGTCGCGGACGATCGCTGCGTCGGTAAGCGCGCTTACCGGGAAAGCGGGGAATCCATGCAGCGGACGCTGCGTCAACGGCCCCACGATGGCTGTTAAACGGTCGAGTAGCGTCTGGCGCGACTCCTCCGACTTGAATGGCTCGCGATTCTTGAGGTAGCCCAACGCCAGCTGGACCTGGCCGCCGCCAGTGCCGACAAGGAACATCGGGTAGATCGTTTTGCCGCGCGCCTCGAAGCTCGCGATAATCGAGGCTTGCGCCACCGACGGCTCGGCCCGCCCGCCAAGCACTCGAACTAGGTCAACGAACTGATTGGCGCCTGCGACGGCTGGTTGCCCGAACGGCGCAAGCCGCATGGCGATCCACTCATCGCACTCGATCGCGGGGGGAGCATTTCGCGCTGCCTTCGCCGCAATGCCCCGCTCGGTGTCACCGATAATACGAGGGCTGAGCGCAGTTACACCCGTCGCTGCGCTTTCGAACCAGCGAAGTTCGACTGCGCGTACGTCAGCCCTCATCTGATCATTTAGAAATTCCACGATGCGCGCGAGTTCGTTCGGAATGACGTCGGCGACAAATACGATTTTGATCCGTCCGCTGCGAAAATTGTCGTCGACTTGCGACCAGAATTTACCAGGATCGATTCCCTCGCCGAGAAAGTCAGCAAGCATTAGATCAGGCTCGCGACCATCCGCCGTGGCGGTTTTGGCGAATGCGTCGGCAATACGCCCGGCTTGCCAGTGGGCCGTCGCATTCGCAGCATAGTCGAGCATTTGCCCAACGACTTCGCGCCGAAGACGCGGATCGGCGGCACGCTTTAGTTCGACGAGAACTGGGACAGACGTTTGTGTTACGAAAAGGTGGTCGACCGACCACCGACCCGCGCCGTCGATGCTGTCAGCGATAGGTTGCTCACGGCGGACTAAGAGCAAGTCTCCGTCTTCGTCACTAATCAGTTCAGGATGCCGAGCTACCAGCGCTTGCATCGAGTCCTCGTTACGTGGTGCGGATGGCGCCATCGCGGTTAAAGCGCCGCCCGCGTCCACCATATAAATTAGACCTTTGGCCACAACCCACCCTCCGATTAATATGCCCGCTTAACGGCTTCAGGCGTCCCCTGCCACCGCCTGCCACACCCCGACCGCGACCGCGGCGGCGGTGTCGGCGCGCAGGATGCGCGGGCCGAGGCTGACCGGGACGGTTGCCGCAAGGGCGCGAATCGCGGCGCGCTCGTCGGGGGTGAAGCCGCCCTCGGGGCCGATCAGGATCGCGGCAGGCGCGCGGGTCTGCGCCAGTGTCGCGGCGAGCGGGGCACCGCCGGTCTCGTCGGCGAAGATCAGCGCGCGGTCGGACTCCCACCCGCTCAGCAGCGCGGATAGCGTCATCGGCTCGACGACAAGCGGGAGCGCGGTCCGGCCACATTGCTCCGCCGCCTCGACCATGTGGGCGCGGAGCCGGTCGAGGTTCAACTTGTCGACGATCGTCCGCGCGGTCAGCACCGGCACGAAGCGCGCGACGCCGAGCTCGCACGCCTTCTCCGCCACCCAGTCGATCCGCCCGCGCTTCAACGGCGCCGCGCACAGCCACAGGTCGGGCACCGTCTCGCGCGGCGACAGGCGTTCAACGAGGCGGACCGTCATCGCCTTGCGGTGCGGCTCGACGACGACGCCGTGCCACTCGCCCGAGCGATCGTCGAACAGCCGGATGCTGTCGCCCGCGGCGCGGCGCATCACCCCGCTCAGATAGTGACTGGCCGGCGGCGGCAGGACGATCGTGCAGCCCCCGGCGAGATCGAGGTCGACGAACAGGCGCGGGGTCGTCGACAGGCCAGTCGTCGAAAGGCCAGTCGTCGACGGGCCAGTCGTCGACGGGGACGCGGTTGACAGATCGGCGGGGTCGCTCATGGGTGGCGCGTAGCATGGGCACCCCCGACGTGAAACTCGCCGATACCGCCTCCCCCGACGCCGAACGCGCGCCATCGACGTGGGTCGACGCGCTGCCCGCCGCCGCGCGCCCGTATGCGCGACTCGCGCGCTTCGACCGGCCGATCGGGTCGTGGCTGTTGTTCTGGCCGTGCGGCTGGGGACTGGCGGCGGGCGGCGGGCTCGTCAGCCACTGGTGGCTGCTGGCGCTGGTCCTGTTCGGCGCGGTGGCGATGCGCGGGGCGGGGTGCGTCTATAATGACATCGTCGACCGCGATCTCGACCGCTCGGTCGCGCGGACGCGGTCGCGGCCGATTGCGAGCGGCGCGATCTCGGTCAAGCGCGGGTGGGTGTGGCTCGTCGTGCTTGCGCTGTGCGCATTGCCGGTGCTGCTGGCGTTGCGCCCGCTTGCGGCGGGAGTCGCGATCGGCTCGCTCGGCCTCGTCGCGGCCTATCCGTTCATGAAGCGAATCACGTGGTGGCCGCAGGCGTGGCTCGGCCTGACCTTCAACTGGGGCGTCCTCGTCGGCTGGACCGCGGTCGAGGACCCGTCATGGGCGATGGTCGCGCTTTATGCGGCGGGGCTGTGCTGGACGCTCGGCTACGACACGATCTACGCGCTGCAAGACATCGAGGACGACGCGCTGGCCGGAATCAAGTCGAGCGCGCGTGCGCTGGGCGAGCGCGCGCGTTCGGGAATCGCGGGCTTCTACGCCGCGACGATCGCGCTGGCTGGAGCGGCGCTGTGGCTCACCCGGCCCGAACCGCTGGGATTGCTTGCGCTGCTCCCGGCCGGTGCGCACTTCGGCTGGCAGGTCGCAACGCTGAGCGATCACGACTCGGCGCGCGCGCTTCGCCTGTTCCGGAGCAACCGCGAGGCAGGCTTCCTGATTTTCGCCGCCTGCGCGTTCGTCGCGACTCGATAGAGCAGTCTCGTCGGCCCCGCGATTCGGACGCAGCCCGATGTGATCCGCACACACAGAAACGGGGCCGCGTTTCCGCAGCCCCGCCTGACGAAATGGTTAGTGTTTAGATCGCGGTGAGGTTGATCGCCGCCTGCTTGCCGCGACGATCGAGTTCGAGTTCGAACGACACGCGCTGGCCCTCGTCGAGGCCCGACATGCCGGCACGCTCGACCGCCGAGATGTGGACGAACGCATCCGGGCCGCCATCTTCGCGCTGGATGAAGCCGAAGCCCTTGGTGCCGTTGAAGAACTTCACCGTGCCGTCGACCCGACCGCCGGGAGCGGGGGCTGCGCCGCCCGATCCGCCGCCGAACTCGCGGCTCGCGCCGCCATAGCCGCCGCCGCGCGGGCCGTCGTCGCGACCGCCGAAGCCGCCCGCAGCGCGGGGTTCGCGCGGGGGGGCACGGTCGGTCACCGGCATCGGCTCGCCGTCGATGACGAGATCGGTCGCCGAGACGCGGCCGTTACGCTCGGTCAGGGTGAATTCGAGCGGCTGGCCGTCGGCGAGGCCGGTCAGGCCGGCCTGCTCGACTGCCGAGATGTGAACGAACACGTCCTCGCCGCCGTCATCACGGACAACGAAGCCGAAGCCCTTCTGGCCATTGAAGAATTTTACGACACCCTTGGCCGTGCCGAGGTTGATCCCGGGGCCCATGTCGCGCGCCGGACGCGGGCCGCCGAAGCCGCCGCCTGCCGGGCGTCCACCGAAGCCGCCGCCGCCGGCACCACCGCCGAAGCGCGGGGCACCGCCGCCGCCGCCGCCGAAGCGATCACCGCCGCCGCCGCCACCGCCGAAACGGTCGCCACCACCGGCACCGCCACCGAAGCGGTCGCCGCCACCTTCAAACTGGTCGAAACCGCGTTCACGCTTGTCGAAGCCACCACGGCCGGGGCCACGCCCGCGTTTATCAAAGCTCATCGTCGAATAGTCTTTCGTAATTGTTCGCGTTGTCGTCTATCGTTTCGGGGCTTCCCACCGGTCACGCCCGGAGCCGCACGAACGCCCGGATGCAGGACAAGCCAAGCTGCTCCAAGCGAATCCTTATACGAAATTCGCGCGCGCCGCGAGCGGTTTATAGACAACCGCCTTTAACGACCGCAAGTGCGAAGTTTTGCGGCGGCAACCGCTGAAAGATAAGAAAATATATACCATTCGTCGCGTATGGATGTTATGCTGCGATGCACAATGAGGGTCGCGACATGCTCGGTCCGGTCGAAGATTTTGCCATAGAACACCTCATCGTCCTCGTGGCGGGAGGCGCTTCGTTGCTCGCGGGAATCGTCCTTCGCAGCTACGGCCGGCGGCTCGAGCGCCAGACGCGCGATCGTGGCCAGCGCATCATCAATTGACGCTGCGCTGCGGTAATGCTTGCCCGCGTAAGCAGCATCCCCGCGGGTGACTTGAGCGCCGCGCGCTGCTAGGCGGCTGCGGATGACCATCTATCTGCACGAGGGCGACCTGCCCGAAGACGTCTTCGCTCCCGGCCCAATCGCGGTCGACACCGAGACGATGGGGCTGCATCCGGCGCGCGACCGGCTGTGCCTGATCCAGCTTGCCGACGGCCACGGCGACGAACATCTCGTCCGATTCGCGGCGGGCCATTACGATGCGCCGGTGTTGAAGCGCATCCTTGCCGATCCGGCGCGGCTCAAGCTGTATCACTTCGCCCGATTCGATCTCGCGGTGATCCAGGCGTATCTCGGCGTCCGCGCCGGACCGGTGTTCTGCACCAAGATCGCGTCGAAGCTGGTCCGGACCTACACCGACCGTCACGGGCTCAAGGACCTGTTGCGCGATACGATCGGCGTCGACGTGTCGAAGGCGCAGCAATCGTCGGATTGGGGCGCACCCGTCCTGAACGACGCCCAGAAAGACTATGCCGCATCGGACGTCCGTTACCTTCACCGCGCGGTCGAGGTGCTTCGCGAACGGCTGGCGCGCGAGGGGCGCACCGGGCTCGCCGAGGCGTGCTTCGACTTCCTGCCCTGGCGCGCCGACCTCGATCTCGCCGGCTGGGCCGAATCGGACATTTTCGCGCATCTATGACGGGCACCCGCCGATGACCGCGACCGCAGCGACCGCGACCGCAGCGACCGCGACCGCAGTTCGCGCGCGGGCGGCGCTGCCGGGCGGCGGCTGGGACCGCTTCGTCGCGGTCGCCAAGGTCGCGCTGCCCGCGGCGGCGTTCGTCCTGATGGCGACGATCATCATCTGGCCGCTGACCTCGGCGCGCGAATTCTCGTTCCTGCTGGCCAAGGACAAGGTCGCGATGTCGAAGGAGCGGCTGCGGACCGACAATGCGATGTATCGCGGCCTGACGGCGAACAACCAGCCGTTCGAGATCCGCGCTGGCAACGCGGTGCAGCGGTCGTCGGCGGTGCCGGTGATCGAGCTCAGCCGACTGTCGGCCGACGTCACCCTCGACGACGGTCCGGCCCGCGTCACCGCGCCATCGGGACGTTACGAGATCGACCACGACCTGCTCGTTATCGCCGGACCGGTGCGGATGGACAGCACAGCAGGCTATACGCTCAACGGCGCCGACGTTCGTGTCAGCCTGCTCGACCAGACCGTCGCGAGCGACCTGCCGGTCACCGGCACCCTCCCGCTCGGCAATTTTCGCGGCAACAACCTGCGCGCCGACATAGGCGGCAAGCGTGTCACGCTCGGCGGCGGCACCCACTTGCACATCGTCCCCGCTTCCCACAGGAAAGCCGCATGAAGCGTTTCGCGTTGATTCTGGCACTCGTCGCGGCCCCGCTCGCGGCGCAAAGCGCGCTCAAGGGCCATAATGCCGACGCGCCGATCGATGTCGACGCCAAGGCGATCGATGTTCTCGACGCCAACGGCAAGGCGATCTTCAACGGCGATGTCCGCATCACCCAGGGCGACATGAAGCTCAATGCCGACACGGTGACAGTGTTCTACAGCCGCTCGAAAAAGGGTGGCAGCCCCGAGATCGAGCGCCTCGATGCGCAGAACAACGTCAAGCTCGTCACCCCGAGCGAGACCGCAACCGGGCGCTACGGCATCTACGACGTCTCGCAAAAGACCATCACCCTCGTCGGCGGCGTGACGCTGACCCACGGCGAGTCGGTCCTCCACGGCCAGCGCTTAGCGATCGACCTCGAGACCGGGCGTTCGAAGCTCGATGGGGCCGGCACCGCCGCCGCCCCCGGCCAGCCCGCGACGACCGGCGGCCGCGTCTCCGGCCGCTTCGTCGTTCCGCAGCGTAACTCGAAATAGCGCGGGGACCATCCGTGCCGCCGATGCGGCAGGGCGACTAGCCGCGTCGTCGCCCCTCGCCTACACGCTGTCGGCATGACCCTCCCCTCCACAGGCAGCTTCGAGCGCGGGGTCCACCGCTTGCCCACACGCGTCTATTTTGAGGACACCGACCTGACCGGTATCGTCTACCACGCCAATTACCTGCGCTTCATGGAGCGCGCCCGAACCGAGATGCTCCGCGCGCTCGGGATCGAGCAGCAGGCTATGATGATCGCGGGCGACGGCTATTATTCGGTCTACGACCTGTCGCTGACGTACATGGCCCCTGCCCGGCTCGACGACGTGCTGACCGTCAGAAGCTGGGTTCTCCAGGTCCGCGCGGCGGCGACGGTGATCGGGCAGGACGTCTGGCGCGGAGCGACCCAATTGACCCGCGGGCGCGTTACTGCCGCGTGGCTCGGCATGAACGGCCGGCCGCAACGGCAGCCCCGCGACTGGGCGCGGCGTTTCTCAGACCTGCAAAATGAGGCGACCCAAGACTGATGCCCACCGTCACCGTTCCCGGCGTCCTCGCCAAGACCGCCATCGACATGTCGCCGCTGGCGCTGTTCCTGCAGGCCGATATCGTCGTCAAGCTCGTCATGCTCGGGCTGATCGCCGCGAGCATCTGGTCGTGGGCGATCATCGTCGAGCGCAGCCGCCGGCTGTCGGCGATCAATGCACAGGCGAAGGCGTTCGAGGACTGGTTCTGGAAGTCGGACAGCCTCGATGCGCTGTACGACCCCGCCGCGAAGGCGAAGCACCCGTCCGCCCGACTGTTCGTCGCGGGTATGAACGAGTGGCGGCGGAGCATCGCGCGCGGCAAGATCGACCGCGAAGGCGTCCGCTCGCGGCTGACCTCGATCCTCGGCGTCGCGATCGCGCGCGAGATCGACGAACTCGGCGACCGGCTCAGCGTCCTCGCGACGATCGGCTCGGTCGCGCCGTTCGTCGGGCTGTTCGGCACCGTCTGGGGGATCATGCGGTCGTTCGGCGCGATCGCGGCGTCGCAGAACACCTCGCTCGGCGTCGTCGCGCCGGGGATCGCTGAAGCTCTGTTCGCCACCGCGCTCGGCCTGTTCGCGGCGATCCCGGCGGTGATCGGCTATAACCGGCTGCTCCACGGCCTCGGGCGGCTCGAGGCCCGGCTATCGGCGTTCGCCGAGGAATTCCACGGCCTGCTGTCGCGGCAGCTCGACGGGATGGAAGAACGCTGATGGCGATGGGGATGCAATCCCGTCGCGGCCGCCGCGCGCCGATGGCCGAGATCAACGTCACGCCGATGGTCGACGTCATGCTCGTCCTGCTGATCATCTTCATGGTCACCGCGCCGCTGCTCGTCACCGGCGTGCCGGTCGACCTGCCCGACAGCAAGGCGAGCGCGCTCAAGGCCGACGACAAGCCGATCCAGATCTCGCTCGACGGCACCGGCGCGGTGTTCATCGACGATGCCAGCATCCCGCCCGACACGCTGGCGGCGAAGCTTTCGGCGATCCACGACGCCCGCACTGACGACCCGCGCGTCTATGTCCGCGCTGCGCGGACGCTCGACTATGGCCGTGTGATGACGGTGGTCGGCGAGGTCTCGGCGGCGGGGTTCCGCAAGGTCGCGCTGGTCAGCGCGCCCGCCCCCGCACCGAAACGGAAATGACGGCACGCGAGTCGGCTCGATGACGGAACGCCAGTCGCTCGTCGTAGTCGGGCTCGCGCATCTTATCCTGCTCGCGGTCCTGTCGCTCGCGCTGACGTCGGTGACGCCGCCGCTGCCCGCCGAGGACCCGACCCCGGTCGACGTCGTCGCGCTCGCCGACGTGCCGAAGATTCCGACCCCGCCCAAGCCGTCGAAGGCCGCCGCGCCCGAAAAGACCGTCGAGGCGACCGCGCCGCCGGATCCGACTCCGCCGACACCCAAGCCCGAACCTGCGCCGACTCCCGAGCCAACGCCGGAGCCGGTCAAGGAAAAGCCGAAGCCCAAGGTCGAGCCGGTCGAAAAGCCCGAGCCCAAGCCCGAAAAACCGAAACCGGAGAAGCCGAAGCCCGAAAAGGCCAAGCCCGCGCCGAAATTGCTCGACGCCGAGGCGCTGTCGAACCTGCTCGACAAGAGCCTGCCCAAGGCGAAGGTCAAGCCGCTCGACACCTCGGCACTGGCGAAAACGATCGAGAAGGCGATGCCCAAGACCGCGCGGGTCGATCCGCGCGCAACGGCGACACTGATCGCGCTGATCCGCTCGCAGGTCGCGCCGTGCTGGAACCCGCCGATCGGCGGCGCCGACGTCAAGAAGATGACGGTGCTGCTCCACCTCGACATCAATCGCGACGGCACGATCGTCGGGCGCCCCGGCATCGTCAGCCAGACCGGAGTCACTTCCGGCAATGCCGACTACGCCCGCGCCTTCGCGGAGACCGCCCGCCGTGCGGTGCTCCGCTGCGCGCCGCTCAAGCTGCCGGCGGAATTGTACGACCAGTGGAAGGCGGTCGAGATTAATTTCGACCCGAGTGAGATGACGTGAGGCGCGCCCGAGCGCAGTGCACTGATCGCCTTCGATCCGTAAGCAGCGCGCGGAGACGCGCGAACGCGGGCGGCGGGTCGGCGGACTACCCGCCGAACCCGGCCGACGGCGCAGCTTTGCCGCGACCCCTTCTTCGCCTTCGCCCCGTCATCGAAAACGCGTAAGGAGTCCCGATGCGTACCCTCCCCCTCCTCCTCGCCCTGCTGGTCACCACCCCGGCGCTCGCGGTGATCCGCGTCGACATCAACTCCGGCACCGCCCAGCCGCTCCCCGTCGCGGTTCCCGCATTCGCCACCGCGTCGGCCGTCGCAACCGAGGCCGGGACGACCGCCGCGCTCGGGGCCCAGGTCGCGAGCGTCATCGCCGCCGACCTCGGCTCGTCGGGGCTGTTCCGCCCGCTCGACCCGGCCGCGTTCACCACCACCGTCGCCCCCGCCGACGTCACAGCGCCGCAGTTCGCGGCGTGGCGGACGATCGCGGCGCAGGCGCTGATTACCGGCAACGTCACCGCCAACCCCGACGGCGGCATCACCGTCGGCTGCTACGCCTATGACGTGTTTTCGTCGGAGGAGCTCGCGCGGCAGGGGTTCGTCACGACCGCGGCGAATTGGCGGCGCGCGGCGCATAAATGCGCCGACCTCGTCTATTCGCGGCTGACCGGCGAGAGCGGCTATTTCGACAGCCGCATCGTCTATGTCTCCGAAACCGGACCGAAGACCCACCGGATCAAGCGCCTCGCGGTGATGGACCAGGACGGCGCGGGGCACCGCTTCCTGACCAACGGCCAGTCGCTTGTGCTGACTCCGCGCTTCGCCCCGAACCAGCAGACGCTGACGTATATGTCATTCGCCAATAATCGCCCGCGCGTCTGGATCTACACGATCGGGTCGGGGCGTCAGGAGGCGATCAGCGACACCGGCAACATGAGCTCATCACCGCGTTTCTCGCCCGACGGATCGACGCTGGTTTATTCGATCAGCCAGAACGGCACGACCGACATCTACAAGATGAACCTCGCCAGCCGCGGCGTCACCCGCCTGACGAACGGACCCGGCATCAGCACGTCGCCGAGCTATTCGCCCGACGGGTCGAAGATCGTCTTCGAGAGCGACCGCAGCGGCGGCCAGCAGGTCTATACGATGAACGCCGACGGGTCGGGCCAGCAGCGGATCAGCTTCGGCGAGGGCCGCGCCGGGACCCCGGTGTGGTCGCCGCGCGGCGACCTGATCGCCTTCACCCGCCTGACCTCGGCCAAGCACCGCATCGCCGTCATGCGCCCCGACGGCGGCGGCGAGCGGTTGTTGACCGACGCCTATCAGGACGAGGGCCCGACGTGGTCGCCGAACGGGCGCGTCATCCTGTTCTTCCGCACCGCGGCAGGACGCAGCGGCAAGGTCGATCTTCATTCCGTCGACCTGTCGGGGGCGAACGAGCGGCAGATAAAAACGCCGCTCGATGGGTCCGACCCGGCGTGGTCGCCGTTGTTGCCGTAACAAGCTTCGGCTATCGGTTCATCTTCACCGTCGAAAGGCTGCTTCATGCTGCATCGCGCATCAACCTTGGCGATCGTCGCCGTCCTCGTCGGCACCGCCGCGTGCTCGACCAAGAAAAAGGTCCTCCCTCCGCCGCCCCCGCCCGCGACTGCACCGATGGCGCCGACCATGGCACCGCCGTCGACCTCGGGCAGCGGCGACACCGGCGTCGGGACGACGAACCTCCCCGGCAGCATCGCCGACTTCAAGGCAACCAGCGGATCGGACACCGTCCTGTTCGCGTATGACAGCTACGATGTCGACGACACAGCCAAGGCGATCCTCGGCAAGCAGGCCGAGTGGCTCGCGCGCTATCCGAGCGTCAAGGTCACTGTCGAGGGCCACACCGACGAGCGCGGCACCCGCGAATACAACCTCGCACTCGGCGACCGCCGGGCGAGCGCCGCCAAGAACTTCCTCGCGGCGCAGGGCGTCAATTCCAGCCGCATCGCGACGATCAGCTACGGCAAGGAGCGCCCGGTCGCCGATGGCACCGATGAGGCTGCCTATGCGCAGAACCGCAGGGCGGTGACGGTCGTCGTCAGCGGCGCGAAGTAAGGCTTGATCCTCCCCGTCTTCGGGGAGGGGGACCATGCCCTTGAATGGTGGAGGGGCGGTCGAGCGAACTCGCAATTTGAGCGTAGTTCATCGCCCCTCCACCACGCCTGAAGTGGCGTGGTCCCCCTCCCCCGAAGACGGGGGAGGATCTTCTTATTTCCGCTCGATCTTGTAGACACTCGCTGGGGGCGCATTGACCAGCACCGTCGCCGTCCGACTCGCCTTAAGCCCGAGCGCGTCGAGGACACTGTCGGCGACCGGGCAGCGGAAGCCGTAGGTGAACTGGTACATCGCGCCGCCGGGCCGGAGCTCGCTGAATGCGGTGTCGAGGATGGCGAGGACGACGGGCTTCGGCATCGACAGGATCGGCAGGCCGCTGACGACCGCGCCGACCTTGCCCGCGCCGAACAACGGGACGTCGTGGAGCGCGCCCGCACTGCCTTCGACGATCCGAACTGCAGGGAAGCGCGTCCGCAGCAACGCCGCGAAGTCGGCCCCCGCCTCGATCATGATGAGCTGGTCGGCGGTCACCCCCGCATCGAGGATCGCCTGGGTGAAAACCCCCGTGCCGGGACCGAACTCGATCACTGGCATCGATGCGGCGCTGATCTCGGCGGTGATCGCCCGCGCGAGCGCCGGACCCGATGGCGCGATCGCCGCAACCCGCAGCGGCGCGGCGATCCACGCGCGCAGGAACGGCAGCAGATCGGCGCGTGCCGCCTGCCGCGCCAGCTTGCTCTGTGCCTTGCGCTCGACGGCTTGGTTCGGCATCGATCGGGTCTCCGGGGATGATGCGCGGGTCGTAGCCGAAAGCGCGCGCGCGTGATAGCGGCAAGCCCGGTCAGCGGCGAGATTAGCCCGCGGACGTTGCCATGCGCGTCAACTACGCTACGACGCAGCGCAACATCGTGATTTCAGGAGAGACGCCCGTGACCGCCGTTGGACAGGATAGCCTGAAGACCCGCCGGACGTTGACGGTCGAGGGAAAGGACTACTCTTACTATAGCCTCCCCGCCGCCGCCGAGGCCTTGGGTGACATCAGCCGCCTGCCCTTTTCGATGAAAGTGCTGTTCGAAAATCTGCTGCGTTTCGAGGACGGCGTCACCGTTACCCACGACGACCTCGCCGCGATGGTACAATGGGCGCACGACCGCCGGTCCGACCGCGAGATCGCCTATCGTCCGGCGCGCGTGCTGATGCAGGACTTCACCGGCGTGCCGTGCGTCGTCGACCTCGCGGCGATGCGCGACGCCATGACCAAGCTCGGCGGCGACCCGGCGAAGATCAACCCGCAGGTCCCGGTCGACCTCGTTATCGACCACTCGGTGATGGTCGACGAATTCGGCACCCCGGCGGCGTTCGAGGACAATATGGACCTCGAGTACAAGCGCAACATCGAACGCTACGAGTTCCTCCGCTGGGGGTCGTCGGCGCTCAAGGGCTTCCGCGTCGTCCCGCCGGGCACCGGCATCTGCCACCAGGTCAATCTCGAATATCTCGCGAAGACCGTCTGGACGAGCGAAGCCGCCGACGGCTCGATGGTTGCCTATCCTGACACGCTCGTCGGCACCGACAGCCACACGACAATGGTCAACGGCCTCGGTGTGCTCGGCTGGGGCGTCGGCGGAATCGAAGCCGAGGCGGCGATGCTCGGCCAGCCGGTCAGCATGCTGATCCCCGAGGTCGTCGGCTTTAAGATGGAAGGCACGATGAGCGAGGGCATCACCGCGACCGACCTCGTCCTGACCGTCACCCAGATGCTCCGCGCCAAGGGCGTCGTCGGGCGCTTCGTCGAATTCTACGGCCCCGGCCTCGACGCGCTGACGCTTGCCGACCGCGCGACGATCGCCAACATGGCCCCCGAATACGGCGCCACATGCGGCTTCTTCCCGGTCGACCAGGCGACGCTCAACTATCTCAAGCTGTCGGGCCGCGACCCGCACCAGATCGAGCTCGTCGAGGCGTACTGCCGGGCGCAGGGGATGTGGCGCGACCTGACCGCCCCCGACCCCGTGTTCACCGATACGCTCCACCTCGACCTCGGCAGCGTCCAGCCGTCGCTCGCCGGTCCGCGCCGCCCGCAGGACCGCGTGCTTCTCGGCCAGGCCGACGAGGCGTTCGAGACCGAACTCGCCAGCGGCTACAAGAAGTCGGGTGACGAGAGCCACAAGCGCGTCGACGTTTCGGGGGCAGAATACCAGCTCGGCCACGGCGACGTCGTCATCGCCGCGATCACCAGCTGCACCAACACGTCGAACCCCAACGTCCTCGTCGCCGCCGGGCTCGTTGCGCGCAAGGCGCGCGCGCTCGGCCTGATGTCGAAGCCGTGGGTCAAGACCAGCCTCGCGCCGGGGTCGAAGGTCGTCACCGACTATTTCGCCGCGTCGAAGCTCCAGGACGACCTCGACTATCTCGGCTTCAACCTCGTCGGCTACGGCTGCACGACGTGCATCGGCAACTCGGGCCCGCTCCCTGAGCCGATCAGCGACGCGATCAGCAGCGGCGACCTCGTCGCGTGCAGCGTCCTGTCGGGTAACCGCAACTTCGAGGGACGCGTCTCGCCCGACGTCCGCGCCAATTATCTCGCCTCGCCGCCGCTCGTCGTCGCCTATGCGCTGATGGGGACGATGCGCAACGACATGGTCACCGACCCGATCGGCCAGACCCCCGACGGCACCAACGTCTTCCTCAAGGACATCTGGCCGACCAACCAGGAAGTCAGCGACATGGTGATGTCGAACGTCACCGCCGACATGTTCCGCGCGCGATATTCGGACGTCTTCGCTGGCGACGAGCGCTGGCAGGCGATCAAGATCGAGGGC
Source organism: Polymorphobacter megasporae (assembly GCF_018982885.2). Lineage (NCBI taxonomy): Bacteria > Pseudomonadati > Pseudomonadota > Alphaproteobacteria > Sphingomonadales > Sphingosinicellaceae > Glacieibacterium > Glacieibacterium megasporae. The sequence continues at coordinate 1,902,253 of NZ_CP081848.1, read as the reverse complement.
GGCGCCACCTACAAGTGGAACCCGGCGTCGACCTATGTCGCCAACCCGCCGTACTTCGAAGGCATGACGATGACGCCGAACGCGGTCGATGACATCGTCGCGGCGCGCCCGCTCGCGATTTTCGCCGACTCGGTCACCACCGACCACATCTCGCCCGCCGGCAACATCAAGGAAGCCTCGCCCGCCGGTCGCTATCTGAACGACCGTCAGGTCAGCCGCGCCGAGTTCAACAGCTACGGCGCGCGCCGCGGCAACCACGAAGTCATGATGCGCGGTACCTTCGCCAACATCCGCATCAAGAACGAGATGGTCCCTGGCGTCGAGGGCGGCATCACCCGGATGCTCGGCGAAGGCGGCGATAATAACGGTCACGGCGCACAGCTCGACATCTTCGACGCGGCCGAGAAATACCGCGCAGCCGGTACGCCGCTCGTCATCATCGCCGGCAAGGAATATGGCACCGGGTCGTCGCGCGACTGGGCGGCGAAGGGCACGACGTTGCTCGGCGTCCGCGCGGTGATCGCCGAAAGCTTCGAGCGCATCCACCGCTCGAACCTCGTCGGCATGGGCGTCGTTCCGCTCCAGTTCGCCGATGGCGTCGACCGCAAGACGCTCGGGCTGACCGGCGACGAAACCTTCGACATCACCGGCATGGCGTCGCTGCGCCCGCGCCAGGTCGTGACGGTCGCGTTCACCCGCGGCGACGGTACCACCGGCACCTTCGACACCAAGTGCCGGATCGATACCGAGCAGGAGCTCGAGTATTTCTACGCAGGCGGCATCCTGCCGTACGTCCTGCGCAAGCTCGCCGCCTAACCCGCGTATCTGTCACGGCTTCTTCGCTTGCTATCCCGTTGTTGCCCAATGTAGCGGATCGTTAACGATCTTCTTGGCAGCACGGGGTGGCACGATGCGGACTTTGGCATATCTTGGCACGGCGGCACTTCTCGCGGCGGCTCAGCCTGCTTTCGCGTTGAGCGCGCAAACTGCGACCGACCTCGCGAACTCGGTCGTCGCCAAGGGCCAGTATAGCGGGGTCGTCGGCGTCCAGGTCCAGACCAACGCCGGCAATGCCGGGGCGTGCACCGGGACCGTGATCGGCCGCAGCACGATCCTGACCGCCGCACACTGCCTCAACATCGACGGCTCGGGCGTGGCTCACCTGCGTGTCGTCCTGCCCGACCTGACGACGCCGCTCGGCGTGACGATCAACGCGACCGCTTTTTATGTTCCCTCGATCTACAGCGGCAGCGCCTCGGGCGGCGCCGATATCGCGGTGATCAAGCTCGGGGCGAATGTTCCGGACGGCACGACGATCTATGCGCTCGACCACGGCTCGGTCGAAAGCAACCTCGGGGTCGAGATGATGGTCGGACTCGGCAACACCGGCATCGGCGCGACGGGGACGAACGTGACGACCAACGATGGTCTCAAGCGGATTGGCTACAATCAGTACGAGGCGACGTTCGACCAGATCCTCGCCGCCGCCGGCTTCGGCAGCACCGGGCCGACCGATGCGCTCGGCGCACTCAAGGGCAGCGAGCTCGCGTACGACTTCGATTCCGGGCTGGCAGCGAACGATGTCTTCGGCGCGCTCGGCCTGCCCGGCCTCGGCTATGTCTCGGCTGACGGCCTCTATCACGACACGATGGCGACCGAGGGCGATTCGGGCGCGCCGCACTTCGAGGACGGCAAGATCGTCGGCGTGACGTCGTTCGGCCTCAGCTCGGCATTTCTTTATGGCAGCGCGAGCGCATGCGGGGCGGGCTTCCTCGACCCGTCGCACAGCGCGACGTCGTGCACCAATTCGAGCTTTGGCGAAATCGGTGTCGATACCCGCGTGTCGAGCTATTACGACTTCATCACGAGCCACATCACGACGCAGGTTCCCGAACCCGCGACATGGGCGATGATGATCGGCGGCTTCGGCCTGATCGGAGCGATGCAGCGTCGCCGGCGGAACACCACCGCCGCTGCATAAGCAAAGGGCGGGGCCTCGGCTCCGCCCTTTCGCATCAGCGCCAGTCGACGACGCGCCACCCCCGGACCGTCGCCAGCCGCCGTAGCGCGGGCGACGGGCTGACCGCGACCGGTTCGTCCGCCAGCGCGAACAGCGCCGCGTCGGAGACATGGTCCGAATAAGCGCGGACGAAGCGCTCGCCGGAAAACGCCGTCGCGACCATAACCGCCTTCGCCGAACCGTAGCAATTGTCCCCCGCGAGTCGCGCCCGGAGAAGGTCACCGTCCCAAACCGACCCGGTCGCAACGACGCGCTCGATCCCGAGCGCCGCCGCGATCGCCCGCGCGTAAAACGCGTAGCTCGCCGTGGCGATGACGATCTCGTGGCCATCGGCACGGTCGGCGGCGAGCTGCGCCACCGCGCCCGGCATGAGCCCGCCCGCAACGACAATCGCGGCGAATCCGGCGGCCCGCACGTCGACGCGGTCACGCGGTGCCGCGTCGCCCATCAACAGGAATTGCGCGATCTCCTTGAGCCGCCCGCGCGACATCAGCCGCAGCCGAAACCCGATCCCGGCAACCCCCGCGAGCGGCAACAACCCGAGTCGCCACGGCGCTTCACGCGACGCCCAATACACCAGCCACCGCGTGTAGGTCGGTGCCCGGGTGATCGTCTTGTCCATGTCATAGATCACGCGGGTCATCGTTGGCCCATGCCCAACCCCGGGTCATGACGCAACCGAACCGCTCCATCAGCGTTTGCCTCTTGCCGGGACCGTATCGATCCCCCAACACTCGGATGCGATGACCGACGCCACCATGACGCTCGACGACGCCGGAGAGGGAGCACGCACGCTCCACCTCAGCGGTGCCTTGACGGTCGCGTCGATCGGTAGCGTTGCGCCCGAAATGGCGGCGATCGAGCCCGACCGTGATTTGAAGATCGACCTTGGCGGCGTCGACCGAATCGACACCACCGGCGCGTGGATCGTCCACAAATTGCTTCGTGACTGGGAGAAAGCCGGGAAATCGGCGACGCTCGATCACGCCTCCGACGATGCCAAGCGGTTGATCGACCAGGTCGCCGCGAACGATAAGCCCGCGACGCGCCGCCCGCCCCACGGCAACCGCGCAATCGAGCGGCTTGAGATGATTGGCGGGTCGGTCGTCCATGCCGCGCACACGCTGGGCGAATTCCTCGCCTTTCTCGGCCAGACTCTCGTCGCACTGTTCCAGACGATCTTCGAGCGCCGCCCGCTGCGGTGGAACGCGGTGATCCACCAGATGGAGGTTGTCGGCGCCAACGCGCTCGGCATCGTCGGGCTGCTGTCGTTCCTTGTCGGCATCGTCCTCGCGCAGCAGGGCGCGGTCCAGCTCCAGCAGTTCGGTGCCGAGATCTTCGTCGTCAATCTGATCGGGCGCTCGGTCATTCGCGAACTCGGCATCCTGCTCACCGCGATCATGGTCGCCGGACGCTCGGGCTCGGCCTTCGCCGCGCAGATCGGCTCGATGAAGCTGAACGAGGAGGTCGACGCGATGAGCTCGATCGGCATGTCGCCGACCGAGGTGCTCGTCTTGCCGCGCGTCATCGCAATGGTCATCATGCTGACGTTGCTCTCATTCTTCGGTGCAATCATGGCGATCATCGGCGGCGGCCTGTTCTGCTGGGTTTCGCTCAACATCTCGCCGGCGAGCTTCGTTCAGCGCATCCAGGAAGTGACGCCGCTATCCGACCTCGTCATCGGGATGATCAAGGCGCCGATCTTCGGCTTCATCATCGCCGTCACCGGGTGCTTCCAAGGCATGCAGGTCACCGGCAACGCCGAGTCGGTCGGCGCACGGACGACGCAATCGGTGGTCCAGTCGATTTTCCTCGTCATCGTCCTCGACGCGTTCTTCGCCGTTTTCTTCACCGCGCTGGGGTACGTTTGATGGCCGCCGCAGCGCCCGCACCCGCCAAGCCAGCCCCCGGCAAGGACAAGGACGACGACGTCGTCATCCGCGTGTCGCACCTGCAGAACAGCTTCGGCGATCAGGTCGTCCACAAGGACGTCAACCTCGAGGTCCGCCGCGGCGAGATCCTCGGCGTCGTCGGCGGCTCCGGAACCGGCAAGTCGGTGCTGATGCGCTCGATCATCGGCCTCCAGCAGTCCGACGCGGGCGAGATTACCGTCCTTGGCGAGGAGGTCGCCACCCTCGATCCCGAAGCCGCCAAGGACTTGCGCCGCCGATGGGGCGTGCTGTTCCAGGGCGGCGCATTATTCTCGTCGCTCACCGTCGCCGAGAATATCGAGGCGCCGATGCGCGAGTTCTTCAAGCTCGACCAAGGCCTGATGGACGAAATCGCCAGCTATAAGATCGCGATGGTCGGCCTGCCCGAACTCGCCGGGCCGAAATTTCCGTCGGAACTGTCAGGCGGCATGCGCAAGCGTGCCGGCCTCGCTCGCGCCCTCGCGCTCGATCCCGATCTCCTGTTTCTCGATGAACCGACCGCCGGGCTCGACCCGATCGGAGCGGCAGCGTTCGACGAGTTGATCAAGGGCATGCGCGATACGCTCGGGCTGACGGTGTTTCTCATCACCCACGACCTCGATACGCTGTATGCGATCTGCGACCGCGTCGCGGTGCTCGGCGACGGTGTCATGCTCAAGGTCGGAACGATTCCGGAACTATTGGAGTTTGACCATCCGTGGGTCCGTGAATATTTCTCGGGTCCGCGCGGACGAGCGGCAGCAGCAACCGACGCTGGTCCGCACAAGGCGACCGAGGCCGACCGCGACGCGGCGCGCGCGCTCGAGGCCGGTGAGGGAAAGCTGGGGGCGGAAGCCGCCGACACGAGACGCACCGGGGCGACAGAGGACGAGGACTGACGTGGAAACCCGGAGCAACTATGCCCTTGTCGGCGGAGTCGTCATCGCGCTGACGGTCGCGCTATTCGTTTTCGTCCTGTACCTCGCGAAATTCTCGGGGACCGACAAACGCCAGTTCGACATCTTTTTCCGCCAGTCGATCAGCGGCATCGCGATCGGCTCGCCGGTTCAGTTCAAGGGCGTTCCGGTCGGCCAGATCAAGGAAATCGCCCTGCTGCCGAAGACCCCCGACGCGGTCCGCGTGCGGATCGAGGTAGGCACCGACGTGCCGATCCTTCAGGGGACGACCGCCGCGATCGAAGGCGTCGGCTTCACCGGCGTCAGCCAGATCCAGTTGACCGGCGCGATGGCTGGCGCACCCCCGATCACCGAGATCGGGCCGTTCGGCCGACCGGTGATCCCGCCACGCGCCGGAGCGCTGGGCCAGTTGCTCGCAAGCGCGCCAGAGCTGCTCAACAATGTCTCGGCACTGACCGCGTCGCTCAACGAATTGCTCAACCCGGCGAACCGCAAGTCGCTCGGCAATATCCTCGCGAACACCGACCGGTTGACCGGCAGCCTCGCCGATCGCGGGCCCGAGATCGCCGCGACGATCGTCGAGACACGCGCGACGCTCAAGCAGGCGACCGATGCGGCGGCGGCACTGACCAAGTTGACCGGTCATGCCGACACCATCCTGACGACCGACGCCGGGCCGCTGGTGCACGACCTGCGCGAGACCGCGGGCCATGCCAATGCCACGCTGCAGAAGCTCGATGGCCTCGTTGCCAGTGCCCAGCCTGGGGTCGACACGTTGACGAACCAGACTTTGCCCGAGACCGCGCAGCTGATTCGCGAGGCCCGCGACGCCACCGCGCAGCTTGGCGCGATCGCGGCCAAGCTCGACGAGGACCCCGCGGGTGCCTTGCTTGGCGGGCGGAAGCTCCCCGAATATGCCGCGCCGGGCTATGTGCCGCCGAAGAAGGGCAAGAAGTGATGATGCGCCAGATTTCATTCGCCGCCGCCGTCATCGCGCTGGGCAGCCTCGCCGCCTGTGGTCCGCTCGTTCAGATCGGCGGCAACGCCAAGGCGCCGGTCGCGCTGATGTCGCTCCGCGCGACCGCCACGCCAGTCGCCGGCGCGACGACGAGCGACCGCGCGACGACGCTGCTGGTGCAGACGCCGACGGTGCCGGGCACGCTGCAGACGCTCCGCGTGCCGGTGGCGACGTCCGACACCGAGGTTGCGTATCTGACTGGCGCGACATGGGCAGAGCAGCCCAATCGCGAGTTCCAGCACGTGCTCGCCGACACAATCGCATCGCGTGGCGTCGCGGTGATCGACCCGCATCAGGCGACACTCGCGCCGGGGCGGACGCTATCGGGGACATTGTTCGAGTTCGGCCTCGACGTCCGCAACCCCAGCACCCCCGTCGTCCGCGTCCGCTATGACGCGACACTGAGTGCGTCGGCCAAGACGCCGTTTGCGCTCAGGCGCTTCGATGCGGTCCAGCCGGTCGCGACGCAGAATCCTGCCGACGTCGCGATCGCGCTTAACACCGCCGCGAATGCGGTCGCCGCGCAGGTCGCCGACTGGGTCGCGCGTTAGCCGCTAGGCACGTCCAACCGGTCTTACCCGCGCGGCAAGTGCTCGCGCGGGTGCATCGCAAATGCTCAGACGTTCATCCGTGTGCGGGCCGTGTGCGCACGAGAAACACCGACCTAGGTGGGGTATAAATTTAACCCGCGAGGCTCTTGCTGACCATCTCGAAGACGTCCTTCGAAAGATCGGGCGTCGCCATGATCCGCTCGAGTTCAGCCCGCATCAGCGCCGAACGAACCGGATCGAAGCGCTTCCATCGGCCCAGCGGGACACTCAACCGCGCCGCCGCACCCGGATTGGTCTTGCCGACCGCGAGGATCTCGTCACCGAGGAAACGATAGCCAGCGCCATCGACCGCATGGAAGCGGACCTGATTGACCCCGAAGGCACCGATCAACGACCGTAAGCGGTTGGGATTGTTCGCATTGAAGTCGGGATGGGCGCGCAGCTCGATCACCCGGTCGAGCGTATCGGGACGGCTCGACATTGCCTGCACCGAAAACCACTTGTCGATCACCAGCGGATCGCTCCGGTAGCGCTCGTAGAAAGCCGCAAGTGCCTTGTCACGCTCGGGCGCCGACGAATTAGCCAAAAAGGCCAATGCCGCCATCCGGTCGGTCATGTTGTCGGCATCGTTGAACTGTGCCCAGCACGCCGCTACCGCCTCCGCCGCATCCCCGACCATCAAGTAACCAAGCGCGGCATTCTTCAGCGCGCGCCGCCCCTTCGCCTCAGGGGTCAATTCATAGCGATTGGCCCCGTTCGAGCGATAGATCGACCATAGTTTATCGTTGAGCGTCAATGAGATCGCCGACCGGGCAGCCTTGCGCCGCCGATGGATCGCATCGACGTCGACGATCGCCGCATGGTCGCCGATCACACTTTCGGTCGGCAACAATATCGCCTCGGCGGTGAACTCCGGATCAAGCCCGGCGTCGAGTGTCGCCGCAACCGTCGCCACCAGGTCGTCCGCCGGGCCATCCCCCGAAAGAACATCGAGCGCGAGCCGCTGCGTCGCCTCCCACCGCGCAAATGGATCGTCGTCATGTGCCGCGAGAAAGGCGAGATCACTCCGCGACTGCATCGTATCGACGATCACCGGGGCCGAGAAGCCACGGTTGAGCGACATCACCGGCGCTTCGCTAACGCCTTCGAATCGCACGCTTGCTTCGCCGTCGACGGTGACAACGCGCTCGTCGCCAAGCCGCTCGCCACTGTCCCGGCCGAAGAGCGCAACGCGGAACGGCATCGCCATCGGTACCTTGACCGGCTGCCCCGGGGTCGTCGGCACCGCCTGCGTCAAGCGCAGCGTCGCCGCCTTGGCATCCGCGTCATAAGCCAATTCGGCGCTGATACGCGGCGTACCCGCTTGGTTATACCATTCCTTGAACGACCCAAGGTCACGCCCCGACGCCTCAGCCATCGCCGACAGCCAGTCGTCGGTCGTCACCGCCTGCCCGTCGAAGCGGTCGAAGTAGAGGTCGGTCCCGGCGCGAAAGGCCTTTTCCCCCAACATGGTAGCGAGCATCCGAATCACTTCGGCACCCTTGTTGTAAACTGTCGACGTGTAGAAATTTCCGATTTCGATATACGCATTCGGCCGGATCGGGTGTGCCATCGGACCCGCATCCTCGGGAAATTGCGCCCCGCGGAGCATCCGCACATCGTCAATGCGGTTAACTGCGCGCGAGCCCTGGTCACCGGAGAACTGCTGATCGCGGAACACCGTCAGCCCCTCCTTCAGCGACAGTTGGAACCAGTCGCGGCAGGTGATGCGGTTTCCGGTCCAATTGTGGAAATACTCGTGCGCGACGACCGCCGCGACGGCGTCGAAATCGTCGTCGGTCGCAGTCTCCTGATCGGCGAGAATATACTTCGAATTGAAGATGTTAAGGCCCTTATTCTCCATCGCCCCAGCGTTGAAATCGGACACCGCGACGATGTTGAATTCGTCGAGATCATATTCGCGCCCATAGTTGACCTCGTCCCAACGGAACGAGGCCTTGAGAGCAGCCATCGCATGCGTACAGCGCGGCAGGTCGGCGGCGTCGGTCCAAATTGCCAGCGCGACATCACGGCCCGATGCGGTGACAAAGCGATCGCGCAGCGCACCTAAATCGCCTGCGACGATCGCGAAGAGATACGCCGGCTTGGGCCACGGATCGTTCCACTCGGCGAAATGCCGCCCGTCCGGCAATGCACCTGTCGGGCCGCGATCACCGTTCGACAACAGAATCGGATAGAGCGCGGCATCCGCCTCGAGCCGGACACTATATTTCGACAGCACGTCGGGACGGTCGGGGAAAAAGGTAATCCGGCGAAAGCCTTCGGCCTCGCACTGAGTGCAGAGCTTGCCGCCGCTGGCGTAAAGCCCCATCAACACAGTGTTTTTTGCCGGCTCGATCTCGACGACGGTCTCGACAACCGCGCTGTCGCCATCGATCGTCAGAACAAGGTTGCCGTCTGCGACGACTGCGTCCCGCGCAACCCCGTCGACCATGACCGATATGAGCGTCAGGTCCTCGCCATCGAGCACCAGCGGTCGCGCATGCGCCCCGTTCCGGCCGACCGTCAGCCGCGCATGCACGCGTGTCCTGACTGCATCCAACTCAAAGCGCAGTGCGATGCTCGGAACAAGCCAATCCGGTACTTTATAGTCGGCAAGCCTGATCGTCGGCGGAGCAATCGGGGCATCAAGCATATGAATTCCTCAGGGCGTCCTATCGAGGTAAGCCTCGACAGCCGATTTGTTAAGCGTGGCATCGCGCCATAAGCTTCAGCGATGCACATGCTCATCCTCGGACTTGGCTACACGACGACGCTATTGGCCCGGCGCCTCGTCGACATTGGCTGGCGAGTCACCGCAACACGCCGGCAGGGCGACGGCGACGCGATTGCCTTCGACAGCGACGACGTCGCCGCCGCTATCGACACCGCAACGCATATCCTCTCGTCCGTCCCACCGGTCGATGATCACGACCCCGTCCTGACCCGCTACGGCGCACGTCTTGCGGCTGCCCCCGCAAACTGGGTCGGGTACCTGTCGTCAACCGGTGTCTATGGGGATGCTGGCGGGGCGTGGGTCGACGAAGCCAGCCCGGTCGGTTTCGGCCGGAGGAGTGCGCGCATGGCCGCCGATCTCGCGTGGCAACAGCTCCGCGACGACGTTCGAGTCTTTCGCCTGCCCGGAATCTATGGGCCCGGACGGTCGGTGATCGATCGGGTGCGCGCTGGCGCAGCGCAGCGGATCGATGCGCCGTCGCACCGCTTCAGCCGCATCCACGTGGATGACATCGTACGAAGCGTTGAGGCGTCATTCGATCGCGGCGCTCCTGGTGTATTCAACATCGCCGACGAGGAGCCGGCCACGAGCGCTGCCGTCATCGAATATGCCTGCAATCTGCTCGGAATGACTTATCCCCCGCTCGAATCGCTGGGAGAGGCACGGATGTCACCGATGGCCCGCGGATTTTACGCCGAATCACGTCAGGTCGCGGCGGGCAAGATGACCCGCGAGCTTGGGATCAGGCTGACATTCCCAGATTTTCGCAGCGGACTGCGCGCTTGCCTTTAGCGGGTCGCGGCCGGGACCGGTAATTTCTTCCGCCGACTGGCCAACGCCACGACCAAGCCAATCAACGCCAACGCGGCGCCGGCGGCGCTTATGACGCTCCAGCGATAGCCCTCGAAGATGGTCGAAAGCGTCATTGCCACGATCGGCACGATGACGCTGCTGTACGCGGCGGGGCCGGGACCGATGCGGCGGATCAGGCGATAATAGACCGTGAAGGCAACCGCTGACGCCGCAAAAGCGAGATAAATCAGGCCGATGGCATATTCGGCTCGAAAATCGAGAACCGGCGGTCCAGATGTTGCCGCGGCAAAGGCGATGTCGCCCAGCGCACCGTAGAACATCATCCACGTCAGCGTCGGGAACGGCGCGAGCGATCTGGCGAAGCCGCCCGCCTGCATGACGTTCGCAGTCGAGGCGCAGAGCACCGCGCCGCCCGCCAGAAGCAGCCCGTCGAGCGTCGTGCTCCACTCAGCCGGGTCGTGCCGATCATCGGCGACAACAAGCCCAAGGCCGATGATGCCGATGGCGGACCCAATCAGAAACCTCAACGATATCGGCGTCTTGAGGACGATGCGCGACAGCAGCGCATTGGGCACAACGAGCAGCGCGAAGACTAAGGCGATCAACCCCGAAGTCACATGGCGTTCGGAGGCGTAGACGAGGTTGAAGTTCAGCGCGAACTGCGCGGTGCCGGCGATCGCGGCGAAGGCGTGGCCGCGGCGGGTCATCCGCACCCAGCGCCCGGTAGCAATGGTGAACACCGCCATCAGCGTACAGGCGAGGGTGAAGCGGTAGGCGACCGACCATGGTGCCGGGACGACGCCGAGCTGCCCCTTGATGACCAGCCAGGTCGAGCCCCAGATCAGCGAGACGAGGGCGAACTCGAACGCCGAAATTCTCGCCGAGATTGCGGAAAGGTACCGAGCGATCAACGGGTTAGGCGAGCCGGGCCACCGCCGCCGCGAGGGCCTCGACGTTGCCGTCGGGCGTGTCCCAGGCGACGACGAAGCGGGAGATGTGGTCGGCGGGATCGCCCCAGTCGTAGAAGGTGAAGCCGGCATTGCGCAGTCTGTCCGCGCCGCCGGGGCCGAGATTGGCGAAAACTTCGTTCGCCTCGACCGGATAGGCGATCCGGTCGCCAAAGGCAGCGGCGAGGCGGGCGGCGCCGGCGTTGGCGCGCGCGGCGTTTCGCAGCCACGCATTTGTCTCAACATAAGCAAGGAGTTGCGCGGCGTTGAAGCGGCCCTTGCTCGGCATCTGGCCGGCGCGTTTGCGGCGAAAGCGTATCGCCTCGACCAGCGTCGGATCGAAGATGATCATCGCCTCGGCGGTCATGCCGCCGTTCTTGATCACGCCGAGGCTGAGGATGTCGACGCCGGCATTGCTGGTGATGTCGGCGGGACGGCAGCCCAATGAAACCAGTGAGTTGGCAAAGCGCGCGCCGTCCATGTGGACTTTCCAGCCGCGCGATTTGGCGTAGTCCGAGAGCGCAGCGACTTCGTCGGGGGTGTAGATTGTGCCGCATTCGGTGGCTTGGGTGATGGATAGCGCACCGATCTGGACTTGATGGACTCCTCCGCGGTGCGCGGCGAGGCTCGTGGCGACCGATTCCGGGCTGAGTTTTCCGTCAAGTCCCTGACAAGTCAGCAGTTTTGCCCCTCCCGTGAAAAACTCGGGGGCGCCGCATTCGTCGACGTGGATATGTGCCTCCGCATGGCAGGCGACCGCGCCGTACGGCGGAACCATCGCAGCGAGCGCAAGGGCGTTCGCGGCGGTTCCCGTCGACACCGGCAATACGGTGCAAGCCGTTGCAAAGACGTCGGAATATACCGCGTCGAGGCGTTCTGTCCACGGGTCGGCGTCATACGCCCCTGTGGTCGAGACATTGGCCTCGACGACGGCGGCGAGGACTTCGGGGCACACCGAGGCGGCGTTGTCGGACTGGAAATTCATCGTTTGGGGCTAGGCGGCGACGCGGCACGGGTCAACCGCACACAGCCCGCACATCGACCGCACGCCGTCGCGACACCGTGCTCCCGCCGACGCGCATCGCGAACTGCACCGGCGTGTGCTGCCAGCGTTTGCAGCGACTATTTCACCGCGTCGGGCTGACGTTCGGGACGTGCCGCCGCAACGGCGGGCAGCCCGTTGAGCCGGACATCGATCGCCGACAGCTTTGGGAAGCGCGCAATATCGGCCTGAAGCCGCCGCGCGTTCCACATCTGCGGGACGAGGCAGATGTCGGCGAGCGTCACGGTATCGCCGAACAGATATTCGCCGGTCGCAACCTCGGCGATCTCCTCGAGCGCCTCGAAGCCGACCTCGATCCAGTGCCGGTACCACGTGTCGACCGCCTCCTGCGGCTGGGCGAGCGGTCCGCGCAAATAGTTGAGCACGCGGAGATTGTTGACCGGATGAATGTCGCAAGCGATCTGCTGCGCGACACCACGGACGCGGGCGCGGCCGATCGGGTCGCCCGGCAACAGCGGCGGCTCGGGATAGACCTCGTCGAGATATTCGATGATCGCGAGGCTCTGGTTGAGCCCGGTGTCGCCGTCGATCAGATACGGCACAAAGCCCTGCGGATTGAGCAGCTTGAACCCGATCCCCGACTGCGCCCCCTTCGCCAGGTTGATCGCGACCTGATCGTACGCGAGCCCCTTGATCGCGAGCGCGATCCGGACGCGGTACGACGCCGACGAACGCCAATAGCCGTAAAGGGTGCGGGTGGTCATGTTGGAGGGCTCGCTTCGGGTAGCTGGTGCTCACCGGCGACGGTGACGCAGCGGCGTATCGCGTTTGCGCGCCGAGGACAACGCGATGTCCGGTTGTCCCCAAGCTCGCACATTCACCCGGTGCCGATAGGCTCGCGAGTTCAACCAACCGTTCAGGCCAGCCGTTACCGGTCTCGTTCCGCATCAGCGGCCCTCCGCAAACGCGCGGACGGTCGCTGGCACCCCGGTCTCGAACGGTGTCGGCACGAACCCGAAGCGGCGGGCGAATTTGCCGCCGTCGACGACGTACGGGCGATCCCAGGTAAAGCCGACGTCGACCACCTCGCGCGCGAAGCGATAAAAGAGTCCGATCGGCCGCAGCAACGCGAACGGTATCGCCCACAGCTTCAGCGGCTTGCCGAGCGCGACCGCCCCCATCGCCAGCAGCGCCCGCGGGCTGCGCGTTGGCGCGCACGGCATGTTCCACGCCTGGCCGAAATCCGCGTCGTCGGCATCGAGGAGCATGACCATCGCGCGGGCGATGTCAGGCACATAGGCGAAATCATGCGGCGTATCGGCGGGGACCAGCAGTTGCGCCGGCCGCCCATTCGCCAGCTCGCCGAACGCGCTGACACCCAGATGCGACACCGCGACACCGGGACCGTAAAAGTCGGAGCAGCGCAGCGCCGCGACCTTCACGCGGCCTCGCGCGGCCTGCCAGATGCGCGTCACCTCGGCGAGGATCACGGGCTTTTCGCCCGTCGTGCCCAGCGGCATGTCCTCGGTACGCGGAGCGGTCTGCGGCCCGAGCTGATAAAGATTGTCGATCAACACCAGCCGTGCACCCGTCTCGGCGCAGCCTTCGATCATGTTGGTCATCGTCGTCGGCCACACCGTCCGCCACAGCCGCGAGTCGTAAGCAAAGCCGACCGCCAGCACCGCCTGCGCCGATCCCGCGAGCGCCCGAAGCACGTCCGCACGATCGAGGACGTCGCAAACCATGTGCTCGACCCCGGCCGGAAGGTTTGCCGGCCGGTTTCGCGTCGCGACCCGCACTGCGTCCCCGCGCGCAGCGAGCAGTTCGGCAATCGGACGCCCGGTCGCGCCGTATCCGAAAATCGTGATCTGCTGGGTCATTGCCGTAACCTTCGTTGCTGATGCGAGGATAATGAGCGGACGCCATGACAATGAAAATTGCCGAGGATCGTTGTTCGGCTATACGGAAATAGATGAGCACCGATCCTGACTGGGCTTTGTACCGTACGCTATTGTCGGTACTCGACGAGGGGTCGTTGTCGGCTGCGGCGCGCGTGCTCGGGCTGACCCAGCCGACCGTTGGACGGCACATCGATGCGCTGGAGGCTGCGCTCGGCGTCGACCTTTTCATTCGCTCGCAGCGCGGGCTCGAACCGACCGACCTCGCTTTCTCGCTCCACGCTCAGGCGCAGGTCATGGCGACGGCTGCGGCCGCGCTGCTCCGGACGGCGAGCGGCACGGCGGGGGAGGTTAGCGGCATCGTCCGGATCAGCACGAGCGACGTCGTGGGGGTCGAGCATCTGCCGCCGGTCCTGACCCGCCTGCGCCGGGCGCATCCGGCGCTGGTGATCGAGCTGGCGCTGACCGACCGGGTCAGCGACCTGCTCGCGCGCGAGGCGGACATTGCGATCCGCATGACCGAGCCGACGCAAGGTGCCTTGCTCGCGCGCCGCCTGCCGTCGATCGATCTCGGCTTCCACGCGCACAGCGACTATCTCGCGGCGGCGGGCACGCCTGCCTCGGTCGGCGAGTTGCCGGCGTATACGCTGATCGGCTACGACACCGACACGCGAGCCCTGCGCGCGATGGCCGCGACGCTGCCGACGCTCGACCGCGCCGGCTTTGCCTTCAGGGCCGACAGCAATCTGGCGCAACTCGGCATGATCCGGGCGGGTTTCGGCATCGGCTTCTGCCAGACCGCCATCGCTTGTCGTGATCCTGCGCTGGTAAGGGTGCTGCCGGAGATTACGCTGCCTTTGCCGCTCTGGATCGTGATGCACGAGGATCTGAAGACGACGACGCGGTATCGCGTCGTGTTCGATGCCTTGGCGGATGGATTCAGCCGCTCGGGGTGACCGGTCGACGGCACGGAGTCCGGCTTATCGAGCTGCTCTCGTCAGGAAATCGGTGATGCGGGAACGCGGCAGTGATCGCCGCCCCGCTCCCAAAGGTGCCGGGGGGGGCGGCCCGCTACCTTCCGCGTAGCCTCACGCAGCCCCGCCAGCCCAATCCCTCAACGCGTCTTCGCCCCCGCCACCGGCCGCGAGGCATCGAACGGGTTCTTGCCACCGCGGAAGTTCAGCCGGATCGGCACGCCGTCGAAGCCAAGTTCCTCGCGGAGTGAATTGACCAGATAGCGGTGATAGCTCGCGGGCAGGTCTTCGGTCCGATTGCCGAAGATGACGAAGGTCGGCGGACGCGACGCGACCTGGGTGGCGTAGCGCAGCTTGATCCGCTTGCCCCCGGCGGCGGGCGGCGGGTTGCGTTCGAGTGCGGACTCGAACCAGCGGTTGAGCGCGCTCGTCGAGACGCGGCGACTCCACCCCTCGCGTGCGTCGAATGCCGCCTTCATCAGCAGGTCGAGGTTGCGCCCGGTCAGCCCGGCGATCGCGACGAGCGGCACGTTCCTGATCTGCGACAACCCGTCGTCGAGCGCCTTACGGACACCCTGGAACAGCGACGACAGGTCGTGCGCCGCGTCCCATTTGTTGAGTGCGATGACGAGCGCGCGGCCTTCGCTTAGCACCATGTCGGCAATCCGCAGGTCCTGCGCCTCGAGCCCGAGCGTCGCATCGAGGAGCAGGACGACGACCTCGGCGAAGTCGACCGCGAATTTGGTGTCGACCGCCGACATCCGTTCGAGCTTGTCGGTGACCTTCGACCGGCGGCGCAGGCCCGCGGTGTCGACCAGCCGGACCGGGCACAGGACGCCGTTGCGCTCCCATTCCCAGTCGATCGCGATCGAGTCGCGGGTGATCCCCGCCTCGGGGCCGACGACGAGGCGGTCCTCGCCGAGCAGCCGGTTGATCAGCGTCGACTTGCCGGCGTTCGGACGCCCGACGATCGCCAGCTTGAGCGGCTCGCTCGCCAGCCGCGCCTCGGTCTCCTCCTCGGTTTCCTCGGCGATGATTTCCTCGCCCTTGGCGATCAGCGGGTCGAGGTGTGGGATCAGCGCCTCGTAGAGGTCGGCCATGCCTTCGCCGTGTTCGGCCGAAATCTGGACCGGCTCGCCGAAGCCGAGCTCGTAGCTCTCGGCAACCCCGACCTCGCCGGCGCGGCCCTCGGCCTTATTGGCGACGAGGATCAGCGGCACGTCGTGGGCGCGGAGCCATTGCGCGAAATGGCGGTCGAGCGGGGTGATCCCGGCGCGCGCGTCGAACACCATCAGCGCGACGTCGCCGTCGACCAGCGCGGCGTCAGTCTGCGCGCGCATCCGCCCGGCGAGGCTCAGCGCGTCGGCTTCCTCGAGGCCCGCGGTGTCGACGATGCGGAATTTGAGGTCGTACAGCATCGCGTCGCCCTCGCGCCGGTCGCGGGTCACGCCGGGCGTGTCGTCGACCAACGCGAGCTTGCGGCCGACGAGGCGGTTGAACAGGGTCGACTTGCCGACGTTGGGGCGGCCGATGATGACGACGGTGGGGTGGCGGGCAATCATCGGGGGGCTGTAGCACCGCCCCCCGTTCCCGGCCACCGCATAGGAACCGCGGTGAAAGTATCGGCTATTGCTTGATCAGCGTCACCGCCGAGGTCGTGCCGTGAAGCAGGTCCTGCTGGTCGGCGCGGATCGTCCTGCCGTCGACGGCCATCGCGTAGGTGAAGACCCCGGTCGCCTTGCCGTCGCGATAATCGGTCTCGACGAGCGTGTCGGGCGCGGTCCACTTGAGCGCGACCGTCGTCCAGCCGGCGTCACCGACGACCGGCGATTGCGGACCATCGATCGTCGTCGTGTAAGACACCCCGGTCGGGGTCTTGAACGTCATCGCCTCGCCGTCGAGGTGCAACGTTACCAATACGGCGGCGTCGTTAACCTCTGCCGCAGTCGTGTCGAGCCACGATCCCGACGCAGCGTGCGATCCGACGGGACCGGCGGCGGCGCGCTTGTCGGTCGACTTGCCCGTCACCGCGACGCCGTTCACCGCGGTCATGTCGGTGAAGGTCGTGGTTTGGGTCGCGTCGTCGGCGGCGACGACCCGGGTGAATTCCACCATGGGCTTGCCGCCCTTGCGCGACTTCCAACCGATCGTCCGCGGATCGACGACCACGACCGCGACCTCGTCGTAATAAGGGTTGCCCGCGATCGGGTGGAAGGCACCATCGGCGGCGACGGTGTACACCGGGACGCAGGTCGAGCAGGTGTAGCTACCACCGGTCAGGAGATAGACGCTCGCCTTGGTCGAGACCTGCTGGCTGGCGATGTCGAATTTCCACGTCCCGTCGAACTTGCTCGCGGCCGTGGCGGGCGCGACGGCGGCGAGCAGAACGGACGCAACGGCGATGCAGGCAAGACGGTTCATGGTGGTTCCCCCGATTAGCTCCGGGGGGCAATCCGCCAGCCGGATAGGTCCACGCTGACGCCACAATTACCGTACATTTGCGATCATGCCAGCGACTGCAGTGGGGCGCAAATTGTTTCGGCACCGCATCGGCGGAGACCCGGTCACGGCGTCGTCGCGGCGACCTCGCGGCGGTTGTGCCAGCCGCGCATGGCGTTCTTGAGCGCGGTCTGGAGCAAGCGTTCGGGGTAGGCCATGATCAGGCTGCTGACGAGCAACACGATCGCCAGCGCGGCGAAGAACACCAGCGGACGCGACCAGCCGAGCGCGGCGAGTGCCGGGACGACGACGAGGCCGAGCGTATAATGGTTAAGGTAGACCGGGTAGCTGAGTCGCCCGAGGCGACGGATCATGGGCACCTGGCGCGGGTAGCGCTTGATCCAGCCGCTGCGCGCGACGCTGACCAGCAGCACCCCGAGCGACGCCCACCACAAAGCGAGACTGACGAGGTTCGCGACGAAGCCGGGGCGGTCGATGCAGATTTCGAGCGAGCAGAAGACGAGCAGCACCGCGATCCAGCCGTTGCCGGCGCGGGTGAAGCCGCGGTCGAAGCCGCTCCAGATCAGCATGCCGACCGCGAACAGGACGCCGTGGCGGAGGAGGAAGACCTTGAACGGGAAGCGGCCGAGGAGGCTGGCGAGGTGCGCGGCGGCGGGGCCGGGCGCCGTTTCGGCAGCGACAAGAACAATGAGGTACAGCGCGCTGAGGACGCCGAGGACCTTGGCGACGCGGCCGAAGGTGGCGGTCCCCCCGCTCCACAACACCGCATAGATCAGCGCATAGAACACCGCCTCGACAATCAGCGTCCAGACGACGCCGTCGATGTACGGCCCGACCGGCGATAGCACGGCATAGCGGGCATAGTCGGCGGCGACCGACGACAGCGGGGCACCGGTCGACAGCATCGCGACGCCCGCGACGAGGCCGCTGATCCACAACGCGGGGAATACCCGGATCGCGCGGCGCAGCGCGAAGTCGTTGGGCGTGCTGCCGACCGCGCTCGCCGCGATGACGAAGCCCGAGATCAGGAAGAAGATCTCGACCCCGATCGAGCCAATTGCCGACATCGGCTCGAGAAAGCCGAACGCGGCGTCGCGCGCCGGTCCGGTCGCCGAGGGATAGGCCCAGGCGTAGAGTCCGAAATGATCGGCGACGACGAGTCCGGCGGCGGCGAAGCGGAGCAGGTCGAGCCCGGCGAAATACTCGCTTTTCGCCGCTCCGGCCGACATCAGCGGTACGCGGTCAGCTTGCCGTCGTCGGTCATCAGGAAGACCATGCTACCCGCGACGATCGGGGGCAGATACGCCGGGCGCTTTAGCTTGACCGACGAGATCAGCTTGCCGGTATACGGCGACACCGACACCAGGGTCCGGTTCGACCCGGCGACGAGCAACCGGTCGGACGCGAGGACCGGACCGCTCCACGCATAGGCGCCGGTCTTCTTCGCCGGGTTGGCGTAATGCGGCAGCTGGCGGACCCATTTGACCTTGCCCTCGCCGCGCGTCAGGCAGACGAGCTCGCCGTCGAGCGTGACGAGGTAGATGAAGTCACCCGCGACCCACGGCGTGTTGACGCCGGCGAAGTTGCGCTCCCAGACGCGCTGGCCGGTGGCGAGTTCGAGCGCCGCGATGCGCCCGCCGTGGCCGATGGCGAAGACGCGGCCCTTGTCGATCACCGGCGAGGCGTCGATGTCGGTCAGCGCGTTGAGCGCGGTCGTCCGGCCCGTCCGGGCAAGCGCGTCGGCCCACACCGTCCGGCCGTTCTCGACGCGCAGCGCGTTGAGCTCGCCGCTCGAATAGCCGACGACGACGGTGTCGAGCGCGACCGCGGGGGCACCGCCGCTGAGCGTACCCGAAACCTCGATCGTGCCCGAGACGGTCCACAGCGTGTTGCCGGTATCGCCTGCCAGCGCGAACAGTTGGTTGTCCTGCGTCAGCGCATAGACGCGCCCCCCGGCGACGGTCGGCGCGCCGCGGAACGGCGTCGTCAGTTCCTTGCGCCAGACGACGGTGCCCGAATTGGCGTCGAACGCGGCGGCGACGCCGAAGCCGGTCGTGGCATAGACCTTGCCGTCGGCGACGCTGACGCCGCCGCCGAACGCGGCATTATCCTTCTTCTTGTAGCTGAGCGTTGCCGACCACTGCTTGCGGCCGGTCGCGACATCGAACGCGCTGACGTCGCCGCTCGTGTCCATCGTGAAGATGCGGCCGCCGGCGACGACCGGCGCGGCATTGAGGCGGCGGGTGGCGGTGCTGCCCTTGCCGATCTGCGCGACCCACGCCTGCGACAGCGTATCGGGAAGCGCGAGCTGGCCCATCGACTTTGCCGGTGATCCGCCCGGCTGCGGCCAGTCGGCGTTGACCGCCGGCGGCGGCAGGACGACGGCGAGGTCCTTGAGCTCGGGATCGACGGTGGCCTTGGTCTCCGAATCGAGCACGGCGATGCGCGGACCGGTTGTCGGCGTTTTCGGCTTGCTCGGCTTGAAGATGCTGCACGACGACAGCGCCGGGACGAGCGCGGCGGTGACCAGCAACGTGATAATCGGGTTACGCGACATTATTTGGCAAGTCCGCTGGTCGAAGTTCGGGAAACGATGAGGCTCGCGGGATCGGTCCCGAGCGCGATCGCAAGCTGCGCCGCCCGGTTGCGGATCGACGGCGGCGACTGCTGGTCGCGAACGATCGCGACGAACAACGGCGCCGCGCGATCGGGGTGATTGAGCTTCAATTCGGCGATGCCGGTCATCTCGGCGGCGACGGCAAACCACGGGTCGCCGGGGACGCTGTACGGCTTCAGCCGCTCGATTACCGTCGCGGGTGCGAGCGTGTCGTATTCGAGCCGCGTCGCCTTGATCGTCGCGAGGTCGCGGAACGGCTTGGCGATCGCGGTGTCGGCCGAAATGGCGCGGTAGATCGTCAGGCCCTTGGGGATGTTGCCCGACTGGACTGCGGTCGCCGCCTGCATCAGCTGCGCCAATGCGCGATAGCCCGGCGTGCCCGACTTAGCGAGATCGGCGAAGACCGCCGATGCGCCGGTGAAGTTGCCCGCCTCGACCTGCGTCAAGGCGAGGTTGAACCGTTCACCGGTCTCGCCGGCGCGACGCGCCCGGTCCTGCCGCCAGAAGAGGAACGCCGCCAGCGCGACGAGGAAGACGACGATACCGATCGCGAGCATCCGGCCATAGCGCTGCCAGAAGCCGACGAGCTGCGAACGGCGGTATTCGTCGTCGACCTCGCGGAGGAACGCTTCGTCGCGCACGTCGGGTTTCGCCAAGTCAGTCTCCAGTGAAAGCGCGGCGGACCATAGCGACGCACCCGTGATAGCGCAAAGCGTTAGGCGGGGGCCCCGTACAGCTGGTCGGTGCCCGGGAAACTCCGCTCGCGAACGGCAACGGCGTAAGCAGCGGCGGCGCTGTCGATCCGCACCGCGAGGTCGTCAAAGCGGCGGACGAAACGCGGCGTGCGCTCGAACATCCCGAGCATGTCGTCGACCACGAGCACCTGCCCGTCGCACGCGGGCGACGCGCCGATGCCGATCGTCGGGCAGGCGACGGCTGCAGTGATTGCGCGGGCGAGCGGCTCGACGACGCCCTCGACGACGAGCGCGAAGGCTCCAGCGTCGGCGATCGCCTTGGCGTCGGCGGTGATCTTGGCGAATTCGGCGTCGCTCTTGCCGCGCGCGCCGTACCCGCCGAGCACGTTGACCGCCTGCGGGGTCAGCCCGACATGGCCGATCACCGGTACCCCGCGCTGGGCGAGGAAGGCGACGGTCGGCGCCATCGCGACGCCGCCCTCGAGCTTGACCCCCGCCGCGCCGGTCTCGGCCATCACCCGCGCCGCCGAACGGAACGCGGCTTCGGGGCTTTCCTCATAGCTGCCGAACGGCAGGTCGACGATGACGACGGCGTGATACGACCCGCGCACCACCGCCGCGCCGTGCGCACACATCATGTCGAGCGTCACGCGGACCGTCGTGTCGAGGCCGTAGATGACCTGCCCCAGACTGTCGCCCACCAGCAGCAAATCGCAATGCGGGTCGAGCAGCTGCGCCATCCGTGCGGTATAAGCGGTGAGCATGACGATCGGCGCGCCACCCTTGCGCTTGGCGATCTGCGGCACCGTCAGCCGTTTCATCGGCGCGGGCGTCGGCGTTGCCCGGCTGGTCGACGTATCGAGGGTGTAGGTGGCACTCAACTCGGGGGATCACCTTCGCCGTTGGTCGCGCCCTATACCGCCACGACGCGCCCGCGGTCGAGCCGGATCGTGCGCGCCGCCAGCCGCTCAGCTTCGGCGGCGTCGTGGGTGACATAGAACACCGGGATCGCGGCGGCGGCGAAGACGCCTTCGAGAAGGTCGAGCATCGTCGCACGCGCTGCGGTATCGAGCGCCGACAGCGGCTCGTCCATCAGTAGCATTTGCGGCTGGCCAAGCAGCGCCCGCGCGACCGACGCGCGCTGTGCCTCGCCGCCCGACAGCGACTTCGGGTGCCGATCGAGCAGGCTGGCGATGCCGGTCCGCGCGACGATATCGGCGCGGTCGCCCACCGCCCCGGCGCGACGCGACGCGTAGTCGAGGTTGCCGCCGACGGTGAGGTGCGGGAGCAACCCCTGCGTCTGCGGCACATAGCCGATGCGCCGCCGGTGCGCGGGGACGAACGCCGTCGCGCTTTGCCAGACCTCACCGTCGACGCTTAATGTGCCCTGCCGCCGGTCGAGCCCGGCGAGCGCGCGCAGGACGCTGGTCTTGCCCGACCCCGATGCGCCGAGCAGCGCGGTGACCCCGCTCGACGGCACCGTGAAGGCGACGTCGAGGGTGAAGTCGGGGCCGAGCCGGTCGGTGAACGCCGCCTCGATCACGGCCGGACCCCGCCGAGACGCCGTTCGACGAGCAGCAGGGCGAGCAATGTGACGAAGGCGAACAGCGTCAACGCCCCGGCGATGACGTGCGCCGCGCCGAACTGGAGGCTTTCGACGAGGCTGTAGATCCGCGTCGACAGCACCTCGGTCCGCCCCGGGATCGCGCCGCCGATCATCAGCACGACGCCGAACTCGCCGATCGTGTGCGCGAAGACGAGGATCCCCGCCGAGACGAAGCCGCGGCGGGCGAGCGGCAGCGCGGTCGTGACGAAGCGGTCGAGCGGCCCCGCCCCCATCGTCGCGGCGAGGTCGAGCGGCGCATCGCCAATGCCCTCGAACGCGGTCCGCAGCGGCTGGACGGCGAAGGGGAGCGAGTAGAAGATCGAGCCGATGACGAGGCCGGTAAAGGTGAAGGCAAGCGAGCGGATGCCGAACGGGTGGAGCAGCGTGATCAGCGGGCTGGCGGGGCCGAGCGCGACGAGGACATAGAATCCGATCACCGTCGGCGGCAGGACGAGCGGCAACGCCGACAGCGCGCCGGCAATCTCCTTCCACGCCGTTCGCGACCGCGCCAGCCACCACGCCAGCGGCGTCGCCAGCAGGAGGAGCAGGACAGTTGTGACGAGCGCGAGCTCGACGGTCGTCACGACGACGAGGTTCATGACGGCCTGAGCATGTCCGCCTGCTGTTTGGACGGCGCGCAGCGGACCAAAGCGTGCATCGATCTATTCCGGGCAGACATAGGGGCGTTCATTCCGCGACGTATGTCGCCGGATACAACGAGGACTGCAATCGGCAAATCGTTCACGCAGTCCGGCATCAACCCTTCGGCGATCGCGGCACGTCGAGCAGGTCGGCGAGCAATGCCGCGGCCGGACCCGACGCCGCATCCGACAGCGCCGCATCGAGGTCGCGATATCGCTGCAAAACCGTCTCCCCGAACACGGTCAGCGTGGCACCCCCACCACGATTGCCGCCGTGCGCGGTTGCGACCAGCGGCTCGCGCCAGCAGCGGTTCATCGTGTCGACCATCAGCCACGTCCGCCGATAGCTCAGCCCGAGCGCCCGGCCAGCCGCCGAGATCGACCCCGTTGACGCAATCGCGGCGAGCAGGGCGGCCTTGCCTGGGCCGATGGCAAATTCGCTGCCGCTGACGAACTGCGCCTTGAGCTTGAGACCAGTCACCGTGCCCGCCCGCTCATCATCTGGCTTCGATCAATGACTTCATCGCCGCGAGCGCCCCGCCGAAGCGAGCCTCGAGCCGGGCATGTTCGGAGGCGCGGAGCGCGTCGGTCGCCAGCGCGGCCTGATCGTAGACCAAAGTGTAGACGAGCCGCGTTCGCGACCCCATCGCCTCGGCCGCGAGCGTGCCATGATAGCGCGTCGCCGCCATCGTCCCGTCGGTCTGGAGGTAGGTATACGAATAGGGCGTCTGCGCGACCATAACCTCGATGATCGCCGCGTTGAGGCGACGAACGGTGCCGACGTCACCGCTCCCACGCGTGTACTCGCAGGTGACCTTCAGCCAGTCGGCGATCGCGCAATAGCCGCCGACGCGCGGCCACGCGACATCGACTGGGCGATCGACGTCGAGAGTTTGGCGGATGACGACGAAGTCGTCCGCAGGCAGGGGTGCCGCTGCGACTGTAAGCAATGCGCCCGCGATGGCGTGCAACCCGCGCATGTCTGTCTCCCGCCCTTAACGATCCCGCCTTGTGATGTATCGCGGCAACGCCTGCAATCGAATGTACGCTACGGATTGACAAGGTGAAAAGCGGAACTGCATACAGTATTCACGTTCTGACAATCGAGGCCGGATAACGGCCCGTCGTCTGATATTTGGGGGAGGAAAATCATGGCCATCGATGCCCGGCGTGTCGCGTTGCTGCTGGCGAGTTGCGCCCCAGGGATGGCGAGCGCGCAGACCGTTGCGATTCCGGCGGGTCCGGGACCATCGGGAGCAGCGATCGGCCAGCCCGCCCCGACCGCGACCCCGGGCGACGCGACGACCCCCGCCGCGACCGCCGCCGGCCAGCTCGAATCGAGCGGACGCGCCCCGGCTGCGACAGCGGACAGCGGGTCGAAGGACACGGCCGAGGGCGACATCGTCGTCACCGGCTCGCGGATCGTCGCGAACGGCTATTCGGCGCCGACCCCGGTCACCGTCATCAGCGCGACCGAGTTGCTCAAGAAAGCCCCCGAGAGCCTCGCTGCCGGCCTCGCCAAGCTGCCGCAGTTCACCGCGACCGCCGGCGCCAACGTGACGAGTTCGCAGGCGGGGACGCCGAGCGCGGGCAACTACCTCAACCTGCGGCGGCTCGGGGCGATCGAGACCTTGCTCCTGCTCGACGGCCAGCGCCTGCCGCCGACGAGCTTCGACGGCACCGTCGACGCCAACATCATCCCGCAGTCGCTCGTCCAGCGGGTCGACGTCGTCACCGGCGGCGCATCGGCGGCATATGGCTCCGACGCGGTCGCGGGGGTGGTCAACTTCATCCTCGACAAGAAGTTCGAGGGGCTGAAGGGCTCGGCGCAATACGGCATTTCGGGCCGCGGCGACGACCATCAGGTCAAGTTCGGGCTCGCGGCGGGGACGAGCTTCCTCGACAACCGCCTCCACGTCGAGGCGAGCTTCGACCTGTTCTACCAGCCAGGCATCACGACCAACGACCAGCGCCCGTTCGGCGGCAACTTCACCGGGGGCTGGGTCGAGACCGGCAACGGCTCGGCGACCAATCCGTATACACCCAACTTCAACGTCCGGATCGCCAACGGCACCTACGGCACCCTTGTCCAGTCGGCGCGCAACGCCGCCGGAGCGACGGTGCCGTTCACCCTCAACGGCACGACGTTCGACCCCAACGGCGGCTACCACAAGGCCGACCTCGGCACGCCCACCGGCACGACCAACTACAATATCGGCGGCGCCGACACCGCGGTCACCTTCGGGACGACGCTGACCAGCCTTGTCAACACCAAGCAGGGGTTCGGCCGCGCCGATTACGACTTCGGCTCGGACATCCACGGCTTCGTCCAGGGCAGCTACACCGACGCCTTCACCCGCTACGTCACGGTCGCATCGGGGACCCAGCTCGGATCGTTCCAGATCTTCGCCGACAACGCCTTCCTGCCGACGAGCTTCCGCGACGCGATGCTCGCGCAGGGGGTCAACAGCTTCGTCGGCGGCCGGGTCGAGGCCGACCAGACGCCCAAGGTCGCCTATACCAACAACAGCGCGCTGACGATCCTGACCGGGCTCAACGGCAAATTGTTCGGCGATTTCAAGTGGAACGTCAATTATTCGCACGGCGAGTCCGACCTTAAGACGCGTCACTCGGGTAACTTCTATCAATCGAACTGGTTCGCCGCGCTCGATGCCGTCCGCGGTCCGCAGGGCAACATCGTCTGCCGCATCACGATCACCAACCCGGGGCTGCAGGACGGGTGCGTGCCGTGGAACCTGTTCGGCAACGGCTCGCCGTCGAAGGCGTCGTACGCTTATTTCGAGCGCGACTCGACCTTCCGGGTCAAGACCAAGCAGGACGACGCCGCGGTCTCGGTCAGCGGCGGGCTGTTCGACCTGCCGGCGGGGACGGTCAACATCGCGATCGGCGGCGAATTCCGCCACCAGAGCCTCAACGAGTCGAGCAACAACGACCCGTCGGTGCCGATCGACCTGACCGGCCTGCGCGCCCAGACCAGCCCATACAACCTGACCTTCAACAGCACCAACGTCGGCAAGGCCAACGGCAGCGAGTCGGTCGAGGAAGGCTTTGCCGAGGTCGCGGTCCCGATTCTCCGCGACAAGCCGCTGTTCCGCAGCCTCGATCTCAACGCGGCCGCGCGCTACACCAACTACAGCGTCACCGGCGGGATCTGGGCGTGGAAGGGCGGCGCATCGTGGACGCCGGTCGAGCAGCTTCGCTTCCGCGGGACTTATTCGCAGGATATCCGCGCGCCGACGCTGTACGAGCTGTTCGCCGGGGTGTCGTCGACACGCGGACTGTTCAACGACATCCACACCAACCTGAACACCAACACGATCACGCTGACGCAGGGCAATCCGCAGCTCAAGCCCGAGGTCGCGCGGACGCTGACGGTCGGCGGGGTGTGGCAGCCGACGTTCCTGCCGGGCTTCAGCGTCTCGGTCGATTACTTCTACATCAAGATCAAGGACCAGATTACCCGGCTGAGCACGACCGACCTCAACCAGCGCTGCGAGGACAGCGGCGGCACCGATGCGGTCTGCGCCTTCATCAACCGCCCGTTCCCGTTCGCCAACCGCACGATCGCCAATTTCCCGACGAATATCAGCCAAGTGCCGTTCAACCAGGCGTCGCTGGTGACCAAGGGGATCGATTACGAGGTCAACTACCGGATCCACCTCGGCCGTATGCTGTACGACGATCCGGCGCAGCTCGATCTCCGGCTGATCGGCAACTACACGCCGCGGCTTACGTCGACCGCCGGGCCCAAGAGCCTGCCGGTCGAGAACGCCGGTGTCGCCGGGACCGGCGTGCCGAACCACAAGTTCACCGTGTCGGCGCAGTTCACCGAAGGCCCGCTGAGCTTCGGGGCGGACGTCCAGTATATCGGCGTGCTGCATTACTCGCTGGTGCCGACCCAGTTTTACGTCAACAACCGACTGCCCGCGATTGCGTACCTCAATGCCAATATCTCGTACGACATGAAGGTCGCCAACCATGCGATCACGCTGTACCTGACCGCGCAGAACCTGACCGACAAGTTCGCCTTCGCGCCACAGGTCAACGCCCAGCCGACCGAGTTCTACCCATCGTTCCAGTCGCAGTACGACGTCGTCGGGCGGTATGTTGCGGGCGGGGTGCGGTTCAAGTTCTGAGCTGCGACGCTCAGATTATCACGCCGTCATCCCCGCGAAGGCGGGGACCCATCACCCCGACAGTGTCGGTGATGGCTTCCCGTGTTCGCGGGGGTGACGTATTTGTGCTCACGTTCCAAGGTCCGTGACGATCACGATCCGAATGCCACCCTCCCTCGCCCGGTGGCGATTCGAATCGTCGATATTATTCCGTTGGGCAGGGTGTAGGACAGCGAAACTGCGGTGTTCGTCACTCAGCGCGCGGCGACGCCCCACGGGCCGGCGCCGACCTTGTAGCGCGCCGCGACCTTCCCCGTCGCCCGGTCGATCATGCTGATCTCCCCCGACGGACCGTTGGCGGTGACGAGGGTACCGCCGCTCCGCGCTATCCCCCACAGCCGCGCGCCGACGCCGTCGATCCGCCGGACGATCGTCTCCTTTGCCGGGTCGACCTCGAGCACCGCTCCGCCCCGCCCGGTCGTGACGAACACCGTCTTGCCATCGGGGGCCTCGGCCATGCCCATCGGACGGAGCTTGTTGTCGCCGCGCGCGAGGTCGACGACGCGGATCAGATGCCCGTCGGCTGCGTCGAGCACGCCGAGCTTGCCGCCGAATTCGACCGTGACGTAGATGAATTTCCCGTCCGCCGACGCGAGCAGCCCGCGGGTGCGCCCGGCGATCGTGACGGCGCCGCGCTGCTTCAATGTCGCCGCGTCGAGCATCAGCACCTGGTCGGCCCCCTCGCACGCGACGAAGACGCGGCGGCCGTCGCGGGTGACGGCGACACCCTCGGGCTGGTCGCCGACCTTGCCGCTGCGACTGCGGAGCTTGCCCGCGACATCGACCGCCGACACCGTCGACGCGTCCTCGTTCGACACGAACAAGGTTTTGCCGTCGGGGCTGACGTCGAAGGTCTCGGGGTCGGTTCCGGCGCGGAGGACGCGCAGCACCTTGAGGCTCGCGGTGTCGATTACGGCGATGCCGTCGGCGGCGTGGTCGGCGGGGGGTAGCTTGCTTTCGTCGACCCCCGGGCCACCGATCGCCGAACCCGAGACCGCGACGTAGAGCGACCTGCCGTCGGGCGACAGCCGGATGCCGCGCGGGCGACGGCCGACGTCGATGCTGGCGACGACCTTGCCCGCGACAGGGTCGAAGACGACGACGCGGTTACCCGTTTCGTCAGAGACGAAGACGCGCTGCGGCAGCTGGTCGAAACCGGTGACGAGCGCGAACGCCGCTAGAACTAAAACCCGCCGCATCATCTGCCTCCTGCTTCGGTCCATAACCCGGCGACCTGCGCCGCCGGCCACGCGCCGTGCCAGGCCCAGCCGAGATCGTCGACCCGGATTGCGGACATCAGCGTGGCCTTGGTCGACCCGCCACGCACCGCCGCCTGCGCCCGCCCCCGGAACGTCGCCAGCCGATCGCGGAAGGCGCGGATATCCGCTTTGGTCATCGGCGGCCCGCGGCCGGGGATCGCGGTGTCGAAATCGAGATTGAGGACGTCGTCTAGCGTCGCGATCCAGCCGCCGATATCCGCTCCGCCCTCATAATCGAAGGTCGGCGTGCCCGTGACCGCGAGCCCGCCGATCGCGACCGCCTTGACCGCGGGGAAATAGACGATCGCGTCGTCGCCGGTATGCCCGGGGCGATAGTGATGCGCGTCGGCACGACCGGTATCGAGGATGATCGAGAAATCGTGATCGAAGACGAGGTCGGGGGGCGCGGCACCGGGGGTCTTCGCCAGCGCGGCGGCGAGCGCGTCGGTGCCGATCACTGGAACGCCGGCGGCGAGGAAGGCGGCGTTGTTTCCGACATGGTCGAAGTGATGGTGGGTGTTGAACACCGCGCGCACCGGCAGCGGCGTCACCGAGCGGATCGCGGCGACGAGATTGTCGAAATTGGCGGCCCCGGCGATCTTGTCATCGACGAGGATGAAGCCGTGGTCGCTGACCCAAACCGTCGAATTTCCGCCCGCACCCTCGACGACGTACAGGGTCGGCTTGATCTGGCGGATCGTCTGCGGCTGGACCGGAGCGATCGGCACCGCCGGAGTCTGGGCGGTCGCCGCGCTCGCGAGCAGCAGCACGAGCGCGGCGAGGGTCTGGTTCACGGTGCCGCCGCAGCGCGGCCCGCGGGAAGCGCCAGCGCGTACAGCGTGTCGCCCGCCGCCATAACGACATATTGCTTTCCATCGAGCAGATAGCTGATCGGACCATTCGACTGGTTCGCGGTCGCCTTATAGTGCCACAGGATCGCGCCGTCGGTCGCGCGGTACGCGATCAGATTCTTCTGGTCGTCGCCGGTGAAGACGAGGTTGCCCGCGGTCGCCATCAGCCCAGGCCCGACCGTCGTCCCGGCGCTACCGACGCTCGGGTAGACATGCTCCCACGCGTGCTTGCCGGTCAGCGGGTCGATCGCGAGCAGGACGCGCTGCGTCTCGCCGACCCCGGCGACGGTGCCGCTGTAGCCCGCGGGCTTCGGGCTGGTGTCGAGCAGGTAATAGATGCCGAAGCCGCGGACGGTGTTGATGTAGAACAGCTTGCTGATCTCGCTGTACGCCGGATTATACCAGTTCGTCGGGTTGCTGTTGCCGATCGAGCCCGTGACCTTGGGGTCGTTGTCGCGGTCGGAAATCGGCTCGCGGGTCTTCGGATTGATCCCCTTCACCCAGCGCAGGCCGTCCATGTACGGCATCGACACGAGCGCCTTGCCGGTCACCCGGTCGAGCGTGACGTACCAGCCGTTGCGCGCCCCGAAGGCGAGCAATTTGCGGGGTTTGCCGTCGACGACGCGGTCGAACAGCACCGGGATCTCGGTGCCGTCATAGTCGTGGGTGTCGTGCGGCATCGGCTGGAAATGCCAGCGCAGTTTGCCGGTCTCGACGTCGAGCGCGACGATCGACGCGGTGTACAGGTTGTCGCCCGGCCGACCCTGCCCGGCATAGACCGGGTTGGCGTTGCCGGTTCCCCAATAGATCAGCCCGAGCGCCGGATCGTACGATCCCGGCATCCATGTGCCCCCGCCGCCGTGGAGCGAAGTCGCCGCGTCGGGCCACGTCTCGACCCCGGGCTCGCCTGCGCCGGGGGTGGTGTAAAAGGTCCATTGCTCCTCGCCGGTATCGGGATCGAGGCTTTTCAAAAAGCCGCGAATGTCCATCGCGTCGCCGCCGACGCCGACGAGGACGTGATGCCCGGCGACAATCGGCGCCGAGGTGCTGAAATATTGCTTGCGCGCGTCGGCGATCTCCTTGCGCCAGCGCTCCTTGCCGGTCGTCGCGTCGAGGCAGATCACCCAATTGTCGGGGCCCATGAAATACAGCCAGTTGCGGTACATCCCGACCCCGCGATTGGCCACGAGATGCCCGCCCTTGTCGGTCCAGCGGTACGTCCACAGCCGCTTGCCGGTGTACGCGTCGACCGCGAAGACGAAGTCGGGGAGCGTCATGTAGAGGACACCGCCGACCATCAGCGGGGTGCCCTTGACCACCGGCGACGGCGCGCCGCGCTGCGCGCCGATGTCGTTGAAGCGCGCCGACCACGCCACCGCCAGCCCGCCGACGGTCTGCTCGTCGACCTGCTTGAGCGGCGAATAGCGGCGCGCGCTATAGTCGCCGTGGTGCGTCGGCCATTGGTCGGTCGGCGGGCTGCCGAGCGTCGCCGGGTCGAGCCCGGCGGCATTGGCTCCGGCGGCGAGCAGCAGCAGGGCGGCGAGGCGCGCGATCACTTGAACGACGCCAGATAGGTGGTGAGGTCGGTCATCTCGCGGTCCTTGACGCGGGTCGCGAACGCCTTGTGCCACGCGAGTGGGTCGGTCAGCGCGACCGCGACCCCGGGGCCGCGCTCGATCGTGTGCGTCGCCCCGGCGGCATCGGCGATCACGACCTCGAAATCGTCGATCCGGACCACGCGACCCGTCACCGTAGTCCCGGCGCTCGTCACCGTCGCGGTGACCGCCCGCTTGGGATGGTCCTCGCGGGTCGGCACGATCAAGGTGCGCTGGAGGTCGAGCGGGCGCAGCCGGGCGCCGATGCCCTTGAGGTCGCCGCTCGCCGAATGGCACGCGCTGCACTTCGCCGCGAAATACGCCGCGCCGCGCCGGACGTCGCCGGTCAGGATGTTGTTCTTGTTCTCGTAGGTGCCGCGGTTGGCGTACGCCTCGACCTGCAAATGGAGGAATTCGGCGATGTCGGTGAGTTCCTGCGGGGTCGACTCGGCGAACGACGGCATGCCCTTCTCGGGGCGCCCGACCTTCAAGAAGCCGACCAGCTTTTCGCCGTGATCGTCGTCGAGGACCTGGTTCGAATAGATCAGGCTCGGCCCGATCCCGCCGCGCGCCTCGGCCCCATGGCAGCCCGCGCAGTTCGCCGCATACACCGGCGCGCCGCGCTTCGCCGCCGCCGCATCGGGGGCGACGCCGAGGCCGAGGAACTCGCGCGTCGCCTGCGCCGACTGGCCCCGCCGCGGCTTGACTGCGCCGCCGGCGTCATCGAGCGACGCAGCCGCAGGAGGCGGGGCCGGCACCGGCTGGCTCACCGCGACTGCGGCGGTCAGCGCGACACCGGTGACGAAGATCAGGCGGCGGATCATCGGCTCAACCGGCAGGACGTGGCGCGGGTTTATAGTCGACGAGCGTGTCGACCGGCTTGCCCGCCGCCCAGGCGATCCCGCGCAGCAGCATCGCCTGGATCTGCGGGTTGGCATAGTTCGCGTAGATATGCCCCTGCATCCAGACGAAGGCGCGCGCGGGCTTGCCCCCCGGGAGCGTGTGCTCGTACGTCCAGATCTGCGGCGCGACCTCCCCCGCATGCCCCGCCGCGCTCGGCGTATCGGCGACGATCGCGGTGGCGAGGATGTGCGGCGCGGGGCTGGTCGCCCACGTCATCTTGAAGAACGCCTCGTCGGTCAGCGTCAGGTCGGTCATGCCCGCCATAATCGGGTTGGCGCGGTCGACGATCGTGTAAGGGACCGACGCCTCGAGCGTGTAGTTCTTCTCGCCGTGCTTCTTCCCCGCCCCGACGAGGCTCGCCATGTCGGCGGGGTCGGGGCCGCATTCGGCGTCGTGGAGGACGACGATACCGCCGCCACGCTTGACGTAGGCCTGGAGCGCGGCGCGCTCGACCGGGGTCATGAAGCCGGTGTCGCCGCGGTCGAGGATCAGCACGTCGGTCGTCGCCAGCTCCTCCGACGACGGCGCATGGAGCGAGCCGTCGACGACGGCGCCCTTCGCGGTCAGCAGCTTGCTCCAGTCGGCGAGGAACTGCGGATAGTCGTGCTGGCCCGCGAGGTGCGTCTTCAACCCGGCGCGGATGTAGATGTGCATCCCGTTCGGGTTCTGTCCGGGTACGCGCGGCACCGCCATCGTCGCCTCGACCGGCGCCTGCGCAAACAGCGGGGTCGAGAGCAGCAGCGTCGCCGCGAGTACCAGCTTACGGATCATCGTGTGTCTCCCCAAAATCAGCGGACGGTCCAGCCGCCATCGATCATGATGTCGCTTCCGGTCGCGAACCCCGCGAGGTCGGAGCAGAGGTAGGTCGCGAGCGCGCCGATCTCCTCGACCTTGCCCCAGCGCCCAACCGGAAGGCTGGCGAGGAACTGCGCATTGGCAACGGGATCGTTCATCACTGGCGCGTTCATCTCGGTGCCGAACGGCCCCGGGCTGATGCCGTTGACGGTGATCCCCTCGCCCGCCAGTTCGAGCGCGAGCGCGCGGGTCAGGCCGAGCAGCGACGATTTCGCCGACGAATACGCCGTCCGCCCCGGCAGCGAGACGTGCGCCATGATCGAGGTCAGGTTGATGATCCGGCCATAGCCCGTCCCCATCATGCCGGGCACGAAGGCGCGGCACGCGAGGAAGGTCGAGATCAGGCTCGAATCGACGACGCTGCGGAACTCGGCGAGGCTGAAGTCGACGAGGTTCTTGCGGATATTGATCCCCGCGCTGTTGATCAGGATCTGCGGATGGCCGAAGTGCTTCTGCACCTCGGCCGCCATCCGCGCGACATCACCCTCGTCGGTGACGTCGGCGGTGAACGCGGCGGTACTTGCGCCCTTGGCGGTCAGATCGGCGGCGAGCGCGTCGAGCTTGGCACGGTTGCGCGCGACAAGCGCGATCGCTGCCCCAGCGTCGGCGAGCGCATGCGCCATCGCGACGCCGAGACCGCCGCTCGCCCCGACGATCACCGCCGTCCGTCCGCTCAGGTCGATTTTCATGGCTGTCCAATCATAGTTGCGGCGCTGCCTCGATCGGCAGCACCGGGTCCCGCTTTTCGGCGCGCGCGGGGTCGATGAACAGCCAGCACAGCGCCGACACCGCGGCGAATCCCGACATCGTGTAGATCAGCAGCGCCCAGTTGCCGCCGGTCCGCTCGAGGATCATGCCGCCCGCGACCGGCGCGACGAACCCCGCGAGGTTGCCGAGCATGTTCATCGACGCGGCGACGGTCGCGGTGTAGCGGCGGCCGATCTCGACGCAGGTGTTCCACGAAATCGGCATCGTCAGATCGCTGGCGAAGCTCGCTGCGGCCATCAGCGCCATCGCCCCCTCGACGCTCGCGACATGCGGGACGAACAGCAGCAGGACGGCGGTCGCGGCGAAACCGGCGAAGGCGATCACCCGGCGCGACCAGCGGAGCGGCAGGCTGCCGCTGACGATCGAGCCGAACCCGCCCGCGAGCAGCGGCAGCACCGCGTAACCCGCCGACGCCGCCGCACTCAGCCCGCGCGCCTCGCGAAGGTACGACGGCAGCCACGTGATGTAGAAATACCAGACGTAGGAAAAGGCGAAATACTGGAGCATCAGCAGCGCGACCTGCGGCTGGAGGATGATCCGGTACCAGCGCTGCGGCAGCTCGTGCGAGACGAGCGCGTGCGAATCGCGGAGCAGGTCGCGCTCGGCGGCATTGACCTGCGGATGGTCGGCGGGGCTGTCGGTGAACCAGCTGAGGAAGGCGAGGCACCAGACGACACCGAGCGCGGCGAAGGCGACGAAGCTCCACCGCCAGCCGAACAGGTTGATCGCGAGCAGCGCGAGCGGCGGCGTCACCGCGCCGCCCCAGCGCGCACACGCCCACATCAATGCCTGTGCACGGACGCGCTCGCCCGCCGGGAGCCACTGGCTGAGCATCCGCGTCAGATTGGGGAAGCACCCTGCCTCGCCCGCGCCGAAGAGGAAGCGGATGACCCACAGCGAGCCCACGTTCCACGCCGCCCCGGTCAGCGCGGTGAAGACCGACCACGCCAAGACGATCTGCGCGAGCACCCGTCGCGCGCCGAGTCGATCACCGAGCAGCCCCATCGGGATTTCAAATAACGCGTACGACAGGCCGAACGCGCCGAAGACGAGGCCCATCTGCTGCTTCGACAGATGGAGTTCAGCCGAGATCGGCCCCGCCGCCTGCGAGATCGCGACGCGCTGGACATACGACAGGATCGCCAGCGACAGCGCGAAGCCGACGACCCCGTAGCGGACGCGGGTCGGCTTCAAAATCGTCGCGCCGATACCGTCTGGTTATTCCCGTCGCGCACATCGTCTCCCCAACCGCCGACGGTCATCTACGCAACTCGTAATCGGTGTCTGTATACTAAATGCAATATGTTGCTTGTCAATCAGCCATTGCGCTGCCTATTGAGAGACGCTGATACACCGATTGCGCTGCCTGCCGTCCTGTATGCAGAAGGGGAAAAGCATTGGGGGAATTGACCGGGCACGTCGCGCTCGTAACCGGATCGGGGCGCGGTCTCGGGCGGACGATCGTCGAGGCGCTGATCGCGCAGGGTGCCGACGTCGCGATCCACGACATCAGCGAGGATGCCCCGGCACAATACGGCGAGGGCGCGAACCTGACCGCCGTCGCCGCCGCGCTCGTCACCCCGGGGGTCCGGACGATCGCGGTCACCGGCGACATTTCCGACGAGGCGAGCGTCGCGCGGATCGCCGCCGACGTCGCCGACCGTCTCGGCCCGGTGTCGATCCTGATCAACTGCGCCGGCGGCGACATCGGCGCGGGTGGGACCAAACCGTCGCCCAACGGCGCGCTCGACATCAGCCTGATTGACGCGACCGCGGTGATGCAGCGCAACTTCATCGGCACCGTCCTGATGTGCCGCGCGATCGTGCCCGGGATGATCGCGCGCAACCGCGGCTCGGTGGTCAACTTCGGCTCGACCAACGCACACCACGGGGTCTCACCCGAGGTCATCTACGGCTGCGCCAAGGCGGCGATCGTCCATTACACCCGCTGCCTCGCGCTCGAGGTCCGCGCCGCCGGCGTGCGGATCAACGCGGTCAGTCCCGGGCCGACGATGAGCGCGCGCTTCCTCGCAACGCGCGCGACCGACCCGCGGATGATGGGCGAGGGACCTTCGCTCGACCGCTATGCCCAGCCGAGCGAGATCGCCAGTGTCGTCGCTTTCCTCGCGGGCGGGCGGAGCGGGTTCATTAGCGGCCAGGTCCTCCGCGTCGACGGCGGCGACGGCGTGTACGCGGCGTAAGGGGATGGCGATGGGACGGCTCGACGGGAAAACCTGCCTCGTGACCGGTGCGGCGCAGGGCATCGGCGCGGCGATCATCGCGGCGTTCGTCCGCGAAGGCGCGCGGGTGATCGCGACCGACCTGCGCCCCGACGCGATCGCTGCCGCGGAGGGCGTCACGGCGGTGGCGATGGACGTCACCGATGCGGGCGCCGTCGCCACGGTCGCCGCCGCGCACCGCGATGTCGACGTCCTCGTCAATTGTGCCGGGTGGGTCGCGAATGGCTCTATCCTCGACGCCGATCCCGCCGACCTGATGCGCAGCTTCGACATCAACGTCGTCTCGATGATGACGACGATCCGCGCCTTCCTCCCGCCGATGCGCGCGCGCGGCACCGGGTCGATCGTCAACATCGCCTCGGTGGTGTCGTCGGTGAAAGCCGCGCCGAACCGCTTCGCCTACGCGACGTCGAAGGCGGCGGTGATCGGGCTGACGATGTCGGTCGCGCGCGATTTCATCGCCGACGGCGTTCGCTGCAACGCGATCAGCCCCGGCACGGTCGACAGCCCGTCGCTCGCCGAGCGGATGAGCGTGGGCGGCGACCTCGCCGCCACCCGCGCGGCGTTCGTCGCCCGCCAGCCGATGGGCCGCCTCGGCACCCCGGCGGAAATCGCCGAGATCGCCGTGCTGCTCGCCAGCGACGAGGCACGCTTCATGTCGGGCGCGAACATCGTCATCGACGGGGGCATGAGTTTATAGGGCGCTCCGGCGCTGGGTTGGCGGTTACACGACGGGCGCTCTCCTTACTTACTGTCATCCCCGCGAAAGCGGGGACCCAAGGTCACCGCCGTCAGTGACCTTGGGTCCCCGCATTCGCGGGGATGACAACAATTGTTTCGGACCCATCCGCTGTTGACCCCCGCGTGCCCGCGCCGCACCGTCCGCAATGACCAAGCTCCCCCTGCTGCTCGCGCTGCTCGCCATTGCGTCGAGCGGACCGGCAGCCGCGCGCCCGGCCCTAGCCCTTGCAGGCTGGGTCACCGACGACGCGCATGTCCTCCCGGCCCGCGATCGGGCGCAACTAACCCGGCAACTCGCGGCGTGGGAGAAGGCGACGGGGCACCAGATGGTCGTCGTCACGATGCCATCACTCCATGGACAGGATATCAAGGCGTTCACGACGAAACTGGGCGACGACTGGGGCGTCGGGCGCGCAAAATATAGCGACGGAGTCGTCATCCTCGTCGTCGCCTCCGATCGCAAAGTGCGGATCGGCGTCGGCTACGGCCTCGAACCCAGCCTGCCCGACGCGTGGTGCCATCAACTGCTCACAGGCGCGATGATCCCGCGCTTCCGCAGGCTCGACTATGCGAGCGGGATCGCCGCAGGGGTCAGCGCGATCATCGGCAAGGTCGGGACGGTACGACTCCCCGTCTTCCCGCCCCGGCCGGTTGCAGTGCCTTCCCCCCGGCCGCGAGCCTACGCCCCGTAACGCCGTACCGCCTGCCGCTGCTCGCCGAGCCCGTCGATACCGAGGGTGATGACGTCGCCCTCGGTCAGCCAGCGCTGCGGTTTCTTGCCCATGCCGACGCCGGGAGGGGTGCCGGTGCTGATGACGTCGCCCGGCTGGAGGCTCATGAAGCGGCTGACGTAGCTGACGATGAACGGCACGTCGAAGATCAGTTCGGACGTGCTGCCGGTCTGCATCCGCTCGCCGTTGACGTCGAGCCACAGGCCGAGCGCATTGAGGTCGCCCGCCTCGTCGAGCGTGACCAGATACGGCCCGAACGGCCCGAAGGTGTCGCAGCCCTTGCCCTTGTCCCACGTCCCGCCGCGTTCGAGCTGGTACTCGCGCTCGGACAAGTCGTTGACGACGCACACCCCGGCGATGTGACCCAGCGCATCCTCGACCGAAACGTAGCGCGCCTCCTTGCCGATGACGACGCCGAGTTCGACCTCCCAGTCGGACTTGGCCGAGGTCGGCGGCAGGACGACGTCGTCGTTCGGGCCGATGATCGCCGAGATCGCCTTGGTGAAGATGATCGGCTCGGTGGGAACCGGCTGGCCCGATTCGGCGGCGTGGTCGCGGTAGTTGAGGCCGATGCAGATGAACTTGCCGACTCGCGCGACCGGCTCGGCGAGGCGCACTCCGGCATCGACCCGCGGCAGGCTCGCGACGTCGACCCCGGCGAGCGCCGCCAGCCTCGTGCCGAGGACGCCCGGATCGATATCGCCGATCACCCCGGCGAGGCAGCGGATGCCGCCGTCGGCGTCGAGCATACCCGGACGCTCCTGCCCCTTCGGGCCGTAACGCAGTAATTTCATGGGGATTCCTTGGAGTTAGGCGGGGACAGCGCCGGGTGCCTTGGCGCGCGCAGGGATCGCGGCGGCGGGCAGCGCCGGGCGAACCGCGAGGCTCGAGAATTTCTCGGGCTCGCTATACGCCATCCGCAGATGCGTCAGCAGCGCCATCATCGGATCGCCGCCATCGGGACTCGCGACGACATCGAGCAGCGCGCGATGATGATTGAGCCGCCACCGCCGGATCTCGCGGCTCGAGTGTTCGAGCGCCTTGTGGGCGAACAGCGCGGTCGTCAGCTGGTCGAGCGCGCGTTCGAGATACGGGTTGCCGCTCGCGCGCCAGATTACCGCGTGGAAACGCCGGTCGAGGTCGGCGGCGTCGAGCAGCGGCCCGTCCCACGCATCCATCTGCTCGACCAGCGCGGTCAGTTCGCTAAGGATCGCCGGCGTCATCCGCGCCCGCGCAAGCAGCATCGCTTCGGATTCGAGGACCATCCGCAGGCTGTTGATCTGCTGGACCTCGTCGTCGCCGAGCTTGATGACGAACATCCCGCGCCGCTCGTGGTTCATCACCAGCCCCTGCTCCTGGAGCTGCGACAGTGCCTCGCGCACCGGAATTCGGCTGATGTTGAACTCGCGCGCGATCTGGCTCTCGTTGAGCCGGTCGCCGGGGCGGTACTTGCCCGACAGGATTTCCGAACGCAGCCTGCGGACGACATGGCTGCGCAGCGTCGACGGCGTGGCATCGGGAATTGGGATCATCGCGGTCATGCGCCGAGTATAGTATACAGTGGTGCCGACGCCAACCGTACCGTGACGGCGTTAAGCCCGTTGCATTGACACAGTGTCTGCGCTTTCGGCAGCCCTTGTCCGCTCGACGCCAACTGCATACAGAAATGATTAATTAGCCGGAGCCTGCCGCCTGCGATGAAGATGCCGTGTCCCGACGACGCCGTGATCGCCGACCGCGTCGCGCTGGTCCGCGGCCTGCGCGGCGTTAGCGACAGCGTCATCGACGACCCCGCCGAGCTCGCGGCATACGCCAGCGACGGGCTCACCGCATATAGCCAGCTGCCGCTCGCGGTCGTCCTGCCGCGCACGACCGCCGACGTCGCCGCGATCCTTAACTATTGCCACGCCGCCGGGATCAAGGTCGTCCCGCGCGGATCGGGCACGTCGTTGTCGGGGGGCGCCCTGCCGCTCGCCGACGGCATCGTCCTCGGCCTCGGGCGGTTCAACCGCATCCTCGACATCGACCTCGCCAACCGCTGCGCCGTCGTCCAGCCCGGCGTCACCAACCTCGCGATCAGCCACGCGGTCGCGGGCGACGGCTTCTACTACGCCCCCGACCCGTCGAGCCAGATCGCCTGCTCGATCGGCGGCAACGTCGCCGAGAACGCCGGCGGGGTACATTGCCTGAAGTACGGGATGACGAGCAACAACCTGCTCGGCGTCGAGCTCGTCCTGATGACCGGCGAGATCGTCCGGCTCGGCGGCAAGGCGCTCGACGGCGCCGGCTACGACCTGCTCGGCATCGTCTGCGGGTCGGAGGGGCTGCTCGGCGTCGTCACCGAAGTCACGGTCCGCATCCTGCCGAAGCCCGAATGCCAGCGCGCCCTGCTCCTCGGCTTCCCGACGATGGTCGCGGCGGCCGAGTGTGTCGCGGCGATCATCGGCGACGGCATCATCCCGGCGGCGATCGAGATCATGGACCGCCCGGCGATCCATGCCGCCGAGGCATTCGTCCACGCCGGCTACCCGCTCGACGTCGAGGCGCTGATGATCGTCGAGGTCGACGGCACCCCGGCCGAGGCCGATCACCTGATCGCGACGATCGACGCGCTCGCGCTGGTCAACGGCGCAACGACGATCCAGGCATCGAACAGCGACATCGAACGCACCCTGTTCTGGGCGGGGCGCAAGGCCGCCTTCCCCGCGGTCGGCCGGATCGCGTCGGACTATTACTGTGTCGATGGCACGATCCCGCGCCGCACCCTGCCCGCCGTTCTGACCGCGATCACGAGAATCGCCGCCGCGCGCGGGCTGTCGGTGGCGAACGTCTTCCACGCCGGCGACGGCAACCTCCACCCGCTGATCCTCTACGACGGCGACGTTCCGGGACAGCTCGAGGCCGCCGAGGCGGTCGGCGCGGCGATCCTCGAGGAATGCGTCCGCGTCGGCGGCGTCCTCACAGGCGAGCACGGCGTCGGTGTCGAGAAGCGCGACCTGATGCTCCGCCAGTTCACCGCGGTCGATCTGGCGCAGCAGACCGCGATCAAATGCGCGTTCGACGACAGGAATTTGCTCAACCCCGGCAAGGTCTTCCCCGAACTGTGTCGCTGCGCCGAGATGGGCCGCGTCCACGTCCATCGCGGCGCGACGCGCTTCCCCGAGCTGCCGCGCTTTTGACGACGATTTATGCCGATACCGCCGACGCCGTCGCCGATGTGGTGCGCGAGGCGTATGCCGCGGGACGGACGCTTGAAGTCATCGGCACCGGCAGCCGCCGCGGCTATGGCCGTCCGGTCGATGCCGACTCGGTCCTCGATGTGTCGGGCCTCAGCGGCATCGTCGACTACGACCCGGCCGAACTCGTCCTGACTGCGCGCCCGGGAACGCCGGTCGCCGAAATCACCGCGCTGGTTTCCGGACACGGCCAGCACCTCGCGTTCGATCCCCCCGACCTCGCCCCGTTATGGGGCGGAGAACCGGGAGCCGGAACCCTCGGCGGACTGCTCGGCCTCGGCCTCGGCGGCTCGCGACGCGTCTCGGCGGGAGCGCCGCGCGACCATTTCCTCGGCTTCGCGGCGGTGAACGGGCGCGGCGAAAACTTCTCCGCAGGCGGCAAGGTGATCAAGAACGTCACCGGCTACGACCTGCCGAAATTGCTCGCCGGAGCGCTCGGGACACTCGCGGTCCTGACCGAAGTAACGATCAAGGTCCTCCCCGCGCCGCGCGCTGCGATGACGCTGACGTGGTTCGGGCTCGGCGATCGTGCGGCGATCGTGGCGATGACCCGCGCACTAAATAGCCCGATGGTGCTTCAGGCAGCTGCTCATGTTCCCGCTGGGTGCGGGGCATGTGCGGACCGTGTGCGCGCGGCGACGCGGCTTCATCTGGCGGGCGTTCCGGTCGCGGTGGCCGCAAATGCGCGAAATCTGGCGGACCTATTGGGTGATTTCGGCGTCCCCGAGGCGATTCAAGACGCCGAGGCCATCTGGCGCGATATCGGCGGCGTCGAACGCTTCACCAAGCCCGGCGAAATCGTCTGGCGGGTCGTCCTGCCCCCCTCCACCGCCGCCGCCTTCACCGCCGCGCTCGCTCCCGGCAACGCGCGCTGGTTCTACGATTGGGGCGGCGGCCTCGTCTGGGTGATTCTCCCCGATGCCGCCGACGGCCATGCCGCGATGGTACGCGGCGCTCTCGCAGCGACCGCCGGAGCCGACGGCCATGCAACGCTGGTCCGCGCCCCCGACGCCGTCCGCTGCGCCGTCGCGCCGTTCCAGCCGCTTGCCCCAACACTCGCCGCATTGTCCGATCGCGTCCGCCAGCGGTTCGATCCCGGCGGCGTCCTCAACCCCGGCCGGATATGGGCAACCTCCTGAGATGACGACGCAAACCGAAGCCCGCGAAGCGACCGGCATCATCCGCAAGTGCGTCCATTGCGGCTTCTGCACGGCGACGTGCCCGACCTACCTCCTCCTTGGCGACGAGCTCGACAGCCCGCGCGGTCGGATCGTCCTGATCAAGGACATGCTCGCGTCGGACGCGCCCCCGGCCCCGTCGACGGTCAAGCACATCGACCGCTGCCTGAGCTGCCTGAGCTGCGCGACGACATGCCCGTCGGGGGTCGATTACATGCACCTGATCGACCATGCCCGGGAGCATATCGAGGTGACCTACCGCCGTCCGCCGGGCGAGCGCCTCCTCCGCTCCCTCCTCGCCAACGTCTTGAGCCGACGCGGAATTTTTCGCTTCGCGACGAGCCTCGCGCGCCTGACCCACCCCTTCGCCGGCGTCCTGCCGCGCCAGCTCGGGGCGATGGCAGCCGCCGCTCCCGCCCGCGCCGTACCCCGTGGCGTCGCCGACCGGCCCGGCGTTTTCCCAGCGATCGGTCCGCGCGTCGCCCGCGTCGCAATGCTGTCGGGGTGCGTCCAGCCGGTCCTCGCGCCGTCGATCGACGACGCCGCGGTGCGCCTGATGACGCGTCACGGCGTCGAGGTGGTCATCGCCCGCACCGGCTGCTGCGGCGCGCTGGCGCATCACATGGGCAAGTCCGACGACGCGCGCCGCCTCGCCAAGGCCAATATCCTCGCGTGGGAGTTGGAGATCGCCAAGGGCCTCGATGCGATCGTCGTGACGACCTCGGGTTGCGGCACGACGATCAAGGATTACGGGCACTTGTTCGCTGGCGACGCCGAATGGCAATCGCGCGCCGCCCGTGTCGCCGCACTCGCGAAGGACATCACCGAGGTCATGGCGACGGTCGGGCTCCAGCCCCCGGTGCTCGCCCTCGGCACCGCAGTCGCCTATCATTCAGCGTGTTCGATGCAGCATGGTCAACGGGTTACGGCGCAGCCCCGCGAATTGCTCGCAGCGGCGGGGTTCGCGGTCCGCGAGATCGGCGAGGGGCATATCTGCTGCGGCTCGGCGGGAACTTACAGCATCCTCCAGCCCGAACTGTCGACCCGGCTGCGCGACCGCAAGCTCGCCGCGATCGACCGGACCGGCGCCGCGATCGTCGCCACCGGCAACATCGGCTGCATCAGCCACCTCGCGTCAGGTGGCGCAACGATGGTTCACACCGTCGAACTGCTCGACTGGGCGACCGGCGGCCCGCGCCCGGTCGGAGTTTAGCTGGGGGGCCTGACTATTTCGCCGGTTCGGGAAACGACTTCGCCAGATACGCCGTGATCTCAGCGAGTTCGGCGTCGGTCCCGGGCGCGCCGAAGCCCGCCATCTGCTCGACGATCGACTTCCACCCGTCGGGGCTGAGGCGTTGCTGCGCCGCAATTCCGGGCGAGTGACACGTCGAACAGATGCGCAGCGTCGTGTCGTGCCCCGGCCCCGCGGGGAACAGTTTCGCGGCATCGCCCGCAACCGGCGCGGCGGGAGGCGCGTTCTGCGCGAGCGCCGCGGGGGCGAGCATCATCAGCGCAAGTGCGGCGGCGGCGAAACGGATCAATGCGATGCTCCCGGCAAGGCGAAGACGACTAGCACATCGCTCTCGAGCTTGGCACCGATCAAGCCGCCGCCGGTCGCGACGATCGCCACCATCTGCCGCCCGCCCTGCCCGGCATAGGTGATCGGCGTCGCCTCGGCGGATGCCGGGAGCGTGTACGTCCACACTTCCTTGCCGGTTCGCGTCTCGAACGCGCGGAAGCGCCGGTCGTCGGTCGCACCGACGAAGGTAACGCCGCCCGCGGTGACGATCGCCCCGCCGAGCCCGGGCCGCCCGGTCGCCTGCTGCCCGGCAGGCATCGAGTCGGT
Source organism: Polymorphobacter megasporae (assembly GCF_018982885.2). Classification (NCBI taxonomy): domain Bacteria; kingdom Pseudomonadati; phylum Pseudomonadota; class Alphaproteobacteria; order Sphingomonadales; family Sphingosinicellaceae; genus Glacieibacterium; species Glacieibacterium megasporae. Next base: position 1,859,008 of record NZ_CP081848.1, on the reverse strand, counting down.
GACGCCGAGCGTCGATCGCCACGCCATCTTGCCGGTGTTGACGTCGACCGCGACGAGCTGCCCCCACGGTGTCGGCCCGCACGGCAGGTGCGTCGCCGGGTTCCAGAAGCGAACCAGACCGGCGAGCGGCCCCGAGTTGCTGAAGCTGCCGTCGGCGTTGCGGACGATCCGCATCGGCTGCGCCAAATTGTTGATATTGGTCACGAACAGCCCGAGCTTCGGGTCGTAGGCGCCGCCGTAATAATTGACCCCACCCTGCGTCCCCGGCAGCGACACGGTGTAGCGATTGTACCGCGTCGGGATGAACGGCTCACCTGCAAGCAGCATGTTGTTGTCGTCGACCAACTTCTCGCAGAACGCCTGATGCTCGGGGAGCCCCTTATACAGGTTGTCGCGGCGTAGCGTGTTCTGCGCGAGCGGCTCGGGCAGGACCGGAAACGGCTGGGTCGGCGACGCCTGCTCGCCGGGGACGTCGCTCGGCGGAACCTTGCGCTCGACGACCCCGAAGACCGGCTTTCCGGTCGTGCGGTCGAGAATGTACATTAGCGCATTCTTGTTGACCGTGGCGACCGCGGGGATCGTCCTGCCGCCGCGATGGACATCGAACAGGATCGGCGGCGACTGGGTGTCCATGTCCCAGATGTCGTGGTGGACCGCCTGGAAGTGCCAGATGTATTTGCCGGTGTCGGCGCTGACCGCGACGATCGAGCTCGAGAAGAGGTTGTTGCCCGGACGGTCGACGCCGACGCGGTCGTTGTTCGGGGCGCCGAACGGCATGTAGAGGATGCCCCGCTCGGCATCGATCGTCATATAGCCCCAGACGTTGACACCAGAGCGGTCCTTTCCGCTGCCATTCTTCCACGTGTCGTACCCGACCTCCCCGGCGCGCGGCACCGAATGAAACGCCCACACCAGCTTCCCCGTCCGCAAATCCCAAGCCCGCGTGTCCCCCGCCGGGCCGACGCCGCCGTTGAGCCCGCCCGGCCCCTCGCCCGGCCCCGCGCCGGTAATGACGAGGTTCTTCCACACGATCGGTGGCGACGGCAGGATGTAGCTCTTGTCCATCCCGGTGGTCATGACCTCGGGCGTCTTGAGGTCGACGATGCCGCCGGTGCCGAAGCCGGGGCTCGGTGTGCCGTCGGCCGCGCTGATCGAGATGAGCTTGCCGCCGCGCGTCCCGAACACGATCGTCGCCGGAGCGCCGTCCGCCCCCGGCCAGTAGGCGACGCCGCGCAACGAGGCCCGGTCGTCGCCGGGGATGACGTAGGTCCATTTCTCGGCTCCAGTCGTCGAGTCGAGCGCGACGATCCGGCCATACGGCGTGGCGAGGTAGAGCGATGTGCCGATCACCAGCGGAGTTGCTTCGGAGAGCTGCAGCCGCGCCTGAGCATCGGCGGCGGGGCGCATGTGATACGTCCACGCGGGCTGGAGGCGAGCGACGTTCGCGGGAGTTATCTCGTCGAGCGTCGAATAGCGCTGACCGGCGAGGTTCTGTTGCGCCATCGGCCAGTCGGTTCGTGGGGCATCGGCCGCCGTACCCGCGACGCTCGACAACAAGGCGATGCAACTGCACGCCACGCGCAACATCAAACCCATCGCGATATCCCCAAGCCTTACTGTATACAGTATGCTGTGAGAATATCGCTGGTCAACGCCAAAGCGCGCGGCGGCGGATTACATCGCGGCGAGCGCCTGGGTGAAGTCGGCGATCAGGTCGTCGGGATGCTCGACGCCGATCGATACGCGGACGAGGTTGTCGGTAATCCCGAGCTCGGCCTTGCGCGCCGGGGCGACCGACAGATGCGTCATCGCCGCCGGATGCGACGCGAGGCTTTCGGTGCCGCCGAGGCTGACCGCGAGCTTAACCAGCTTGAGGTTGTCGAGGAGCCGGAACGCCTCCGCCTCGCCGCCCTTGACGATGACCGAGAAGGTCGATCCCGCGCCGAGGCAGTGGCGGGTGTAGATGTCGTGCTGGCGGCTGCCCGGCTCGAGGAAGCCGAGATAGCCGACGCGCTCGACCTTCGGGTGGTCGCGGAGGAGTTCGCAGACGACGCGGGCGTTCTCCCCGGCGCGCGTCATGCGGAGTTCGAGCGTTTCGAGGCTCCGCAACAGCATCCACGCGGTGTGCGGGTCGGTGATCGTGCCGATCGTGTTGCGCGTCATCCGCACCGGCAGGATCGCCGCCTTGGTGCCAAGGACCCCGCCCGCGACGAGGTCGCTGTGCCCGCCGACGTACTTGGTCAGCGAGTAGATGACGAGGTCGGCGCCCTGCTTGAGCGGCTGCGCCCAGAGTGGCCCGAGGAAGGTGTTGTCGATGATGATCGGCGGCAATTCGCCCGCTTCGACGTCGCCGAGCACCGCCGCGCGGGCATCGCGGACCGCCTCGACGTCGACCAACGCGTTGGTCGGGTTCGCCGGGCTTTCGAGGTAGATCGCCGCGATCCGGCCGCGGGCCTTGGCCTCGGCGAGCTTGGCCTCGATCTCGGGCTGCGTCGCGCCCGCCGGGAAGTCGAGGAAGGTCACGCCGAGCCGCCCGAGGATGCGCGCGATCAGCGTCTCGGTCGCGGCATATAACGGGGCCGAATGGACGATGACGTCGCCCGGTTTGACCATCGCGAGGAAGGTCGTCGCGATCGCCGACATGCCGCTCGAGAACACCAAAGCGTCCTCGGCCTCCTCCCACAGCGCCAGCCGGTCCTCGAGGATCTCCTGATTGGGGCCGTTGAACCGCGAATAGACGAGGCCCTCGGACCCGCCCGGACGGACCCCGGTGATGCCTTCGAAGAAGCGCTTGCCCTCAGCGGCGGTCTCGAAGACGTAGGTCGAGGTTAGGAAGATCGGCGGCTTGAGCGAGCCCTCCGACAGCGCCGGATCGAAGCCGTAACCCATCATCATCGTTGACGGATGGAGCTTGTGGTTGCCAAGCGAGGTCGACTGCGCCGCGACCTTGCGCTTGCGCGGCACGCCGCTGAGGCCGGCTTCGGTCGGATCGGTCATGGCAACACCTCGTTGGAAAAGCCGTTTGCGCCGGGTGGCTTGCGCCCTCCGCCAGACGCCGCCGTTACCTCATTCCCACTCGATCGTGCCGGGTGGTTTCGAGGTGTAATCGTAGACGACGCGGTTGATTCCCGCGACCTCGTTGACGATGCGGGTGGCGACGTTGCTCAGGAACGCAGCGTCGAACGGGTAGACGTCGGCGGTCATGCCGTCGACCGAGGTCACCGCGCGCAATGCGCAGACGAAGTCGTACGTCCGGCCGTCGCCCATCACGCCGACGGTCCGCACCGGCAGCAGAACCGCGAACGCCTGCCAGATCGCGTCGTACAGCCCGGCGGCGCGGATTTCGTCGAGGTAGATCGTGTCGGCGGCGCGGAGGATGTCGCACTTCGCGGCGGTGACCTCGCCCGGAATGCGGATCGCGAGGCCGGGGCCGGGAAACGGATGGCGCGCGACGAACGCCTCGGTCAACCCGAGTTCGCGGCCGAGGACGCGGACCTCGTCCTTGAACAATTCACGCAGCGGCTCGACGAGCGCCATGTTCATGCGTTCGGGCAGGCCGCCGACATTATGGTGGCTCTTGATCGTCACCGATGGGCCGCCCGCGTAGCTGACGCTCTCGATCACGTCGGGGTAGAGCGTGCCCTGCGCAAGGAACTTCGCCCCGCCGATCTTCTTCGCCTCCGCGTCGAACACCTCGATGAAGGTCTTGCCGATAAACTTGCGCTTGGCCTCGGGGTCGGTGACCCCGGCGAGCCCCGACAGGAACAGGTCGGCGGCGTCGACGTGGACCAGCGGGATTTTGTAATGCTCGCGAAACAGTCCGACGACCTGCTCGGCTTCGCCTGCGCGGAGCAGGCCGTGGTCGACGAAGACGCAGGTGAGCTGATCACCGATCGCTTCGTGGATCAGGACCGCGGCGACCGACGAATCGACGCCGCCCGACAGGCCGCAGATGACCTTGCCGTCGCCAACCTGTTCACGGATCGCGGCAACCTTGGCGGCGCGGAACCCGGCCATGCTCCACGTCGCCTCGACGCCCGCGACCTTGCGCGCGAAATTCGCGAGCAGCTTGCCCCCATCGGGGGTGTGGACGACCTCGGGGTGAAACAGGACGCCGTAATAGCGGCGGTCGTCGTCGGCGATCGCCGCGAAAGGCGCGGCGTCCGAGCGGGCGACAACGCGGAAGCCGTCAGGGATCGCGTCGATCCGGTCGCCGTGGCTCATCCACACTTGATGGCGTTCGCCGCTCGCCCAGAGGCCGTCGAACAGGGCACAGTCGCCGGTGATGTCGATGAAGGCACGGCCGAATTCACGGTCATTGGCGGGCGAAATCGCGCCGCCCAATTGCGCGCACATCGTCTGGTCGCCGTAGCAGATGCCGAGCACAGGCACCTTGGCATCGAACGCCGCCTGCGGTGCGCGCGGACCGCCGAGGTCGGCGACCGAAGCTGGGCCGCCCGACAGGATGATGCCGCGTGGCTGCATCCGCGTGATCGCCTCGGCGCCGAGCTGGAAGGGGACTATCTCGCAATAGACGCCGGCCTCGCGGACGCGGCGGGCGATGAGCTGGGTGACCTGGCTGCCGAAGTCGAGGATCAGGATCGATTCGGGGGGCGTGATGGCGGGCGCTGGATCGGTCATGGGGGCGGGTACACCGCCCCCGGCGGCGTGTCTAGTTTTGGGAACTGCGCGCTGGCGTCCGGCACTAAGCTCAAAATAAGTTCACACAAACGACGGTGTTTTTTCGGTCCCCACGTCCGGCTCGAAGTCGGCTGACAACACATAGGCAGATTAACAAAGAGAAAGAGCCGCCGGGCCGCCAGGATGGCGACTCGACGGCTCGATCTTACGCGAGAACTGCGGGTGTAGGACAGCTAGCCGAACTTGAAGCTCGTCACATGACCGTAATCGGCAGTGCAGGTGAAACGCGCGCGCTCGCTCGTCTGGTTGCGCTTGGTAACTTCGAGCGTACCCATAACCCGCGCGCCGTTCTCGTGCGGCACGACCTGGTCGACCGACAAGACCCGGCCGTTATCGCCGTTCGAGGCCACCTGCGCGACAGCTGCACCCGAACATTGGGCGACCGGATCGCTAGACGCATACTGCTGTTGCTGCTGCTCAGGGGGGGGCGGCGGCGGCGCGTAAGCGGCCTGCGGGGCGTAACCCGGTGGGGCATACGCGCCCGGGGGGGCAAAGCCCGGATCATACGCCGGCGGCGGCGCATCATAGAATGGATAGGTGTCGTAGACCGGCCGGTCGTTCGACGCGATGATTGCCGCCGTGCCGCCGACCAACGCCGCGCCGAGCAGGAAATCGTCGAAGCCGTAGCCGCCGTAGTAGCCGCCGTAGCCGAAGCCGCCGTATCCGCGATAGCCATAGCCTCCGTAGCCGCCGCGATACCCGCCATAGCCGCCGCGGTAGCCGCCAAAGCCGCCACCGTGGAAGCCACCGCCGCCGCCATGAAAGCCGCCGCCACCGCCGCCGTGACGTTGTGCCGATGCAGCCGACGGCATCAGCGATAGCGCCGAAATGTCACCAGAAAAAAGCGCAAGCCCCAACACGGCTCCGGTCAAGGCGCGCAAACCAACTCGCATCGTCATTCTCCCAGTCGATACGAGTTTTTAGCACGGCTCAATTGTACGTGCGATGAACCGTTAGACGCTAATTGCAATAAGAGCGGAACGCCACTCGGGCGTGAACGCGAGCGGTCGCCGGCTTTCGCGATCGACGTGGACATGGACGAAATAGCCTTCGGCGGCCGCTGTCCTGGTGCCGGCGATGAACAGACCGACCTCGTAGCGGACGCTCGACAGACCGGTATGGACGACGCGGATGCCCGCTTCGACGCCCTGCGGGAACGTGACCGACTGCGCGTAGCGGCAGCCGGTCTCGACGACGACGCATATGGTCGGACTCGTGGCGATATCGAGCACGCCCGCATCGACGAGGTAGCCGTTCACCACCGTGTCGAACCAGCTGTAATAGACGGTGTTGTTGACGTGCCCGTAGGCATCGTTGTCCATCCACCGCGTCGAGATGGTCCGCCACGTGCGATACGCCTCGCGCGGCCGGTACGGCGCGCGCTCGGCCATCGCTCTATTCTTCCATTGCTTCCATGTTGTTTTCGGCCGGACCGCTGTCGAGGCCCTTGGCATCGACGTCGCGGTCGACAAACTCGACAATCGCCATCGGCGTCGCGTCGGAGCGGCGGATGCCCGCCTTGACGATGCGGATGTAACCGCCGGGCCGGTCGGCGTAGCGCGTCGCGATCGTGTCGAACAGCTTGATCAGCTGGTCGTCGTCCTGAAGCCGGGCGTGCGCGAGGCGGCGGTTCGACAGGCCGCCGGACTTCGCCAGCGTGACCAGCTTTTCGACGTACGGGCGGATTTCGCGTGCCTTGGGCAGCGTGGTCTTGATCTGCTCGTGCTTGATCAGCGACGCGGCCATGTTGCGGAACATGGCGAGGCGGTGGCTGGTCGTCCGACCGAGTTTGCGATGGGCATTACCGTGACGCATGTCTGTCTTCCTGTTCGTTCGGGAGCCGTATCAGGTACTCCGGACCAGGCCCGGGCGGATGCTCGGGCCCAAATGTAAGACCATCATCCCCGCGAAGGCGGGGATGATGGTCTTTAGCTCAATATTCCTGCTCGAGCTTCTTCGCCATCTCTTCGATGTTCTCAGGCGGCCAGCCGGGGATTTCCATGCCGAGCCGCAGGCCCATCGCCGACAGGACTTCCTTGATTTCGTTCAACGACTTGCGACCGAAGTTCGGGGTCCGCAGCATCTCGCTCTCGGACTTCTGGACGAGGTCGCCAATGTAGATGATGTTGTCGTTCTTGAGGCAGTTCGCCGAACGCACCGACAGTTCGAGCTCGTCGACCTTCTTGAGCAGGTAGCGGTTGAGCGCGGCCGTGTCGTCGATCTCGACCGGGCCAAGCGGCATTGCCGTCCCGCCGCTCGTCGCGACCGGGTGACCGTGCGCGGGCTCCTCGAAGTTGACGAACAGAGCGAGCTGGTCCTGGAGGATCTTCGCGGCATAAGCGAGGGCATCGTCGGGAGTCAGCGTGCCGTCGGTCTCGACCGACATCGTCAGCTTATCATAGTCGAGCTCCTGCCCGACGCGGGTGTTCTCGACCTTATACGACACCTGGCGGACCGGCGAATACAGCGCGTCGACGGGGACGAGGCCGATCGGCGCGTCGGCCGGACGGTTCATCGACGCCGGGACATAGCCCTTACCGGCTTCGACGGTGAGCTCCATATTGAGCGTCGCGCCCTCGTCGAGGGTGCAGATCATCAGCTCAGGGTTCATCACCTCCATGTCCCCGGACACGGTGATCTGGCCGGCGGTGACTGCGCCGGGTCCGGTCGCCGTCAGATTGATCCGCTTGGGCTGATCGCCCTGCATGCGGATCGCGATCTGCTTGATATTGAGGACGATGTCGGTCACGTCTTCGCGAACGCCGGCAAGCGACGAGAACTCGTGGAGCACGCCGTCCATCTTGATCGCGGTCACCGCCGCGCCCTGGAGCGACGACAGCAGAACGCGACGCAGCGCGTTACCGAGCGTCAGGCCAAAGCCACGCTCGAGCGGCTCGGCAACGAACGTGCCCTTGCGGCGATGGTCCGAGCTCGGGCGGGTCTCGAGCGTGTTCGGCTTCTTGAGTTCGGTCCAGTTCTTTGCGATCACGGCCACGGCTTCACCTCGGGGGCTGGGAGGCGCGTCGTCACGCCGCCTCCATCAATGGTATACCCGCCGGATACGTCTCCGGCGGCGGCCGCGTCAGACGCGGCGGCGCTTCGGCGGACGGACGCCGTTGTGCGGGATCGGAGTCACGTCGCGGATCGCGGTGATGTTGAAGCCGACCGCCTGGAGCGCACGCAGCGCCGACTCGCGACCCGAACCCGGGCCACGGACTTCGACTTCAAGAGTGCGGACGCCGTGCTCGGCGGCCTTCTTGCCGGCGTCTTCGGCAGCCATCTGGGCAGCGTAGGGAGTCGACTTGCGGCTTCCCTTGAAGCCCATCGTGCCGGCCGACGACCATGCAATGGCATTGCCCTGCGCGTCGGTGATGGTGATCATCGTGTTGTTGAAGCTGGCGTTCACATGCGCGACGCCGGAGGTGATGTTCTTGCGCTCACGGCGCTTGATGCGGGCTGGTTCGCGGGCCATCGGATTATCCTGATATTACGAAGCGAAAGGACGGACGAAAGAAGCGGGGACGACCCTACTTCTTCTTGCCGGCGATCGGCTTCGGCTTGCCCTTGCGAGTGCGCGCATTGGTGTGGGTGCGCTGGCCGCGCACGGGGAGGCCACGGCGATGCCGCAGGCCGCGATAGCAGGCGAGGTCCATCAACCGCTTGATGTTCATCGCGGTCTGGCGGCGCAGGTCGCCCTCGACGGTGATTTCCTTGTCGATCATCTCGCGGATCTGGAGGACTTCGGCGTCGGTCAGGTCCTGGACACGGCGATCACGCGGCATCTCCAGCTTCTCGACGATGCCGAGCGCCTTGGTCCGGCCAATGCCGTGAATATAGGTGAGCGCGATCTCGACGCGCTTGTTGGTCGGGATGTTGACGCCCGCAATACGTGCCACAGATATTTCTCCCAAGCTCCACAGGACCGCTGGGCGCAGACCCATCTCAAAGCACCGGCCGCCGAAACGACCTTCAAAACAACGACCGCCAAAGCGACCATCAAAGCAAACGACCGGAGCGCCAACGGGCGTTCCGGCCTGACTTCCGGTGAAACGGAAGTGGGGTAGCTAGGCAGCGAATCCCCAAGAGTCAAGCGCAACGGCGCGCCCGAGACCCGCAACCCGCTATTTTGTTCCGAGAACCGCTTCGATTGCTGCCTCGACATGCGCCATGTCGGCCATGCCGTCGACCCGCGCGACGAGTCCGCGCGCTTCGTAATACGGCAGGATCGGTGCGGTCTTGGCGCGATATTCGGCCATGCGCGTCCGCACCGTCTCGGCATTGTCGTCGGGGCGGCGCTTGAAGTCGTGGCTGCCGCAGACGTCGCAGGTGCCTTCGACCTTCGGCAGCTTGTAGCGGTCGTGGTAACCCTCGCCGCAGACTGCACAGGTGAAGCGCCCGGTAATGCGGTCGACCAGCGCGTCTTCCTGAACTTCGAGCTCGATTACATGATCGAGCTTAAGCCCCTTGGCGGTCAGCATCGCGTCGAGCGCCTCGGCCTGAACCTGAGTGCGCGGATAGCCGTCGAGCGTGAAGCCGGCGCGCGCATCGGCGGCGTCGAGCCGATCGGACAGGATGCCGTTGACGATGTCGTCTGACACGAGCTCGCCCGCCGCCATCACCGCCTTCGCCTTGAGCCCCACCGGGGTTCCGGCGGCGACGGCCGCGCGCAGCATGTCACCGGTCGACAGCTGGACCATATGGTGTTCGCGTTCGAGGCGGCTCGCTTGCGTGCCCTTACCGGCACCCGGCGGCCCGAGCAGGATGATGTTCACGCGGCGCGCGCCACGGCTTGTCGGATGATCAACGGCGATTTCCCCTCAGCTTGGACTTCTTGATCAGTCCATCGTACTGATGGGCTAGCAGATGACTTTGAATCTGCGCAACCGTATCCATCGTCACATTGACGATAATCAGCAGCGACGTCCCGCCGAAGCTCGCCGCGATCCCGACCTTCGACGTCAGGAACTCGGGCAACAGGCAGATGACTGTCAAATACGCCGCGCCTATCACGGTGATCCGGGTCAGGACGTAATCGAGATATTCGCTCGTTCGCACACCGGGGCGGATTCCTGGAATAAAGCCGCCGTACTTCTTGAGGTTTTCGGCGGTTTCCTCGGGGTTGAACACGACCGCTGTGTAAAAGAAGCTGAAGAAGATGATCCCCGCCGCGTACAGCGCCATGTAGACCGGCGCACCGCGCTGGAGCTGCGTCGTCACCGTCAGCAGCCAATCGGGACCGTTGCCGCCCTTCCCGAGGAACTGCGCAACGGTCAACGGCATCAGCAGCAGCGACGACGCGAAGATCGGCGGGATGACGCCGCTCGTGTTGATCTTAAGCGGCAAGAACGAGCTATCGCCCTGATACTGGCGCGACCCGACCTGTCGCTTCGGATATTGGATCAGGATCTTGCGCTGGGCGCGCTCCATTACGCAGATGAACGCGATCGTTGCGAGGCCGAGGACCGCGACCATCAGGACGAAGCCGAGCGAGATCGCCCCGGTCCGCGTCTGCTCGAACAACTGGCCGACCGACACCGGCAAATGGCTGACGATGCCCGCCATGATGATCAACGAAATACCGTTGCCAATGCCGCGGCTGGTGATCTGTTCGCCGAGCCACATCAAAAACATCGTCCCGCCGATCAGCGTGATGACGGTTGAGATGCGGAAGAACCAGCCGGGGTCGATAACTGCGGCGATGCCCTGCCCGGCGCCCCAGCCCTCAAGCCCGACGGCGATGCCGTAGCCCTGGACTGCGGTCAGCAGTACAGTGCCGTAGCGCGTATATTGGTTGAGCTTCTTACGTCCCGACTCACCCTCTTTCTTGAGGGTCATCAGCGACGGCACGAGGCTGGTCATCAGCTGGATGATGATCGAGGCGGTGATGTACGGGGTCACGCCGAGCGCGATCAACGACATGCGCTGGAGCGCGCCGCCCGAAAACATATTGAAAAAGTCGAGAACGCCGCCCTGCGTCTTGGCGAACAGCGAATTGAGTGCTTCGGGGTCGATCCCCGGCAGCGGCACGAACGACACTAGACGGAAGACAATCAGCGCGCCCAGCGTGAACCACAGCCGCTTCTTGAGCTCGGTCGCCTTCGAGAAATTCGCCAAGCTGAGACTGGCGGCGAGTTGCTGCTGTTGCGCGGATGACGCCATCGGTAATCCCAACTGTCGGCGACCCCCCGGGGCCAACCCTATGCGCTGCCTAGATAGGGATTGGCAGGCGCGTCACCAACTATAAAACTGTCATCCCGGCGAAGGCCGGGACCCATGAACTCAAACGGTGGAGTTCAAGGGTCCCGGCCTTCGCCGGGATGACACGTCAGTTCAGGCCTTCGCCTTCGCAGCGCGGGCGGCGGCACGGGCCGCCTTCGCCGCATCGGCGTCGATCGTTTCCTTGACCAGGGGCAGCGTGACGCTTCCGCCCGCCGCTTCGACCGCAGCCTTGGCGGCGGCGCTGCCGCCGGCGACGTGGAGATGAAGAGCTGCAGTCAGCACGCCCTTGCCGAGCAGGCGGATGCCTTCGCGGGAATGGCTGATAACGCCGGCTTCGACGAGCGCTGCGCCGTCGAGAGTTGCACCGGCAACGATCTTGCCGTCGTCGATCGCCTTCTGCAGCGTGCCGAGGTTGATCTCGGCCATGTACTTGCGGAAGATGTTGTTGAAGCCGCGCTTCGGGATACGCATGTGGAGCGGCATCTGGCCGCCCTCGAAGCCCTTGATCGCGACACCCGAGCGCGACTTCTGGCCCTTCTGTCCGCGACCAGCGGTCTTGCCGACGCCCGAGCCGATACCGCGTCCGACACGAACGCGCTTCTTGCGCGCGCCATCATTATCTCGAAGATCGTTCAGTTTCATGGTGCACTCGCTTTCGCTTTAGTCGCGCATTGATGGATTATTCTTGTCATCCCCTCGAAAGCGGGGATGACAAGATCGATGGCTATTCGCCTTCGACCTTGATGAGATGCGCCACCTTCTTGATCATCCCGCGGACCGAGGGCGTATCCTCGAGTTCACGGCTGCGGTGCATCTTGTTGAGGCCGAGGCCGATCAGCGTCGCCTGCTGATCGGGCTGGCGGCGGATATGCGATCCGACTTGGGTAATCTTGACAGTCGCCATCGTCATTCTTCCTTAAGCGACCGTGGCTTCGGCATCGGCCTCAGCCACCCGGCCCGAAACATCTCCGCGACGCGCCATCAGGTCGGCGATCTTCTTGCCGCGACGCTGGGCAACCGCCTTGGGGCTGGTCTGGTCGGTCAGCGACGCGAACGTCGCGCGGATCATATTGTACGGGTTGTTGGTGCCGACCGACTTGGTCACGACGTCCGCGACGCCGAGTGCCTCGAACACCGCACGCATCGGACCGCCGGCGATGATGCCGGTTCCCTGCGCCGCCGAGCGGACATAGACCTTGCCCGCACCGAAGTGGCCATAGGCATCATGGTGCAGCGTCCGGCCGTCGCGCAGCGGAACGCGGATCATCGCCTTCTTCGCGGCGGCAGTGCCCTTGGCGATCGCCTCGGGAACTTCGCGCGCCTTGCCGTGGCCAAAGCCGACGCGGCCCTTACCGTCGCCGACGACGACGAGCGCAGCGAAGCCGAAGCGCTTACCGCCCTTGACCGTCTTCGAGACGCGGTTGATGTGAACGAGCTTCTCGATCAGCTCTTCGCCGCCGTCACCCGTCGGGCCGCCACGGCCGCCCCGGTTGTTGCGGTCGTTGTTGCCGCGATTGCCGCCAGGGCCGCCACGGTTGTTGCCGCCGGGACCGCTGCGATTGCCGCCGGGTCCGCCGCGTCCACCACCGGGGCCACCGCCGCCGGGACCGCTACGAGGTTCCATGCCCATGTCTTAAAACTCCAGTCCGGCTTCGCGGGCGCCTTCGGCAAGCGCACGGACGCGGCCGTGGAAAAGGAAACCGCCGCGATCGAACACGACGGTGGTGACGCCCGCCGCCTTGCTGCGCTCGGCGAGACGCTTGCCGACGTCGGCAGCGGCAGTCGTCGTCGCACCAGTGACGTCGCGAACGTCCTTCTCGAGCGTCGAAGCCGAGGCGATCGTGATCCCCTGCGCGTCGTCGATGACCTGCGCATAGATGTGCTGCGACGAGCGGTGGATCGACAAGCGCGGGCGCTCGCCGCCCTTGGCGCGAAGCGCGGTACGGACGCGGCGACGCCGCTTCTCGAACAGGGAGAGACCCTTGGTCATTACTTCTTCTTCCCTTCCTTGCGGAAGATATACTCGCCGCGGTACTTGATGCCCTTGCCCTTATAGGGTTCCGGCTTGCGCCAGCGGCGGATCTCGGCGGCAACCTGACCGACCTTCTGCTTGTCGGCGCCGGTGATCTCGACCGTCGTTTGGTCGGGCGTCTTGATCGCGATGCCCTCGGGGATCGGATAGTCGACGTCGTGGCTATAGCCGAGCTGAAGCTTCAGGTTCGACCCCTGGACGCTGGCACGGTAGCCGACGCCGGTGATCTCAAGCACCTTGGTAAAGCCCGCCGAGACGCCGACGACAAGGTTCGACACCAACGTCCGCTGCATGCCCCAATAGGCACGCGCCTGCTTGCTGTCGTTCGCCGGCTGGACGCTGATCGCATCCGCCTCGACAGCGTAAGCGATATCGGGAACCATCGACAGCGTCAGCAGGCCCTTGGGACCCTTGACGCTGAGAATGGCGCCGTCGATCGTCGCGGTGACGCCGGCCGGAACCGGGACCGCCTTCTTGCCAATCCGTGACATCGTTAGAATACCTGACAGAGGACTTCGCCGCCGACATTCTGCTCGCGCGCTTCCGCGTCGGACAGAACACCCTTCGGCGTCGAGACGATGACGATGCCGAGGCCATTGCGGACGCGCGGCAGATCCTGCGCTCCCGAATAGACCCGGCGACCCGGCTTCGAGACGCGCGCGACGTGCTGAATCGCCGGCTGGCCCTCGAAGTACTTAAGGTCGATGCGGAGCGCAGCGGCGGGGCCGGTATCGGCCGCATCGCTGTAGCCACGGATATAGCCCTCGCGCTGGAGCACGTCGAGAACGCGGGCACGCAGCTTCGACGCCGGCGTCAGGACGGAATCCTTGCGCGCCTGCTGCCCGTTGCGGATGCGGGTGAGCATGTCACCCAGCGGATCGGTCATCGACATAGCGTTACCAGCTCGACTTGGTCAGGCCGGGGATCAGGCCCTTGTTGCCCAGTTCCCGCAGCATGATCCGCGACAGTTTGAACTTGCGATAGACCGCGCGGCTACGCCCGGTCAGTGCACAGCGATTGCGGACACGACCCGGGGTCGCGTTGCGCGGCAGCTCGGACATCTTGAGGCGGGCCATCAGGCGCTCGCCTTCGTCCTTGGTCTCGTCGGCGGCGATCGCCTTCAGGGCCGCGAACTTGGGGGCGTACTTCTTGACCAGCGCCTTGCGGTGCTCGTTCTTGTTCACCGAACTCTTCTTGGCCATGCTTAAGCTGCCTTCTTCGCGTCGACCATGCCGGTGAACGGCAGGCCGAAAGCAAACAACAACGCCCGTGCCTCGTCGTCCGACCTGGCGGTCGTGGTGATGATGACGTCCATGCCGCGGACCTTGCCGATCCGGTCATAGTTGATCTCGGGGAACACGATCTGCTCCTTAAGACCCATCGCATAGTTACCGCGACCGTCGAACGACTTCGGGTTCAGCCCGCGAAAGTCGCGGACGCGCGGCAGTGCGATGGTCACCAGACGGTCGAGAAACTCGTACATCTTCTCGCGACGCAAGGTCACCTTGCAGCCGATCGGCATACCCTCGCGCAGCTTGAACACCGCGACCGACTTCTTCGCCTTGCAGATCACCGGCTTCTGGCCCGCGATCAGCGCCATTTCGGCGGCAGCGGCGTCGACCAGCTTCTTGTCCTGAGTGGCGTCGCCGACACCCATGTTGATAACGATCTTGTCGATCTTCGGAACCTGCATGAGGTTCTTGTAGCCGAACTGCTCACTCATCTGGCCGCGGATCTTGTCCACGTACAGCTGCTGCATCCGGGTCAGGTTTGCCGCGTCAGCCATCGATCGTCTCTCCCGACCGCTTGGCGATACGCACCTTGCGACCATCTTCCAGTATCTTGAAGCCGACGCGCGTCGGCTTGCCCGTCTTCGGGTCCTCAATCGCGACCTTCGACACGAACATCGGCGCTTCGATGCGCTCAAGACCGCCCTGCGGGTTAGCCTGGCTCGCCTTCTTATGGCGCGTCATCATGTTGATGCCGCCGACGATGACCTTGCCTTCCTTCGGCATGGCCTTCGTGACTTCACCGTGCTTGCCCTTGTCCTTGCCGGACAAGACGACGACCTTATCGCCCTTCTTGATCTTCGCGGCGCTCATTACAGCACCTCCGGAGCAAGGCTGATGATCTTCATGTGGCCCGACGCGCGCAACTCGCGCACCACCGGCCCAAAAATACGGGTGCCGATCGGCTCCTCATTCTTGTTGATCAGGACCGCGGCATTGCCGTCGAAGCGGATCACCGAGCCGTCCGAACGCCGGATATCCTTCGCCGTGCGAACGACGACGGCGCGATGGACGTCGCCCTTCTTGACCTTGCCCTTCGGCGCGGCTTCCTTGATCGAGACGACGATAACGTCACCCACGCCGGCGAACCGACGCTTCGAGCCACCGAGCACCTTGATGCACATCACCCGCTTGGCACCGCTATTGTCGGCGACGTCGAGGTTCGTCTGCATCTGGATCATTCGTTCGATCCTTCTTTCTTGTTACGGAAGTTCGACATCAGCCGACCTTCTCCATGACTTTGAACGTCTTCAGCTTGGACATCGGGGCGCACTCCTGGATGCGGACCTCGTCGCCTTCCTTAATGACGTTGCCCTCGTCGTGGGCATGATACTTCTTCGAACGGCGCATGATCTTCCCGTAGACCGGGTGGGTGATCTTGCGCTCGATGAGCACGATGACGGTCTTGTCGCCCTTGTCGGACACGACCTTGCCCTGGAGAATACGCTTCGGCATCAGGCTTCCTTCGTCGCTACCGTGGCGCGCTGGCCCTGGAGCGTCTTGATCTTGGCGATCGTGCGGCGGACTTCGCGAACGCGTGCCGGCTTTTCCATCTGGCCGGTGGCCGCCTGGAACCGCAGGTTGAACTGCTCGCGCTTCATCTCGCCCAGCGTCGTCGCGATCTGGTCGTCAGTCTGCGGGCGAAGGTCTTTGGTCTTCATAGCTGTGCTCACTTCGTCACTTCGCCGATCGGCTCGCCGAGGCGGACGACGGTCTTGACCTTGATTGGCAGCTTGGCCGCCGCGCGCTCAAAGGCACCCTTGGCGACGTCGTGCGGCACGCCGTCGAGCTCGAACAGGATGCGGCCTGGCTTGACCTTGGCGGCCCAGAATTCCGGAGCGCCCTTACCCTTACCCATGCGGACTTCGGCGGGCTTCGACGTGACCGGCACGTCGGGGAAGATGCGGATCCACAACCGGCCGGCACGCTTGATGTGACGGCTGATCGCGCGACGCGCAGCTTCGATCTGGCGGGCGGTGAGCCGGTCGGGCTCCATCGCCTTCAGGCCGAACGCGCCGAAGTTCAGTGCGGTGCCGCCCTTGGCGTCGCCATGAATGCGACCCTTAAACTGCTTGCGAAACTTGGTTTTCTTAGGCTGCAACATGACTAGCGACCTTCACGCGCGGGACGGACGCCCGAGGTCTGCGCTTCCATCATCAGACGGTCCTGCGACATCGGATCATGGCCGAGAATCTCGCCCTTGAAGATCCACACCTTGACGCCGCAGACACCGTAAGCGGTGTGCGCCTGCGCTTCGGCATAATCGACGTTGGCGCGGAGCGTGTGCAACGGCACCCGGCCCTCACGATACCATTCGACTCGCGCGATTTCGGCACCGCCAAGACGGCCCGAGCACGTGATACGAATGCCCTCGGCACCGAGACGCAGCGCCGACTGGACCGCACGCTTCATCGCGCGACGGAAGGCGATACGACGCTCAAGCTGGTCGGCGACGCCCTGCGCAACCAGACGGCTGTCGACTTCGGGCTTGCGGATTTCGACGATGTTGAGCGACACGTCCGACTTCGTCATCGTCGCGATCTGCTGGCGCAGCTTCTCGATGTCCGCACCCTTCTTGCCGATGATGACACCGGGGCGGGCTGCGTAGATCGACACGCGGCACAGCTTGGCCGGGCGCTCGATCACGACCTTCGATATCGCGGCCTGCGGCTGCGACTTCATGATGAAGTTACGGATTTTGATGTCTTCGATCAGCAGGCGGCCGTAGTCCTCGCCTTCAGCGAACCAGCGGCTGTCCCACGTCCGGTTGATCTGGAGCCGGAGCCCGATCGGGTTTGTCTTATGACCCATTATGCCTGCTCCGTCGCATTGGTCTTGCCGGCCTTGGCAGCCCGCGCGGCAGCGTAATCATCCTCGCCGAGCTCGCGGACGACGATGCGAATGCGGCTGAACGGCTTGACGATCGCCGAGGCGCGACCGCGCGCACGCGGCGTGAAGCGCTTCATCACGATGGCCTTGCCGACGCTGGCTTCCTTGACGATCAGCGCATCGACATCCAGATTGTGATTGTTCTCGGCATTGGCGATCGCCGAGGCGAGCACCTTGCGGACGTCGGGCGCCATGCCCTTGGTCGAAAACTGCAGGATATTGAGCGCTTCCGATGCCTTGCGGCCGCGGATGAGACCGGCAACGAGGTTGAGCTTGTACGGCGAGCCGCGAACGGTCGTCGCAATCGCTAGCGCTTCCTTGTCGCCGACCTTGCGGGGTGCGGAGGGCTTGCCCATCAGCGCTTGGCCTTCTTGTCGGCGGCATGGCCGGTGAACGTGCGCGTCGGCGCGAACTCGCCAAGCTTCATACCCACCATGTCCTCGTTGACCGAGACCGGGATGAACTTGCGGCCGTTATAGACACTGAAGACCAGGCCGACGAACTGCGGCAGGATCGTCGAGCGGCGCGACCAGGTCTTGATCGGACCCCGGCCGCCGCCACCGGCTTGCGCGGTTTCGGCCTTCTTCAGGACGTGGAGGT
This sequence comes from Polymorphobacter megasporae, assembly GCF_018982885.2. NCBI lineage: Bacteria > Pseudomonadati > Pseudomonadota > Alphaproteobacteria > Sphingomonadales > Sphingosinicellaceae > Glacieibacterium > Glacieibacterium megasporae. The sequence goes on along the minus strand of NZ_CP081848.1, from coordinate 1,841,278 downwards.
CGACGAACGGACCTTTCCAGACGGAGCGGCTCATGCCTACCTCTTCTTCTTCGCGTGACGCGAACGAATGATCATCTTGTCGGTCGACTTGTTCGACCGGGTCTTCGCACCCTTGGTCGGCTTGCCCCACGGCGTAACCGGGTGACGGCCGCCCGAGGTCCGGCCTTCACCACCACCGTGGGGATGGTCGACCGGGTTCTTGGCGACGCCACGCGTCAGCGGGCGATGGCCGAGCCAGCGGGTCCGACCGGCCTTGGCGTGGTTGGTGTTGCTGTTGTCGGGGTTCGACACCGCGCCGACCGTCGCCATGCAATTGGCGTGGGTGTAGCGCTGCTCGCCCGAATTCAAGCGGATGATGACCATGCCGCGGTCGCGACCGACGACCTGGACGAACGTCCCCGCCGCGCGCGCCATCTGCCCGCCCTTGCCGGGCTTCAGCTCGACGTTGTGGACGATCGTGCCGACGGGCATCTGGCCGATTTCCATGGCGTTGCCCGGCTTGACGTCGACCTTCTTGCCCGCAGTCACGCTGTCGCCGACGGCGAGGCGCTGCGGCGCGAGAATGTAGTTCTGCTTGCCGTCGGGATACTTGATCAGCGCGATGAACGCCGAACGATTGGGGTCGTACTCGATCCGCTCGACGGTCGCAGCAACGTCCCACTCGCGACGCTTGAAGTCGACGATGCGGTAAAGCTGCTTGTGACCGCCGGCGATGCCGCGCGCGGTGGCGTGGCCCATGTTGTTACGGCCGCCCGACTTGCGCAGACCCTCGGTCAACGCCTTGACCGGACGCCCCTTGTGGAGCGCCGAACGGTCGACGAGGATCAGGCCGCGGCGGCCCGGCGACGTCGGATTATAATGCTTGAGAGCCATCTCAGATTCCCGTGGTCACGTCGATGCGGTCGCCTTCGGCGAGCGTCACGATCGCTTTCTTCTCATCCGAGCGCGTATAGGGCTTGCCCTTGAAGCGCTTGTTCTTGCCCTTCTGGATCAGCGTGTTGACCGACAGGACGCGGACGCCGAACAGCGCCTCGACCGCAGCCTTGATCTCGGGCTTCGACGAATCCTTAGCCACCTTGAACACGACCTGGTTGAACTCGCTGACCAGAGTCGACTTCTCGGTGATGACCGGCTTCACGACGATGTCGTAATGCTTGAGGTCGATCGTTGCGGGTTGCGGCTTAGCCATTGACGCGTGCCTCCAGGGCAGCGACAGCGGCGCGGGTCAGCACCAGCATGTCGTGGTTGAGGATGTCGTACACGTTCGCGCCGACTGCGGGCATGATGTCGATCTTCTCGAGGTTGGCGCAGGCCATCCCGAAATGCTGATCGACCGCGCCACCATCAACGAACAGGCCGTTGGTCACGCCGAGACCGGCGAGCCGCGCGAGCAGCGTCTTGGTCTTGGCCTCGCCGAGCGCGAAGTCCTCGACGATCATCAGCTTGCCTTCGGCCTGCTTGACCGAAAGCGCGATGCCGAGGCCGAGGCGACGGATCTTCTTGTTAAGGCCGGGATCGAAGTCGCGGACGCGCGGGCCGTGCGCCTTACCACCGCCGGTGAACTGCGGCGCGCCGCGATTACCGTGGCGGGCGACACCGCCGCCCTTTTGGTTGCCGAGCTTCTTACCGGTGCGCGAGACATCCGAACGCTCGCGAGCGCCACGGGCCGTCGCACGGCGCTTTTCGAGCTGCCACGTCACGACGCGGTGGAGGATGTCGACGCGGGCTTCCTTGCCGAAGACCGTCTCGTCGAGTTCGATATCACCGCTGGCCGCGGCATCGAGGGTGCGTACATCGAGCTTCATGGCTCAGCCCTCCTGCGTTTCGGTTTCGGGGGCGTCGACGTGGTCGACCTGCGGAGCAGCATTGTTGGCAGCGCTCTTCAGCGAAGCCGGATACGGCGCGGCGTCGGGGCGAGGGCCCTTGACGGCGTCCTTGACCAGCAGCCAGCCGCCCTTGTGCCCGGGAACCGAGCCCTTGACGAAGATCAGGCCGCGCTCGACGTCGGTGGAAACGATCTCGAGGTTCTGCTGGGTGCGCTGGCGGTCGCCCATGTGGCCCGCCATCTTCTTGTTCTTGAACACCTTGCCGGGGTCCTGGCGCTGGCCGGTCGACCCGAGCGAACGGTGCGAGACCGAAACGCCGTGGGTTGCGCGGAGACCGCCGAAGTTCCAGCGCTTCATACCGCCCTGGAAACCCTTACCGACGGTGTCGCCGGTGATGTCGACGAGCTGGCCAGCGACGAAATGGTCGGCCGAGAGAGACGCGCCGGCTTCGAGCAGCGCGTCTTCCGACACGCGAAACTCGGCAACACGCGCCTTGGGCTCGACCTCGGCAACGGCGAAGTGGCCGCGCTCGGGCTTGGTGGTGTTCTTGACCTTCTTGGAGCCGGCACCGAGCTGGACCGCGACGTAACCATCGCGGTCGGTCGTGCGCTGCGATACGACCTGGCAGTCTTCGAGGCTCAGCACCGTCACCGGGACGTGGCGACCATCGTCCTTGAACAGGCGGGTCATCCCCATTTTCTTCGCGATCACGCCACTGCGCATGATCAATTCCTTTCCCTCAGAGGCCCCCGTGGGGGCATGACTAATTAAAGTTCGCTCCGCGTATGTTCAGTCAGATCTAGCTCTGGAGCTTGATCTCCACATCGACACCCGCGGCGAGGTCGAGTTTCATCAGCGCATCGACCGTCTGCGGCGTCGGATCGACGATGTCGAGCAGGCGCTTGTAGGTACGGACTTCGAACTGCTCACGCGACTTCTTGTCGACGTGCGGCGAACGGTTGACCGTGAAACGCTCGAACCGGGTCGGCAACGGGATCGGGCCGCGAATGGCCGCACCCGTCCGCTTCGCCGTGTCGGCGATCTCGCTGGTGGCCATATCGAGCACGCGGTGATCGAAGGCCTTCAGGCGAATGCGGATGTTCTGCGTTTCCATCGGTTCTTTTCGTTTCTGGCAATCAGCGTTCGTGCAAAAATAAGGCCCGGGCGAACCGGGCCGCTCTCACCGAATCATCGGGAGAACGGCCCTATACGCTCACTTCGTGATCGTTGCAACCACGCCCGAACCAACGGTGCGTCCGCCTTCGCGAATTGCGAAGCGAAGACCCGGATCCATGGCGATCGGCGCGATCAGCTTGACGGCCAGCTCGACGTTGTCGCCGGGCATGACCATCTCGGTGCCCTCGGGCAGCTCAACGGTGCCGGTGACGTCGGTCGTGCGGAAGTAGAACTGCGGACGATAGTTGGCGAAGAACGGCGTGTGACGGCCACCCTCGTCCTTCGACAGCACATACACGGTCGCCTTAAACTCGCTGTGCGGCTTGATCGAGCCGGGCTTGCAGAGAACCTGGCCGCGCTCGACGTCGTCACGGCCGACGCCGCGAAGCAGCGCGCCGATGTTGTCGCCGGCTTGGCCCTGGTCGAGCAGCTTGCGGAACATTTCGACGCCGGTGCACACCGACTTGCGGGTGTCCTTGATGCCGACGATCTCGACTTCCTCGCCGACCTTGACGATGCCGCTCTCGACGCGACCCGTGACGACCGTGCCGCGACCCGAGATCGAAAAGACATCTTCGATCGGCATCAGGAACGGGCGGTCAAGCGGACGCTCGGGCTGCGGGATGTACTCGTCGACGGTCTTCATCAGCGCGACGACGGCGTCGTGGCCGATCTCGGGACGCTTGCCGTCGAGCGCGCAGACAGCCGAACCCTGCGTGATCGGAATGTCGTCACCCGGGAAGTCGTACTTCGACAGAAGTTCACGAATTTCCATCTCGACGAGCTCGAGAATTTCCGCGTCGTCGACGAGGTCGACCTTGTTCATGAAGACGACCATCGCCGGAACGCCGACCTGCTTTGCGAGCAGGATGTGCTCGCGGGTCTGCGGCATCGGACCGTCGGTCGCCGAGACGACGAGGATCGCGCCGTCCATCTGCGCCGCGCCGGTGATCATGTTCTTCACATAGTCGGCATGGCCGGGGCAATCGACGTGCGCGTAGTGGCGGTTGGCAGTCTCATACTCGACGTGCGCGGTCGAGATGGTAATGCCGCGCTCGCGTTCCTCGGGAGCCTTGTCGATGTCGGCGTACGAGGTGAAGGTCGCCCCGCCTGTCTCGGCGAGGATCTTCGTGATCGCGGCGGTCAGCGACGTCTTGCCATGGTCAACGTGACCGATGGTGCCGATGTTGCAGTGCGGCTTGTTCCGCTCGAATTTCGCCTTACCCATGATCCCTCATCCTTGTCGAATTGCTGCCGCGCCCGGCAAGGCGCGGCGTCTAGTTTCTGCGTCCGAAAATGTAAAGCAGCCAGAATCCTGCGGGCAGCTTTAGGCCATCTTCGCCTTGATTTCCTCGGCGACGTTCGACGGCACTTCTTCGTAGTGGCTGAACTGCATCGAATACTGCGCCCGGCCCTGGCTCATCGAGCGGAGCTGGTTGACGTAGCCAAACATGTTCGCCAGCGGCACCTGCGCCTCGATGACCTGCGCATTACCGCGGCTGTCGGTGCCTTGGATCTGGCCACGACGGCTGTTCAGGTCGCCGATAACGTCACCCATAAAGTCTTCCGGGGTAACGACCTCGACCTTCATCACCGGCTCGAGCAGTTTGATGCCGGCCTTGACGGCGGCTTCGCGCATACCGCCGCGACCAGTGATCTCGAAAGCGAGCGCCGACGAGTCGACGTCATGGTAGGCACCATCATAAAGCCGCGCGGTGAAGTCGATGATCGGGAAGCCGATCAGCGAGCCCGTTGACGCGATTTCACGAATGCCCTTCTCGACCGAAGGAATATACTCCTTCGGAATGTTGCCGCCCTTGACCTCGTCGAGGAAGATAACGCCCGACCCGCGCTCGCCGGGCTCGACCGAAAACTTGATCCGGCCGAACTGACCCGAGCCGCCGGACTGCTTCTTGTGAGTGTAGTCGACATCGACCTTGCGGGCGAGCGATTCGCGGTACGCCACCTGCGGCGCGCCGACGTTGGCCTCGACCTTGAACTCGCGGCGCATGCGGTCGACGAGAATTTCGAGGTGGAGCTCGCCCATCCCCTTGATGATCGTCTGGCCGCTTTCGTTGTCCGAAGACACGCGGAAAGAAGGATCTTCCTGCGCGAGACGGTTGAGCGCGATGCCCATCTTCTCCTGGTCGGCCTTGGTCTTCGGCTCGACCGCGACTTCGATGACCGGCTCGGGGAATTCCATCCGCTCGAGGATGATCGGCTTCAGCGGCGCGCACAGCGTGTCGCCCGTGGTGACATCCTTGAGGCCGACCAGAGCGACGATGTCGCCGGCATAGGCTTCCTTGATGTCCTCGCGGTTGTTGGCATGCATCAGCAGCATGCGGCCGATCTTCTCCTTCTTGTCCTTGACCGAGTTGAGCACCATCGACGCCGCCTCGAGCTTGCCCGAATAGATACGGGCGAAGGTCAGCGTGCCGACGAAGGTGTCGGTCATGATCTTGAAGGCTAGCGCGCTGAACGGGGCGTCATCCGACGCTTCGCGGATCTCGTCCTCGTCCTTCATGTTGATGCCGTGCATCGGCGGAATGTCTAGCGGCGACGGCATGTAGTCGACGACAGCGTCTAGCAGGGGCTGGACGCCCTTGTTCTTGAACGCCGAGCCGCACAGCACAGGAACGAAGGCGAACGCCAGCGTGCCCTTGCGGATCAATGCCTTGAGTTCCGCCGTCGTCGGCTCGGTGCCTTCGAGATACGACTCCATCAGGGCATCGTCCTGCTCGACCGCCATCTCGATCAGTTCCGAGCGAGCGATCGCAGCGGCTTCCTTGAGATTCTCCGGAATCTCCTTGTATTCGAACTTCGCGCCGAGGCTCTCTTCCAGCCAGACGATCGCGCGGTTCTCAACGAGGTCAACGAGGCCGACGAAGTCACCTTCGAGGCCGATCGGGAGATACAGCACCGCCGGACGCGCACCGAGACGGTCCTTGATCATCGCGACGCAGCGGTCGAAGTTCGCGCCGGTGCGGTCGAGCTTGTTGACGAAGCACATCCGCGGAACTTTGTACTTGTCGGCCTGACGCCAGACGGTCTCCGACTGCGGCTCGACCCCGGCAACGCCATCGAAGCACGCAACCGCACCGTCGAGAACGCGCAGCGAACGCTCGACTTCGATGGTGAAGTCGACGTGGCCGGGCGTGTCGATGATGTTGATGCGGTGGTCGTTCCAGAAGCACGTCGTTGCGGCGGACGTGATCGTGATCCCGCGCTCCTGCTCCTGCTCCATCCAGTCCATCGTCGCCGTGCCTTCGTGCACTTCGCCGATCTTGTAGGACTTGCCGGTGTAATACAGGATACGCTCGGTCGTCGTCGTCTTACCGGCGTCGATGTGCGCCATGATACCGATGTTACGGTACATGTTCAGGGGCGTGGTACGGGCCATCTCAAATACTCCAGACGGGTCCGACTACCAGCGGTAGTGCGAGAAGGCGCGGTTGGCTTCGGCCATCCGGTGCGAATCTTCGCGCTTCTTGACCGCTGTGCCGCGATTGTTGGCGGCGTCGACCAATTCACCCGAAAGGCGGGCAGCCATCGTGTGCTCGGAGCGGTTCCGCGCCGCCGAGATCAGCCAGCGGATTGCCAGCGCCTGCGAGCGCTCGGGACGGACCTCGACCGGCACCTGGTAAGTCGCACCGCCGACCCGGCGGCTGCGGACCTCGATGCCCGGCTTCACGTTCGCCAGCGCGTCGTGGAAAACGCCAATCGGCTCGCGCCGGGTCTTCGCCTCGACGGTGTCGAGGGCGTTGTAGACGATCGACTCGGCGGTCGACTTCTTCCCCTCGTACATCACGAGGTTCATGAACTTGGAAAGGATGAGATCACCGAAACGGGGATCGGGGAGAATTTCGCGCTTCTCTGGGCGACGACGACGGGCCATCTATCTATCCTTACTTCGGGCGCTTCGCGCCGTACTTCGACCGGCTCTGCTTGCGATCCTTGACGCCCTGGGTGTCGAGGACACCGCGCAGGACGTGGTAGCGCACGCCGGGAAGATCCTTGACGCGGCCGCCGCGAATCAGGACCACCGAATGCTCCTGCAGGTTGTGCCGCTCGCCGGGGATGTAGCCGATGACTTCGAAGCCATTGGTCAGGCGGATCTTGGCGACCTTACGGAGCGCCGAGTTCGGCTTCTTCGGAGTCGTCGTGTAAACACGGGTGCAAACACCGCGCTTCTGCGGGCATTCTTCCATCGCAGGCGCGGTCTCGCGGACGCGCTGAGGAGTACGCCCCTTGCGGATCAACTGGTTAATCGTCGGCATCGTCTTCGTGGTCTTCCTGCTGTTCGGTAACGGCATCGCTGCCATTCCTACTCCAGGCCTGAACCGCCCTCACGGCATAAGCGCGGTCGGCCCTGTTGCCAGGACCCTCCGCGCACAGCTCAGCCTGTCGTTCCTATGCCCGGACAAGTCAGAATCGAGGAATTGCACCTGACACCGGCCCGCGAGCGAAGGCGGCCTATAGGCGCTACGACCGCTGCAGGTCAACGGCTTTTAGAGTCCGCGCACGATCGACCGCTCGACTGTAAACCCTCCCCGGCGCAGGCCGCGCGCCTAATGTCCGAGCGGGATCAGTGTCTCGGGAATCTTGTCGCTGCCCGGCGTAACCGACCAGGTCAGGCGGGTGCGACTACCGTTGCGGCTAGGTCCGTCTTCGGTGTTGTTGGTCAAAGGCACGATGTCGCTCGTGATTATAAAGCTACCCTGCGGACCGTTGGCTGGCGGCGCGAGCGGCTTGGTCGCGGTTCCGGTTTCGGCACTTATGCCGTTCATAAATGCTTCGGCCGGAGCGCTGCGGTAGCCCGGTGCGCTGACCAGCACGCCGCCGTCGCTGCGCTTGCGGATAACGACAAAGGGCACGATCACGCTCGACTTCGGGAGCAGCGGGAAGACGAAATCGCGGTCGAGTCGCCCCGACTGTTCAAAGTTAACGTCGAACACGCCATTCCCGCGATACGTCGCCGATCGCCACCCGGCCTGTTTGCTGAGCTGCACGGCATAATCGCGCATCGCCGTATCGTTGCTAGGGTCCAGACCGATGATCTTCGCCATCTGCTCGCCTTCGCGCTGGCGAGTCGCCACAGCATCAGCGGTGCGCTTGGCAGTCTCTTCGGGGGTGCACGGTCGCTGCCCCGAGCGGAAGGTGCGCATCGCGACATTGGGCCCCTGCCCCGGCTGCAGCGGCGGCGCGGCCGGCACCGGTCCGAAGCACGTCGGCAGCACAGTATCGGGCGGCGTCGGCTGCCCGAGCGACGCGGGCGTGACGAGAACGATCTCGCCCTTATAGGCGAAGGTGAACGCGCCATCGCGCTTGACGTCGAGCGTCGAAGCGAACTTGCCGGGGATGAGGAAGCACGCCGCCAGCAGCAATGACGCTGCTATGGCCGATACGATCGTCGTCGCGCGCGTCATATGCCCCCCGATATTTGGCCTAGATCGTGCCGTGGCAGTGCTTGAACTTCTTGCCCGACCCGCACGGGCACGGCGCGTTGCGCGAGGTCGTTGCCATCCAATCGGCGCGCGTTGTCTCGTCGATATCGCTGAATGCCGCCGCGGCGCTGCGAGCGATGTCGAGCTGCGCCGACGGCAGGTTGCCCATTGGCCCGAAGGCGTCGCTGAACCCGGTCAGCGGGTCGACGTGGGTGGTGACGAAGCTCGGCTGCGGCGGCGCATACGTCTCGGGCTCCATCTCGAAGCGCGCGTTGGCGAGCATGCGGGTAACGTCCTCGCGGACCGTCGTCAGCATCCGCTCGAACAGCGCGAACGCCTCCGACTTATACTCGTTGAGCGGGGTCTTTTGCGCATAGGCGCGGAGGTGGATGACCTGCCGCAGCGCGTCGAGCGTCGCCAGATGCTCCTTCCAGTGATGATCGAGCGCCTGGAGGAGGAAGTTCTTCTCGATCTGGATCCACGAGTCGTGCGGGACGGCAGCGGACTTGTCGCCCATCGCCTTGTCCGACGCCGTGATCAGCCGGTCGACGAACATCTCCTGGTCGACGGCGTCTTCCTTGACCCACTCGGTGACATCGACATCGAGTCCGAGCGTCGAACGAACCGCCTCATCGAGCGCGGTGACGTCCCATTGTTCTGGATAGGTGTTCGGCGGGCAATGGAGGCCGACGAGCGCGTTGACCGTTTCGTGGCGCATGTCGAGGACGACGTCGCCGACCGCCTCGGAATCCATGATGTCCGCGCGCTGGTCGTAGACCACCTTGCGCTGGTCGTTCATCACGTCGTCGTACTGGACGACATTCTTGCGCTGATCGTAGTTCCGCGCCTCGACCTTCTTCTGCGCGGTCTCGATCGCCTTCGAGATCCACGGGTGGATGATCGCCTCACCCTCCTCAAGACCGTTGTTCATCATCCGGGCGAGCATGTTCTGCTGGCCGAAGATGCGGAGCAAATCGTCATCGAGGCTGAGATAGAAGCGGCTGAGGCCAGGGTCGCCCTGACGCCCCGAACGTCCGCGTAGCTGGTTGTCGATGCGGCGGCTCTCGTGGCGTTCGGTCCCGAGAACGAATAGCCCGCCGACCTGGCGCACCGCCTCGCGCTCGGCGAGCACCTCGGCCTTGATCCGCGCCATCGCGGCGACGCGCTCGTCACCTTCGACGCCGTCGAGTTCGCGAATGTATCGCGCCTCGTAATTGCCGCCGAGCTGGATGTCGGTGCCGCGCCCAGCCATGTTGGTCGCGATCGTCACCGCGCCGATGCGCCCGGCCTGCTCGACGATGTGCGCTTCCTGCTCGTGGTAGCGCGCGTTGAGGACGACGTGCTCGACCTGTTCCTTCTTGAGGAATTCGCTGAGCAATTCGCTCTTCTCGATCGAGACGGTACCGACGAGAATCGGCTGGCCGCGTTCCTTGGCCTCGCGGATCGTCTTGACGATCGCCTTAAACTTCTCCTCGGCGTTCTTGTAGAATTCGTCGTCGACGTCCTTGCGTTGGACCGGCAGGTTGGTCGGGATCTCGACGACGTTCAGCTTATAGATGTCGAAGAACTCGGCCGCTTCGGTTGCCGCCGTGCCCGTCATGCCGCCAAGCTTGGGGTAGAGCCGGAAGTAATTCTGGAAGGTGATCGACGCGAGCGTCTGGTTCTCGGGCATGATGTCGACGCCTTCCTTAGCCTCGACCGCCTGATGCAGCCCCTCCGCCCAGCGCCGCCCGTCCATCATCCGCCCGGTGAATTCGTCGATGATGATGACCTTGCCGTCGCGGACTATGTAGTCGGTGTCGCGCCGGTAGATCATGTTGGCGCGGAGCGCCTGGTTGAGGTGGTGGACGACCTGGGTGTTCTCGTAATCGTACAGGTTCTCGCCCTCGAGCAGCCCGGCGGCTTCAAGCGCGCGCTCGGCGATCTCGGTGCCATTCTCGGTGAGGATGACCTGCTTCTGCTTCTCGTCGATCTCGACGTCTTCGGTCTTGAACAGCTTCACCACGGCATCGACCTGCATGTACAGCTCGGACTTGTCGTCGGTCGGGCCGGAGATGATCAGCGGGGTCCGTGCCTCGTCGATCAGCACCGAATCGACCTCGTCGGTGACAGCGAAGTTGAACGGCCGCTGGACCATCGCCTCGCGCGCATACTTCATGTTGTCGCGCAGATAGTCGAAGCCGAATTCGTTGTTGGTGCCGTAGGTGATGTCGGCGGCGTACGCCTCGCGGCGGGTCGCATCGTCGAGGTTGGGGACGATGACGCCGATGCTCATGCCGAGAAAGCCGTAGACGCGGCCCATCCACTCGGCGTCGCGCGACGCGAGATAGTCGTTAACGGTGACGACGTGGACGCCCTTGCCTTCCAAGGCATTGAGATAGACCGCGAGCGTAGCGACGAGCGTCTTGCCCTCGCCGGTCCGCATCTCGGCGATCTCGCCGCGGTGGAGGACGATGCCGCCGATCATCTGGACATCGTAATGACGCTGGCCGAGCGCGCGCTTGGCGGCTTCGCGGACGGTGGCGAAGGCTTCGGGAAGAACGTCGTCGAGCGTCTCGCCCGCCGTCAGCCGCGCGCGGAACGCCGCGGTCTGCGCCTGGAGCGCGGCGTCGGACATCGCCGAGATGCTCGGCTCGTGGCTGTTGATCTTGGCAACCAGCGGCGCGAGCGAGCGAACGTAGCGCTCGTTCGACGAGCCGAAGATGCGCTTCGCGATGCCTGCAAACATGGGAACCCTAACCGTAATCCGGGGCGCTGGCGCGCTCTACCGGGACCGGCGGGACATAGGGAGCGGCACCCGCTTAGTCAATTCAGGCGGCCGGCGCACACCTTGGCTATTTTACGGTGACCGGGCCCGTGGCGAAGCCGACGCTGAGGAGCGATACCGCCCGGACCGGGCTGCCCGACGCGTCGCGCACGACGGGCCGCACGAGGTCGCTCACCGCCCCGCATGCAAGCCGGTCGAGTTGCAACACCCCGCTCGACGCGGCGACCGCGCAGGTTTGAACCTTGCCCGTCGGGTCGGCGACGATACGCAGGTCGGTGACGGCTCCTGGCGGCGCGCGATCGACTGTCATCGCGAAGTCGACATCGGACACCGGCAGGGCGCGATTGACAGCGAAACTCTGTCGAACCCGCGCGGCGATCAGCTGGCCGGCCTCGTCGCGGGCGGGCGTAAATCGGGCAACCCGGCCGGCCCGCTCGCACGCAACCTTGTCGACCAACGACGACCCGCTCGACACCGCAACCGTGCAGCGGCTGACCCGTCCCGACGTATCGATGAACATGTCGACCCACGTCACCATCGGTGCGGTGGTGGCCGCGAGCACCGACGCCTGCGAGACGTCGAGCATCTTCGGCGTGAATTGCGGGACCGGCATGGCCCCGAGCAAAGCACCCACGATCATCGTTAACGGCATGACATTCTCCCCAGGGCGACAGACAGCAAAGTGGCCGCAGCGTGTCAATAACGCTGCGGCCACCCGGCTAATTCGAATTCTCTGTGGCTTAGCGGTACCGCCAGCCACCGCGCCAGCGATCGCGATTATGCCAATATCGCTGTCCATCCCAATAGCCGCGGCCATGGTAGTAATTGCCGATAACCAAGCCGGGTGCGACGACGACCGGCCCGCGCATCGGGCGGCAGTGGCCGTACGGGCCGCGGAATGCGCCGGGACCGCAGCCGTCGCGGGCCTGCGCAGCCGTCCCAGCCGCGAGCGTCACGCCAGCGGCAAGCGCGATTGCCAGAAACTTGTTCATGATGATCTCTCCTCACAAATCGAACCTGTTAAACCCCGGCCCGACCGGGCAGTTCCGACGTGCCGGTCTATGCGCGCGTGACTGAAGCGGCGATTTACAGGGTCCAAGAGCACCGTCACCCGGAGCCGGTGCTTTCTGGTCAGTCCGACGGTCTGGACGCCAGAAAGCCGACGCTGACTTCGCGCACGGCGCGAAGCGGTTGCCCATGCCCGTCGCGCCCGGGGCTGAACGCGGTCGCCCTCATCTGCATGCACGCGAGCCGATCGAGCTGAATGGCTCCGCTCGACGTTGCCACATCACAGGTCGAAACACGGCCGGTGTCATCGATCAGGAGACAAGGTCGGCGGTAACACCCTCCCCGGTTTGGGTAGGCGGCTGACGGGAATTGCGAAATCGACGGTTCGTTGGCCAGCGTCACGACCGCGCTTCGCCTCGGTGTCATGCGCCGCCTTAATCTTCGAGGGACGCACGCGCGGATTACGGAGGGAAGTGCTGTTGAAGTCATAGCGCAACACGGCGGCGATTGGATTCCCGTCGGCATCGCGACCTGGGGTGAGACGCGGACCGCGCATAAGCACGTGGCATGCAGCCCGATTGAAGCCTGCCGCCTTGTCCGGCAGCGTAACCTCGCAGTGGACGGGCTGCCCGGTGCTATCGATCGTCACCTCGACTCGCGCCGCGGACCCCTCCCGCGACGCAGCCCTAGCAACCTGATCGATATCGACGACCCATTTCTTGACGGGAACTGGCATCATCGCCGTCGCCACAGCTGCCGCGCCCGCCAAAAGCAACATCGCACTTGTCTCCCCGCTCGCAGGTCAGCAAAGCGGGCAGGCCATGTCAACGATCTCCCCCCTCGCCCGCCCCTTCCCCGCGATGCCGCCGGTCGCAGGTGTCCGCATCGGCACCGCGACGGCGGGGTACAAGGCGTGGACGCGCGCCGACGTCACACTGGTCGAGTTCGCTCCCGGCACCACGGTCGCGGGGGTGACGACGAAGTCGAAGTGCCCGTCACCCGAGGTCGACTGGTGCCGCGCGGCGTTGACCGGGGGGAGCGCCCGCGCGCTGGTGGTAAACGCCGGCAATTCCAACGCCTTCACCGGCCGGTCGGGGCGCGAAGCCAGCCAAGCGCAGGTCGACCGCGCGGCCGCGCTGGTCGGCTGCACCTCGGGCGAGGTCTTCGCCGCGTCGACCGGAGTCATCGGCGTGCCCCTCCCCGCCGACAAGGCGACCGCCGGGGTTGCGGCGGCGTACGCGGCACTGGGGTCCGCGAGCTTCGAGGACGCGACCCACGCGATCGGCACGACCGACACCTTCGCCAAGGGCGCAACCGCGACCGCGTTCATCGGCGCGACGCGAGTCACCGTCTGCGGCATCGTCAAGGGATCGGGGATGATCGCCCCCGACATGGCGACGATGCTCGGCTTCATCTTCACCGACGCGAGCGTCGCCGCACCGCTGCTCCAGACGATGTTGAGCGCGGCTACCGAGCAGACTTTTAACGCGATCACCGTCGACAGCGACACCTCGACGTCGGACACCGTCCTCGCCTTCGCCACCGGCGCGGCGGGCAATTCGCCGATCTCCGCCGTCGACGATCCGGGAGCCGATGGCTTCGCCGCCGCGCTGACCGACGTCTGCCGCAAGCTCGCGCAACTCGTCGTCCGCGACGGTGAAGGCGCGACCAAGTTCGTCACCGTCACCGTCGAAGGCGCCGAGGACGACCGCGCGGCAAAGGTCGTCGCGATGAGCATCGCCAACTCGCCGCTGGTCAAGACCGCGATCGCCGGCGGCGACGCCAACTGGGGGCGCGTCGTCATGGCGGTCGGCAAGGCAGGCGAGGCCGCCGACCGCGACCGGCTCGACATCAGCTTCGGCCCGACGCTGGTGGCGACACGCGGCGCGGTCGTCGACGGTTATGACGAGGCCCCGGTCGCGCGCCATCTGAGCGGGACCGAGATCGAGATCGGCGTCGACCTCCACCTTGGGCACGGCCGCGCCCGGGTGTGGACGTGCGACCTGACCCACGGCTACATCAGCATCAACGGCGACTACCGCAGCTAAGACGGAGCCGGCCACAGGGGAGAGAGCGCGTGACGATCGTCCTGCATCATTACGAGACGTCGCCGTTCAGCGAGGTGCTGCGGCTCGCGCTCGGGCTCAAGAATGCCGATTACTGGTCGGTGATCATCCCCAACATCGCGCCGAAGCCGCTTTTGACCCCGCTGACCGGCGGGTATCGCAAGACCCCGGTGCTCCAGATCGACGCCGACATCTATTGCGACACGTGGATCGCGGCACAGGCGATCGAGGCGCTGCCGGGGCCGACGCTGTATCCCGAGCCGCTCGGCCGTGCTGGCGACTTTATCGCTGCGATGGCGGGCGGCCCGATGTTCTTCGCCGCGGTCGGCGCAGCGATGGCCCCGATCGCCGACAAGATTCCCGACGCCTTCTGGGCCGACCGCGCGGCGCTGTTCGGCCTGTCGCGCGACCTCGTCAAGGCGCGCGCACCGCATAGCCGGGCACAGTTCACGGCGGGCATCGCGCGGCTCGACGACAGCCTCGCAGGTCGCGATTTCATCGGTGGCAATACGCCGGGCTACGCCGACTTCGCGCTGTACATGCTGGCGTGGTTCCAGCGCCGCTTCAACCCCGCCGCGCCGATCCTCGACCCCTATGCAAACGTCAACGCGTGGGAAGCGCGGGTCAAGGCAATCGGTCACGGCAACCCGCATATGTCCGACGCGCAGGATGCACTCGCGCTGGCGCACGGCGCGACCCCCGATCTGAGCGAGGCGATCGACGCTGCGTCGGGGTTCCGCGCGGGTCAGCCGGTGACCGTAGCAACCGAGGACCCGGGGGCCGACAAGGTCGAGGGTAAGCTGCTCAGGCTATCCGACCGCGAAATCGTGATCCGCCGCGACGATCCCGATGCCGGGACCGTCGCGGTGCATTTCCCGCGGCTGGGACAGGTCTTGCGCCCGGCTTAGGCGACCTTCGTCGCGTCGTCGCCGAGTTCCCCCTCAAGCCAGCTCTTGAGATGCGACTTCGGAGCGGCACCGACTTTAGTCGCGACCGCGTTGCCGTCCTTGAACAGGATCATCGTCGGTATGCCGCGGACGCCGTATCGGGTGGGGGCATCGGGGTTCTCGTCGATATTGAGCTTGACGATGTCCACGCCGGCGAGCTCGTCGTTGATCTCCTCGAGCGCGGGACCGATCTGGCGGCACGGACCACACCATTCGGCCCAGAAGTCGACGAGCACCGGGCGGCCCGAGGTGATGACGTCGCTGTGAAACGAGGCGTCGGTAACGTGCTTGGTGGCCATGATCTGCTCCTGATAACGGGATAGAAAGTAAGCGCCGATCGCTCCGTGTTCAACTCGCATGCCGCCCAAGCGTTTCTTGGGGGTGATCAACCAGGCGCGTGAGCCGCGAGCAGCGCCGCGGGCAGCTCGATCAACGTTGCGTCGTGGGTATACAGCAGCGCCGCCTCGACCGCCTTGTCAGGAAATATCCGCGCCAATGCCGCCGCATAGGCCGCCATCTGGCGAAGGTGGTAGGGCACGACCGACGCGGCATCGGCGGGAACCCGCGCGCCGGTCTTGAAGTCGATCACCTGAACGCGGTCGGCTCCGATCAGCAACCGGTCGACGGTTCCGGCGATAACGATGTCGCCAACAGTCGCCGCGATCGGTGCCTCGGCTAGCGCATCGGGGCCAAACAGCGCTGCAAATCGAGGAGCAGCGATGATATCGAGCGCGCACGCGGCGATGCCGTCGCGTTCGACGGCAGGAAGATCGGGAGCGGCGCGCGCGAGCCATGCCGCCGCGACCCCGGTGCGAGCCTCCGCCGCAACCCCCGGCAGCCGCTCGAACAAGGTGTGGAGCAGCTGCCCGCGTCGCGCCGCCGCCTTCGCCGCCGGTCCGGGCGGCGGCTGGGCGACATCGTCTGCCGCAATCGTCGACGGGCTGAGCGGACGCGGCGGGCGCGCTTCGGGGGCGGCAGTCGTCGTCGCCCATTCGGGCAGCGCGATGTCCGCCGGGACATGCACCGCGCGCTGCTCGGGGGTCACGACGGTCCCTGCGCGGTGAACCCGCGCCGATCCCCAGATCGGGTCGGCGTCCTCGGCGAGGTCCCATTCGTTGGTCATCGCGCGCTCGACCGCCTTGTACCAGCTATCGGCAGGCACCTCGGCGGGCTTGTCGCCGCGCGCCTTGGCGAGCGCACCGCCGATGAACAGGAGGTCTTCGGCGCGGGTCAGCGCGACGTAGAGAAGCCGCCAATGCTCGGCAGCAGCAGCCTCGGCGCGCGCCTCAGCCTCGGCGGCGATGATGCCGACCTTGCCCGCCTTGCCGCCGTGGAACACCGGCACCGGCTCGCCGCCGTCGAGCGCGAGCATGACGTGGCCGTCGCGGTCGCGCGGCAGTTCCTTGGTCGCGTCGGCGAGGACAACGACCGGTGCCTGCAACCCTTTCGCGCCGTGTACCGTCATGATCCGCACCGCGTCGACGGGCGCGTCGGGGTCGCGCTTGAGGTCGATGTCGTCCGACTCGATCCAGCTAAGGAATCCTTGCAGCGACGGCGCGTTCGCCGTCTCGAACGCGAGCGCCTGGCCGAGCAACGCTGCGATCTGGTCGCGCGCCTCCGCCCCCAGCCGCCCGAGCAGCCGCTTGCGCCCCTGCAACGGCCCCGACAGGATCGTTTCGAGGAACTCGTATGGCGGCGCGAAATCGGCGAGGCCGAGCGCCGCCGACAGAAACTCACTCGCCGCGCCGCCCGCATCGCGGACCGCCGACCACAAGGTCCCCCGGCGCGGATGCGCGAGCGTGAACAAATCGTCCTGGCTCATCCCGATGAACGGCGAGGTCAGCAGTGCGGCGCACGTCAGGTCGTCGTCGGGCTGGAGCGCGAAGCGGATCAGCGCGAGCAGGTCCTGAACGGCGAGCGGCGCGGTCAACCGCAGCCGGTCGACTCCCGCCACCGGCACCCCGAAGTCGTGGAGCGCGGCGACGAGCGCGCCGACGAACTCACCGCGGCTGCGAACCAGCACGAGGATGTCCTCGGGGCGGCACGTCCGGCCCCGCGCGGGCAGGTCAAGCGCGGTCGCCGGGTTGAGCCACGCCGCGATCTGCCGCGCGAGCTTATGCGCCATCAGCACCTGCGCCGCAGGGAGCCACGGCGCGTCGTCGTCGGTGACTTCCTCGTCGGCCTCGGGGACCAGCGGCGGCCACAGCGTCACGCTGCCGACCGCGTCGGCACGGTGCGCGGCGTGGGGCAGCACGCCTTCGTTCATCCCGAGCGCCTCGTGGCCAAGGTCGTCGATCACCGCGTTGACGACCTCGAGCACCGCCGGTGTCGAGCGGAACGAAAGCGTCATCGGCAGGTCGCTCCAGCCGAGCCCGGCGTCCTCGGCCTTCGCCTTGAAATGCCCCTGCCGCCCCTCGAAGATCTTCGGGTCCGACCCCTGGAAGCTGAAGATCGCCTGCTTGAAGTCGCCGACGACGAACAAGGTGCGCTGGACGTCACGCGCGCCCTCGCCGTCGAAGAACTCGTCGGTCAGCGCCTCGACGATGTCCCACTGCGCCTCGTTGGTGTCCTGCGCCTCGTCGACGAGCAGGTGGTCGATCCGACGGTCGAGCTTGTAGCGGACCCACGCGCTCGCGCCGTCGCCCTTGAGCAGCGCCGCCGCGCGCGCGATCATGTCGTCGTAGTCGATCACCCCGGCGCGGTGCTTGTGAAGCGCGTACGCCCCGCCGAGCCGCGCGCCGACGCGCAGGTGGCGCGCGGCGTTGGCGACCGCGTCAAGCAAGCGGCGGACGGCGGCGACGGCGGTGATCGCCTCGCACAGCGCGTCGGCGAGGGCGATGTCGGCGGGGTCGGCCTTTTTGCCGCCGGGGACGAGGCTGGCACGGCGCTCGCCGTCCTGCCGATGGAAGACGGTGACGAGCTTGTCGAAATGCTCGGCGCGGACAGCGGGCGAACACGCCAGCCACCAGTGCAGGGTGTCGGCGGAATTGAGCGACGTCGCCCCGGCATGGCGTTCGTAGACCCCCGCAAGATGCGTGAGCGCGCCGGTGTCGATCGCCCCACCCGCCGCCTCGAGCACGTCGTCGGCGTTCCCCTCCCCCGGCAGCCCGAAGGCGCGGCGCAGCTTCGGCTCGAACCCCTGCGGGTTGCCCAGCCCCGCAATCGCATCGTGATGCGCGATCAGCGTCGCCGCGATCGTCGCCAGCCGCGCCTCGCCGCTGGCGATCGCCATCGCCGCGACGTCGGCGAGAAACTCGTCGTCGTCGGCCAGCTCGATCGATTCGGCGAGCACCTGCCCGCGCAGCGCCAGCGCCGAGCGATCGTCGAGCGCGGCAAACCCCGGGGCGATCCCCGCCTCGACCGGAAAGCTCGCCAGCAACGACTGGGCGAATCCGTGGATCGTCTGGACCTGCAACCCACCCTTGGCGTCAAGCACGCGCGCGAACAGCTGACGCGCTCGTGCGCACGTCTCGGGGTCGGTGTCGGCGCGGATCGCGGCGAGGTCGGACTTGAGCTCGTTGTCCCCCGCCGCGACCCAGCCACTTAGCCGGTCGAAAATGCGCGTCTGCATCTCCGCTGCGCCGGCCTTGGTAAAGGTTAGTGCGAGAATGCGTTCGGGCGGTGACCCGGCCAGCAGCAGCCGCAGTACCCGCGCGGTCAGCACCTGCGTCTTGCCGGTCCCCGCCGACGCCGACATCCACGCGCTGCCCGCGGGCGACGCGCCATCGGCCTGGACCGGCAGAAGGTGCTGCAGCCCCCTCACGCGCCGTCCGCCATCTTCGGCCGCCCGAGCCATTCGAGGACGCGCGCGAGCTGGTCGTAGTCGTTGCCCTTGGCGTATTCGGGGTGGAGCTTGGCGGTGAACGCCCCGTCCCCGAGCAGCATGTCGTCGCACAATTTGAGGAAATGCGCCTTGGTCGCGGCGATATGGTCGACCGCCATCGTCACCTCGCTGCGGAATTTGAGCGGGTCGCTCGCCTTGCCGGGGTCAGTCCCGCCGCCGAGCTTCCAGTAGCGCATCGCCCCGACCGGCCCTTTGTCGACCCCCGCGAGCCGCCCCTCCTCGGCGAGCCAGCCGAGCAGGCCCATCTGCAGCGCGAAGCCGCCCGCGACCTGCGCGTGGCTCGGCACGACCCCGGTCTTATAGTCGACGATCGCCAGCGCACCGGTGTCGCTGCGGTCGACCCGGTCGGCGGTTCCGTTCAGCGTGATGCCGCTGGCGAGGTCGAGCACGCCCTTCGCCTCGGCGGCTGCTGGGCTCCAGCCCTCCGCCTCCCACGCCGCCATCGTGCTCGCGACCCAGTCCATCGCCCGCCGGACGCGCGGCGCCCACAGCGCGCGCATCAGCGGATGGCCCGACCATTTAAGCAGCTCGGCCTCGATGAAGCGCGGCAGCGTCGCCGGGTCGGCATCGCCGCGCTTGACCCACTCTTCGAGGATCGAATGAACCGCCGTCCCGCGATCGGCCGCGCTGGCGTCGGCATCGAGCGCATCGAGCGCCCGCAGCCGCAGCATCGTCTGCGCATAATAGCTGTACGGATCAGCCTTCAACCGCTCGGCGGCGGTCACCGAAATGCGGCGCGGACGCAGCGCGGCGGCAGGGGCCGGTGCGGGGCGTGTCGCCGACACCTGCGGGGCAGCGTCGAGTGCGCGGGCGAGACCGAGCAGCGCGTCGTCGGGCCGGATCGCCTCCCCGGCGAGCGCATGGAGCCGTAGCCAGAAACGCGACGGCACCGCGGGCGCGCTCTCGTCGCGCCGAGCACGCGTCAACAGCACCTCGGGACCGCCGAGTGCCGAGACGAAATCGTGCGCGGCGAGCCCGATCCGCCGTTCGAGCGACGGCAGCGCCAGGTGGCTCCGCAGCTTGGGCGCGAGCCACGGGTCGGGCACCGGGCGCGCGGGCCAGACGCCTTCATTCATCCCGCCGAGGATCATCAGGTCGGCGCGCTGGAGCCGTGCCTCGAGCGTGCCGTAGATCGCCAGCCGCGGATGCTTGCCGAACGGCTGGCGGACGGCGGTCTCGAGCAGGAACGCCGCGATCAGCGCCGGGGCGTCGAGCGGCTCGAACGGATTGAGGTGGTGGCCGTGGGTTTCGAGCGCCTCGACCAGCCGGGCGAGCGCGCGACCCTCGGGCCGCGCCCACAGGTCGTCGCCGCACAATGCCTGCGCCGCCTCGCGCAGCGTCGCGACAAGCTCGGCAAACCCGACGAGCGGCGTCGCGAACAGCCGTTCGAGCGGATCGAGCAGCGCCGCGACCTCGGCCCACCACGGCGACAGCCGCGCGTCCTCGGCATCGACCTGCGCCCCGGTCCCGTCGAGCCCCGGCGCCGGTCGGACGCCGCGCAACGCGAGGTCGAGCCGCCGGACCGCGTCGAGCCAGCCGAGCCGGGCGTCGCCGCGCCGGACCAGCGGATGCTTGAGCACCGCGAGCAGCGCCACCGGCGTAAACCCCCGCGCCGCCGCCTCGACCAATGCGAGCAGCAGCGCCCCCGGCGGCGTCACCCGCAACGGCGTCCCCGCCGAATCGTCGACTTCGATCCCCCAGCGCGCGACGTGCGCCGCGACCCGCCGCGCAAGAGCGCGGTCGGGGGTGACGAGCGCCGCAGTCTTGCCCGGCGTGTCGAGCGTCCGGCGCAGCGCGAGCGCGATGACTTGGGCCTCCTCCGCGGGGGTCGCGGCGGTCACCGCATGGACGTGCTCGAACAGCGTCGCGTCGACCGGGGTATGCCGCCAGTCGCCGGTGAATGCTGCCGGGGCCATCGCGCGGGCGACCTCGACCGCGCGCCCGGCAGGCCCGTCGAGCGCGGTGGCGTGGCCCCAGTCGTCGACCTCGCCGCGCGCCACGTCGAGATGGTGGAGCAGCATCTTGAGCGCGAACTGCGGATGCTCCTCGCTATTGCGCGCGGGGTCGGCGTCGTCGTCGGTCACGTGGCAACGGATCGCGCCCCACGCCTCGTCGCTCATCGCCGTGTCGAGTCCCGGCAGCACGACGATCCCCTGCGGCAGCCGTGCGATCACCCGCAGCAGCCGCGCCACCGGCGGCGCGACCCCGGCCATCCCGGCGGCGACGACGAGCCCCGGCGGAGTCGCTTTCCACCGCGCCGCGAGCGCGTCGAGCAGGGCGCGGTTGCGCGTCGCCGGGTCGATCTCATTGTGGCTCGCGAGCAGCGGCGGCCACAGGTCGAGGACAACGCGGAAAAACGCCAGCGTTGCCTCCCAGTGGTGCGCCATGTCGTCGGGGGCGAAGCCGGTCAGCGCGGTGGCGTCGATCTCCTCGAACGCCAGCGCATCGAACGCCGCCGCGAGCTGGTCGGCGAGCCGCAGCGCCTCGATCGCGGTTATCGCACTCGTCCCGTCGCGCCAGCGCCGGACGAGTTGGGCAAGGAGAAGCCGCCGTTTGGTCGGATCGATCGCCAGGGGCAGGTCGGCATCGGCGGCAAGGTCGCCGTCGAAATGCCCAAGCGCTTCGTCGGCGTCGACATCGCCGATCGGCGTCATCCGCGGCAGCAGCAGCCCGCCCCCCGACAGACGCACGAAGGCATCGCCCAGCGCCCGGACCGCGCGTCGGTTGGGCAGCAGCACCTGCGCCCGCGCCAATGCCATCGGGTCGTGCTTCGTCCGTTCGAGCAGCCCCGCCGCGAGCGCATCGACGAACGCGACATGCGGCGGGATCGTGAAGACGTTAACTGTCGGCAAGGATCACTTCGGTTTCGCCGACCGATGCCGGGGTGCCGACGTGGAACCACATCCCGCCGTGGACCGCGCCGAACAGGCGACCGTTCGCCAACGCCTTGTCGTACAACCGGTTGAGCGAAAACGCCTCGATCGGCTCACCCTCGAACAGCCGCTTCGACAGCACCTGGACGCCCGAGAAGACGTATGGCGCCACGCGATGCTCGACGCGCCGCCGCAGCCGTCCCATCGGGTTCATGTAGAAGTCGCCGCGCCCCTCGTAACCGCTCGCGCGCGCCAGCGGCACGAGCAGCAGCAGCGCGTCCATCGTCCCGTCGTCCCAGCGCTGCGCGAGCAGCTTGAGCGTGTCGATCGAGCCGTCGACCCAGAGATTGTCGCTGTTGATGACGTAGAACGGGTCGCAGTCGATCAGCGGCAGCGCCTTGGTCACACCGCCCCCGGTTTCGAGCAGGGCGCCGCGTTCGTCGGAGATGACGACCTCGGGACCGTCGCGGCTGGCGAGATGCGCTTCGACCTGCTCGGCGAAATAATGGACATTGACCACCGCCCGCGCGACGCCGGCAGCAGTGAGGTGATCGAGCGCCCGGTCGAGCAACGATCGCCCCGCGACCTCGACGAGCGGCTTCGGCCGCGTCGCGGTCAACGGCCGCATCCGCTTGCCGAGCCCGGCCGCGAGCACCATCGCCGTCGTCGGCACGACGACATCGACCGCGGGCCGCAACGCAAGGGGGGTGCTGAACCGGCTCACGTCCACGCCTCCGCGCGCGCCGCCACCGGCACGTTGGCGTCGAACCAGTCGCGGACCGGTGTGAGCGCCGGATGGGCAAAATTACGGTCGAGCAGCCCCCACATCCGTGGGTGGCGCTCGACGTATCCAGCGCGGCCGTCGCGGTCGCGGAGCCGGGTGAAGATACCAAGAATCTTCGTATTTCGCTGCGCCCCGAGGATTTCATACGCGGCGCGGAAGGCAGCGACATCGTCGATCCCGCGCGCGTCGACATAGCGGGCAATCATCGCTTCCTCGAGGTCGCGGGGCACATCGCGGCGCGCATCCTGGAGCAACGAGACGAGGTCGTACGCCGGGTGCCCGGCGAGCGCGTCCTGAAAGTCGAGCAGGCCGAGCCCGAGCAGCCCGGGACGGTCGAGCAGCATCAGATTGTCGGCGTGATAATCGCGCAGCGTGAGCACCGGAGCCGCCGCCGTCGCCGCGACGACCCCCGGCCATGTCGCACGCCACGCATCGTCATAGCCGGGGGCCTCGGCAAGACCGACCGCAGGGAGATACCACTCGGGGAACAGCCGCACTTCGCGCAGCATCACCGCCTCGTCGTACGGCGCCAGCGGCGGTGCGGGCTGGACGTGGAGCGCGGCGAGCAGGTCGATTGCCTGCGCGTAGGTTGCCGCTTCGCGCTCGGGCGCGGCGGCGAGCACCGGGGTCAACCGGTCGTCGCCGAAGTCCTCGAGCAGGACGAGCCCGGCGTCGAGATCGACCCCGATCGGCTGCGGCGCCGAAAAGCCCATCGCGGCGAGATGCCCGCCGACATCGAGAAACGGCCGGCTGTCTTCGGTTGCAGGCGGCGCGTCCATCAGCACCGCCGTGCGGTCGCCGTCGATGATGCGGAAGTAGCGGCGGAACGAGGCATCGCCGGCAAGCGGGCGGATTTCAGCGCCCGCCCAGCCGTTCGCCGCAAGGAATGCGGGGGCGGCGAGAGGCGGGATCATCGCTGGCGATTGGGAGGGGGAGGCCATCGCCCCTCCCATGACTTCGGGACGGTCGCTGTCAAGGTCCGCGTCGCGTCACCCGCCCCGTCGAGCCGCAAGTGAAGCGCTTCGGGCAGGCGACTGCCGAGCCGCTCGGGCCATTCGACCAGCACCGCCGCGGTGTCCCAGACGTCGTCGAGCCCGAGCGCCTCCGCCTCGTCCGCCGAGCCGAGCCGGTAGAGATCGACGTGCCAGACCGGCGGGACGGTGTCGTAGGTCTGGACGAGGGTGAACGACGGCGACGGCACCTCCCCGCTCCAGCCGAGCCCGCGCAGCACCCCCCGCGCAAACGTCGTCTTGCCCGCACCGAGGTCGCCGAATAGGGCGACAACATCGCCGGGACGAAGGACGGCGGCGAGGCGTGCGGCGAGGGCTTCGAGCGCGGCCGGATCGAGCAGGCCAATCACTCTTCGGCGGCTTGGGTTGGCGTCTTCGTCGTCTCTTCGCCGAAATTAAACCCGGCATCGACGCGCATCAACTGCCGCGAGACCCGCTCGAACATCGTCGACACCGGGTCGCCTGAAAACAGCACATAGCGCATCAGGTTTTCGACCGCGAGCTGCTGGCGCTTGTAATGGCTGTAAATCCCGTAGGCGAGCGCAGCGACCCCGGTAATCGTCGTCTGCACGATCGCCGATTTAAAGAATTCGCGGCTGTAACCGATGTCGCCGGTGATCACCGCCACCGACGGCCAGATCAACACCGCGAGGCCGAACATCAGGGCGACAACGAACGCGACCTTGTTAAGCAAGCCGTAGCTGCGTGCCTTGATGAACAGGTCGCAGATCATCGCGAGCCGATCGGCGTCAGCGGCCGCATGCCAACGCTTGTGGGCATAGTCGACGAGCATTCGAGCGCTCGTCTTGTTCGGGGAGAAAATGGCCGCCACGCGATTGATCCTAGACCGGACGCGTGGCGGCGACAAAGCTTAGTAGCGGTAGTGATCCGGCTTGAACGGCCCTTCCACCGGAACGCCGATATAGCCCGCCTGCTTCGACGTCAGCTTGGTCAGCTTGACGCCCAGCTTGTCGAGGTGGAGCGCGGCGACCTTTTCGTCGAGGTGCTTGGGCAAGACGTAGACATCGTTCTCATACTGCTCGGGGCGGGTATAGAGTTCGATCTGCGCCAGCGTCTGGTTGGTGAAGCTCGCCGACATGACGAAGCTCGGGTGGCCGGTCGCGTTGCCGAGATTGACCAGGCGACCCTTCGACAGAATGATGATCTGCTTGCCGTCGGGGAACTCGACGAGGTCGACCTGCGGCTTGACCTCGGTCCACTTGTAGTTCGACAGCGCGGCGATCTGGATCTCGCTGTCGAAGTGGCCGATGTTGCAGACGATCGCCATATTCTTCATGCCCGCCATGTGCTCGGCGGTGATGACGTCGGCGTTGCCGGTGGCGGTGACGAAGATGTCGGAGCGGGTGACCGCCTCCTCCATCGTCACGACCTCGAAGCCCTCCATCGCCGCCTGCAACGCGCAGATCGGGTCGACTTCGGTAACGAGGACGCGCGCGCCGCCGTTACGGAGCGACTGGGCCGAACCCTTGCCGACATCGCCGAAGCCGGCGACGGTCGCGACCTTACCCGCGAGCATGACGTCGGTGCCGCGGCGGATGGCGTCGACCAGCGATTCCTTACAGCCATACAGGTTGTCGAACTTCGACTTGGTGACGCTGTCGTTGACGTTGATCGCGGGGAACGGCAGTTCGCCCTTCTTGGCGATCGCGTACAGGCGATGGACTCCGGTGGTGGTTTCCTCCGACACGCCCTTAATATTCTTGACGGTCTCGGTGAGATAGCCGGGACGCGCGGCGATGTACGCCTTGAGCGCGCGCTGCATCTCGATCTCTTCCTCGTTCTCGGGCTCGGGCATCGTCGCGCCCGCTTCGAGCTTCGCTCCCCACAGCGCGAACATCGTGGCGTCGCCGCCGTCGTCGAGGATCATGTTGCAGGTGGCATCGCCCCAGTCGAAGATGCGGCCGACATAGTCCCAATAATCGGCGAGGCTCTCGCCCTTGATCGCGAACACCGGCACGCCGGACGCGGCGATCGCGGCGGCGGCATGGTCCTGCGTCGAATAGATATTGCACGTCGCCCAGCGGACTTCGGCACCAAGCGCGGTCAGCGTCTCGATCAGCACCGCGGTCTGGATCGTCATGTGGAGCGACCCGGTGATGCGCGCGCCGGTCAGCGGCTTGGTCGTGCCGAACTCTTCGCGCAGCGACATCAGGCCGGGCATCTCGGTCTCGGCGATGTCGATCTCGCGGCGGCCGAAGCCGGCGAGGGCGATGTCGGCGATGACATAGTCGTGTAGGGCGTCGATCGGCTGGGTGGCCATGCTGTGTGCTCCGAAAGGGTTGGCGTCGCCCTACCGGGGACCTGACGCCGGAGCAAGTATAAAGATATCCTTATATGCCGAACGGGACCGGCCTGCCGCGCAAACGTCAGTCGAGTTCGGCTTCGATCCGCTCCATGTCGTCGTCGCTCAGCCCGAAGTGATGCCCGACTTCGTGGACCAGCACATGCGTCACCAAGGCATCGAGCGTCTCTCCCGATTCGCACCATTCATCGAGCAGCGGGCGGCGGTAGAGGAAGATGATGTCGGGCAACGCGCCGGTCGGCTCGTCGCCCTTCATGCCGACATGGCGGCCCTGATAAAGGCCGAGGATGTCGAACTCGGTCTCGAGGCCCATCTCGCGGATGACGTCGGCATCGGGGAAGTCCTCGACGCGAAGCAGCACCGGGCCGAGCCAGTCGCGGAACTGGTCGGGGAGCCGTTCGATCGCGGCCTGCGCCAGCGCGTCGATGTCGGCGAGGCTCGGCGGGGTTTGACCTTGGCGCATGGTGGTCGGCATAGGCGAGGCAACGCCGTTCGCCAAGGAACCCGACATGATCCCCAGACTGATCGACGCCGAAATTGCGCTCGCGCTGGTCGGGCTGCCCGGCTGGAACCGCGACGGCGATCATATCGTCCGCGCGTACAAGTTCGCCGACTTCACTCACGCCTTCGCGTTCATGACGCGCGTCGCCCTGCTCGCCGAAAAGGCCGATCACCACCCCGAATGGTCTAACGTCTACAACAAGCTCGAGGTGCGGCTGACGACCCACGACGCGGGCGGACTAACGCAGCGCGACGTCGATCTGGCGACAGCAATCGACGCGTAGGGCGGCGACGCGCCTTCTAGCTGATGTCTTCGGTCGGCGCGGTCGGCCCATTCTTCTTGATCGACTCGATCGCGTTCATCGCCGACGCCTTCGAAGAATAGCCTTCGGTCGAGAACATGACCTCGCTGTTGTATTTGAAGCGGACGCGGAACTCGCCCGCTTTATCCTTGTAGACCTCGAACTTGTGCGCCATCGCCGATTCTCCTGTCGAACGGCCTCAAGGTCACCCGACGCGTTTGTCGGGTCAAGCGCCGTGCAGCGTCAAGGCAGCAGCGCATAGACGACACACGCCGACGCCTGCAGCCGCTCCATCGGCGGTTGCAGAGTTATCTGGACGGTCTCGGCCGCCTGATCGAGCGACGGCGCGGGTGGCGGGGGTGGAGGCGGCGCGGGGGCCGCCATCATCATCCGCCCCGATACTCTGATGTCATTCGGTCGCTCGACATCGGTCGGCTGCGATCCGCCAACGTAGCTCGGCCAGCCGGCGAAGACCTGCGTCTGGCAGACCCCGCCGCTCAGATCGACGATCTTGGGTGCACCGAGCCGCCCGCCGCTCGCCTCGACCGACAGCCGCGCGCGATGGAGCGCGTCCTTCGCCGCTTCGCCCTGGAGCCACGTCTTTGTCGCGTTGTCGGGTTCGAGCGAGAAATACACCTGCGCGATCGAGGTCGGTTTCGCCGCGACGACGGTGCGATAAGCGCGTTCGAGCACCGCCATGTCGCGCACTGCGACCGACAGCACCGCAGTCACCTCGTAGCGGTCGATCTTGTCGGCACGCTCGTTGTCGACGAGCTTCCCGTCTTTCTCGCGGTACTGATCGTAGAGCGGGCGGGTGCGGAAGGTGGTCGTCAACTGAACGCGTTCGGCACCGAGCGCGCGGAGGCTCTGGTCGAGTTCGCGGACGCGCTTCGCCGCGGCGTTGCTCGCCGCCGTGACGTCGTGCTCGACCGCGCTGAACTGCGCGCTGAAGCTGGCGCGATTTGCCGGCACCTCGGTCCGGACTTCTCCGAGCGACGCGACCACCGGTTCGCGCATCCACCACGGCGCGGGAACGAAGCGCTGGCCGAGTTCGGCAGGCGGCACCTGCGCCACCGCCGGGCCGCCGATCAGCAGCGCGGCGGCGACCAGCGCGCGTTTCATCGCGGTGCCATGCGGATCGCGCCGTCGAGGCGGACATCTTCGCCGTTGAAGTAGGAGTTGCGGCACATCTCGAGCGCGAGGCTCGCATATTCGGGGGCGTTACCGAGCCGCTTGGGGAACGGCACCGACGCGGCGAGCGCATCCTTCACCTTGTCCGGCGCACCCTGCATCAGCGGCGTGTTGAAGATGCCGGGCAGGATCGTGTTGACGCGAATTCCTTCGCCCATCAGATCGCGCGCGATCGGCAGCGTCATGCCGACGACGCCGCCCTTCGACGCGCTATACGCCGCCTGCCCCATCTGCCCGTCCTCGGCGGCGACGCTCGCGGTGTTGACGATGCAGCCGCGCTCCCCGTCGGCCATCGGCTCGAGCGTCAGCATTCCTGCCGCCGACTTGGCGATGCAGCGGAAGGTGCCGATCAGGTTGATCTGGATGATCATGTTGAAGGCATCGAGCGGGAAGTGCTTGATCTCGCCGGTCTCGCGGCTCCGACTTGCGGTCTTCGCGGCGTTGCCGGTCCCGGCGCAGTTGATCAGGATTCGCTCCTGCCCGTGCGCCGAGCGGGCGCGGGCGAAGCCGGCGTCGACGTCGGCATCACTCGTCACATCGACCTTGCAGAACACGCCGCCGATCTCGGCCGCAACCGCCTCGCCCTTGCCGGCGTCGCGGTCGAAGATCGCGACCTTGACCCCCGCCGCCGCGAGCGCGCGTGCCGTCGCTTCGCCAAGTCCGCTCGCGCCGCCGGTCACTACCGCAGCACATCCATCGAGTTGCATGACGTCTCTCCCCAGAGGTTCGGCAGTGTCTATGCCCGGCTCGTCTGCCGGGTGCCAGCCCCTGAGCGGTCGCAGAAGCGATCAGCCGTCGAGCATCCGGCTGAGCTGGGTGACATCGGCGTCGAGTTCGCGGTCGGCGGCGCGCAGCTCGTCGATCCGCTTGACTGCATGCATCACCGTCGTGTGGTCGCGGTTGCCGAAGCGCCGCCCGATCTCGGGCAGCGAACGCGGAGTCAGCCGCTTGGCGAGGTACATCGCCACCTGCCGGGGACGCGCGATCTCGCGGGCGCGGCGAGCGGAAAGCAGGTCGGTCATCTTGACGTGGTAATAATCGGCGACCCGGCGCTGGATTTCCTCGATCGTCACCTTCTTCTCGTGCGACCGGAGCAGGTCGGCGAGCGTCTCGCGGGTGAAGTCGATCGTCACCGGCTTACCCACCAGGCGCGCGTAGGCGATCGTCCGGTTGAGCGCGCCTTCGAGCTCGCGGACGTTCGACGTGATTTTGCGCGCGAGGAAGTCTATCACCTCGTCGGGCACCGTCAGCGTCGGGCCGAGCTGGTCCTTTAGCCCGGCGACCTTGGCGTGGAGGATGTTCAGGCGCAGCTCGTAGTCGGCGGCATTGATATCCGCGACAAGGCCCCACGCCATCCGGCTGAGGATGCGGTCCTGGATGCCCTCGAGGTTCTGCGGGCTGCGGTCCGACGTGATCACCAGCCGCTTACCCGCGCTGATGATTTCGTTCATCGTGTGGAAGAATTCTTCCTGCGTCGATTCTTTGCCGGCGATGAACTGAACGTCGTCGATCATCAGCAGATCTACCGAGCGCAGCCGCTGCTTGAAGCTGATCGTGTCCTTCGCGCGGAGCGCGGCGAGGAAGTCGACCATGAACTTCTCGGCCGATAGATATGCGACCTTCGCGTTCGGATCGCGGGCGCGCAGCTCGCCGCCGATCGCGTGCATCAAATGGGTCTTGCCGAGCCCGGTGGTGCCGTGGAGGAACAACGGATTGAAGCTGATCGGGCCGCCGTCGGCCAGCGTTTTCGCGGCGTTGTACGCGAGTTCGTTCGACTTGCCGACGACGAAGCTGTCGAAGCTGTAGCGCGGCTCAAGCGGGAGACCGATGCACGCAGGGGCGGCGAGCGGAGCTGCTGCTTCAGCAACCGCTGCAACCTGCGGCTCGACGAGCTTCATCGACGGCACAACCGTCAAAACGACGTGGCGGATCGCCGGCATCTGCATAGCCCACAGCGTCCGCAGCCGATCGAGGAAGTGGTTGCTGATCCAGTCGGCAAGGAAGTGAGTCGGCACGGCGAGTCGGACTGCGTCGTCGTCGACTCCGGCGAGTGTCAGCGGACTGAGCCAATTGTCGAACGACCGGGCACCGCATTCATGGCGCAAGGCGGCGCGAATCATGTCCCACGCGCGGTCCAGTTCGACACCAGCGGGCTTGGGCATATGGTCGTCCAATGCTGCCGAATAGGTCCAGTTCGTCGCCATGAAGCTCCGCTCATCCTCCCCACCGGCACCATTTGGCGACCGGGTTGCGTGTGTTGCGGACATGCCTTCGCCCCCCGCCGGAAATGTGTTTCAACACATTCTCGGCGACCCGAATCGCAACCCTGATTTTGGGACAGTCCCCGTCCGGCGTCACTGCCGATAGAGGCTACTAACCACCCCCGCCGACCACGATCAAGGGTCGAAAATTCTCGTTTTCGCTAATAAATCCGTTGACACGGAAACACGCCAAAAAGGCTGCAAAGCGGCCAAACGACTGTATTTGAATGACAGGGCGATGACACCCGCATGACAGGCGAGTCGTACGAATACGGACAAGTCACTGTCGGCAAACACAACAAAGCCGCCCGACTCGAGCGGCTGTGTTGTCACATGACAGCGGCGGATTTCCCCACCGCTACGGGATCAGCCAAGCGCCTTGACGCGCTTTGCCAGCCGCGAGATTTTCCGCGCAACGGTGTTCTTGTGCATGACGCCCTTGGCGACGCCGCGCATCAGTTCGGGCTGCGCTGCAAGCAGGGCGGCCTTGGCCGATTCGGCGGTGCCGCCGTCGATCGCCGACTCAACCTTCTTGACGAAGGTACGGATGCGGCTGACGCGCGCCTTGTTGATCTCGGCGCGGCGATCGTTGCGGCGGATGCGCTTTTCGGCCTGGAGGGTATTCGCCATGGTCTTGCCTTCAAAATCCTGGTCGGCAGGCGCATTGTGGCCCCGCCGGGAGAGCGCGCCTGTTATAGGCGTGCGCCGCGAAGGTCAAGCTAACGCTGGCGATGGCGGCAGAAGAAGGTCGATCGCCCGCCCTGGACGATCCGCTCGACGATGCCGCGGCCGTCCGGGCAAGCCTCTCCCTCGCGGCCATAGACGCAGAACGACTTTTGGAAATAGCCGAGCGTGCCGTCGACCTGGACATGGTCGCGCAGGCTCGATCCCCCCGCCGCGATCGCCGCGTTGAGCGTCGTGTGGATCGCGGGAACGAGTGCCTTGAGCTTTGCCGCCGACACGCTGCCGGCGGGCCGCGCCGGGTCGATGCCCGCGATATACAGCGCCTCGCACGCATAGATGTTGCCGAGCCCGGCGATGATCCGCTGGTCGAGGAGGAGCGGCTTGATCGGCGCAATTCGCCCGGCGAACGCGGCTTTGAGATAGGCAGACGTCAGGCCCGGACCGAGCGGCTCAGGGCCGAGCGCGACGAACGCCGGATACGCCGCGACCTCGGCGGTCGGCACGAGGTCGAGCGAGCCGAAGCGCCGGGCATCGTTGAACGCCACCCTATGCCCGTCGCCGGTGGTGAAGACGGCATGGTCGTGCTTGCCGATCTCCGCCGGGTCGAGCCGCATCCGCCCCGACATGCCGAGGTGGAAGATCAGCGTGTCGCCGCGGTCGGTCGCGATCAGCCCGTATTTGGCGCGGCGCTCGATGCCGGTGATGACCGCGCCGGTCAGCCGCTGGACGAGCCCCTCGGGGAATGCGCGACGCAGGCCCTCGCGGTGGAGCTCGACGCGGGCGAGCCGCCGGCCGACGAGGACCGGGCGCAGGCCGCGAACGACGGTTTCGACTTCGGGGAGTTCGGGCATCGACGCGGCATATGGCGCGTTTGCCGCGGTGCCAACCCTCGGCTACGAACGCGGCCATGAACGATATGGTCAGCTACGGCTTCGAGGACGTCACCCCGAGCGAAAAGACGCGGCGCGTCACCAGCGTCTTCGAGCGCGTGGCGAAGCGCTACGACATCATGAACGACCTGATGTCGGGCGGCCTCCATCGCGGCTGGAAGGACGAATTCGTCCGCATGGTGAAGCCGCGCGCGGGTGAGGCAATCCTCGACATGGCGGGGGGCACCGGCGACATCGCCTTCCGGCTGGCGGCCAAGGGCGCGAGCGTCACCGTCGCCGACATCAACCCGGCGATGCTCGACGTCGGGCGCGAGCGCGCCGACAAGCGCGGGATCGAGGGGCTCACGTGGCGTGAGGAAAACGCCGAGACGCTGAGCTTCGCCGACGCGCGCTTCGACGCCTATACGATCGCGTTCGGCATCAGGAACGTCACCGACATCCCCGCCGCGCTGCGGTCGGCGCACCGCGTCCTCAAATACGGCGGGCGCTTCTTCTGCCTCGAATTCTCGACGACCGAATGGCCCGGGTTCGGTGCGGTCTACGATGCCTACTCTCACCGCGTCGTCCCGCAAATCGGCAAGTACGTCGCGAAGGATGAGGAGGCGTACCGCTACCTCGTCGAAAGCATCCGCCGCTTCCCGCCGATGGCCGAGTTCGCCGCGATGATCGCCGCCGCCGGCTTCACGCGTGTCGCGACACGACCGATTCTCGGCGGGCTGGTGGCGATCCACAGCGGCTGGAAGGCGTGACCACCGCCGTCGTCCACGCGGCCCGGTTGCTGCGCTGGGGACGGATTCTGGCGAGCCACGGCGCGTTGCGCGAGATCGAGGCGAGCCCGCTCGCGCCGCCGATGCTGCGGCGGGTCGCGCGGATCGCGCGGATAGGCACCGGCGCCCCCAAGGTGCCCGATTATGCCGGAGCCTTCGCTGCGCTGGGGCCGGCGGCGATCAAGCTTGGTCAGGCGCTCGCGACTCGCCCCGACTTCATCGGTATGGCGGCGGCGGCCGACCTCGCGCGGTTGCAGGACGCCCTGCCCCCGGTCGCCTTCGCGCGGGTCGAGAAGACGCTCGATGCCGAGTTCGGCGCGCCGTGGTCGAGCCTGTTCACCTCGATCGATCCGGTATCGGTCGGCGCGGCCTCGATCGCGCAGGTCCATCGCGCGGTGACGACCGATGGGCGCGACGTCGCGGTCAAGATCCTCCGCCCCGACATCGAGACCGATGTCGCGCGCGCGATAGACACCTATGAGTGGGCGGCGGCGCGGCTCGAGCGCCAGGGCGGCGAGTTCGGCCGGCTGCGCCCGCGCGCAATCATCGCGAGCTTTAAGGCGTGGACCTTGGCAGAGCTCGACCTGCGGCGCGAGGCGGCGTCGGCGTCGGAGCTCAAAGCGGCGATGGCGGCAGAACCCGATTTTGTCGTGCCAGGGATCGATTGGGCGCGAACGACGCGGCGGGTGTTGACGATCGACTGGATCGACGGCGTCAAGCTGTCGGACCGCGCCGCCGTCGACGCGCTCGATGTCGACCGCCGTGCGCTCGCCGGGACGATGGTCCGCAGCTTCCTGCGCCAGGCGATCGCCGACGGCTTCTTCCACGCCGACATGCACCAGGGCAATCTATTCATCCTGCCCGGCGTCGGCGGGCACCCGGCGCGGATCGGGGTGATCGACTTCGGCATCATGGGGCGGCTCGACCGGCGCGCGCGGGTCTATCTCGCTGAAATCCTGTACGGGCTGCTGACCGGCAATTATCACCGCGTCGCCGAGATCCATTTCGAGGCGGGCTATGTCCCGCCGCACCACGACATCGGTGAATTCGCCACCGCGCTGCGCGCCGTCGGCGAGCCGATCCGCGGGTTGGCGGCGCGCGATATCTCGATCGCCAATCTGCTCGACGGGCTGTTCGCGATCACCCGCAGCTTCGACATGGCAGTCCAGCCGCACCTGCTGTTGCTGCAGAAGACGATGGTGATGGTCGAGGGCGTCGCGCTGACGCTCGATCCCGACGTCAATATGTGGGAGGTCGCCGAACCCTTCGTCCGCGAGTGGATGAAGGGCGAACTCGGGCCGCTATCGCGCGGGGCCGATGCGCTCGTCCTCGGGATGCGCGCACTGTCGCAACTGCCGCGAGTGTTCCGTCAGCTCGTTGCACGCGTGCCGATCGAGGGCGCCGCTCCCGCAGGGCCGCAGCTCCCCGAATTGGACGTCCCCGAGCTCGCAGTTCGCGCACGCTTGATGCCGGGCTGGTGGCTGGGGCTGCCGCTGGTGGCAGTTGGTATTGCCATTGGTGTCGCCGCGAAGGCGTTCTTTTAAGCGACGCCCGAGTTAGAGGCCGGCGGCACGGCGAATTCGATATTATAGCTGCAGTCGCCTGGATCGTGGCTCAGCGGCGCACGCATCTGCCGCGCCATGCCAGTTATGATCCGGACCGCAGGGGTTGCGCGGTCGACGAGAGCATCGTCGCAGAAAATCGCAGACTTGATCGAGAGGGTCGCGACGCCGTCTGAAATCGACCGCGCCTGGATCACAGCTTCCGCTGCCTTGGGCAGGCTCAGCCGCGCGGCCAGCGCGATGAGTTCGGTAATCAGGAACGCGACCGGAACCGCAGTGTCCTGCGCGACGACGATGCGGTCGACATCGACCTTGATCCGCGGCGTAATGCCCTCGGTCACGGCGATATTCTGTTCGAGCGCCGCCGACAGGTCGGTCGCCAGCGCGCGCAGGTCAACCCCGTGCGCTGCCTCGCCATCGTACATCCAACGGTGGACGAGCGCGAGCGCGCCGACCCGTGCTTGGATCGCCGAGTAAGCGCGGCCGACCTCGCTGCTCGTCGTTTCGCGCGCCTGCAGCGATAACAGGCTGGCGACGATCTGAAGGTTGTTCTTGACGCGGTGATGGACCTCGCGGGTCAACCGCTTCTGCTCGTCGAGCGCGCTGAGCATCGCGGCGTCGTGACGCGCGCTGTCGTTTGCCAGCCGGTCGAATGCGGCCGCGAGCGCGGTCATCTCGGCACTGAGATAATCGGTCGAGCCGATCCGGATCGTCGTCTCACCGGCGGTATAGCGTTCGACCGCCGCGCGCATCCGCGTCAACGGCTTGACGAGCAGCCGGTCAGCAACGAGCCAGCCGATCAACAGCGCCGCAAGCCACATCGTCAACGGCAAGGCGAGGCCGACCCAACGGCTGGCTGACACCTGTCCTGAATGGAACAGCAAGGCACGATACGCCGAAAGGGTGACGAAGGTCGCGAGCGCCCCCAGCGGCAGCAATGCCGCAGTCAACGCAACGATGACCTTCACCGACAGCGGCCATTCGTGGAGCTGGCGCACCAGCACTCTCGTCGCCGATCCCGTCATGCTCCGATCATCCAAAACCTAGCCAAGTCTGCGCAACAAATCCTCGAACGCCTGTGGCATCGGTTCGGCGGCAGCTTCGTCAAAAATTTGCCGCAGACGTGATCCGATTGCCTCAGCACGCTCTGTTGCCGGATGCGGACGGTCATGTGGGACGAGGGGTTGGGGGTCTGGCACTGCGGACGTCACTGTGAGCAGATCCCTAACGAACTGCGGATCGTGTATCGACTATCGTTACAAACCGGAAACAAAAAAGCGGTCCATCTGTTCGTTAGCCGTGCAAGCGTCTAAGGCACGTTCCAACCGTGCGGAACATACTGTTTTAATAAGGGACCCTCGATGTCGCTAGCTTCGGAAATTGCGCCACACCTGCCGTATCTCCGCCGTTACGCCCGTGCCTTGACCGGAAGCCAGAGCCACGGCGACGCTTTTGTCCGCGCGGCGCTTGAGGCGATTGTCAGCGCACCGGCCGATTTTCCGCGGGACGTCGATGCTCGGCTGGGCCTTTACAAGACGTTCCACGCGATCTGGTCGACGGCGAATGTCGATGTTGCCCCCGAGCCGACCACTGCCGCAGCCTTCGAGCGGGTCGCCCAGGACCGTCTCGCCGCGATCACGCCGCTGTCGCGCCAGGCTCTGCTGCTCACCGCGATGGAAGGCTTCACCAACGACGACGCCGCGTATCTGATCGACGCGACGCCTGCGGATGTCGCGAGCCTCGTCGCAGAGGCGCTTGCCGAAATCGACCGCCAGACCGCAACGCGCGTCCTCATCATCGAAGATGAGCCGATCATCGCGATGGACCTCGAATCGATCGTCCACGATCTTGGCCACGACGTCACCGGCGTCGCCGTCACCCGCGACGAAGCCGTCGCGCTGGCGAAGTCGGTCAAGCCCGGTCTCGTGCTCGCCGACATCCAGCTCGCCGACGCCAGCTCGGGGATCGACGCGGTCAAGGATATTCTCGCCGAATTCAGCGTGCCGGTGATCTTCATCACCGCCTTCCCCGAGCGCCTGCTGACCGGCGAGCGTCCCGAGCCGACCTTTCTGATCACCAAGCCGTTCCAGCGGTCGACGGTGAAGGCGGCGATCGCGCAGGCGCTCTTCTTTAATTCCACTGCCAGCTTCACGTCGTAAGAGAGGCTCGTGATGGAACCCAGCCAGAAGCCCGAAGAGCCGATCGTCCAGACCACGACCGAGTCGCGCGCCGGATCGAAGACGGTTGCCAACCGCAACGTGATGTTCATTTCGCTGGCGGTGGTGGTTATTGCATTTATCGCGCTGTTGCTCATTTATCGCTGACGGCGAGACGAAATCGCGCGCGATCCGGAGACGTTTTATGACCTATGTTGCCGGTAAGGCGCGCAACGCTACGCGCACGAAGGCCGCCGCGCCTGTGGTGCATTCCGATGCGGTACGCGATATCGGATCGTATTTGCGCACAGCCTTCGCCGACGCCGCCGATGCCGAACTTCCGCCGATGTTCGCCGACCTGCTGGCGAAGCTTGGCGAGGGTGAAGAAAAGGCTGTCTACGTTCGTCCCGAGGCGCTGTCGGACGGCGACTTCAAAACACAGCTCGCGCAGGTCATCCCGCATCTGCGCGCTTTCGGCCGATCACTGTCAGGTAGCCGCGATCTCGCCGACGATCTCGTGCAGGAAACTTTGCTTAAGGCGTGGGCGGCGCGCGATCGCTTTCAGGCTGGCACCAACATGCGCGCGTGGACCTTCATCATCCTGCGCAATCTGTTCCTCAGCCAGATGCGGCGTGCCCGCTTCAAGGGGGAGTGGGACGATTTCACTGCCGATCGGCTACTCGCAATGCCGGCCGGTCAGGACCGCCAGATCGACTTGTCCGACCTCCAGCGCGGGCTCCTTCAGCTCCCGCAGGCGCAGCGTGAGGCGTTGATCCTCGTCGGTGCGGGTGGCTTTGCCTATGAGGAAGCGGCGTCGATCTGCAACTGCGCGGTCGGCACGATCAAGAGCCGCGTCGCTCGTGGACGTGCCGCGCTTGAGATCATCCTCAACGAGGGCCTGCTGCCGTCGCGCCGTCTCGACGCGCCGACCGAAGGTGTATCGCCGCTCAACCAGATCATGGGCCAAGTCGACAGCCTTGCGCGGGGGTAGTTAGCGAAGATCGACGATCGATTCGAAGCCGCCGAATATCAGCCGCTTGCCGTCGAACGTCGGCGTCGCGCCCATCTTCCGCGGAGCGCTGCGCATCTTGTCCATTGTTGCGTCCCGCGCGGTCTTGTCGGACCCTCAGATTCGGGCAAGGGCGCCCGTCTCATCGGCGGTAGCTTACACGGCCCTATGAAGGTCGGTCGTCGTCCCGGTGTGAGCGTAGTCGCCCCATTCTCCGAGAATGCGGATAGCGATTTACTCAAGGAAAATTAAGTCGGTTGTTCGCTTATGATCGACGAATGCGTCGCGGTTTGCGCACGGTAAGCCGATGACGAAGCTGTCGATACATGCGGCGGCTAGCCCTTGATCGGTGTCGCGATCGACCAGACATGGCCGAACGGATCGCTTACATGGCCGTAGCGGTCGCCCCAGAACATATCCTGCAGCGGCATCCGAACCGTCGCCCCCGCAGCGACTGCGCGGTCGAACCATGCGTCGGCGTCGTCGACCTGGAGATGGAGGACCGTTCTCGCCGGCGGTCCTTCGGGGGTCGCCCCGGGACCTTTGTATTCGGGAAAATCGTCGCTGAGCATCAGCGACGCGCCGTTGATCTCGAGATGAGCGTGCATCAACCGGACACCATCCTCAGCAAGCATCCGGACACGTTCCTCAGCGCCGAAAGCCGCCTTATAGAAGTCGATCGCCTCAGCGGCGCGGTTATCGAGTATTACGATGTGCGGGGTCAGGCCACTCGTCGGCCCTTGGTTGACAGTCGCCATTTCCTTACCCCCATCGAATGTCTCTGCGACAATCTATCATAGTCTCATGTCGGGACTAAGTGAATTTGGACCGGCTGGGTGACGCGCCGCGCGGAAACCGCCACAATCGCACGATGACGCCGTCCGCGCTCACCGCCGCTGTTACGCTCGCCGAAGCGAATTCGCCGTATCTAAAGGGCTTGCTGCGAAGACGCGCCGCGACGCTGACTGAGATCGAGACTCATGGCTTCGA
This sequence comes from Polymorphobacter megasporae, assembly GCF_018982885.2. Taxonomy (NCBI): domain Bacteria; kingdom Pseudomonadati; phylum Pseudomonadota; class Alphaproteobacteria; order Sphingomonadales; family Sphingosinicellaceae; genus Glacieibacterium; species Glacieibacterium megasporae. The sequence continues at coordinate 1,802,897 of NZ_CP081848.1, read as the reverse complement.
TGCGGCGTTGGCAGCAGCAATGGTGCTAGACGACACGGTGTCGGTCGAAATCGGGTTGCGATCCGCCAAGGCCGACGTCGCGTTGATTACTGCACTTGCCGACCTTTCGGGCGAATGGCCGCTCGAACGCGTCACCGCGGCGTTGTCGAACTTCGCCGATCTCGCGCTCAATGCCGCCATTGCCGCGGCACTCGCCGAGCGCGGGGCACCGAACGCCGGATTTGTCGCCATCGCGCTCGGCAAGCTCGGCAGCCACGAGCTCAATTATTCGTCCGACGTCGACCTGATCCTGCTCTACGACTCGGTCCCGCTCCGCCCGCGCGAGGACCCCGCCGAAGCCGCGGTCCGCATCGCCCGGCGGATCGTCGCGATCATGCACGACCGCACCGCCGACGGCTATGTCTTCCGCGTCGACCTGCGGCTGCGCCCGTCGTCGGAGATCACGCCGATCGCAATGCCCGTCGCTGCCGCCGAGAATTATTACCAGTCCGATGCCGAGACGTGGGAGCGGACAGCGTTCATCCGCGCGCGGGCGTGTGCCGGCGACATCGCGCTCGGCCAGCGCTTCCTCGCCGCGATCCGGCCCTTCGTGTGGCGGCGGAGCCTTGATTATACCGCTATCCGCGACATCAAGGCCGTGTCGCTCCGCATCCGCGACCATTTCGAAAGCGGACAGGCCGTCGGGCCGCGCTTCGACCTCAAGCGCGGGCGCGGCGGCATCCGCGAGGTCGAGTTCTTCACCCAGATCCACCAACTCGTCTGGGGCGGTCGTGACGTAGCGCTACAAGCCCCGGCGACGCTCGATGCGCTGGGTGCGCTCACCGCCGCCGGCCGGATCGATGCCGATGACAACGCGACGCTCGGCGATGCGTATCGCTGGCTGCGGACGCTCGAACACCGGCTCCAGATGATCGGCGACGAGCAGACACACAGCATCCCGGCGACGCTCGGGCAGCGGCAGGCGTGGGCGCGGCTGAGCAGCTTCGCTGGGCCGCAGGAACTGATGCGACAGCTGCGGATGGTGACCGCGCAGGTCGCGCGGCGCTACGACCGGCTGATCGCCGACGCCGACATTGACACCCCGCAAATTCCCGCCGACCCGAGCGGCTGGTGCAAGCGCAACAAGGTCGCCCCGGCCTTCGTGCCCTTGATCGCGAAATGGCGGAGCGGGCGGTATCGCGCGCTGCGATCGGACGACGCAAAGCGCGCGTTCGAGGCACTCCTCCCCGACCTGCTCAAGGCGTTGGCGCTGGCCGTCGACCCGGCGCACGCGGCGTCGCGGCTCGATACCTTCCTCGCCGATCTTCCCGCCGGGGTGCAGTTCTTCGCGCTGATGGCGGCGAACCCGAAGCTTCTCCCCCTGCTCGGACGGGTTCTCGGCATTGCCCCGGTGCTGGCCGATTCCCTCGCCCGCCGTCCCGCGCTGTTCGATTCGTTACTCGCGCGCGACAGTTTCGCCCCGCTATCGGGTATTGCGGCGCTGAGCGCTGAGTTAACCGCCTCTGTGGGCGCGGGCACGTTCGAGCAGCGACTCGACCGGACGCGGCTGTGGACCGCCGACCGCCGTTTCCAGCTCGGCGCGCAATTGATCGAGGGACGCGACCCGCTCTGTATCGGCGCCGACCTCAGCGACGTCGCCGATGCGGCCGTCGCGACGCTTGCTGATGCCGTCGTCGCCGACTTCGCGGAGAGCCACGGCGCCGTTCCCGGCTGCCGCCTCGTTGTTCTCGGACTCGGGCGCTACGGTGGGCGGGCGCTGACGCACGCGTCGGACCTCGACCTCGTCTACCTGTTCACCGGCCACCACGCCGCCGAATCGACCGGCGCGAAGCCGTTGGCGGCGACCGTCTGGTTCCAGCGCGTCGCCGCACGGCTGACGGCGGCGCTGTCGGTTCCGACCGCCGCCGGGGCGTTGTATGAGGTCGATACGCGGCTGCGTCCGTCGGGCGCGAAGGGACTGCTCGCAGTCACCGTCGCCAGCTTCGCGCGCTATCAGTCGACCGAGGCCGAGACGTGGGAACACATGGCGTTGTGCCGCGCGCGGATCGTCGCAGGAGCGGCGGCCGATCGTGCCGACGTCGAAACTGTGATCGCCGCGATCCTCGATCGCCCGCGCGACCCGGCGACGCTCCGCCGCGACGTGCTGTCGATGCGCCGCGACATCAGCGCAGCGAAGCCCGGCGGTGGGACTTGGGACGTCAAGCTCGGCGCGGGCGGGCTCGTCGATCTAGAGTTTATCGTTCACTTCCTCCAGCTTCGGGATCGCATCGCCGTGACCCCCGATCTGCGCGCCGCGCTCGTCGCACTGGTGGCGGCAGGGCGAGTTCCGGACGATCTGATTGCAGCACACGACACGCTGACCCGCGTCCTCGCCCTCCTCCGTCTCGTCGTGACGGGGGCGCTGCCGAAGCGTTTCACGCAGCCGGTCGAGGCGTTGCTCGCCGGAGCGGCAGGTGCGACCGATTTTCCCGCCGCCGAGGCCACGCTCGGACTCGCCAAGGCGGCGGTTCGTGCGGCATGGAGCGACATATTCAACCTTCGGGGAGACTGACGATGGATATTGGCGACACTGCGCCAGCGTTCGACCTAGCGACCGATACCGGCACGAACGCTTCACTCGCGAAGCTCGCGGGCAAAAAGGTCGTCCTGTATTTCTATCCGAAAGACGACACGCCGGGGTGCACCACCGAGGCAATCGCCTTTACGGGCTTGAAGGACGAATTCTCCGCCGCTGATACCGTCGTCGTCGGCGTATCGAAGGACTCGATCACCGCCCACGCCAAGTTCCGGAAGAAACATGACCTCGGCGTCGAACTCGCGGCCGATCCCGATGGATCGGTCGTCGCAGCGTATGGCGCGTGGGTCGAGAAGAGTATGTACGGCAAGAAATATATGGGGATCGACCGCGCGACCTTCCTCATCGACCGCGACGGCAAGCTCGCCGCGGTCTGGCGCAAGGTCAAGGTGCCGGGCCACGCCGCGGCAGTGCTCAAGGCGGCGCAGGACCTCGGATGATGCGAACGGCCCTCGCCGTCGCCGCCGCGATGCTGGCCGGCGACGCGAGCGCCTTGCCCGCCGATCGACTCGCGACCTTGATTGGTGATCGTATCGCGGGGACACCGGTCGACTGCATCGACCGGCTCGACATCGATAAGGTCCACATCGTCGACGGCGGCATCGTCTACGAGATGAAGACCGGTGGCGTATCGTACCTCAACCGCCCGTCGTCGGGGGCCAATTTCATCCACGACGGCGTCAGCCTCAGGCTCGACTTCGCCGAACCCAGGCTGTGCCGCGACGAGCCAGTTGGGGTGGTCAACGAGAATTCTAGGGCAACGATCGCGCGCGCCAGGCTCGGCAACTTCGTGCCGTATCGCCGCCCGGTCGTGCCCTGAGACTCAAACCCTGATGCGCGGGCGTCCGATGTAGTCGCGCTTGCCGAGCGGCACGCCCTTCCAGCGCAGGATGTCGTACGCCGTCGTCGCGTGGAAATAGAAGTTCGGCAGGCTGAACGACAGCAGGAAGTCCTCGGCGAAGTACGGCATCCGGTGTTCACGGAAGACGAACGCCATGTCGCCGCCGACGAAGCCGTCGATTTCCGCCGGGTCGATCGCTGCCAGCGTCGCCGACGTTTCGGCGAGCAACGCGTGCAGCGCCGCGAAATCCGTGGGCGGCGGGGTCATATCGGGAGCAAACTCGCCGGCCCGGACCCCCGCGATCGCGCCGACCGAATGCACCGTGACCGACTTCACCTGATACGCGAAGCCAAGCATGTCGGGGGCGAGTTTCGCGTTCACCAGCGTTGCCGGGTCGATGCCATTTGTCTCCGCAAACGCCTCGCCCTTGGCGACGAAGGCGGCGAGCGAGTCGACGATCTGGCGGAACGCCGGCACTGTCGCGGTGTAGAGCGATAAGGTCATTGGTGCCTTCCCGTGCGCGTGATGATCGCCGCCGCGATGGCGAGAAGCAGGATCGCGCTCGCTTCGAAAACGATATTCTCGGGCGCCATGTTTTTGCCCTGAAGCACGATCAATCGGGCAAGCGCCGTGATGGCGATGAAGATCGGGTAGACGAAGGCGTTGCCCTTGCCGGTGTAGAACACGCCGATCATGCCGATGACCTCGGTGTAGAGGAACATCAGCAGGATGTCGGCCAGCGTGATCTCCTCGACCTGGATGACGCGCCAGACCTCGCCCGCCGCCGCGCCGATCGTCATCAGCGCGATGATCAGGAGCAAGGCATGCTCGACAAGATTGAACCCCCGCCCGACGAGGATCGTGCGCGGCGAAGCGTTGCGTTCGTCTTCACTCATAGGCGCTCCTCGCCGTTGCGGCTGGCGCGGACCCGGCCGAAATGAAGCGACGTATAGATCCCGATTGCGAGGAACCCGACCAGCAGCGCCAGCCGTCCGAGTTGAGGGGCGGCGTCGGCAAGGCGCGGTAGCAGCGAAATGCCGATTAGCAGGTTCGCAGTTCCCCAGATGAAATTGATCACCGGCGGCGACAGCCCCTTACCCGGCGGCGTCGCGAATGGCGTCGGAAACGCCTCCCCGCGCAATCCCGCCGCGAGGTGCGGGATGCAATTGCACAGCAACGCGCCGGCAAAGACGAGGAGCACGTAGGTCATGTCGCGTGCGCCATCATCGCGGGGAACGCGCCTTCATGTGCTGCGCGGAGGGTGGTGAGGGGAATAGAGTCACCGCCGAACGCGAGGGCATCACCGCCCGTAGTGCCGACCCGAATCATCGGCACCGGGACGTCGCCAAAATCGGTCCCGACGTCGATCGTCACGAGATAGCGCCCCTGATCCTCGCCGAACGCGATTGCCGCGGTGAGCGGCGTCGTGATCGTCGCGCCGAGCTTTCCCGCGAGCGCCATCTCGGCGAGCGCAACCGCGAGCCCGCCGTCGGACACGTCGTGGACTGCGGTCGCGGTGCCATGCTCGATCAATATCCTGACGAACTCGCCCGCGGCACGTTCGGCGCCGAGGTCGACCGGCGGCGGCGGGCCGTCCTCGCGTCCGTGCAATTCGCGGAGCCACAGCGACTGTCCGAGGTGCCCCGCCCCTGCCCCGACAAGCCAGATAGCCTCGCCTTCGCGTTTGAAGCCCATCGTCATTGCCCGCGCGTAATCCTCGATCAGCCCGACCCCGCCGATCGCCGGAGTCGGCAGGATGCCCGTTCCGTCGGTCTCATTGTACAGCGACACGTTGCCGCTCACGACCGGATAGTCGAGCGCGCGGCACGCCTCGGCCATGCCCTCGATGCAGCCGACGAACTGCCCCATGATCTCAGGTCGTTGGGGGTTGCCGAAGTTCATGCAGTCGGTGATCGCGAGCGGCTTCGCGCCGACCGCGATCAGGTTGCGCCACGTCTCGGCGACCGCCTGCTTGCCGCCTTCGTAGGGGTCGGCGAAGCAATAGCGCGGGGTGCAATCGGTCGTCATCGCCAGCGCCTTGCGCGTGCCGTGGACGCGGACCACGGCGGCGTCGCCGCCAGGGCGCTGGAGCGTGTCGGCCCCGACCATGTGGTCGTATTGCTCCCAGATCCACCGCTTCGAGGCGATGTCGGGACACGCCATCAGCGTGAGCAGGTCGGCAGCGAGGTCGGTCGACTCAGGCACGTCGGTCAGCGGCGCGCGCTTGGGCGTCGGAACATGCGGCCGGTCGTACAACGGGGCCTTGTCGACGAGCGGGCCGAGCGGGATGTTCGCGACCTCCTGCCCTTCGAAGCGCAACACGAGGTGTTCGGTATCGGTGACGTGGCCGATGACCGCGAAGTCGAGCTCCCACTTGGCGAAGATCGCCTCGGCGAACGCCTCGCGCCCCGGCTTGAGGACCATCAGCATCCGCTCCTGCGATTCGCTGAGCATCATCTCGTACGGCGTCATGTGCGTCTCACGCACCGGCACCGCGTCCATGTCGAGGAGCAGCCCGACCCCGCCCTTCGATGCCATCTCGACCGACGACGACGTCAGCCCGGCCGCGCCCATGTCCTGGATTGCGACGATCGCATCCGACGCCATCAATTCGAGACACGCCTCGATCAGCAATTTCTCGGTGAACGGGTCGCCGACCTGAACCGTCGGACGCTTGTCCTCGTCGCCCTCCGTGAACTGCGCCGACGCCATCGTCGCGCCGTGGATGCCGTCGCGCCCGGTCTTCGAGCCGACATAAACGACCGGATTGCCGATCCCGGCGGCGGCCGAGTAGAAAATCTTGTCCTGCCGCGCGACACCGACGGTCATCGCGTTGACGAGGATGTTGCCGTTGTACGCTGCGTGGAAATTGGTTTCGCCGCCGACGGTCGGTACGCCGACGCAGTTGCCGTAGCCGCCTATGCCCGCGACGACGCCCTTGATGAGGTGCTTCATCCGCGGGGCGTCGACCTCGCCGAAACGCAGCGCGTTGAGGTTGGCGATCGGGCGCGCGCCCATCGTGAAGACGTCGCGCAGGATGCCGCCGACCCCGGTCGCCGCGCCCTGATACGGCTCGATGAAGCTCGGGTGGTTGTGGCTCTCCATCTTGAAGATCGCCGCGTCGCCGTCGCCGATGTCGATGACGCCGGCGTTCTCGCCGGGCCCGCAGATCACCCACGGTGCGGTCGTCGGCAGCTTCTTCAGGTGCATCCGCGACGACTTGTACGAACAATGCTCCGACCACATCACCGAGAAGATGCCGAGCTCGAGCAGGTTCGGCGCGCGACCGAGGCTGGTGACGACCTCGGCATATTCGGCCGGGGTGAGGCCGTGGTCGGCGACGATCGCGGGGGTGATTTCGGTCATGCCGAGGACATAGCGAAGGCCACGCAACCTGTCATTCCCCTGTCTCGAAGTTCCTGCTATGTTCTGGTTGGACTCGCAGGGGAGAGACAGAAATGGACATTCGCGAAATCGCTGCCGACATGGTCGCAATGACTAAAGCCGGGGACTTCCACATCGGCGAGAAATACTGGGCCGACACCGTCGTCTCGATCGAGGCGATGGACGGCCCGATGGCGCGGGTCGAAGGCAAGGACGCCGTGATGGGTAAGAGCGCATGGTGGTACGGCGCGCACGAAGTTCACAGCACCGAGACGTTCGGTCCCTTCGTCAACGGAAATCAGATCGCGATCCGCTGGACGATGGACATCACCGTCAAGGAAAGCGGCGAACGGCGGCACAGCGACGAGGTCGCGCTCTATACGATCGAGGACGGTAAGATCGTCGAGGAACGCTTTTTCTACTAGCCCATCAGCCCTTCGAGCGCGCGTGCGGTGGTCATCCACACCGCGCTGGCGCCGATGACGGGAATCAGGAGTTGCGACGCGACGACGAACGGCACGCCGATCAGATACGCAGGGTGGACGCGGCCGCGGGTGCGCCAGTCGTAGACCATCGCGACGACGAGCAGCAGGTCGACGATAAGTCCCGGCGGGATGGTTACGAACAGCGGCGGCGGCCCGTCACTGGCGTGCGGCGGGGCGAGGACGGTGAGGAAGACGCGGGCCATCGCCGCGTGCATCATCGGAATGACGGCGAGGATCATCAGCCGCTTGTGCCACTCGGTCCGGCGGATGTTGACGATCGCTGCGGTAAATAGGGCGGCGAAAATGATGACCCCAACGAACGATACCGCTTCGAAGCGTCGGGTCGCGTCGCCATAACCGGCGGCGTCCCCGGCGCGCATCGTCGTGATCTCGGCGAGGATGACGGTGAAGCCGATCGCCGTCGCCAGCGCGACGCCAAGGAGTCCCCAGTTGCGGTGATCGTAGGTTCTCCCCGCCGCGACGAGCGCGGTCTGAGCGAAATAATAGAGCGTCCAGCTGAACAGGACGAAGCCGTGGAGGTGGTAGATCTGTGCGCCGTGGAAGGTCCCGGTCGCCACCTTCGCCCAATAGGTCGGGATGAATCCGCCGAACGCGATGACGACGAAGACCGCCGCCATCCCGACGTAGAAGCGTGGCCGCGCGCGCGGTCGCACCATGTCGAAAGTCGTCGTTGCCATCGCTCGATGTCCCCCTCGTAGCGGACGACCCCGTAACAGACTTCCACCGATCGATGAAGTATTCGCTCCTATGCCCGATCGACGATTGCAGCGATCGCGCCGCGATGCCAAACCCGCGGGCGCTGCTACGATGGCGCGCGGGCGGTTTGGGAATATGCGGATGGAGATGACGCCGGGCGGCCTGACCAAGGCGAAGAAGACGCAGATCGTCGTCGTCGGCGGGGGCGCGGGCGGGCTCGAGCTCGTGGCCCGGCTCGGGCGGACGCTCGGCAAGGTCGATTACGACATCATCCTCGTCGACAAGGCGCAGACGCATATCTGGAAGCCGTTGCTCCACGAGGTCGCCGCCGGATCGCTTGATGCCAACCTCGACGAGGTCGGCTATCGCGGTCACGCCCACCGCTGGGGCTATCGCTACTTCGACGGCGCGCTCGAGGCGATCGATCGCGTTGCGCGACAGATCGTCGTCGCGCCGATCGTCGAGGACGGGCGCGAGATTATTGGCCGCCACCGCATCCGCTATGACTATCTCGTCCTTGCGGTCGGGTCGGTGTCGAACGATTTCGGCACGCCCGGGGTGCGCGAGCATTGCATCTTCCTCGACGAACGCACCGAGGCCGACCGTTTCCGGCGCAAGCTGTTGAATCAGTGCCTGCGCGTGTCGCGGTCGATTCAGACCGACCCCGCGTCGGATGCGTGCGTCAGCGTCGCGATCGTCGGCGGCGGCGCAACCGGGGTCGAGCTCGCCGCCGAGCTCCATATGTCGGCCGACAGCCTCGCGATGTACGGGCTCGAGGTGTTCGACTCGAAGCGCCTCAAGACCACTCTCGTCGAAGCCGGCCCGCGCATCCTGCCGGCGCTCCCCGAAAAGCTCGCGGCGGCGGCGCAAGGCGAACTCGAGGCGATCGGCGTTCGTGTCTGTACCGCCGAGCAGGTCGTCGAGGCGACTGCCAAGGGCATCCGGACCAAGACCGGCGAGTTCATCGCCGCCGATCTCATGGTCTGGGCCGCCGGGGTCAAGGGCGCTGAGTTCATGCAGGGAATCGGCGGGCTCGAGACGACCCGCAACAACCAGCTCGTCGTCGGCCCAACGCTTCAGACGAGCGACGACCGCATCTTCGCGATCGGCGATTGCGCCTATTATATGCCGTCGGGCGCGACCCGCCCGGTGCCGCCGCGCGCGCAGACAGCGCACCAGATGGCCGACATCGCCTTCCGCAATATCCGCGCGATGATCGCGGGCAAGCCGCTCAAGTCATTCAATTACCAGGACCATGGCAGCCTCGTCAGTCTCGCGCGCTATGCCACGGTTGGCAGCCTGATGGGCAATCTCGTCGGCGGAAAGATGGCGGTCGAGGGGCGGCTCGCGCGCTTCGTCTACGTCTCGCTCTACCGGATGCACCTGATCGCGATCCACGGCTGGCTCAAGGGCTTGTCGCTGATCGTCGTCGGCCACGTCAACCAGATCATCCGGCCGAAACTCAAGCTTCACTAATTGCCCGCCGCGTTCGGCTATTTGCGGATACGGCGCCGCGCTAACGACCGCTTTTTTCGACCAGGGCAGGTAGATCGGCCCCGGGAAACGGTGCGTGCATCAGCGCCGCGAGCGTCGGTGCGATCTGCCGCATGTCGATCACGCCGAGATCGCCGCGTAGCTTTACGTCGGGCCCCATCAGCAGAAACGTAGAGCGCATCGCCGGCACCATGGGGTCGTAGCCGTGCATCCCCTTCAAGGTCGACGGTGCGACGAGCGCTGCCGCGGGATCACGGCCCATCTCGGTGCCGGGCGCAAATTCGACCATCCAGTCGGCGGCGTCACCGGCTCCGCGTCGGACCAATTCGGCGTGATCGAGCACCGCTGCGATATGTGTCGCCGGGTTGGCGCGCAGGTCCGCCAGCAGTCCAGCCACCTTCGCGCGCAAGACCGGATCGTCGCGTCGGGCCATGACGATCGCCGCACTGCCCCCGGCAAACCATGGCACCGCCTCCCACGACTTGACCTTGGTTCCGTCGAGCGTGATCAGACCGGCGCGGATGAACGCCCCAAACAGGTTGATGTCGGTATCGATCGCGGTGAAGCCATGGTCGGACACAACGGCGACGTCGGCGCCGGGGGCCGCCGCCATCAGTTCCCCGACCAGCCCGTCGATCCGCTCAAGGGCCGCATGCGCCTGCGGCGTATCGGGGCCGAACAGATGCTGGATATGGTCGAGCCCGGTGAGATAGACAGTCATGAAACCGGGATGATGCTCGCCGAGCAGCGCCAGCGCGAACCGCGTCCGGTCGACGTCGCCCTCGACGCTTTCGTCGATGCCCTGCGTATACGGCCCGAGGCGGCGTTCGAGGTCGACGACGAGGCCCGGCGTCGCGACGACGCGCATCAGCTTGCGGTCGTCGGCATGGCCGGTCCGCCAGATTTGCGGCAGGTTATAGTCGATGGCCGCGCCGACGCTGACCGGCCAATGGACATTCGCCGTAACCCGTCCCGCCGCGTGCGCCGCGTCCCACAGGGTCGGCACCCGGATGTCGGACGAATACCAGTACCAGCCGACCTGATTTATGTTGGTCGGATCGAAGGTCAGGTTGTTGACGATACCGTGGCGCAGCGGCGCGACGCCGGTGATCAACGTGGTGTGGCTGGGATATGTCAGCGTCGGCAGGACCCCGACCACGCCGGCCGCATAGGCGCCGTGGTCGACGAAGCGCCGCAGGTTCGGGACGTGCAGCCCCCGCGCGTCGGCTTGCAATACGTCGCCAGGGCGTAGACCGTCGATCGAGATCAACAGGAGTGGCGCAGCGTACGCAGCAGTCGTCGCTGCTACGCCGGCACCGCCAAGGATCGCCCGCGCGGTGATGAGGAGAAGCCCGCACAGCGTGGCCTTCCGCGTCGAATGCCGCAAGCTGGCGGACCGTCTGTCGTTCATTCCATGCTCCCGATCCGGTAATTGTGTCTGGCCGAAAATCATGACAGCTCGGTGAAAGCAGGAGAGAATGACGATAATGCGGCGCCTTGCCCCGCGCCTGTAAACAGGGCGTTTGGCGCGGCTCTGAGATTGGTATCGCCGACATCGGCAGCGGCCTGCCAGAGGAACTTGCCCCAACAGCGACGGTTGTGCCTGCGAAGCGAATATCTCGCTCGAAGGATGTGTTTCGTGAGCCCGACCAGCAACCCGATGAGAATTTTGATCGCAGCCTCGGTCCTGTTCACCCTGACCGGGCCAGCCTTGGCACAGGCGCAGATGGCACCGCAGTCGCCGCCGCAAGACATGGCCCCCGCCCCGATGAGCGGACCGTCGACCGAGCAGCTCAACCGCGGATCGGATGCCTACACCGCCGAGCGGGCCGACATGCATCGGGCGCAGCGCGGTGCGCGATATGCAGCCGATCGTGATGCGTACATGGCCGCGTTGATCGCGCACGATCGCGCGGTCAACCGCTACGACCATCGCTATGTGCGCCAGCAGGAGGCGTACGCCGATGCCATGGCCGCTTGGCGCCGTCAGGTCGCAGCGTGCCACCGTGGCCGTTCAGCGGCATGCCGGGCCCCGGCGCCGCAGGTCGCTGATTTTTACTGAGATTGCCGCAGGGGTTGAGGCTTACCTCTTCACTCCTTTGACGGGGTCGGCAGACTGCGGATGTTGATATCGCGCTGGGCGAACGGAATTTCGATCCCGTTTTCCTGAAACGATACCCACAACCTATTCAGTATGGCTGAGCGGACATTGCCGACTCCGGCTTCGGGATCACTGATCCACGCCAGGATTTCGTGATCAACCGAGCTTTCACCGAACGCCGTCAGCCATACTGTCGGGCGCGGCGTGGCGAGGACGCGCTCGGAAGCGACCGCAGCTTCGATCATCAGCCGTTGGGCGAGGGCGAGGTCGCTCTTGTAGCCGACGCCGACCGGAACATGGATACGAATGTTCGGGCTGGTGTACGACCAATTCTCGACCGGCTCGGTCATCAGTTGCTCATTCGGAATCAGATGTTCCTTGCCATCACGGGTGACGACCGAGACCGCGCGCACGCCGATCTTGTTGACGCTGCCGAAGGTGTTGCCGACGACGATGACGTCGCCCGGCTTGATCGAGCGGTCCATGAGCAGGATGACTCCCGCGATCAGATTGCCGAGCGTCTTTTGCAATCCGAATCCGACTGCGAGCCCGAGCGCACCGGAAAATACCGTCAATGCCGTCAGATCAATGCCGAGCAGGTCGACGCCGAGCAAGACCGCCGAAACGACGACAACGATGCCCGACAGCTTTTGCAACAGCACGCGCTGACCAGAGTCGAACCCGTTCAACCGGCCAATCGAATGACTGACGATCCGGTTAAGGAAACGCGCCAGGACGAACAGGACGATCGCAACCAATGCAAAGTTGACGAGCCCGAGCAGCGACAGCCGGTGGGTTCCGACCTTGAAGGCGAAGCCATCAAGGCTTGCCGTCAGCGAGTGCAGCCCGCCGAGCATCGACGCGGCACCCGCGATCAAGACTACCGCCGACACGCCCGCCGCAGATCCGCTGCGCAACCCGGCGACGCGCGCAACCTGATAGGCAAAGACCGCGAGCGTGAACCCGGTCGCTGCCGCCAGCAGCAAGGCCGCGTAGCCGCCATCGGGCACTGCGGCGCCGCCGATGATCATCACCAGCGCCGCAATACCACTGCGCAACAGGCGGCGGACCCGGTCACCGAAGTCTTCGACCCCTGGGCGGCCGGTCGCCCGTTGCAACAGCCGGGTAAGCGGATGCGCCCCGGTCCGCGCGGCGAGCCAGCCGATACCGACGCCGACCACGATGACCACGACGGCTGCGACGATATCGGTCAGCTGCGGTGCCGCCGGAAGCGGGAGGCCGAGTGCGCGAACGCTGGATAACAGATTCACGATATCTCCCAGTGGTGGAGCAAGTGTCGCGCAGCCGAGCAAAAGATGGATGACGACCGGTTTCGATGATGCCACGAACGGGCAGCACGCCGAAAGGCTGCCCTGCAAGTCGCCGCTGGCCGGGACGCGGGACGAAGGTCGTGCCGACCGCGCTCCCTCGTCGCGCAACCGTCCAGGCGGCTCGCCCGTTTCTATTCAAGATGACAAGCAGCGCTCCGCTCTTAATTTGGCCGGCCGCATGACGGTGCCGCGACACTCGCTTGCGATCGGGGCCGTCGCCGCTTTTCATGCCGGGCTTCTGGCGATATTACTGACGTCGACGATCCACGCAGCGCCCGCCGCCACACCGGCATCCATCGCCATCCGCGCAGTCCCTTCGGCATTGGCGGTGATTCGCGTGGCTCCACCTGCGCCTCTGCTAACGGCGATCACGGCCGATATTCCGATGCCGGTCGTCGACACCGAGACATCAGCCGAAAACTGCACGCTCGCGGGCACCATCGCCGCCGCTTTGGGAGCCGATCGCGAGGTGGGGGCGTCCCTGGCGGCGCAGACCAATGTCACGGCGCTGATGGTCTGGGACGGCGGCTGGTCGAGCGATCCGACACCAGCCATCGCTCCTATCCGCCGCGTCGTCGTCGATCAGATCCGCAGCAGCAGTGCATCGTGCCGAAGCACGGCAATGGTCGGGCCGCGTCTGCTCCTGGTGCCCGAAGGCCCGAGGACTGTCGCGGTGGCGATCGGCTCAGGCACTTGGACTTGGCAGCAGCTACTATCTTAAGGCTACATCCCCGGCCAATAGCGCCGATGTTGGGCGACAAGAGCAGCTTTATTTAGGCCGCACTGCATCTCCCGCAAACTGAACCCGTAATTAACTCGCGCGCGGCGGAGACCGTCGGAGCCTGCAGGGAGAATGACGCGTGAAAATCCGAAACCGCTTGATCGCCGGAACCGCGTTTGCGGCGCTGTTCGCCGCCGGGGCAGTGCCCGCCATGGCCTCGAGCCACCGCGAAGCGCCCAACATTACCAAGATGCCGAAGGTCGACAACACCGACGTCTACGCCTTCACCAGCTATGAGCCAGGTCGGCAGGATTACGTCACGATCATTGCCAATTTCCAGCCCGGCGAGAACCCGGGGGATGGCCCGAACTATTACACGATGGATCCCGACGCGATCTACGAAATCCACATCGACAACGTCGGCGACGCGGTCGAGCATCTGACCTACCAATTCAAGTTCAGCAACGCGCTGACCGCCGACACCGGCATCCAGCTCAACGTCGGCGGCAAGAACCTGTCGATTCCGCTGCGCGAGATCGGGGGGCAGTCGAAGCCGGCCGACGGCAACCTCGGCGAAGTCGAGACGTACACAATCACGCAGGTCAGCGGTGACCGCCGCCTCGGCACCCGCGCTGCGATTACCCCAGTCGGGACTTCGGCATTCTACAAGCCGTTCGACAACGCCGGGAACAAGAGCTTCCCCGGTGGCTATGCCAATTACGCCAACCAGTTCATCTACGGCGCGACGATCCCCGGCTGCGCGACCCCGGCCAAGGTCTTCGTTGGCAGCCGCGCCGAATATTTTGCGGTCAACCTCGGGCCGGTGTTCGACCTCGTCAACTTCGTCCCGGTCGAGGGGGACAATGACCCGGTTTATGGCAACGGCACGCCCTTCCCCGGCGGCATCACCCAGAGCCAGGACAACCAGGAGTTGATCGGCAAGAAGAACGTCACGTCGATCGCGATGGAAATCCCGAAGTCATGCCTCGTCGGCTCGGGCAACGGCGTCATCGGCGTCTGGTCGACGACGAGCCTGCCGCAGGCACGCCTGCTCCGCACCGCGCCGACCTTCAACCAGGCGACGCTCACCGGCGGAGCCTATGTCCAAGTGTCGCGCCTTGGCATGCCGTTGGTCAATGAGCTCGTCATCGGGATCAAGGACAAGGACTTGTTCAACGCCGCCGAGCCGAAGGGCGACGCCGCGCTGGCCGATTACGTCACCAACCCGACCTTCCCCGCGATCCTCGACGCGTTGTTCCGCGCGCCGGTTCGTGGCGTCATCGGTGGCTCGGGGTCGATCGCTCCGACCAACTTCCCGCGCAAGGATCTGGTCGCGACCTTCCTCACTGGCTTCGCCGGGGTCAACCAGCTCAAGACCGTCACCGCGTCTGAAATGCTGCGGTTGAACACCGCGATCGCGCCGACCGCGCAGGCTTCGCAGAGCACCTTCGGTGTCGTCGGCAACGATCTCGCGGGCTTCCCGAACGGGCGCCGCCCAGGCGACGACGTCGTCGACATCGTCCTCCGCGTTGCGATGGGGCGGCTGTGCTATCCGATCCCAGTAGCGGGGAAAGCGACCGACCTCGGACTTTGCGCTCCGGCGGACGCGCCGACCGGCATGGCGGCGTATACCGACGGTGCCCCGAGCAACGCCGCGAACATCCAGAACGCCTTCCCGTACCTCAATGCGCCGCTGCGCGGCTCGCCGCGTCCGCAGACCCAGCCGTAAATCGAGGGACATCGACATGACGCGCTTTGTACGCTCGATCGTCGCCCTTGCCGTCGCCGCCGTGGCCCTATCGGGCTGCGGCAACGGTGGTAGCAACGGCGGTTCGACCACCCCCCCCGTCACCCCGGTGACCAAAACCGAAGATATGCTCGGCACGTGTTTCGGCACACGCTACCGCGCCGACCCCAATACCAAGGCGACCGACCCGGTGCCGTGCAGCGACCTGTCGCCGCTCAGCCTGACGACGAAGCCCGTTCCGATCTAAGCCGGCGCTACCCGCGCCCGGGGGTTGCACCTGGGCGCGGGTAGCCAAAGGTCAGGCTCGAAAACACCGTGTCGAAGTCGGCTTTGGGATTGCCCGTGAGCGGTTTGGTCCAGACGACGTTCATCTGCCACAATCCGCGGAATGGGATCGTGAAAGTTGCCTGACCTTTCGCGTCGGTCTTGTGCGTCTCGACCGGACGGGCATCGAAATCGAGGTTGTTGAGCTTGACGAACGCGCCAGCCAGCGGATGACCTTCGTACAGGATCTGCACCGGCAGCGTCATGTCGCTGCCCAGCGCGTATGGATCGCGGATCGGGACGATTTCGAGCGTCATGCCGACCGGCCGTGTTACCTGCGGCTGCGGCGCGGTCGACGTCCCGACGCGCACCAGCGCTTTCGCCCGGCGGCTGTACAGTTCGCGCCCGGGCGTGTCGGTGGTCTTATTCCGCGCGCGCAGGTCGACCGCCGGGGCAATGCCTTCTGCAGTGATATAGTCGGTGAAGCGGATTCCCGGCAATACGCTCTCGGCGCGGGTCGTCTCGAGGACGATGACGTAGGTGCCCGGAGCGGCGAAGCGCATGTCGGCGTCGCTGGGCCCGCCGTCGGGGCGCTTAAGGTCGGCGCGGCGATCAACCGATCCGGTGGGGCCGATCGCCGCGAACTTGGTGATTCGGTCGAGCGCCGCCGACCAGCGCTGCCGGAACGGGCCGTGGCCGACTTCGATCGTCACCGGGACAATGGCGTTGACTTCGGCGGCGAAGATTTGCGGCTGGACCCAGAAATCGTGCGCGTCGAGGGTGGCTGCCGACCCGAGGGCGGCAAGAAGGAAAGCGAGCTTGCGCATGATATCGGCTGATCCCGGACAGGCTGGCGACCGCGATGCCGCCGCGCGGAGTTACGGTCAATGGCGCGGGCGGACGCATCGGTCCGCGATCCTCCCGCTGCTGATTGCAACCGCGATGCTGTTCGCCGCACCGGCGGCGGCGCACACCGGCACTGGGCTGGCAGGCGGCTTCCAGTCGGGCTTCCTCCATCCGCTGAGCGGCTTCGATCACCTGCTGGCGATGGTTTCGGTCGGGCTGTGGGGCGCATTTCTCGGCCGTCCGCTGATCGTCGTCCTGCCGGTGATCTTCCCGACGGTGATGGCGATCGGCGGGGTCATGGGCATCGCCGGGGTGCCAATGCCGCCGGTCGAGATCGGCATCGCGCTGTCGGTCCTCGTGCTCGGCGCGATGATCGCTGGTGCGGTTCGCGCCCCGGTTTGGCTGGCGTCGCTGATCGTCGCGATCTTCGCGATCTTCCACGGCTATGCCCACGGCAAGGAACTGCCGTCGGCGGCCGATCCGGTCGGGTATAGCGCGGGCTTCGTCCTCGCCACCGGTATGCTCCACGTCGTCGGCATCAGTCTCGGCCTGATCAACGACCGCCCCGGCGGCGCGATCGTCACGCGGAGCATGGGCGGCCTGGTCATGCTCGCCGGCGTCTGGTTCCTGTGGACCGCGCTCGCGAAATGAGGGGCGGCGTCCTGCCTCCGGCGCTGCTGTTCGCAGCACTCGCCTTTGCGCTGGCTTATGCGCCGCGCGGGAGCCGTCTGCCCGCGATCGTCGCCGCGCTGATTGCGGCATTCGCCGTCGCACAAGCTCCGCTCGCGCCGCACTGGGTCGAATATGTCTTCTTCGGCTGCTGGTCGAGCGTCATCGTTACCGCCTCCTCGATTCACCTGCGTCGTCCCATCGGATCGCGCGGCGCGCTGGTGCTCGGCGCGAACGCCGGGATCTGGGCGGGCGCGACGATCGCGCTTCTTGGCACGACGCTCGATCTCGCAAAGGCGACACCTGTGCTTGTCCTCGTCGTTCCCGCCGTGTGGCTCGTCTCGACGCGGCGCGGGATCGCGCTCAAGGTTGCGGGAAGCTGGCTGATCGCGATCGCCGCGCTTGCCATGGTCCTGCCGATCATCCCGACGCCGGGCTACGCCCCTGACCATATGGAATGAGCCGCCTCGGCCTACCGACCTGACGCCTGTTATCAATGGCGACTTTGATCTCTTTCACTTCCCCGGTCAGAACGTGCCGCTGCCAAATTGGGTACGACGCGGGACAACAGCCGACCTGCAGCCAGGGCGGTCGCGAAGTCGGGCTCTACCGGGCTTCGACGGCGGCGAACACGCGGCAGGCGTCCCGTTTTGCGATCAAAAGGGCATCGTCCGCTTCGGATATCAGACCGGCCAACGAGATGTCGGCGACACCCGCGACGGCCGAGCCGATGCTGACGCCGACCGAGATGACGTGACCCTTCGCGCTATATGGTGCCGAGATGGCTCGGTTTAGCGCGTCGGCGAAGACCTCGGCGTCGTTGTGATTTCGAACGCGGTTCTGAACGACAACGAACTCGTCGCCACCCGTTCGAGCCGCCACGTTACCGGGACCGATCGACCGACGGATCCGACCCGCGATCTGCCGCAGCAGCTCATCGCCCGCCGGGTGGCCATAGCGGTCATTGACGGGTTTGAACCGGTTGAGATCTAGGCAATGGACGGCAAGCTTTGTGTCCTCGTCGCTCGCACGCATTAACCGGTCGAACCCCTCCCGTAACCCCAGGCGGTTCGCGAGCCCGGTCAAAGGATCGTGTCGAGCGACGCTCGCCAGGTCGTTACGCTCATCGATCTGGCGCCGCAGACCATTATAGCCACTCCATACACTCTCGAGGCCGCCGAGCATGAAGAGGGTGCAGGTCACAGCGAGCAGGTAATGCCCGAGATCGCCCCGCATCGCCGCCGCCACGACCACCGGAGCAACCGTCAAAACAAGTGAAATCGTGCAGGTCCGTGGCCGCACCAATCCGCGCACGACGATGCCGGAACTGTGTCCGAACAACAAGGCGGTCGCGAGCAGCTGCGGCAGAGGTGAAGGATTGCTAAAGTTCAATGCGGTCAAGCTGCCGACCGCCACGGAGAAGACCCAGCCGCAATAAGCGTGCCTGCGCTCCCACCACCGTGCTTGTGCAACGGTCAGGGCTGGCTGCGATCGCGATTTAAAACGAAGTAAGAGAAGCAATTTATAGATCGCGGCGGCTGCTCCGGAGACCGCGATAGCCATCAGCCAACCCCTGCTCGAGGCGTCCGATTGCGAAAATGAAAACGCCGCCACGGAGACGAACACGAAGGTGATGATGATCGTCGGCCACAACACGAGGTACAACGCCGAGATGAGTTCGATACGAACGTCATCGGGCTCGAACCCGGGGCTGGAACGAGCGACCATGAGCCTTGCTTGCACCCTAGGTCTTTACAAAGCATGAAGTTAAAAGCGCGAGTCGCCGTGGCTAAAGATAAAGACCGGGTTTCGGTCTCAGCGCGATCAAAGTCGGCTAGCGGACGACTGACAATTAGCAGCGTTCTGGCAACGGCGAGCCGATTTTGCCGTCATAAAACTCCAAGACCAAACGGAGATTCAGCCGGCCACGGTCGCGCATCGGTTATGGCGCGAGCGGTGCCGTCTCGGCCACGCGTCGGTCGGCGCGTGCCGCCCATAGGCACGCCCCGAGAATAATCGCGGCACCGGCCCAGACCTGCAGCCGCACCGCTTCGCCGAACAACAGCCAGCCAAGCAGCGCCGCCCATGGCAGCGCGGTGAACTCGAGGATACCGAGGACCTGGACTTCGACCTTGGCATAGGCGCGCGCCAGCAGCTGAATACCGACGTTGCCAAACACGCCCGCTGCAACAAACCACGGCCAGCTCGCGACGACGGGAACGGCGTGACCGACCGCGAACGGGCTGAGCAGGATCATCGGGATGACGGTGCCGCTCAGCGTCAAACGCGTCGACCCGTCAGCGGCGGCGCGGGCACGCATCGCGATCGCAGACAGGGCATAGGTGACGGAAGCGGCGAGGACGGCGGCCAGCGCCGGCAGCCGGTCGCCGGCGAACGAGGGTGCTCCCTGGACCGTGATGGCGACGCCGACAAAGCCGAGCAGCCCCGCGCCGAGGACCGGCCCCTTCATCCGCTCGCCGAGAAGCACATGCGCCATTGGCGGGATCATCAGCGGCGCAGTGAACGAGAGCGTGATCGCCTCCGCCAGCGGCAGAGTGTGGATCGCAAAGAAGAACAGCGTCGCCGTCAACGCGATCAGGATGCCGCGCACGACATGGGCACGCACCATCCCGGTCGTGAAGTGCGGCGCACCCTGACGCCACCAGACCAACGTCGCGATCGCCGCGCCGGTGACATAGCGGCCGAAGGTGACGAAGAATATCGGGTAGTCGAACGTCAGGTGCTTGATCGACGCGTCGAGCGCGCACAGAGCGCCGATGCCCGCGGCTGCCTGGAGATACGGGAGGATAGGCCGGGACATCGGGGTCGGTTATCGCTAGCGCGCGCTCGACGCCAGCCCGGCGCACTGCGCGCCGGTCAACCCCGACCCGGCTGTCGCCCTACTATTTTCCCAGTCGCACCTTGGCACCGACGTAGAGAAACCGGCCGACCGCCGAGACCGGCTGGTTGATCGAATTGCCCGGGTCGGGCTGCTGGTCGGTCAGGTTGAGCGCGCCGAGATAGAACGAGACACCGCTCGGCAGATCATAGCCGACCTGGACGTCGTGCTGCCACGCCTCGCGGTAGCGCAATTGCCCCGGTGCGGCGTAGAGCGGGTCGTTGTCGGTCGTCAGCTTGTCGATGGTTCGCGTGCCGTCGACCCAGCGCAGATTATACGTCAGCGTCACCCCGCCACGCGTCCAGCTCGGCGAGAAGTTGAAGTTCCACTTCGGCGCGCCGGGTTGATCGACACTGTCGGTCGGTGCCGCGCCGGGCGTGCCGATAAAGTCGAGGCGCCGGAGATAGCCGCCGATGAAGCGCAGGTCGAACGTCCCGGCCGACGTCGTGCGGAGGACATAGTCGATGTTGACGTCGGCGCCCGCGGTGCGGAACTGCGCGACGTTCTGCGGCTGGACGGTATAGCCATTGATGATGCCGGTCACCTGCGCGCGGCTGATCGCCCGGCAGAACTGGTTGTCGATCGACGGCTGGTCGACGCACAAAGTCGCGAGCGACGACGGCGACGGGGTGTTGATCGCGTCCTTCAGCGTGATGTCGTAATAGTCGATCGACGCCGTCAGCCCGGGGATGAAGCGCGGGCGCACGACGACGCCGGCGGTCCATGTCGTCGCCGCCTCGGCGCGGAGGGTCGCGTTGCCCGACCGAACGCCGACGATGTTGCTCGGGGTCTGCAGCGCCGGCGACACCGTCGCCCCGACCGCACGCAGCACGGCGGCGCAGTTAGCGGCGCGGAACGACGTGCCGTTGCCGATCTCGGCCGGCGAGCACGGGTCGACGAAGAAGTTCGAGTCACCGGTGACCGGCTGGAACAGCTCGCCGATGTTCGGCGCGCGGACCGCCTTGCCGTACGACCCGCGGAAGCTGATGTCGCGGATCGGCGCATAGACGCCGTTGACCTGCCACGTGTGCGTGTCGCCGATCGTCGAATAGCTCGAGAAGCGATAGGCGGCGCCGACCGACAGCGTGTCGGCGAAGCGGCTGCCCGACAGGATCGGCGCATTCAATTCGCCAAAGGCTTCCTTAACGTCGAACTTGCCTCCCGATGGCACGACGAGGGTCGGCTCGGTAAAGGAGACGAAGCGGTTCGCCTGGAGGTTGTCGCTCGGGCGGAAGCTGCTCGTCTCGCGCCGGTATTCGCCGCCGAACGAGAATTGGACCGGGCCGCCGGGCAGCGCGAAGAATGCGCCGAAATCGCCGCTGACCGAGGCGTTGGCGACCGACTGGGTGATGCGGGCAAAGCTCGTGTCATCGACCTGGAAGAAGCCGAGCGCCTGACGGCTGATCGGCCCGGGGCCGAACAGGCTGACGGGAACGCAGCCGGGATTGCCGCCCGTCAGATTCGAGCGGCAGACCGGTGCACCGTTGCTGCCGGTGACAACGTCGAGCGCCTGCGCGTAGGGGATGGCGAGGTCGTCATTCAACTTGGTGATGGCGACGTCGGTCCGACCGTATTCGACATACGCGTCGTACGTCGCATGCTCGCTCAGTCGGCCCGAGGCGTCGAGGACGCCGCGGTACGTCCGCCGCAGGTCGCTCTCGCCGTGGCGGCCGTAGTCGATATTATCGCGCGTGACGCTGACCTGGTTCTGCCCGGCGGCGAGTGCGGCATCGCGGATCGCCGCCGGCACGAACGGATTGTCGAGGCCGATCGCCGTGCCGTAGGTGCCGATATAATAGTCTGACGTCGTCGCCCGCGTCTGCGCGAACTTACCCTCGACCGACAGCTTGAGCGCATCGGAGACATCGTAATGGCCGAGCAGGTTGACGTCGTTGCGGACGATCCGCGGCGCGAGATCGCCCGAATAGAAGCCTGCGACCGGCGTGTCGTCGCCGCCGGTCGAATAATAAGCGGCGGGGGTGCCGTGGCGGTACGGCTGGCCGAGGCCGTTGAAGTCGGCGATGCCGTCGCCGCTGACGTCGACCGCGCCGATTGGGGATTCGCCCGGATAGCGCAGATCGCCGACGAGGATGTTGTGAAACGCTTTCGGGTCGGTCGCCGCAGCGTCGTTCGGGATCAGATAGACCCGGTTGGCGCCGGTCAGATATTTGCGCTGGTCGTTCTCGAGCCTGTCGTCGGCGTTATATTCATAAGCGAGGGTAAGGTTGCCGCGACCACCGCCGAAATTGTGCCCCACCGCGACCGAGGCGAAGCGGTTGCCCGCGTCACCCTTGTCCGAAATGCCGAACTGGCTGCGCGCCGCGAGTCCGTCGAAGTCGCGCTTGAGGATGAAGTTGACGACGCCCGAAACGCCGTCGGCGCCATAGACTGCCGACGCGCCGCCGGTCAGCACGTCGACGCGCTCGATCAGGTCGGTCGGGATGCTGTTGACGTCGACCGCGGCGCTGTTCTGCTCGCCGGCGACGTGCCGCCGTCCGTTGACGAGGACGAGGGTCCGGCTGACCCCGAGGTTGCGCAGGTTAAGCTCGTTCAGCCCGGCCGCGCCGAACGGATTGCTGTAGACCGCATTGCCGCCCGAGGTCTGGGTGAAGTCGCGCGAGCCGGTCAACGCTGGGATGCGTTCGAGGAAGGTCGTGATGTTGACGTTGCCAGACTGCTCGATCGCGGCGGCGTTGAACGAAGTGATCGGGTTCGGCGCGGCGAACTGCGAACGTGCGATGCGTGAGCCGGTGACGACGATGTCGGCGGCCTGCGGCTCGGCGGGGGCAGCGTCGGCGACCGGGGCGGCTTCGGCGACTGACGTCGCTACAATCACCGGCGCGGTTTGCGCCCTCGTCGTGAACGGCAGGGCGAGGGTTACCCCGGCCAATAGATAGTGACGTACCAAGATTATCATCCCGTTGCTTTATTGGTTTGCTGCAATCGACCTCGTGGTTGCAGTCAACATTCACTAATGTCGCACGCCTGCGCTCAGTGTCTGTTGACGAGTGTTTCCGCGACGACTGATGCGAATAGGACACGCAGCGACCGATCGGCGCGCCGTGCCATGACTGCTTGTCAGCAACAAACGAGAGCCTAGGATTCCCGAAGGACAGGGAAATGTGAAGGGTAAAGCGGCGAGCGACGGCATGATCACACGCAGGCGCGCGCTGACGCTCGCGAGCAGCGCGGCACTGTCTGCTTGCGCGCCGCGGGACAGCAACCGCGTGACGTGGTGGGCGATGGGAACGACCGGCGAGAACGCGCCGATCCTGCTGCCGCCGTTCACCCGCACGACCGGGATCGACGTCGATCTCCAGGCAGTGCCGTGGACGGGCGCGCACGAGAAATTGCTGACCGGTTTCGCGGGCGGCTCGCTGCCCGACGTGATGATGCTCAACACCGGCTGGCTGCCCGAGCTCAATCTGCTCGGCGCGCTTACAGCCCCGCCACCGGCGCTGCTGACCGGCCATCTGCCCGGCGCGAATGCGGCGGTAACGATCGCCGGGCGCGCCTACGCGGTGCCGTGGACTGCCGACAGCTGGGTTCAATTCTATCGGCGCGACCTGATCGCCGAGGTCGACTACCCGGCGCCGCCGCTCGACTGGGCCGAGTGGACGCGGATGGCGCAGGCGATCGTCCGCCGCCATCCCGACCGCTTTGCGACGCTGCATCTGCTCGACTGGCCCGAGCCGCTGTTCGCTTATGCCGCGCAAACCGGCGAGCCGTTTCTCCGCGACCGCGCCGGACGCGGTAATTTCCGCAGCCCCGGCTTCCGCGCCGCGCTCGCCTTCTACAAACAGGTGTTCGACCTCAAGCTGTCACCGCGCGTGACCGGGGCCGAGGCGGGCGACACCTATATCGGGCTGCGGCGCGGCTGGTTTGCGATCCTGCCGTCGGACGCGGTGTTCCTCGGCGATGCCCGCCGCCCCGAACACCGCATCGTGCCGGGCTCGTGGGGCGCGGCGGCGACGCCGGGGCCGCGCGGCGCGGGGGCGGCGATGGCGCGCGGCACCTGCCTCGCGGTCAGTCGGACCGCGCGTGACCCCGCCGCGGCGTGGCGACTCGTCGCCTTCCTTACCGGCGCCGACCTCCAGCGGCAGATATTCGGAATCACCGGCGACCTCCCGACGCGGTCGCGGGCGTGGACAATGCTGCCGCCCGACCCCGTGACCCGGCTGTTCGCAACGCAAATTGCCGACAGTGTGGCGCCGCCGGCGGTACCCGAATGGGAGCGGATCACTAGCGAGGTCCAGCAGGTCGCCGAAGCTATGGTGCGCGGCAGGTTAGGCGTCGACGCCGCCGCCGCCGAGATGGACGCGCGGGTCGACCGCATCCTCGCCAAGCGGCGCTGGCTGCTTGACCGGGGGCGGATTACATGACGCGGCGCAGGTCGAGCGAAGCACGCGCCGGGCTGGCTTTTACCATCCCGGTGCTGTTTGCCACACTGGCGTTTCTCGTCGTGCCGACCGTCGCCGGGCTGCTGCTCAGCCTGACCGACTTCGACATCTACGCGCTCGCAGATCTCGCCAATTTGCGGCTCGTCGGCAGCGGCAACTACCTCGCGCTCGCGCACGACCCGCGGTTCTGGCACGCGGTGTGGAACACGTTGATCTTCACCGGGATTGGCGTTCCAGCCGCGATCGGAGCGTCGCTTGTCACCGCCTTGCTACTCGACTCGGCGACGGTCGGGTGGAAGCCGGTCTGGCGGCTGCTGCTGTTCGCGCCGTACGTGACGACGCTCGTAGCGAC
Organism: Polymorphobacter megasporae; assembly: GCF_018982885.2. Classification (NCBI taxonomy): domain Bacteria; kingdom Pseudomonadati; phylum Pseudomonadota; class Alphaproteobacteria; order Sphingomonadales; family Sphingosinicellaceae; genus Glacieibacterium; species Glacieibacterium megasporae. Next base: position 1,778,071 of record NZ_CP081848.1, on the reverse strand, counting down.
CGCATTGGTCTGGCGCTACGTCCTCGACACGCGCTCAGGGCTTCTCAATGCCGCGCTCGGCGTCGTCGGGATTGCACCGGTCGACTGGCTCGGCGACCCGAAGACGAGCATCCCGGCAACGCTGATCTTCATCGTGTGGAAGGCGTTCGGCTACAACATGCTCGTCTTCACCGCGGCGCTGGCAACGGTGTCGACCGACCTGCGCGAGGCGGCGCGGCTCGACGGCGCCGGGCCCGTCGCGCGTTTCCGTCACGTGACGCTCCCCGCGATTGGCCCTGCGCTCGTCCTCGCCAGCGTGCTTAGCGTCGCCAATTTCCTCCAGGTCTTCGCCGAGCCCTACGTCATGACGCACGGCGGCCCGGCACAAAGCACGATGACAATCCTGTATTTCATGTTCGATGAGGGTTTCACCTGGTGGAACCTCGGCACTGCATCGGCGGTCGCGGTGATCCTCTTCGTGGCGATTCTTGGGATAACTGCGGTGCAGGCACGCCTCGCACGGCGGCTCGAATGGCTGTGAGAACCGGAGGCAGAATTCGGACGATCGTGCTGGCCCTGCTGTCGCTCGCGACCGCCGCGCCGCTGATCTGGATGATCGGCGTCTCGCTGATGCCGAAGGGCGCAGCCTCAGCGTTCCCACCCCCGCTGTGGCCGGGCCACCCGACGCTGGCCAACTACCGCGAGCTGCTGTTCCCGCACATCGATGCGTCAGGCGGCGCGACGAGCTACCGGATCGTGCCGGCGATCGTAAACAGCACGTTGCTCGCGACGCTCGCGACGGTCATCGGGCTCGGGCTGACGCTACCCGCCGGTTACGCCTTCGCCAAGCTGCGCTTCACCGGCCGCGCACGACTGCTTCAAGCGATGCTCGCGCTCGCGGTGATCCCGACGCAGGTGACGCTGCTGCCACTCTTCCTGATGCTCAAGGCCGCCGGGCTGATCAACACCTACGCCGGGGTCCTCGTCCCCGGGCTAGCCGGAATCTATGGCGTGCTGTTCGTCCGCCAGGCGGCGCTCGCGATCCCGGACGAGATGCTCGATGCGGCGCGACTCGACGGCGCGAGCGAATGGCACATCCTCACCCGGATCGTCGCGCCGCTGCTGCGCCCGGTGGTGGTGACGCTCGCGCTGTTCACCTTTCTCGCCAGCTGGAGCGACTTCCTGTGGCCGCTCATCGCGATCACCGACCAGCGGCTCTATACGCTCCCCGTCGCGCTCGCCGCGATCAGCCGCGAACATGGGCAGGACGTCGAGCTGATGATGGCGGGCGCGGTGGTGACGACGCTGCCGGTTCTGATCCTGTTCGTCGCGCTCCAGCGGTCGTACTTCAGCGGTGTCCTCGGCGGGGGCATCAAGGGCTGATCCGCGCGAAAGCACGACCGTCCTCGGCAAACAGACGCGCGTCAGCGGGGTCGACGGAAAAGTACAGCCGTTCGCCGAGCGTCACGTGGCGATCGCTCGGCAGCTGCGCAACAAGCGCGGTCCCGTTCGCGAGCGGCGAAGCAAGATGCGCGAACGACAACGGCCCGAGCCGCTCGAACAGCTCGACTGCGCCGCCGAAGCCACCGGCGGGGTCGGCCTGTAAATGCTCGGGGCGAACGCCGAGCGTGACGGACGCTCCAATGGCGTTGGCAGGCACTAGCGCGGCGACGTGGCATGAGACGCCACCATCCAGCACCACTCGCGCGCCGCTGGCGTCGATCGCGGTGATCGTTCCCGGCAGCAGGTTCATCGCCGGCGAGCCGATCGCCGCCGCGACGCCGATCGTCGCCGGCGCATGATAAAGGTCGAGCGGCGCGCCGACCTGCTCGACGCGTCCGTGCGCCATGACGACGATGCGGTTGGCGAGCGTCATCGCCTCGACCTGGTCGTGGGTGACGTAGATCATCGTCGTCCCAAGCCGCTGGTGGAGCCGCGCGAACTCGTGGCGCATCCGCACCCGCAGGCCGGCGTCGAGGTTCGACAGCGGCTCGTCGAGGAGGAGGACACCGGGGTCGCGAACGATCGCCCGGCCGATCGAGACCCGCTGGCGCTGTCCGCCCGACAGCGCGCGCGGCCGCCGCCCGAGCAACGGCCCGAGTTCGAGCACTTCGGCGACGGCGGCGACGCGCGCGGCGATCTCGGCGGCGGGGCGTCGCGCCATCTGCAACGGGAAGGCGATATTCTCCCCCGCGGTCAAATGCGGGTAGAGCGCATACGACTGGAAGACCATCGCGAGCCCGCGCTCGGCAGGCGCGAGGCCGGTGACGTCGCGCCCGGCGATCTCGACGCGGCCGGCATCGGGCCGTTCGAGCCCGGCGATCAGGCGGAGAAGGGTCGACTTACCGCAGCCCGACGGGCCGATGATGACGACGAATTCGCCGTCCGCGATCGCCAGATCGGTCGGCTGGAGGGCGGGCATCGCCTCGAAGAATTTCGCGAGGCCTACGACTTCGACACTGCTCATCGACCCCACGCTAACTGACCGCCTTGATTGGTCAATGCGAGCGTTTGTCCCGGAGCAGTTGTTCGACGGGCCGGCATTGGCCGAGATTTCGCGAAGAGTCGCGCGTCCTACTCGCGGAACTCTGCCAGCTCGGGAATCCGCGTGAAGGCGATTTTTGGCCCCGAGCTTCGCGATGCCCCTGCGCTGTCGTGCCCGACCGTCACCGCATCGCGGCCGAAGCGGGTGTTCATGCGATCGATGGCGGCGCTGAGCGCGAGGCGGCGGGCTTCGGTTTCGGGGGTCACCGCCGGGCCCGCGTCGAACAGCGCAAGCTGGGTCTCGGCGGCAGTAGTCAATTCAAGGAAGGTCACCGACACTTGGCGGTAGCGCTGCTCGGCAAGCTCGGCACGCATCCGCAGCCACAGGCCGTCGAGTACCGCCAGCAGGGTGAAGCTATCGTGCGCTGCGACGAGTTTCTGGCCGTGCGACCAGCGAAGCCCCGGCGTGCGCGATCCGTCGCCGCCGACGGCCTCGCCCTTTTCACCCTTCACGGTCAGCACGACGAAGCCCGTCCGGCATTCCATCCGCCGCAGCCGCGTTGCCGCCTTCATTAACAGCCGCCGCGCAACGAGCCGGGCGCGGTCGGGGTGGCGCTTGTCCGGGCCGAGGACGTGGCTGTGGCCGATCGTCCGGCGCTGGGTCTCGCGCTCGGGAAGATCGACGCCTTTGAGCAGCCAGTGGAGCCGCTCGCCCCAAACGTTGCCCCACACCGACCGCGCCTCGCGCGGGTCGAGGTCGAGGATGCGCGCCATCGTCACGACGCCCGCCGCCGCAAGGCGCTTCTCCATGTTCTTGCCGACGCCCGGAATGTCGTTGGGCCTGAGCGCACGGAGCCGCGCGTCGAGACATTCGGCATCGAGGACGGTTAGCCCATCGGGCTTCTCCATGTCGGCGGCCATCTTCGCCAGCAGGCGGTTTGGCGCGACGCCGATCGACGATTTGAGCTCAGTGCCGACGTTGGCGGCGATCCCTGCCTTGATCCGGCGGGCGAGATCGCCGACCGCCGCGCGGCCGCTCTCGTTATCGCACAGGCGGCAGGCGACCTCGTCGATCGAGCAGACCGCGGTAACGGGGACGTGGCGCTCTACCTCAGCGACGATGCGGTGATGGAAGCGGACATATTCTTCGTGGCGCGCGGGAACGACGACCAAGTCGCGACACTTCGCCTTGGCCTCCCAGATCGGCGTACCGGTATTGATGCCAAACGCCTTTGCCTCGTAGCTCGCGGCGATCGCGCTGGTGGAGTCGGTATGAACGGGGGCGACGGCGATCGGCCGCCCGCGCAACGCCGGGTCGAGCTGTTGCTCGACACTCGCGAAATAGCTGTTGAGGTCGAGGTATAGCCAACGAAGGGGGAGCGACTCGGGCATCGCTCCCCCATAGCAAAATTAGAACATTTCGTGAACGCTAGAACACCGTCCGCACATTCTCGTCGCGCGACCAGATCCGGCCCTTCGACGCAGTCGCGACGAAGCCGTTGGCATCGCCCGCGGTCATCGCAACGATCCCCGCGTCGGGCATAACGCCTGCCATGTCGAGCAGCGGCTGCGCCTCGGCACTGTGGCCGATGACCTTGAGGTGCGAGAACGCAGTGTGGACCCATGCCACAGCCGCTGCTTCGCCGAGCAATGCTGTGACGCCGTCATCCGACACCGCAAGCGCGACTGCGTCGAACAGGACGGACGGGCCACCGGCAAGTTGGTGCTTGGCGGCCAGCTTGGTGCCGTCGCTCAGGGTCGCACCGCCGACCTTGGGGGCCACGATCTCGACCTTCGCCTTCGCCGCCGTCGCCGCATCAACGATCGCGGTTATCAGCTTGGCGTCGGCCCCGTCGGTCACCAGGACGCCGATCTTGCGACCCTCGAAAGTTGCCTTGGCATTGGCAAGGATGCTCAACGCGGGCGACTTCGGAAGGTCGGTCCGTGTCGGCATCGCCTGCGGAATTGCGACGATCGGCTCGTCATGTCCCAGCCCGGCAGCAACGCGCTCGCCAAGTTCCGGGAGGATATTGGCGAGATGGCCGAGCATCGCAGCACGGACAACATCGGCCTCGACCTTGCTGAGTTCGAAGATCAATGCGGCCACGATATGGTCCTGCTCGGGACCCGTTTGGCTGTCGAAGAACTGCCGCGCCTGGCTGTAGTGGTCGTTGAACGTCGCCGAACGGGCGCGAACCTTGGGCGCATCGATCTGTTCGCGGAACGCCTGCGTCCCGGTCGGAACCTCGCGTGGGCCCTTGGGCGCGAGCAAGCTCGGCGTATAGGTCACGCGCTCGGGCTGGAGCGAGGTCTGCATGTGACCGTCGCGCTGCATGTTGGCGAACGGACATTTCGGCGCATTGATCGGCAACTGGGTGAAGTTCGGCGACCCGAGGCGCTTCAACTGCGTGTCGAGATACGAGAAGTTGCGCCCCTGCAGCAGGGGATCGTTCGAGAAGTCGATGCCGGGAACGACGTTCTGGGTGCAGAACGCGACCTGCTCGGTCTCCGAGAAGACGTTGGTCGGGTTGCGATTGAGCACCATCCGCCCGATCACGCGAAGCGGGACAATCTCCTCCGGGATCAGCTTCGACGAATCGAGGTGATCGAAGTCGAAGCCGGCGGCGTCCTCCTCGGTGAACAACTGGACCGCGAGGTCCCACGCCGGGAAGTCGCCAGCCTCGATCGCGTTATACAGGTCGCGGCGATGGAAATCGGCATCGGCGCCGTTGATCTTGACCGCTTCGTCCCACACCACCGACTGTGAGCCGAGCGTCGGCCGCCAGTGCCACTTGACGAAGGTCGACTTGCCCGCAGCGTCGACGAGACGGAAGGTGTGGATGCCGAAGCCTTCCATCATCCGCACTGACCGCGGGATCGTCCGGTCGGACATCTGCCACATCACCATATTCATCGCCTCGGGCGAGCAGGCGATGAAGTCCCAGAAGGTGTCGTGCGCCGATGCCGCCTGTGGGAAGCCGCGATCCGGCTCCTCCTTGACCGCGTGAATCAGGTCGGGGAACTTTATTGCGTCTTGAATGAAGAACACCGGAATATTGTTGCCGACGAGGTCCCAATTGCCCTGCTGGGTATAGAACTTCACCGCAAAGCCACGGACGTCGCGCGCGAGGTCGGCCGAGCCGCGGTTGCCGGCGACAGTCGAGAAGCGGACAAATACGGGGATTTCCACGCCTGTCTCCGAAAGCACTGGAGCGCTGGTAAAGTCACCGAGGCTGTCGCTGAGAGTGAAGACGCCGTGCGCCGCAAGCCCACGGGCGTGGACGACGCGCTCGGGGATACGCTCATGGTCGAAATGGAAGATTTTCTCGCGGAGGACGAAATCCTCGAGCATCGTGCCGCCGCGCGGTCCGGCCTTGAGCGAATTGAAGTCGTCGGAAATCGCGATGCCGTTGTTTGTCGTCATCACTTCGCCATCGGCGGCAGCAGGTTGGTGAAGTTCGCCGCCTTCGCCCGGCACAAGGCCGGCGTCGGCAAATGCGACGCCAGCAGCATGGGCGCCGGCCAGCGGATCCGTGTGTACCTTCGCCGACGAATCTTTCGTCGTCGCGTGCTTGCTCATCGTCGCCATGTCCATGTCTCCCGGGGGTCGGAAGACTTAATAGCCAGCGGCTCGCGGCGTTCCCTCGACGAAAGGCATAGGGGCGAAACGACAGTGCCGCGCTCAGTCGATCGCGAACGGCCTAGTGCCCGTTGATTTCGAACTCGGCGTCGAGTTTGGCGGCGTCGACCATATGGCGGCGGCAGCTGCGCGCCGCCATCTTGGTCTGCAGATCGGTAATCCCAACCCCGGCCCCGTTCCCGCATTTCTGGTCAGCTCGGGCGTTGGCGTGGCGGATTGCCGCAAGCATTCTCGAATCGTTCGCCATATCGACAGGGGCGGCGGGCGGAGTGGCCACTGCTGGCGGAGCAGGGGGCGCGGCAGGCGCGGGTTCGGCCTGAATGGCCAGAGCCGCTACCGGGGAGAGCGCTGCTACCGCAGCCAGGACGAGCGCAAGCTTGGTCATTCAGGTTCCCGATAGTCGCGCAACCGGACGATCCGGGTCGCATTCACTGATTATGCACGAGTTGTGCTGCACCGCAATATCGCCGGACGCGTAACAAACCCCTGTTTTATTCGCCGCAGCTTTGCGTAAGATCGGCGGCGATGACCGCCCCCTACCACCCCGCGCCTGCTGCTTCACCCGCTGGGTCCGCTGCAATTAGTGGCGAATGGTTGTCAAAAATTTCCGAGGATTTGCTATGTCACTGAACGGGCAAGTCGCCGAACCGCCTGGCATCGTCGCAGTCGACGCCGGGGCGATCGCGGGCCGGCAACTCCGTTATTACGACTTCGCGATGGCCGCGTTCGTCGTCATCTTGATCTGCTCTAACCTGATCGGCGCGGGCAAGCCGGCGATGGTCACGCTGCCGGTCTTCGGCGTCGTCCATTTCGGCGCGGGCATCCTGTTCTTTCCGCTCAGCTATGTGCTCGGCGACATCCTCGCCGAGGTCTACGGCTTCGCCCGAGCCCGGCGCTGCGTCTGGGCCGGGTTCGGCGCGTCGTTGTTCGCCGCGGGCATGAGCTGGGTCGTCGTCGCGCTGCCCCCAGCAACTGACTGGAGCGGGCAAGCGGCGCTCGCGACCGTATTCGGGCAGGTGCCCCGGATCTTCCTCGCCTCGATTATCGCCTTCTGGGCGGGCGAGATCGTCAACGCCGCTGTGCTGTCGCGGATGAAGGTGTGGACCGGCGGGCGCTGGCTGTGGACGCGGACGATCGGCTCGACCGTTGCCGGGCAAGGCGTCGACAGCCTCATCTTCTACCCGCTCGCCTTCCTCGGCGTGTGGGAAACGAGCCTCGTGATCGAGGTGCTGATCACCAACTATCTGCTCAAGGTCGGCTGGGAGGTGATCTTGACCCCGGTCACCTACCGCATCGTCGCCGCCTTCAAGGCGGCCGAGGGGATTGACGTGTTCGACCGCGGCACCGACTTCACGCCGTTCACGACGAAGGTCTGACGCGCGCGGGGCGGACGATCGCCACGCCGCGCAACATTCCTAGGCAAGCGCCGCCATCAGTCCCTCGAACAGCCGCCGCCCGTCGGTGCCGCCTTGCGCGGCGTCGATCAGCCGTTCGGGGTGGGGCATCATGCCAAGCACATTGCCGGCATCGTTGACGATCCCGGCGATGTCGCGCGCGCTACCGTTGACCGGTTCGGCGTAGCGGAACACGACGCGGCCCTCACCTTCGAGCCGGTCGAGCGTCGCATCGTCGGCGGCGTAATTGCCGTCGTGGTGCGCGACGGGGATGCGGATTGTCTCGCCCGAGTCGTAGCGCGCGCTGAACGCGGTCTGGCTGTTCGCTACCGACAGCGCGACGTCGCGGCAGACGAAGTCGAGGCCGGCGTTACGCATCAACGCGCCCGGCAGCAGTCCGGTCTCGGTCAGGACCTGGAAGCCGTTGCACACACCGAGGATCGCGCGCCCGTCGTTCGCCGCTGCGACAACCGCCGCCATGATCGGCGACCGCGCCGCCATCGCGCCTGAGCGAAGATAGTCGCCGTAGCTGAACCCGCCGGGCATTGCGATCAAGTCGAGACCGTCGGGGAGTTCAGTGTCGCGGTGCCAGACCATTGCCGGGGCGGTGCCGGTGATCTCGTGGAGCGCGACGGCGAGGTCGCGGTCACAGTTCGATCCGGGAAAGACGATGACGGCGGTCTTCATCGGGCAACCCTCGGCGACGACGCCATCACGCGAGCTCGATCCGATAATTCTCGATCACCGGGTTGGCAAGCAGCGCCTTGCACATTGCCTCGACATCGGCGGACGTCGTGCCGTCGGCGAGGTCGAGTTCGATCAGCTTGCCCTGCCGCACTTCGCCGACCCCGGCAAAACCAAGGCCGCTCAGGGCGTTGCCGATCGCGCGTCCCTGTGGATCGAGGACGCCGGACTTCAGGGTAACGATGACACGAGCTTTCATGGGCTGCGGTCTAGTCGCGGACGCGCTATCGGGCAAGTAAGACCCGATTCGCGGTTTGGGACCGGGACAGGAGGCGAGAATGCACGACCGAACGATGGCCGCTGAACGCAGCAAGGTGCCCGAGGTCACGCTGATCTTCTGGCTGTGCAAGATCATCGCCACGACGCTCGGGGAGACCGGCGGCGATTCGCTCTCGATGTCGGCAAACCTCGGCTATCTCGTCTCGACGGGCATCTTTGCGGCGATCTTCGCGGTCGCGGTCGCGTTGCAGATTCGCGCGACGCGGTTTCATCCGTGGCTGTACTGGGCGACGATCATCGCGACGACGACGGTCGGGACGACGCTCGCCGATTTTGCCGACCGCTCGCTCGGCATTGGTTATTCGGGCGGGTCGAGCCTGCTCCTCGCGCTGCTGCTCGCGTCGCTGTTCATCTGGTACCGGACGACCGGGACGATCGCGGTCGCGAGCGTCGCCACCCCGCGCGCTGAAGTCTTCTACTGGGTGACGATCATGTTCTCGCAGACGCTCGGCACCGCGCTCGGGGATTGGACCGCCGATACCGCCGGGTTCGGCTATACCGGCGCAGCGCTCATCTTCGGCGGAATGCTCGCGGTGATCGCAGCGGCGTACTTCTGGACATCGATCTCGCGCACCGGCTTGTTCTGGGCGGCATTCGTTCTGACCCGTCCGCTCGGCGCGGTCGTCGGCGACTTCCTCGACAAGCCGATCGCGAAGGGCGGGCTCAACCTCGACCGCTACGCGGCGAGCGGGCTGCTGCTCGTCGCACTGATCATCCTTATCGCCGTCGTCCGCCAGCGCCCCGCAACGCGGAGCCACTGACGTGGCGCGGGGTTTACTTGCCCCGCGCCTTGCGGTGTTCGTCGAGATCGAGGACGGTCGACACCGCGCCGTCGGGGAGCAGGCCAAGCCGCCGTGCGACCTCGGTGTACGCCTCGACTTCGCCGCCGAGATCGAGGCGAAAGCGGTCCTTGTCCATCTTGTCGTTGGTCTTCATGTCCCACAGGCGGCAGCCGTCGGGACTGATCTCGTCTGCTAGAATGATGCGGCTGAATTCGTTGTCGAACAGCCGGCCAAATTCGAGCTTGAAGTCGACCAGCCGGATGCCGACGCCGGCGAACAGTCCCGCCATGAAGTCGTTAATGCGGATCGCCATGTCGGCAATGTCGTGCATCTCGTCCTGGCTCGCCCAGCCGAACGCCGAGATATGCTCGTCGGTGATCAGCGGATCGCCGAGCGCATCGTCCTTGTAATAATATTCGAGGATCGTCCGCGGCAATGCTGTGCCTTCCTCGAGCCCAAAGCGCTTGGCGAGGCTCCCAGCGACGACGTTGCGGACGACAACCTCGATCGGCACGATCTCGACCTGGCGGACGAGCTGCTCGCGCATGTTCAACCGGCGGATGAAGTGGGTCGGGATGCCGATCGTCGCGAGCATCGTGAACAGATGTTCGGAAATGCGGTTGTTGAGGACGCCCTTGCCGCTGATCGTGCCCTTCTTCTGGGCATTGAACGCGGTCGCATCGTCCTTGAAATATTGGATGATCGTACCTGGCTCGGGACCCTCATACAGGATCTTGGCCTTGCCTTCGTAGATCTGGCGGCGGCGGGACATGGGCGTCGTCCTCCTCGGTCGTCTTCCGGACACGCGCGCCGCTGCCCGCATCCGTGGAAAGAAAGCGCCCCGGCGCGGGCGGGGTCGCGCGCGGCCGGGGCTGAATAAGCGATATAGCGCGGCGGGGGGGCGCTGACAATGACGCGGGCGCGTTCACGGCGGCGGAATGAGCGATCCTTTTCGCCGCGCATCGCGCCGAGCGCGAAGTTTGCCGGCCAGCCAAAGCAGCAGCCCTGCGGGCACGAGCCACGGCACGACGGCCACCACCACCGTCAACAGCAGGGCGAGACTCGTCGAAATCGTCTGGCCGGCCTCCGCCACCGCAGTCGCTAGCGGACGCGCGGTCGAGCCGAGCGGCTGCGTCGAGCGATAATCGATGCTGAGCTTCGAGAAACTGACGCGCTGCTGGAGCTCGCTCAATTCGGCGGTCGCGGTGTCGAGCTGCTGCTGGGTCTCGCTCAGCGCTTTCTCCACCGCTAGCAGGTCCGACAGCCGTCCCTCGCGGTGTTCGAGCAACGTCTGCAGCCTGTCGCGCAGGGTCCGCTTCGCCTTGAGCGCGGCGTCGGCGTCGATCAGCTCGCGCGTAATATCTTCGCCCGTGACGCTGCTGGTAAGCATCGTCCCGCCGGCATCGCCGGTCGTCGCAGCGAGTCGCGCTTCGAATGATTTCACCTCGTCCGGAACGATGCGCAGGTCGAGATGCGCCTCGGCGGCATCACCTTCGCCGCCGCTGCGCGATGCATTGATCAGCTGGCATCGCGACGGACCCAGTGCCTCGCACGCAGTCCGATGCGCGCGCTGCACTTCGTCGATGCGACGCGCGGGAAGTTCGAAACCCAGGCTGTAGCTGTAAGCGATAAACGCAGCACCGTCGTGATGCGCCGATGGCGGCTGCCCGGGCCCGGATCGTGACGGCGCCGCACTCTTCACGCCAGCTGGGGCGACAGAAATTTGCGGTGTCGGCGCGCCAGTATCGCCCTTGCGGCCGCACGCGGCGACGGTCAGCCCAAGGAGCAACGCTACCCGCAGCTTCGCCATCGCCGTTCCCCCACGATTGAACCTTGGCCTGCGCGACCCTATACACAGGATGACATCGTTCCAAGGATCCCCATGACGACATTCGACGAGCGCGAAGCGGGCTTCGAGGCCAAATTCACCCACGACGCCGACGTCGAGTTCCGCATCACTGCGCGCGCAAACAAGCTGCTCGGGATGTGGACGGCGGGCAAGCTCGGGATGACACCCGAAGCCAGCGAAGATTACGCCCGCGCCGTCGTCCACGCCGAGTTCGAGAAGAGCGGCCACGAAGGTGTGTTCGACAAGATCGTCACCGACCTGAAGGTCCGCGATCTCGGGGTTACTGACGAAGATGTCCGCGCGGCGATGGCGGCAGCGCAGGCCGAAGCCCGCCACCAGATCATGGACGTTGCCTGATGGGTATGGCAGCCGCCGACATCGAGGCTGCGATCGTTGCCGCGCTACCCGACGCGCAGGTAACGATCACCGATCTTGCCGGCGACGGCGACCATTATAGCGCGCGCGTCGTCTCCGGTGCGTTCGCTGGCATGCCTCGCGTCCGCCAGCACCAGCTCGTCTACAATGCCCTCGGCGGCAGGATGGGCGGCGAGTTGCATGCTCTCCAGTTGACCACAGCGCTTCCCGTTCAGGAGACCACACCATGACCGATATCAATGCGAAGATCGGTGCGCTCGTCGGCGGCACCGACGTCGTGCTGTTCATGAAGGGGACGCCGCTGTTCCCGCAGTGCGGCTTCTCGTCGACCGCGATCCAGATCCTCGAGCGCCTCGGCGTCGATTACGAGACCGTCGACGTCCTCGCAGACCCCGAGGTCCGCTCGGGCATCAAGGCGTATAGCGACTGGCCGACGGTGCCGCAGTTGTACGTCAAGGGCGAGTTCGTCGGCGGCTCCGACATCATGATGGAGATGTTCCAGTCAGGCGAACTCGAGACGATGGTGACCGAAAAGGGCGTCGCGCGCGCTGCTTGAGCGTGCCGATGACAGTGTTGGATCTGCGCTTGCGCCGCATTGGCGTCCGCGCATGAATTATCAGATCTCGATTACCGGATTGTGGCGGGAGACCTTCGCCGCAGCCACCACGGGAATGCAACTATACCTGCCGATCGCGGCGGCGTTCGTCCTGCTGCCCGGCGTCGCGATCGAGCTGTTTGGCCCGGCGCTGCCGAAAACTCCCGCCGAGCTGACGCCCAACCTCGTTTTCAGCGCGCTTGTGTTGCCGTCGCTGATCGCGATCGTAGCGCAGGCGGCGATCGTTAGGTTGGCGATCGACAAGGCGAGCGGGATCGACCGGTCGGTCGGTGAGGCGCTGCTCGTCGCCTTGCGGCTATGGCCGCTGCTTGTCGTCGCGCTGCTGCTCGCGGCAGTGCCGATCGGCGCGGGGCTGCTGCTGTTCATCGTCCCCGGCCTTTACATGGCGGGTCGGCTGACGCTGGCGATGCCGCTCGTCATCGACGGCGTCGTGGCCCCGATCGCTGCGGTCCGGCGAAGCTGGGAGCTGACCGAGGGCAACGGCTGGCGGATCATCGCCTTCACAATCATGTGGGCGGCGTGGTTCCTCGCGCTGTCGGCAATCGCCGCGATCATCGGCGGCGGCGTGGCGACGGCGCTGAACGGGCTCGGTGCGGGCGCCGCGGGAGCGGTAATCTCGAGCGTAATCGGCGGAGTCGTCGGCGCGCTGTTCACGGTGTTCAACGCGGTCGGTATAGCGCTGATCTACCTGCGGTTGCGGCGCTAATCTTAGATCCTCCCCGCCTTAGGGGAGGATCAGCAGTCGATTAATCCCATCGCGCCAGCGGCGGCAGGCTCATCAGGATCGCTTCGACGTTGCCGCCGGTCTTCAGCCCGAAGGTCGTGCCGCGGTCGTAGACGAGGTTGAATTCGGCATACAGGCCGCGGTAGCGCAGCTGGACGATGCGCTCGGCGTCGGTGAACGGGTCGTGCATGTGCCGCCGGACGATTTCCGGGTACACACCGAGCAGGGTCCGCCCGACGTCCTGGGTGAAGGCGAAATTCGCGGCAAAAGCACCTTCGAGATGGTCGTAGAAGATGCCCCCGACGCCGCGATGGCGGTTGCGGTGGGGTACGAAGAAATACTCGTCGCACCAGCGGTCGAAACGGCTGTAGTAATCGCTGCCGTGGCGGTCGCACGCTGCCTTGAACGCCGTCTTGAAATCGGCGGTGTCGGCGGCGACCGGGAGTGCAGGATTTAGGTCGGCTCCCCCGCCGAACCAGCGCTTGGTCGTGACGAGGAAGCGCGTGTTCATGTGTACCGCGGGGACGTGCGGGTTCGCCATGTGTGCGACGAGGCTGATCCCGGTGGCGAAAAAGCGCGGGTCGGCATCGGCGCCGTTGATGGACTTGGCAAATTCGGGCGCGAACTCGCCGAACACCGTCGAGGTGTTGACCCCGACCTTCTCGAACACCCGGCCCTTCATCACCGACATGACGCCGCCGCCGCCGGGGGCTCCGGTCGAGTCGGGGCGGTCCCATGCGGTTCGCTCGAAGCGTCCGGCGGGGGCATCGCCGTCGCCTTCGTCCTCGAGGGTTTCGAAGGCGGCGCAGAGCTGGTCGCGGAGGCTTTGGAACCACGTCTGCGCGGCAAGCTGTTCGGCGTCGAGGGTGTATTCGGTCACGGGCGCTCCGTCGCTGGTGCCGACGGGACTATCCTAAGCGCCGTCCTCGCGAAAGCGGTTAGCCGTGGCCCGCCAACGCCGCGAGGAGCAGCAGCGCGACGATATTGGTGATCTTGATCATCGGGTTGACCGCCGGCCCGGCGGTGTCCTTGTACGGGTCGCCGACAGTGTCGCCGGTCACCGCCGCCTGGTGCGCAGGCGAGCCCTTGCCGCCGTATGCGCCCTGCTCGATCACCTTCTTGGCATTATCCCACGCGCCGCCGCCGCTCGTCATCGAGATCGCGACGAACAGCCCGGAGACGATGACCCCCATCAGCAGCGCACCCAGGGCCGCAAAGCCGTTGCCCTGAGTCGATACCGCCGTCACCGCGAAATAGACGACGACCGGGGCGAGCACCGGCAGCAGCGACGGGACGATCATCTCGCGGATCGCGCCCGCGGTGACGAGGCCGACCGTCCGGGCGTAATCGGGGCGGACGCTGCGATCGGCGATGCCGGGATGCTCACGAAACTGCGCGCGAATGTCCTGCGCGACGGCGCTCGCGGTGCGGCCAACCGCGGTCATCGCCATGCCGCCGAACAGATATGGCAGCAGTGCGCCGAGGAGCAGGCCGACGACGACATACGGGTTCGACAGCGTGAAATCGACCGTCGTGGTCGCAAAGAACTGGCGCAGGTCCTCGGTGTAGGTCGCGAACAGGACGAGCGCGGCGAGCCCGGCCGAGCCGATCGCATAGCCCTTGGTCACTGCCTTGGTCGTGTTGCCGACCGCATCGAGTGCGTCGGTCCGCTGGCGGACTTCATGTTCGAGCCCCGCCATCTCGGCGATGCCGCCGGCGTTGTCGGTGACCGGGCCGTACGCATCGAGCGCGACGACCATCCCGGCGAGCGCGAGCATGGCGGTCGCGGCGAAGGCGATCCCGATCAGCCCGGCGAGCTGGAAGCTGGCGATGATGCCGACGACGATCACCAACGTCGGCAATGCCGTCGACTCCATGCTGACCGCGAGGCCCTGGATGACGTTGGTGCCGTGGCCGCTGTCGCTCGCCTTGGCGATCGACTGGACCGGGCGGTAGCCGGTGCCGGTGTAATATTCGGTGATCCAGACGATCAGTCCGGTCACCGCGAGCCCAACGAGCATGCAGAAGAACAAATGCATCGCGGTGAAGTCGGTTGGCGCGGCAACGGCAGCGGCGGCGGCTGCCTGCGCCGGCTTGACCGAGATGACCGCGTTCATGTCAGGGAAGATCGCCTTGGTCGCGAACCACAATGCCGGGATCGACAGCAGAGCGGTGACGATGAAGCCCTTGTACAGCGCGCCCATGATCGAGCCTGACTTGCCGAGCTTGACGAAGAAGGTCCCGATCACCGACGTGATGATGCACACGCCCCCGGCGAGCAGCGGCAGCGTCATCAGCTTCGCGGCGTCGGTCCCGGCGACGAGTAAGGCCACCAGCACCATCGTTGCCCCGAGCGTGACGACATAGGTTTCGAACAGGTCGGCGGCCATGCCGGCGCAGTCGCCGACATTGTCGCCGACGTTGTCGGCGATGACTCCGGGATTGCGGTCGTCGTCCTCGTCGAAGCCGAGTTCGTTCTTGCCGACCATGTCGGCGCCGACATCGGCGGCCTTGGTGAAGATGCCGCCGCCGAGCCGCGCGAAGATCGAGATCAGCGACGCGCCGAAGCTCAACGCGACGAGCGCGTTGATCACCGGGCGGCTGGTCGGGTCCATGTGGCCGAAGTTGACGAGCGAATAGAAATATCCGGCGATCGCGAGCAGCGCCAAGCCCGCGACGAGCATCCCTGTCACCGCGCCCGAGCGGAACGCCATCGTCAACCCGGCCTGGAGCGAGTTGCGCGCGGCCTCCGCGGTGCGGACGTTGGCGCGGACCGAGATGTTCATGCCGATAAACCCGGTCGCCCCGGACAACAGCGCGCCGACGACGAAGGCGACGGCGGGGACCAGCCCGAGGAACACCGCGACGAGAACCGCGACGATCACCCCGACGATCGCGATCGCCTGGTATTGGCGCTTCAGATACGCCCCCGCGCCCTCCTGGATCGCGAGCGCAATCTCCTGCATCCGCGCGTTTCCGGGCGACGCGCCGAGCACCTGCCGCGAGGTGACGACGCCATAGGCAACCGCAGCAAGCCCGCACAGGATCGCAACAAGTACGAAGTCCATTGATATTCCCCCCGAGGACGCGGACGATCAAATGCCGCCCGTCTTGTCTTAGTGTGGCGAGTTGTCGCGCATGCGCGAAGAGATAGCAAGCGTATGTACCGGATTGGCAAACCGCATACCCGTAACGATCGCTCAACCGGTGAGGACCTCGTCGACCCATTCCGGAACGAGCCGTCCGGCTGCGCCGAAGCGCGCCTCGTCGAACAGCGCGGTTCCCGCCGAGGGATCGAGGTTGAGTTCGAGCGTGCGGGCACCGGCGTGCCGCGCCGCGTCGACGAAGCCCGCAGCGGGATAGACCGCGCCGCTGGTGCCGATCGAGACGAACAGGTCGCACGCGGCGATCGCGGCGTCGATCCGGTCCATATGGTACGGCATCTCGCCGAACCAGACGATATCGGGGCGGAGCGTGCCGCCGCAGCCGCACGGCGCCGCGCCGGTCAGCTCGACACCCCACGGCTGCATCGCGCCGCATCGGCCGCAAAGCGCTGACTTCAGCTCGCCGTGCATGTGGATGAGACGCACTGCCCCGGCGCGTTCGTGAAGATCATCGACGTTTTGCGTGACGATGAGCAGGCCGCCGCACCACTCCCGATCGAGCCGGGCAAGCGCGAGATGCGCGGGGTTCGGCTCGACATGCGCGAGCGCCGCGCGGCGGGCATCGTAGAAGCGCTGAACGAGGACCGGATCGCGGCGATACGCCTGCGGTGTCGCGACATCCTCGATGCGGTGCCCTTCCCACAGCCCATCGGGGCCGCGAAAGGTCGGAACGCCGCTTTCGGCCGAGATGCCTGCGCCGGTCAGGACGACGATGTTGCGAACGACAGTCACACGGCTTCGGGGGTTGCCGTCGCCTCTAGGCAGCGGTTGCGGCCGCTGTCCTTTGCGGCGAACAGCGCGATGTCGGCGCCCGCGAGCCATTCGTCGGCGGTAACGATGGCGTGGGTCAGCGACGCCACGCCGAAGCTCGCGGTGACGCGCAGATCGGGATCGAACGCCACCGTCACGTTCGCGATCGCGACACGAAAGCGTTCGGCGATCGCAATTCCTGCGGCAGGCCCGGCGCCGGGCAGCAGGACAGCGAATTCCTCACCGCCGACGCGGCCGAAGACATCGGGCGCGCGCAACAGCGTCTGGCAGCACGCCGAAATCGCCTCGAGGACGACGTCGCCCGCCGCATGACCGTGACGATCGTTGATCGCCTTGAAGTGATCGAGGTCGAACAGCAGCAGCGCGCATTCCTGCCCATCGCGGGCGTGACGCATGATCGCGTGCGCCGCCGTGTCGAGGAACGCCCGGCGGCTGAGCGCGCCGGTCAGGAAGTCGCGCGTCGCGATCTGGCGCAGTTCGAAGGTGTCGACCACCAGCGCGCTGAACTTGGCGAGAAGGCCAACCTCGGCGGCCGAATAATCGCGCGGGACGCGGTCGAGCGCGCACAGCGAACCGATCTGATACCCGTCGCGGCTGACGAGCGGCGCACCGACATAACTGACGACGTTGGGCGGCCCGACGACCAGAGGATTGGCGTTGAACCGCGGGTCGATCCGCGCGTCGGTGACGATCATCGGCCCGCGCGCCGCGATCGTGTGCGTACAGAATGAAATCTCGCGCGTCGTCTCGCTGGCATCGAAGCCGTCGCGTGACTTGAACCATTGGCGATGCTCGTCGACGAGCGAGATCGCCGCCATCGGCACGTCGAGCACCACCCGGACCAGCGAGGTAATCCGGTCGAATGGCGATTCCGGCGCGATGTCGCGGAGATTGTAGCGCCGCAATGTTTCCAGCCGGCCGGGCTCGTCGGCCATGCTGGCATCATCGCCAATATCGACCGTCTCCTCGTGATCGATGGAGTCGACGATGCTTTCGCGCACTCTGTTGATTTCGCTAGGTCGCTCGAATCGGGACACACTTTAGCATAGGGTGGACTTAGGTGGTGGGACAGTCGGATATGATACGGGTTGGCGTTCTTGGTGCAGGCGGGCGGATGGGTCAGGCGATCATCGCCGCGATTGCCGCCGAGCCGAACATGGTTCTCGGCGGCGCAGTCGAACGCGCGGGCCACCGTTCGGTCGGCGCGAAGCTCGGCGGCGGGCTGACGATTTGCAGTAATCCGTCGGCGTTGGCGCATGTTTGCGACGTCATGGTCGATTTCACCAGCCCCGACGCGCTTGAGGCGAATCTCGACGCGGCATGGTCGACGCGCACGGCGATCGTCATCGGCACCACCGGGCTCGAGGCGCGGCATGAGGCCGCAGCCGCTCGGGCGGCGTGCGATATCGCGGTTCTCCAGACCGCGAACACCAGCATCGGGGTCACCGTCCTCTGCGGGCTGGTCGAAGCCGCGGCGGCGCGGCTGGCCGACTGGGACATCGAAATCCTCGACCTGCATCACCGCGACAAGCGCGACGCGCCATCGGGGACAGCGCTCGCGCTCGGCGCGGCAGCGGCACGCGGGCGGGGCACGACCCTCGATGCCGTTCGCACCGCGCTGCGTGACGGCGTCGGAGCGGCGCGAGCCAACGGATCGATCGGCTTTGCGGCGATGCGCGGCGGGTCGGCGGCGGGCGAACACATGGTGCTGTTCGCGGGCGACGGCGAGCGGATCGAGCTGGTCCACCGCGCCGAGAGCCGTGATATCTTCGCGCACGGCGCGGTCGCGGCGGCAGCGTGGCTCGCGGGCAAGCCGCCGGGTCGGTACTCGATGGCGGACGTGGTCGGCTAGCGGCGGGCGAGTTCGCGCCGAGTCAGCTCGCCGTCACCCTCAGTATCGAGCAGGGCGAAGCGTTGGGCAGCGGCGGCGCGGAATTCGCGCTCGGTGATGCTGCGGTTGAAGTCGGCGTCGGCGGACGCGACGGGCTCGGGGAGGTCGAAGAAGCTGTACCGCGCGGCACCCTGGACGCCGAGCGCCTGATGCGGCGTGGCGCTGTCGTCACTGCTGGTTCCGCCTCCGCTATCGCCGCCGTGTCCACCCCGGCCACCGCCACCGCCGCCGCCACCACCGCCACCGCCATGATGTCCGCCGCCACCGCCACCCTGGCGCTTGCCGCTACCACCCGAGCGCCCGCCGCCACCGGCATCGCCGACCCGGATTTCCGGCGCGACCACGGTCTCATAATGGTTGAGCTCAGCCGGATCGATCTCGCCGTCGCCGTCGGTGTCGAGCGTCTTGAAGAAGCGCGCGGCGTCGGCTTGAAATTCGGCGAGGGTGACCTTGCCGTCGTGATCGGTATCGGCCCCGTCGAACCAGCGCCCGATCAGTGCCTCGCGTCCGCCGGGGCCGCGAAACGGCTCGCCCATCGGGCTGATGAAGACCCCGCGCCGCTCCGGACCACCCGGCCCGTGCGGTCCCCCCGGCGGCGGACCGTGCGGACGCGGCTGCGGCGCGCAACCGGCGACGAGGAGCAGGACGAGGCCGATGCGACGCATGTGATACTCCCGGGACGACGCCGGGGTACGCGCTCGCTCCTGACGATCCCTCACCAGACCTTGATGCGATCCTCCGGTGACAGATACAGCGTCTCGCCCGGTTTGGCGCCGAACGCCGCATACCATGCGTCGAGATTTCGCGCGACGTTCGGGCGAAGGAAGCCCGCAGTGTGCGGGTCGGTCGTCGTCTGCTGGAGCAGCGCGGCGTCGCGATACTTCTGCCGCCAGATCTGGGCGAAGCCGAGGAAGAAGCGCTGGTCGCCGGTCATGCCGTCGATCACCGGCGCGGGCTTGCCGTTCAACGACTTGTGGTACGCGTCATAAGCGACGTTGATCCCGGCAAGGTCGGCCATGTTCTCGCCGAGCGTCAGTTCGCCGTTGATGTGCAGCCCCGGGAGCGGCTGATACGCGGCATATTGCGCGACGACCTTGTCGGTCAGCACCTTGAAGCGCGCGATGTCCTGCGCCGTCCACCAGTCGGCGAGCGTCCCGCGCTTGTCGTACTTCCGCCCCTGGTCGTCGAAATGGTGGCTGATCTCGTGGCCGATCACCGCGCCGATGCCGCCATAATTGACCGCCGGATCGGCGTTGGGATCGAAGAACGGCGGCTGGAGGATCGCCGCGGGGAAGACAACCTCGTTCCACGTCGGGTTGGCGTAGGCGTTGACCGTCATCGGGGTCATGCCCCACTCGCTGCGGTCGATCGGCTTGCCCAGCTTGTCGAGGTCGCGCTGATACTCGAAGCGCTCCGCCCGTTCGGCGTTGCCGAGCGCATCGCCGCGGACGATGTCGAGCTTCGCATAGTCGCGCCATTTCGACGGGTAGCCGATCTTCGGGGTGAATACCGCGAGCTTGGCACGCGCCTCGACCTTGGTCGCGGGGTCCATCCACGTCAGCGCGCCGAGCCGCGCATCCATCGCCGCGATGATGTTCTTGACCAGCGCGTCGGCCTTGGCCTTCGCCTCGGGCGCGAAATACTTGGCGACGTACAGCTTGCCGACCGCCTCGCCGAGGGCATCGCTCGTCGCGTCGACGCCGCGCTTCCACCGCTCCTGATTGACCGGTTGGCCCGACAGGACGGTGCCCGAGAAGGCGAACTTGGCATCGACGAACTTCGCCGGCAGCAGCGGCGCCCAGCGGTCGAGCGTGTGGAAGGTCAGATAAGCCTGCCACGCATCGAGCGGTTCGTCGCCAACGAGCTTCGCCGTGCCCGCGATTGCGCTCGGGTTGGTGACGATGATCCGCGGTTGGCTCGCGACCCCGGCAGCGGTTAGGAACGCGGTCCAGTCAAGGCCGGGGTCCTTCGCCGCCAGCTCGGCGGTGGCGACGGGGTTGTACGTCTTGTCGACCTGCCGCCGCTCGACCCGGCTCCACTGGACCGCCGCCAGTTTCGCCTCGAGATCGTAGACCATCTTCGCCTTGGCGGCGGCGTCGGGGACCCCGGCAAGCGACAGCAGTTGCGTGACATACGCCTGATACTTCGTCCGCACCTCGGCGAACTTCGGGTTCTTGGTGTCGAGGTAATAGTCGCGATCGGGCATGCCGAGCCCGCCTTGGCCGATGTAGACGCTGTAGATGTCGGGGTTCTTGAGGTCCTGCCGCAGCCGCAGGTTGACCGGCGCGTCGATCCCCTCGCGGTTGAAGTCGCCCAGCGTCGCCGCCAGCTTCGCCCGGTCGCCGATCGCCGCGATCGCATCCAGACGCGGCTGGAGCGGAGCTAGTCCCTTCTTCTCGATCGTCGCCGCATCCATGAAGCTCGCATAATAATCGCCGATCTTGCGGCCTTCAGTCCCGGCGGGGGCATTCGTCGCGGCGGCAGCCTCGACCAGCCCGCGCGTCCGCTCTTGGCTCAGATCGCGCAGCTTGGTGAACATGCCGTAATTCGAGCGGTCGTCGGGGATGACGAGATCGTCGAGGTACTTGCCGTTGGCGAAGCGCCCCCAGTCGTTCCCCGGAGTCACGCTGCGGTCCATGCCGGCGGCGTCGAAGCCATAGTCGCCGTACGTCGGCTTCGCGGGCGCGGCGGCAACGACCAGCAGGGCGGCACCGAGCAACAGGATCGAACGCATGAAGACTCCCAAGGATGATCGTTTGGCGGTGGTTATAGATTTGTGACCGGGCGCCCGCTAGTCAAGCGACGCGGAGGAATTACCGGTTGACCAGCATCGACGGACGCGCGGCGCATATCGCGCTCGTCCTCCACGATTTCTCCGGCGGCGGCAGCGAACGCATCGCGATCCGTCTCGCACAGCGCTGGGCGGAGGCCGGGCGGCGCATTACGATCGTTGCTGGGACTGAGGCCGGGGTCGCGCGGGCGCTCGCCGACGGGCTGGCGGTGGTCGAGTTTCGCCGCGCGTTGACCCGGGACATCCCCGACCGGCTGCGCTTCGGCCACGCCGCCGCGGGCATGGTCGCAAGCCTCGCCCCCGACGTCGTCGTCTCCCCGGGCAACTGGCACGTCCCCGCCTTCAGCGCGATGCGGCTCGCCGGGATGCGATTGCCGGTCGTCGCCAAGATCAGCAACCCGATCCGCGTCGCCGAGCGCGGCCCCCCCGGGCAGCGCCTGCTCAATGCTTGGTTCGCCCGCGCGACGCGGCATTATGCGGCGCTCGTCGCGATGTCGCCCGCGCTCGCTGCCGAGGCCGAGGCGGTGCTCGGACGCCGCGTCGCGACGGTCGCTGAGCCCAATTTGTCCGACGACTGGACGGGTGCACCGCCGCGAACGCTGGCATCATCAGCGACCCGCACGCTCGTCGCCGCCGGGCGGCTGATGCCGCAGAAGGATTTCGGCCTCGCGTTCGAAACTCTCGCCGCGCTCGGCCCGGAATGGCGGCTCGACCTGCTCGGCGACGGGCGTGAGCGTGGCCGCCTCGAAGCCCGTGCTGCCGCGCTTGGGGTCGCCGATCGCGTCACCTTCGCGGGCCATGTTTCCAGTGTCGCGCCGTACCTCGCGCGCGCCGATGCCCTGCTGTGTACGTCGCGCTACGAAGGCTATCCGGCGGTGCTCATCGAAGCGCTTGCCGCAGGCGTGCCCGTCGTGACGACGCCTTGCTCACCCGCGGTGCCCGAAATCCTGTGCCACCCGAGCTTCGGCCGCGTTGCTGCGCCAACCGCCGCAGCTTTGTCCGCTACAGTACGGGCCGTAGCCGGGACAGTCCCCGATTCCAGCGCGAGCAGTGCGCTGTTGCTGCAACACCGTATCGGTCATTCCGCCGCAGCGTGGCTGACCCTGCTCGACCGCGTTGTTGCGGACGGTTAGGCCAGCAACTTCACCTGCCGGTCCCGGGATCAGATATGTCGCGCTTCGCCATCCTCGCTTTCATTTCCGTACTTGCCGCGACCCCTGCCGCCGCCAGCGACAAGTTCTGGCATGGTCTCGCCAACGTCGGCGAGATCGGCATCCCGCTCGCCGCCGGCGGCATCTCGCTTTATGAGCACGACAATACCGGGCTGATCGAACTGGCCGAGACCGGCGCTTTGACCTTGGGCGCGACCGAAGCACTCAAATATTCGGTCAACGAGCGCCGTCCCAACGGCGGCGAACACTCGTTCCCGTCGGCACATACATCGATCGCCTTCGCCGGAGCGGGCTATCTCCATGCGCGCTACGGCTGGCAGGTCGGGCTACCGTTCGAACTGTTCGCGGCGACGGTCGGCTTCGCCCGCGTCCACACCCGCGACCATCACTGGTACGATGCGGTTGCCGGCGCGGCGATCGGCGAGGGCTCGGCGTATCTGTTCACCCGCCGCCTGAGCGACCACACCCGCCTGACCGCGTACGGCGACAGCGGCGGCGGCGGTCTCCAGTTCGCGACGCGCTTCTGACGCGGAGTGACGGCGACGAACCCCTGGTTCGTTAGAGCTTCGGCAAAGTCACCCCGCGCTGCCCCTGATACTTGCCCGCGCGGTCGGCATAGCTGACTTCGCACGGCTCGTTGCCCATCAGGAACAGGAACTGGCACGCGCCTTCATTGGCATAGACCTTCGCCGGCAGCGGCGTCGTGTTCGAGAATTCGAGCGTGACGTGCCCCTCCCACCCCGGCTCCAATGGCGTCACGTTGACGATAATCCCGCACCGCGCATACGTCGACTTGCCAAGGCAAATCACCAGCACGTCGCGCGGCACCCGGAAATACTCGACCGTCCGCGCCAGCGCGAAGCTGTTCGGCGGGATGATGCAGCAGTCGGTCTTGCGGTCGACAAAGCTCGCCGGGTGAAAGTCCTTCGGGTCGACGGTGACCGAATCGACATTGGTGAAGATCTTGAACTCGTCCGACACCCGCGCGTCATAGCCGTAGCTGCTCAGCCCGTACGAGATCACCCCTTCGCGCTGCTGCCGGTCGACGAACGGCTCGATCATCCCGGTCGAGAGCGCCTGCTCGCGAATCCAGCGGTCGGACATGACGGACATCAGTGAAACCTGTCGTTAGTTCGTCATCCCCGCGAAGGCGGGGACCCATCACCCAGCGGGTTGTGGTGATGGGTCCCCGCCTTCGCGGGGATGACGGAAGGGTGGATCACTGCCTGATATGCAGCACGCAGATCAGTGTGAACAGGCGGCGGGCGGTGTCGAAGTCGACTTCGACACGGGCCGCCAGGCGTTCGATGACCATTTCGGCCGCGTCGTTGTGGATGCCGCGGCGGGCCATGTCGATCGTTTCGATCTGGCTCGGCGTGGCGTTGCGGATTGCCTTGAAGTAACTGTCGCAGATCGCGAAATAGTCGCGGACGGTGCGGCGGAACGGCGATAGCGGGATGACGAACGCCTCCAGTGGCGCGTCGCCGGTGGTCGCGACGGCGACGGTCAGCCGCCCCTCTTCGACCCCCATCACGACCTTGTACGGCCCGGCATAGCCGTCGTCGTACGCCGTCACCGGCTTGAAGAAATTGCCTTCGAGCAGGTCGAAAATCGCGACGCGGCGCTCCTGCTCGATGTCGGCATTGCGCCACAGGATCGTCCGTTCGTCGAGCTTGACGTCTATAATTCTGTGGTCGGTCACTTTGCGTCGGGGAAGCTGTTGACCAGCGCGCCCAGCGCCGGGAGCAGGCCGCTGCGCTCGCCGTCGGGGGTCTTGCCGAGGCGGACGACGACGAGGTGCTTCGACGGCGCGACCATAACGTACTGCCCGAGGTGGCCGATCGCCGAATAGAGGTCGTCGGGGCCCTGGTCGGGGAAGAGTGCCGGGTGGCCCTCGGCGTTCCCCGGGTGGTTGAGCCAGAATTGTCCGCCGTACGCCGGGTTGGTCGGTGATTGCCTGCGGACGAAGGCGACCCACGACGCGGCAACGACCCGCTTACCCCCGACGACGCCATTGTCGAGGTACATCTGGCCAAACTTCGCCCAGTCGCGCGCAGTCGCGTGACAGAACGAGCCGCCGAGCATCGTCCCCGCGGCATCGTATTCGCAGACGAGGCTCGCCATCGCCGACGGCACGATCAGCGCGTCGTGGAGAAACGCCTGCATCGCCGCACGCCGCGCCGCAGGGGTCGTTGCGCCGGGGGCGATCGTCCGGACGATGATGTCATCGAGGATTACCGTCGTCAGCGTCGAATATTCGAAGCGCGTGCCCGGCGCGTACTTGAGCTGCGCAGCCTCGGCGGCGGCAGCGGCGTCGTTGCTCTCGTCGCTGAACAAGGCGCGGTTGGTGTCGGCGCCCTCGACCGGCGGCCCGGTTTCCGAGTGCGCGAGGCCCGACGACATATAGACGAGGTCGATCAGCTTGATCTTGCCGCGCGGGTCGGCGGGGTCGCGGTGCCATGCCGGCACCGGCGCGGGGGCATTGAGGTCGAGCTTGCCGGCCGCGACGAGCGTACCGAGCAGGGTCGACGTCACCGACTTGGCCATCGACCACGAGATGAAACGGTTGTCCGGGCCATAACCGGGGGCATAGCGCTCGATCACCGGCTTGCCGTCCTGGAGGACGACGATCGCGCGGGTCTCGCCGATCGCCTTGCCGGAAAACAGCTGGTCGACCGCAGTTTCCGTCGCCGTCTTGCCGATCGACGGCCCCGCCCACAGGCTAACCATCAGAATCAGACTTGATCGCACGGCCCGCATCGCGTCAGCATTCTCCGGTTGGCCGACGATGGTAGTGGGGGCGTGCCGGTGAAGGCAAGATATTGGTGGCTGATCATGCTGGGTACGATCGCCGTCGTCGGCGGTCTCGGCTGGCTGTGGCTCGAGCAGAGCTCGTGGGGCCGCCGCGCCGATCTCGCCAGCGGTTATGTCGCGCACGTCGTCTGCTCCTGCCGCTATGTCGGCAACCGCGACATGAAATCATGCGCGACCGACTTCGAGCCCGGCATGGAGATCGTCAAGATGAAGGATGATCCGGCGGCGAAGCGGATCACCGCGTGGGTGCCGCTGCTGGCGAAGCACACCGCGACCTACACCCCGGCATACGGCTGTGCGCTCGACCCGCGCTAGAGCCACCCCCGGCTCTTGAAGAACTGGTACGGCAGCACCGCCGAGCAGACCATAATCCCGAGCGCCATCGGGTAGCCGTAGTGGAAATTGAGCTCGGGCATGTTCTTGAAGTTCATGCCGTAGATGCTCGCGACCAGCGTCGGCGGCATGAAGATGACCGCCGCGACCGAGAAGATCTTGATGATCGCGTTCTGCTCGATGTTGATCAGCCCGAGCGCGGCGTCGAGCAGGAAGGTGATGTTGCCGCTCAAGTAGCTCGCATGGTCGGTCAGCGACGATACGTCCTTCGCCAGCCCGTCGAGATGCTCCTTCGTCCCCTTCGGGTCGAGCGTACTGCCGAGGAAACTGATCAGCCGGGCGAGGCTGACGCCGCTGACCCGCGACTTCGAGACGATATCGTGGACATGACCGATCCGCGTCAGCAGAACCTGAAGCGCGGCGTTGGTCATCCGCTGGGTCCGCGACCCGCCACGGCGGAAGGTCGATTTCGAGATATTGTCCATCTCCGCCCCGACGCCCTCGAGCACATCAGCCATCCGGTCGACGATTGCATCGAGCAGATGGATCAAGGTCATCGTCGCGTCGGTGCACAACGTCGGCGAGCGTTCGACATGCGCGCTGAACAGCTCGAACGCCTTCGGCGCGGCATAGCGGATCGTCACGAGGTGCGTCGGTGTCAGGACGAACGACACCGCTGTTGTAATCGGGGTTGCCTCGGCAGCCCCGGCGAGGAGGCTGGCGATAACGACGACCGTATCGCCGTCCTGGTAAAGACGGCTCGACGGCTCGATCTCGACCATCTCGTCGCGGGTCGGGACGGCGATGCCGAGGACGCGCTCGACGAACGCTTCCTCGGCCTTCGACGGATCGTTCAGGTCGAGCCAGACGATTCCCGGCGGCAACAGCGCCGTTGTCAGATCGCCGTCGCACGTCACCCGTTTTTCGCCGGCCGAATAAAGCTGGAGCATCGATCGATCCCGTTTTGCGGTTCTGCCGCTATGGTGTCGGCGGCGCTGGTGCAAGCGCGCAGGTCCATGAAGCTTCGGTGTCACCGCTGAACTTCCCCGGATCGCAGCGGTTGATGGGCCGTAACCGAGGAGCGAGCGATGACGACATTCACAACGAGCGACGGCACCGAAATCTACTTCAATGACTGGGGCAGCGGGCGCGTCATCGTCCTGATCCACGGCTGGCCGCTCGACGCCGACATGTGGTCCGAGCAGGCGACCTTCCTCGCCGAGCACGGTTATCGCGTCTGCGCCTATGACCGTCGCGGCTTCGGCCGGTCGAGCCAACCGTGGAACGGCTACGACTATGACACGATGAGCGACGATCTGGCGCAGCTGATCGACCATCTCGACCTGAGCGATATCACGCTGGTCGGCTTCTCGATGGGTGGCGGCGAGGTCGCGCGCTATCTTGGCCGCCACGGTGGCGCGAAGATTGCCAAGGCAGTTCTGGTCAGCGCAGTGACGCCGTATCTGCTCAAGACCGAAGACAATCCGACCGGGGTCGACCAGTCGGTGTTCGACGACATGCTCAAGGGCATGAAGGAGGATCGCGCCGCGTTCTTCGGCAGCTTCGGCCAGCAATTCTACGGCAACTCGCTGCTGCGCAAGCGCGTCTCGGCCGAGCATCTGCAGTGGACCCAGCAGATCGCGATGATGGGGTCGCAGCGCGCGACGATCGAATGCGCCAAGGCTTTCGCCGGGACCGATTTCCGGCCCGACATGGCGGCGTTCACGATGCCGACGCTGATCATCCACGGCACCGCCGACCAGACGGTGCCGATCGACAGCTCGGGGCGCGTCGCGGCGCGGATGATCGCGGGATCGAAGCTGATCGAATATGACGACGAGCCGCACGGTCTCCACATGACCGCAAAGGACCGTCTCAACGCCGACCTGCTGAGCTTTATCGCCTGACGCGGCACTAAGCCGATCACGCCATAATTTGTCATCCCGGCCTCTGCCGGGATGACAAATTAGCTGTAACCGCCACTCGCGTCCTGCCGAACAAGTCCTCGAACACTCACGAGGACAGTGAAGATGCTCCGTTCCGCCCTGCTCGCCGCCGCCCTGATCTCAGCTCCCCTGGCCGCCCAGCCGATCGACGCGTCGCACCCGACAGTGGTCGAGCTGTATCAGTCGCAGGGATGCTCGTCGTGCCCGCCCGCGATCACCAACCTCAACGCCATCGCCGACCGCCCCGACATCCTCGCGCTGACTTTCGCGGTGACGTACTGGGATCAGCTCGGCTGGAAGGATACGTTTGCCAGCGCGGCGCAGACGTCGCGGCAGTGGGATTATGCCCGCGGCCTGCACCATGACCAGGTGTGGACGCCGCAGGTCATCGTCGACGGCACCACCGACGTAGTCGGTGCGCAGCACGGCCAGATCGAAGGCGCGCTCAAGGGCGTTCGCCGCCACGCCGGCCCCGCGTTGACCCTCACCGCCGACAGCGTCGCGGTTGGCTCGGGGAGCGTTGCCGCCGGCGGTGCCGATGTCTGGCTCGTTCGCTACGATCCGCGGACGATCGCGGTCGCGATCCGTGCCGGCGAGAATACCGGCCGGACGATCGGCCACCGCAACGTCGTCCGCCAGCTTGTCAAGCTCGGCAAATGGGACGGGGCGGCAGCGACGCTCAAGCTTCCCGCCGCCGCGCCCGGTCTGCTGACTGCGGTGCTTGTCCAGACGAGCGGCGGCCCGATCCTCGCCGCGGTCCGCGGCTGACCCTGCTTTACCCACCGCCGGTCGCCTCGGGGCGGGCGGCCCATCTGAGAGAGAAGACGATGACCTTGATCAAGACCCTGATGCTCGCCGCCGCTGTCACGGCGTTCGGCACGACCGCCGTGATGGCGCAGGACGCGATGAAGTCCGATAAGCCCGCCGCGCACGATGCGATGGCGACCGACAAGATGGCCCCCCACGACGCGATGGCGACCGATGCGATGGCCACCGACCACATGGCGGGCAAGAAGATGACCAAGGCCGAAATGAAGAAGCACGACGCGATGATGAAGAAGGACGCGATGGCGTCGAAGCCGCACTGACATCAAGCCGGGGGCGGCGCGCTTTACAACCGGCGCGCCGCCCGCGACACTCCATTACGCCCGCGACCCGAAGGACGCACGCATGGCCTCCGTTGCCGATACGCCGCCCAGCCAGCCGCTCGCCGACACCGTCGTCGCGCCGCCGCCGGGGCGCGTCTATTACCGCCACCGCGTCGTCACGCGCGTCTGCCACTGGATCAACGTCCTGTGCATCGGCTTCCTGATCGCGAGCGGACTTAACATCTTCAACGCCCATCCGGCGCTCTACTGGGGCCAGTATGGCGCCAACAATGACGACTCGCGCCGCTGGTTCGAGATCGGCGCGAGCAGTAAGGCTGACGGCACGCCGATCGGCATGACTCGCGTCGGTCCGGTCACGGTCGAGACAACCGGCGTCCTTGGCCTCGCCAAGGGAGCCGACGGCGAGCCCATCGCACAGGGCTTCCCCGAATGGGCGACCTTCCCGACCAATCGCGACCTCGCCACCGCCCGCCGCTGGCATTTCTTCTTCGCGTGGTTGTTCATCCTCAACGGCCTGACCTACCTGATCTATGGGCTCGTCACGCGGCACCTGCAGGATGACATCTGGCCACGGCTCAAGCAGATCGCGCCGATCAATATCTGGCACGACATCGTCCAGCACGCGAAGCTCAAGTTCCCGCGTGGCGAGGACGACAAGGAATATCACATCCTCCAGCGCGTCGCTTATTCAGCGACAGCGTTCGTCATCCTGCCGGTCATGGTCCTGACGGGCCTGTCGATGTCGCCGGGGTTCGACGCCGCGGCGCACGGCTTCCTGCCGCAGCTGTTCGGCGGGCGATCATCGGCGCGGTCGATCCACTTCATCGTGATGGACCTGACGATCGCCTTCATCGTCGTCCATGTCGCGATGGTCATTCTCGCCGGGCCGATCAACCAGCTGCGCTCGATGATCACAGGCTGGTACGACACTGGCCAAAATCGCAAGAACGGGGCGCGCCGCTCATGACCATCCTCACACGCCGGTCGCTGATCGGGGTCGGCGCCGGCGGCCTGCTGCTGTCGGGCTGCGACAAGCTGTCGAACTCGGTCGGGGCGAACGATTTCGTCGCCAAGGCCGAAAGCGCGACCTACGGCTGGCAGCGGCTGATCGGCCGCCACGCGCTCGCGCAGGAGTTCAGCGTCGCCGACATTTCGCCGGTGTTCAAGCCCAACGGCTCGACCAACCCGAAGGACGACGACTATCGCCGCCACGTCGACGAAGGGTTTGCCAACTGGCGGCTCAAGATCGACGGGCTCGTCCGGCGGCCAATGGCGTTGTCGCTCGCCGATCTGCGCGCGCTGCCGGCACGAACCCAGATCACTCGCCACGACTGCGTGGAGGGATGGAGCACGATCGGTCAGTGGACCGGGCCGCAGCTCGGGCCGCTGCTCAAGGCGGCAGGGCTGCTGCCGACGGCGAAGTATATCGTCTTCCACTGCGCCGACACGTATGGCGGGGAGATCTCCAAGGGCGGCGCGCAGTCGACCGGGCGCTATTACGAGAGCGTCGATCTCGTCGACGCCTTCCACCCGCAGACGATTATCGCTCACACCATGCGGGGGCAGCCCCTCGACGTCGCCCATGGCGCGCCGTGTCGGATGCGGATCGAACGTCAGCTCGGCTACAAGCAGGCGAAGTACGTCATGCGGATCGAAGCGGTCGACAGCTTCGCCAAGATGGAGCTCGGCAAGGGCGGCTATTGGGAAGATCGCGGCTACGAATGGTACGCGGGAATCTGACGGAGCCGGTCGTCGCGGCCAGCGTTGTCGGGTAAGCTTGAAGGAGCGCCCGCCATGCCCGCGACGATCGACCCGAACCTGACGCCGCTCACCGCCGATGAACTCGCGCAGGGTCATGCCGATGCCGTCAACGCGCCGGTGCTGACCGAGGCCGAGGTCGGCGCTCCGCCGGAAAAGCTGCCCGAGACGCCGCTTACCCAGTTGCCGCCGGGCTGAGGCTAGAGGTCGTCGTCGAGCAGCGGCAGTTGCATCGCCGTCACGGGCGGCTTGACCCCGAGATGCTTCCACGCCGCCGGGTTGAGCATCCTCCCCCGCGCCGTTCGCGCCACCAGCCCGGTCTGGATCAGATACGGCTCGACGACCTCCTCGACAGTATCGCGCGGCTCCGACAGCCCCGCGGCGAGCGTCTCGACCCCGACCGGACCGCCGCGATAAATGTCGGCGATCATCATCAGATAGCGCCGGTCCATCGCATCGAGCCCAAGCGTATCGACCTCAAGCCGGTTCAGCGCGCGATCAGCTGCCGCCCGATCGACCGTATTAGCCCCGGCGAAGTCGCGCACCCGCCGCAACAGCCGCCCGGCAATCCGTGGCGTCCCGCGCGACCGCCCCGCGATCTCGCGCGCGCCTTCCGGCGTCAGGTACATCGCCAGCAGCCGACCGGCGCGGGTGACGACGCTTTCGAGTTCGTCGACCGAATAGAACTGCAGCCGCAGCGGGATGCCGAAGCGGTCCCGGAGCGGCGTTGTCACCAGCCCCGCACGCGTCGTCGCCCCGACAAGCGTGAATGGCGGCAGGTCGATCCGCACGCTGCGCGCCGACGGCCCTTCACCGATCATCAGGTCGAGCGCGCGGTCCTCCATCGCCGGATACAGGATCTCCTCGACCGCCGGCGACAGGCGATGGATCTCGTCGATGAACAGCACGTCATTGGCTTCGAGGTTGGTCAGCAGCGCGGCAAGGTCACCCGCCTTGGCGATCACCGGCCCCGACGTCGCCCGAAACCCGACGCCCAACTCGCGCGCAACGATCTGCGCGAGCGTCGTTTTGCCGAGCCCCGGGGGCCCATGAAACAGCACATGGTCGAGCGCCTCCCCCCGCCCCTTCGCCGCGGCGATGAACACCCGGAGGTTCTCGCGCGCCGCCGCCTGCCCGACGAAATCGTCGAGCGTCTGCGGCCGCAGCGCCGCGTCGACGTCTTCGGGGCGGCGGAGAGGGGTAAGGGGAACGGCGGTCACGCGTTCGTCCTACGTCAACGGGCGCGCGCGCGCCACGCCATCGGTGGCAAGTCCGCGCCGCCAGCGCTACGACCGTGGTGATGACCGGTATTCAGTGATCACGCTCACCCGCATCGCGCTGTTCGGACTCGGGATCGGGCTGGCTTATGTCGGCGCGATCGCCATTGTCGGCCTCGCCGCCCGCCCCCGCGCCGCCGACATGATCGTCGTCCTCGGCAACGAGGTCGGTGCCGACGGCCGTCCGTCGCCCCGGCTCGCCGCGCGGCTCGCAGCGGCGCTCGACGTCTGGCGCGCTGGCTTGGCCCCGCGGCTGCTCGTCAGCGGCGGTGTCGGCCGCAGCGGTCGCGACGAGGCGACGGCAATGGCGGCATGGCTGGTCGGCCACGGGGTTCCATCAGAATGCATCATCCGCGACTCACTCGGGCGAACGACATGGGCGACTGCCGAGGATGTCGCCGGTCTGGTCAAGCCCGGTACGCGTGTCGTCGTCGCCAGCCAGTGGTTTCATCTGCCGCGCGCGATGCTGGCGCTGCGCCGGCAGGGGCTCGACCCCGTCGGCGGGGCATGGCCGCGTTTCGCCGAATGGCGCGATGTTTATTCGCTGGCGCGCGAGGCGGTCGCCCTGCCCGCCTATGCCGTCAGGCCGGTCGTCGCCGCGCCGTCCACGCCGCCGCCACAAGACTGACGGCGACCACGCCCCACGCCGTACGCATCAACGCGAGGTAGAGCGGCGCATACGTCAGTTGCGGCTCCTCGCGATCGAGGACGATGTCGGCAGCGAGCGGATACGCCGGACTCTCCGCTCGCTCGACCAAAGGGCCCGGTCGCGTCTTGATCACCAAGGCCGCGATCGGGGCGCCGCTTTCATACACGATACCGGTACCGAGCCGCAGCACCGCCATCACCACGGCCAGCGCGATGAGCCCAAGGGTCAGCCCGCGCATCAGAGTTTCCGATAGGCCGGTGCGGTGAGCTTGAACGCCGCGCGCAGGGCGACGACCTTGGGCAGCAGGTTGCGCCGGCTCGCATCGAAGTCGCCAAGGGAGACGATGCCGATCTTGCCACCAGCGAGTCGTTCGGTCCGCATCGGTGATCGCTCCCGTGTGTCGTCCCGGTGATACGCGCCAGTGGCGTCGCGACTCCCTACCTAGCGCGCGCTTTTCCGCAACGCCACGCGAACCAGTTCGCCTACCGCTGCCGCGTCGCCGACCTCCGCCACCGCTTCCGCAACCGCGCGGCTCGCGTCCATCGGGCGGAAGCCGAGGTTGGCGAGCGCCGATAGCGCATCGGATACCGCGGTGCCCGGCTTGGCGAGCGGAGCAACGATGCCTAGCGACAGCGGGACGCTCCCCGCCTTGTCCTTGAGCTCGAGAACGATCCGCGCAGCGAGCTTCGGGCCGACGCCGTTGGCGCGGGCGATCGATGCCGTGTCTTTCGCCGCGACCGCATGGTGAAGCTCGGGCGGCGCAAGCACCGACAGGATCGCCAGCGCGACGCGCCCGCCGACGCCCTGCACCGACAGCAGCAACCGGAACCAGTCGCGCTCGTCGGCCGAGACGAAGCCGAACAGCTGGATCGCGTCCTCGCGGACCTGCGTCTCGATATGGAGGACCGCCGCCGCCCCCGCCGGGCCGAGCGCGCCGAGGGTTTTGGCACTGGCGAAGACGAGATAGCCGACGCCGTTGACGTCGATCACCGCGCTGTCGGCCGCCGCGCTGTCGAGCAACCCGGTCAGTTTTGCGATCATGTCCGCCCGCTCACGCCATCACGCGCGCGGCAGAGTGCGCGCCTGCCGTGCGGGCCATGTGCGCGTGGGTGATCGCCACGGCGAGCGCGTCCGCCGCGTCGGGCCCGAGCGTGCCGCAGCCGGGCAGCAACCGCGCGATCATCGCCTGAATCTGCCCCTTGTCCGCCGCGCCGGTCCCGACGATCGCCTTCTTGACGAAGCGTGCCGCGTACTCGGCGACCGGCATGCCCGCCTTTGCCGCGACGAGCATCACCACGCCCCGCGCCTGCCCGAGCTTGAGCGTCGACTGCGGGTTGGTGTTGACGAAAGTCTCCTCGACCGCAGCCGTCGCCGGGTGATGTTCGGCGATGACCGCCTCTAGTGCATCGTATAATTGGACCAGCCGGTCGGCGAGCGGGTCGGCGGCGCGGCTGCGGACGGTGCCGTTGGCGACGTGGCGCAAGCGGTTGCCGTCGGCCTCGATGATCCCCCAGCCGGTCGCCTGCAGTCCGGGGTCGAGACCGATGACGATCACCGCCTCGTGCCGGGCATCATGCCTGCAGCTTCGCCATCACGTCGTCGGGCACGTCGTAATTGCCGTACACCGTCTGGACGTCGTCATCGTCGTCTAGTGCATCGATCAGGTGCATCAGCGTCGTCGCGGTGCCCTCGTCGACCGTCACTGCCTCCTTCGCACGCCAATGCAGCTTGGTCGAAGTCGGGGTACCCAGCTTCGCCTCGAGCGCCTTGGCGACTTCGTGGAGCGAATCCATCGCGGTGAAGACCTCATGACCCTCGTCTGACGAGACCACGTCGTCGGCACCGGCGTCGAGCGCAGCTTCGAACACCGCCTCGGCGTCGCCCGCCTTGAGGTCGTAGCCGATCAGCCCGACGCGCTCGAAGCCGTGGCTGACCGACCCGGTCGCGCCCATGTTGCCCCCGTTCTTGGCGAAGATCGTGCGGACGTGGGTCGCGGTGCGGTTGCGGTTGTCAGTCAGCGCCTCGACGATCAGCGCGACGCCGCCGGGGCCAAAGCCCTCGTACCGCAGCTCCTCATAGTCATCGCCGCCGGGCTCGGCGGCCTTCTTGATCGCGCGCTCAATATTGTCCTTTGGCATCGACTCCTGCCGCGCCGCGATCACCGCGCCGCGCAGCCGCGGATTCATGTTGATGTCGGGCAGCCCCGACTTCGCCGCGACGGTGATCTCGCGCGCGAGCTTGGAGAAGATCTTCGACCGCTTCGCGTCTTGCGCGCCCTTGCGGTACATGATGTTCTTGAACTTGCTATGGCCGGCCAAAATGCGCCCCTGTTGCGGTGGGTATTCCCGTCTCTACCCCCGCGTCCGGCACTCGCGCAACTAAGCCGCCGCAGCGACGGCCCGCGCCAGCATCGTTCCCGCAAGGTGGCCGCGATATTCCGCGCTGGCGTGGATGTCGGTGTTGAGGTCGCCCCCCAGCACCAGCCCCTTCGCCGCTTCGGGGGTGAAGCTCGCGGTCAGCGCTTCTTCGGCTTCGGGCCAGCGAACGACGCCGGGCCCGGCTCCGGTCACCGCGACGCGGACGCCGTCGGCGGTCTGCGCGACATACACCCCGACGACCGCGTAGCGCGAGGCGGGGTGGCGGAACTTGGCGTAGGCGCTTGCCTTCGGGATCTTGAACCCGACGCGGGTGATGATCTCGCCGTCGCTGAGCGCGGTGGCGAACATGCCCTGGAAATAACCGTCGACGTCGTGGCTGCCGAGGTTCGTCTCGACGGTGCCGCCGAGCGCGAGCAACGCGGCCGGATAGTCGGCGGAGGGATCGTTGTTCGCCAGCACGCCGCCGATCGTCCCGCGATTGCGGACCTGCGGGTCGCCGATCAACAGCGCGAGCGCGGCGAGTCCGAGGATCGCGGCCGTGACGGTCGGGTCGGCGGCGACAGTGGCGTGGGTGGTCATCGCGCCGATCCACAGCATGTCGCCGTTACGGGTAATCTCGGACAGCCCGGGAACGCCCGCGAGGTCGACGAGCGTATCGGGCTGGCGCAGCCGCGACTTCATCGCCGGGAGTAACGTGTGCCCGCCCGCGATCAATGCCGCCTCGCCGCCACCGGCGAAGGCGGCGACCGCGGCATCGAGGGTCGTCGGGCGTTCGTAGACGAACTCACGCATGGGTCGTCTCCCCGGTAGCGGCCATCGCCTTCGCGCCGGCGGCGATCGCGGTGACGATGTTGCGGTAGCCGGTGCACCGACACAGATTGCCTTCGAGCTCGTGGCTGACCGTCGCCTCGTCGAGATCGTGGCCGTGGCGCCTCACCATCTCGAGCCCCGCCATGACCATCCCAGGGGTGCAGAAACCGCACTGGAGCCCGTGGTGCTCCTTGAATGCGGCTTGCATCGGGTGGAGCGTTTCCCCGGACGCCAGCCCCTCGATCGTCGTCACGCTCGCGCCGTCGAGCTGGATCGCGAGGACGGTGCATGCCTTGGTTGCGCGCCCGTCGACGAGCACGTTGCACGCGCCGCACTGGCTGGTGTCACAGCCGATATGCGTGCCGGTCAGCCCGAGCCCGTCGCGGAGCAGGTCGACGAGCAATGTCGCCGGTGAAACGTCGTGGGCGGCGGTCGCCCCGTTGATCGTCAGCGTCGTCGGCATCGCTTCGCTCCTCCCCGCGTGTCGCTTAGTCGGCCAGACCGAGCGCGACCTTGTACGTTTCGAGCAGCGCTTCCTGCTCCTGCCGCGCCGCCTTTTCCATCGCGCGCAGCCGGATGATCGAGCGCATCGTCTTGGTGTCGAAACCGGTGCCCTTGGCTTCGGCGTAAACATCCTTGATGTCGTCGGCGACACCCTTCTTGTCCTCTTCGAGGCGTTCGATGCGCTCGATGAGCAGCCGTAGCTGCTCGGCGGAAACATTCTCCGTCGACATTATTGCTCCGTGATGACTTGATGGCGCACGCTAGAAGTCCGGCCCGCCCGGCGCAAGGAGGTCGCGATGTTCATCCCTGCAGGTTTCGCCACCGTCGCCCCGTATCTCGTCGTCGACGGTGCCGCCGCGTATATCGATTTCCTCGTCGCTGCCCTCGACGGCGTCCATGTCGGCAGCAGCATCCGCCCCGACGGTGTCGTCGCCAACGGCCAGGTGAGCTTCGGCGGGGGCGAGCACGCCGCGACGATCATGGTCAGCGAGGCTCAACCTGGCTTTCCGGCAGGCGCGGCGCAAATCTATCTGTTCGTCGAGGACGCCGACGCCGCGATGGCCAAGGCGGTCGCTCATGGCGCGACGTCGATCATGGAGGCCGACGATCGGCCTTACGGTGACCGGCAGGGCGGAATCGTCGATCCGTGGCAGACGACGTGGTGGATTTCCCAGCGGCTGACCGCAGACGCATATTCGTTCGAGTGAGTCGCGACCCCTCGATCGGCCCAGGAGCAGCACGATGACCGAAGTCACCCTCCGCCCCCACGCCTATGTCCTTGCCGTCCACGATCTCCCCGCGTCGGCCGCGTACTTGATCGACGTCCTCGGGTTTACGGTGGACTGGGTGAACGGGGCCGACTGGTGCACCGTCGTCCGGGGCGAGGTCCGGCTGATGATGGGCCGGTGCCCCGAAGCGCTCTCGCCAGCCGATCTCGGCGACCACAGCTATTTCGGCTTTTTCGCGACCAATGACGTCGACGCGCTTTATGCCGAGTTTAGCGCGCGCGGGGCGATCATCCGCGCCGCACCTGCGAGCAAGCCATGGGGCTGGCGCGAGATGGTGGTGGCGACGCCCGAGGGCCACCGCATGATGTTCGCCCAGCGCGTCTGACTCACAAGCGGCGTCGCGGCCAGCTTAGGGCTGGCTGCCGCTCGGCGGATCGCTCGCGGGGAAGCTTTCGTCGAGCGCCTCGTCGAGGGCGTCCTCGCGGTAATTGCGCGCAACGCTCGACCGCATCCGGTCGAGTTGTTCGGGGGTCGCGTCGGTCTGGTAGCGCGTCTTGTACGCGGCGTACTGCATCCCGTAGACCATTTCGCGCGCCATATCCTTCGTCAGTACGACGTCGCGTTCGGCCGCCGCCTCGGCGATCCAGTCCGACAGGCAGTTGCGGCAGAACCCGCCGATTCCCATCAGATCGACGTTCTGGACATCGGTCCGATGGCGCAGCAGCGCGGTGAGGCGGCGGAAGGCGGCGGCCTCGATCGCGTCGCGGGTAGCATCGTCCATGTCGCGTCTCCGGTTGAGCCTACGCTCCTATAAGGCTAGGCGCACGGCACAGCGCAAGGCGGGCTTGGCCCGCCCCGTCGTTGCAAGGAGACGGCCACAGTGTTCACCCCCCGCGCCCGTAGGGTAAAAATTCTTGCGACACTCGGCCCGGCGTCGGCGTCGCTCGACATGATCCGCGCGCTGACCGTCGCCGGTGCCGATGCCTTCCGCATCAACATGAGCCACGGCACGCCCGAAGCTCGCGGCGCGCTGATCGCCAACATCCGCGCGCTCGAAAGCGAGATCGGCCGCCCGCTGACGATCCTCGCCGACCTGCAGGGGCCGAAGCTGCGGATCGGCAGCTTTGCCGGTAACAAGGTCACGATCGAGCGCGGCGCGACCTTCGTCCTCGACCTCGACGCCACCCCCGGCGACGTCACCCGTGTCGAACTCCCCCACAAGGAATTGTTCGCCGCACTCAGCCCCGGCGAGCGGCTGCTCGTCGATGACGGCAAGGTCGTGCTCCGCTGCACCGAGGTCGTCCCCGGCCGGATCACCTGTGTCGTCGTCACCGGCGGGACGCTGTCGAACAACAAGGGCGTCAACGTCCCCGACGTCGTCGTGCCCCTGCCCGCACTGACGGTGAAGGACCGTGCCGACCTCGCCTTCGCGCTCGACCACAACGTCGACTGGGTCGCGCTGTCGTTCGTTCAGCGTCCCGAGGACGTCGCCGAGGCGCGCGCCTTGATCGGCGGCAAGGCGGCGCTTCTCGCCAAGATCGAGAAGCCCGCCGCGCTCGACCGCCTCGCCGAGATCCTCGAACTCGCCGACGCGGTGATGGTCGCGCGCGGCGACTTGGGCGTCGAACTGCCCCCCGAGCAGGTCCCCCCGGCGCAGAAGCGGATCGTTGCGATGGCGCGGGCGATGGGCAAGCCGGTCGTCGTCGCGACGCAGATGCTCGAATCGATGATCGTCTCGCCGTCGCCGACCCGCGCCGAAGTCTCCGACGTCGCCACCGCGATCTACGACGGCGCCGACGCGGTGATGCTGTCGGCCGAGAGCGCCGCGGGCGCATGGCCGGTTGAGGCGGTGACGATGATGGACGCGATCGCGCGGACGACCGAGGCCGACCCGCAATATTATGCGCGGGTCCACTTCACCGAGACCGCGACCGCCCACACGACGGCGGACGCGATGAGCGCGGCGGCAGCGGCGATCGTCAAGACGACCGGGGCGAGGGCGATGGCGTGCTTCACCATCTCAGGCTCGACAGCACGCCGCGCCGCGCGCGAACGTGCCGGCGTGCCGATCCTATGCCTGACTCCGGCGCGCGCGACCGCGCGGCGAATGGGGCTGGTCTGGGGCGTCCATGCCGTCGTCACTCGCGACGTCGCCGGCTTCGAAGAGATGGTCGACAAGTCGAAGCGCATGGCGCTGCGGACGCAGCTTGCTGCTGGCGGCGACCTGTTGGTGCTGATTGCGGGGGTACCGTTCTCGACCCCGGGAACGACGAACGTCGTCCATGTCGTTCGGCTGACGGGAAAGGAGCTGGAGGGCCACTGATCGCGAACTGAAATTTAGTCCGACGATTTCATCGGTGAGCAACTTGCTCGAGTGCGCCGCGCTCTCACGTGATGGGGCGGCCAGAAGGCGGCCGCCCCAAGAGCGATCAGGCCAGCACCAGTCGACGGCGGCTCGCGCGCAAGGCCCATCCGACTGCGGCGAAACCAGCGATCAAGCTCGCCCAGACCGATGGTTCGGGCACAAGGCCAATGCCCGCCTCGAGCGCCCCGGCACCCCAAGGGATGACGCCGGCATCGTGCCAGATCGAACCGAGTACCGGGCGGTAAAGGGCGACGCGTCCGATACCTTCGAACACATTACCGCCCACCGTATTATTCGCCCCGCCAATGATATTCAGATTGACGAAGTGGGGCGACGCAGCGAGCGTTACCAATAGATTGTCGCTGATATTGCTGGCGAAGCAATCGTAACACGCGATGCCCTGTGAATATGTCGTCTCGACGAGATTACGGATCATCGAGATATTCGTCCCCGCTCCGCCGGTCACGAACTTGGTAAAGCCCTGCGTCGCGCCGAAAGCGAGATTGTCGCTGAGAGTTATATTGCTGCTCAGCGCGCCGTCGACGATCCCATAGATCTGAATGCAGTCGGGATGCGCACCTGTCTGCGGCGCGCCGTCGATGCAACTGTTATGACTGGCGACGACATTCTGGCTGCCAGCAATGTCGAAACCATCGACCGTCGTGCCGATCGTCAGGTTGTTGTACAAGTTCGCCCCATCAACGTTCTTCAGGCCGATCGAGTGCGACAGGCTGTTGAACTTGCTGTTGGTCACGCTGATGTTCGTCGACGACGAAAAAAGTGCACCGTCGTGACCACCGTCATCGGTAAACAAGGTCCGGTCGACGCTGATGTTGTTGCTGTCGTACACCTCCAGGGCTGCTGCATAGAGCGCATCGACCGGATGAAAATCGAAGGTTCCACCCTGGATCGACAGGTTATTCACATCGCGCAGGGTCCATGTCCGGTGAAAGGTTGCCGCCGATGCGTTGATAATGACCGGGGACGAGAATGAATAATTTTGGGTCCTCATCAATTGGAAGTCACCGACCAAATTGATAGTGTCGCCACCCTGAACGGTACTTATAACCGAGTCGAACGTGTCATATGTCGCGGTAACGGTCTTCGCATCTGCGGGCGCTAACATGGCCACAGAATAGAACAAGATGGTTAGCGGCAGTACCTTGATCATGTCTCACCCCCGATGTGACGTCGCTCATGGGATACTCACGCTTTTTTATGTACGCAAGCGTACAGGGTAGTTAAGACATGTTATTGATAAATATTGTTTTCTTTTTTTTATTTAGCATTGTGATCTAGTTAACACGTTACCCCATCGTCGGCCTTATCTCGTCAGTAATCTCATACTGTAGCGATTGGCCATCGATCGTGCCGACATTTGGAACGGTATTGGCGGGCGAAGCGGTTGGGCCCCCGCCAGCGTATGCTGCGCGGTTCCCGCCGATCCGGCCACCAGATCGGCGGGTACGCGTCAGCCGTTGGTACCGGCGGTGTTGGCGAACTGGTTCGGGTAAAGCTGCACCATCTTCGCGCACATCGCGCTGCGTGCCATCGCGTCGTGCTTCATCGCCTTGCACTTGCCGATCGTCTTCATGTCGGCGGCCGAGATCGCGGTGTTGGTCGCTGCGGTTTGAGCGGTGGCGGTGGACCCGGCCGCGGTGGCAAGCAGCAGAGCGGTAATGAAGAATTTCATTGGAGGTCTCCAGGATCTTTCGTTGCCGCGACGAGCGGGACCGCCAGGCAGACGGTCCTCCTGCGTTCGGGCGCATCCATGGCAACGTTACACCCCGGCAGATTTAACGCTGTCCTACAGGCGACCGGCGAGCGTAGCGTGCCCGCCATGTCGCCAGCGGGCGGCTATCCGCGCTCTTTCTCATCGTCAGATGTCGAAGATTGGCATTGCGCTCGGGCGTCGCCGCGCGTGCAGTCGAGTTCGAGGCACGAGGGCGAGGGTCAAGAACATCGATTTCAGTGTCGAAAAGCGTGAACTTCGTGTGACCTTTGAACGGGCGAACGTCCGCCATCGGCGTTCAATTGCACCGCCGCTCCTCGTCGCGACCCTTAGTCGCCGGTCATGATCCGGTCGACGAGTTGCTTAACCGTTGGAACGAAGCCGTTGGAATAAAACGGGTCCTTGGCGAAACGGAAAGCGCTGTGACCGCCGAACATCAGGTTCTGCTCGGTATCGCCGCCGTGGGCGATGTCCTGCAGCGTCTTCTGGATGCAGAACGACCGCGGATCGGCGAGACGGCCGGTCGAATTATCCTCGGTGTCGGCCCATGCACTGAAGCCACACTGGCTGAGGCAGCCCATGCAGTCGCTCTGGTCCTGGCGGATAATGCCCTTATCCTCGGGCGTGACGAAGACCAGCGTATTGTCGGGGGTCTTGAGCGCCTCCGAATTACCCAGCGCCGCCCATTCGCGCGCGCGGAGCAGGTCGTCGCGGGTTACCCAATATTTCTTACGCCCGACGCCGACGTCGAGGAGGAACTGGTGGTCGCCGGTCGCGGTCGTGCTGAAGGCGATCTGGCGCGCCGACCGTGCCTCGAGCGCACGGAGATACGGGTTGCGAACCGCGCTCGAATAAAAGCCGGTCGGCGAGAATTTGTGGAGGAGGATGTCACCCTCCTTGAGTGTCATCAGCCGGTCCTTCCACCCCTGCGGAATCGGACTTTCCTTGGTCAGTAGCGGCCGCGTGCCGAACTGGAAGACGATCTGCCCGAGTTCGGGGTTGCCGATCCAATCGGTCCACTCGCGCAACGCCCAGACGCCGCCCGCCATGACGATCGGCACGCTGTCCGGAATGCCGCTCTCGCGCATGACCGCGCGCAGGTCGCGAACGCGGGGGAGCGGGTCCT
The DNA here is from genome assembly GCF_018982885.2 of Polymorphobacter megasporae. Taxonomy (NCBI): domain Bacteria; kingdom Pseudomonadati; phylum Pseudomonadota; class Alphaproteobacteria; order Sphingomonadales; family Sphingosinicellaceae; genus Glacieibacterium; species Glacieibacterium megasporae. Next base: position 1,735,887 of record NZ_CP081848.1, on the reverse strand, counting down.
GCGGCTGGCGCGGGTCCTCGGCGTTCGACAGGCCGTTATGGCCGCCGGCAAGCCACGGATCCTCGTAGACCACCGCGCCGAGCCACTCGGCCGCCTTCGAGTAGGCGCGCTTCCACAGTGCCCGGAACGCCCGCGCGCTGCTGATGATCGGGTAATAATGGACGCCGTAGGACGCCGCGATCTCGGACAATTTATACGGCATGCCCGCGCCGCAGGTGACGCCATTGACGAGGCCGCGGGTGCGTTCGAGGACGCCGTGGAGGACGCGCTGCGCCCCGCCCATTTCCCACAAGACGTTGATATTGATCGCGCCAAGCCCGCGCTGAAGCTCGGTCGACGCCATTTCATAGGCGCGCTGGACCTGCTGGACCGCGCCTTCGATCGCGTAACCGACAAGTTCCTCATGGCGGTCGCGGCGGCTGAGCGCAGCATAGACCTGCGGGATGATCCGACCGGTCGCGTCGTAGCTGTCGGCGTTCACCGCGCTGATCGTGCCGACCCCGCCCGCGAGCGCCCAAGCGCCCGACGACAGATGGTTGGTCGCGGCGACACCCTTGCCGCCCTCGACCAATGGCAGGACATGCCGTCCACCCATCATCACCGCATTGAGGCCGTTCAGCAGCATCGATCCACTCTCACGCCTTTGGGCTCCTTACGACTATGTAGGAGCCCCCACCCCAAGACAAAGGGGACCACCCGATTGCGAGCGGTCCCCCATGTACGTAACCGAACTAGCGGGCGACGCCCACCCCCACCGGTTAGTCGCGGTCGCCGGTGATGAAGCTCGGCGCGAACGTCGGCTCGCCCTCGGGCTCGGCTGCACGCTCGGGGCGCGGGCCACGGTCGCTCGAGCCGCCATCGCGACGCGGGCCGCGATCACCACCACCACCGCCGCGGTTGCCGCCGCGATCGCCACCGTCACGGCGCGGGCCGCGGTCGCTGCGCGGGGCACGGTCGGGACCGTCCTCACGCGGCGGACGGGTGTCGGCGATTTCGGCACCGGTCTCCTGGTCGACGAGGCGCATCGACAGGCGGACCTTGCCGCGGTCGTCGATGCCGAGCACCTTGACCTTGACCGGCTGGCCCTCGGTCAGGACTTCGCTGACCTTGGCGACGCGCTCGTTCTTGATTTCGGAGATGTGGACGAGGCCGTCCTTCGACCCCATGAAGTTCACGAACGCGCCGAAGTCGACCATCGAGACGACCTTGCCGGTGTAAATCTTTCCGACTTCGGCTTCCTGGGTGATGCCCATGATCCACGCCTTGGCGGCCTCGATCTGCGCCGGATCGGACGACGCGATCTTGACCGTGCCGTCGTCCTCGATGTTGACCTTGGCACCGGTCGTGGCGACGATCTCACGAATGATCTTGCCGCCGGTGCCGATGACGTCGCGGATCTTCGACTTGTCGATCTGGAAGCTCTCGATGCGCGGCGCGTGCGCCGACATCTCGGTCCGGGTCGTGTCGAGCGCCTTCGCCATCTCGCCGAGGATGTGCTCGCGGCCGGCCTTCGCCTGGCCGAGCGCGACCTTCATGATCTCCTCGGTGATGCCGGCGACCTTGATGTCCATCTGGAGCGCGGTGACGCCCTCGCTGGTACCTGCAACCTTGAAGTCCATGTCGCCGAGATGATCCTCGTCACCGAGGATGTCGCTCAACACGGCGAAATCCTTGCCTTCGAGGATCAGGCCCATCGCAATACCCGCGACCGGACGAACGAGGGGAACGCCCGCGTCCATCAGTGCCAGCGACGCGCCGCAGACGGTCGCCATCGACGACGAGCCGTTCGACTCGGTGATGTCCGACAGGACGCGAATCGTATACGGGAAGTCTTCCTTGGCCGGCAGCAGCGGGTTGATCGCGCGCCACGCCAGCTTGCCGTGACCAATGTCGCGGCGGCTGGGAGCACCGAAGCGCCCGACTTCACCTACCGAGTACGGCGGGAAGTTGTAGTGGAGCATGAAGCGCTCGTAGCGCAGCCCGTCGAGGCCATCGATCATCTGCTCGGCGTCGGAGGTGCCGAGCGTCGTCGACACGATCGCCTGGGTCTCGCCGCGGGTGAACAGCGCCGAGCCGTGGGTGCGCGGCAGGAAGCCGACCATCGCTTCGATCGGACGGACTGTCTTGGTGTCGCGGCCGTCGATGCGGATGCCGTCCTTGAGTATCTGGGTGCGGACGATGCCGGCCTCGATCTTCTTGACAAGCTTCGATGCCTTCAACGCCTCGGCCGGAGCCGAGCCGGCAAACAGGTCCTTAACCTTCGCCTTGGCGACACCGAGCGCCGACTGGCGGTCGGCCTTGGCGATGATCTTGTACGCGTCGGAGATCGCGGCCCCGGCGACACCCTTGATCTGGTCAATCATCGAGCTCTGGTCGCCTGCGCCCTTGAGTTCCCAAGGATCCTTGGCACCGGCTTCGGCAAGCTTGATGATCGCCTCGATCACCGGCTTCGACTCGTTGTGCGCGAACATCACCGCGCCGAGCATGACTTCTTCCGACAGCTCCTTGGCTTCGGATTCGACCATGAGAATGGCGTCGCGGGTGCCCGCGGCGATCAGCTCGAGGCTGCCTTCCTTGATCTGGGTCTTGGTCGGGTTGAGGACATACTGGCCGTCGACATAGGCGACGCGCGCGGCGGCGAGCGGACCCATGAACGGAACGCCCGACAGCGTCAGAGCGGCGGAGGCGGCGACGAGCGCGACGATGTCGGCCTCGTTCTCACCGTCGTACGACAGGACCTGCGCGATGATCAGGACCTCATTGTAGAAGCCCTCGGGAAACAGCGGGCGGATCGGGCGGTCGATCAGGCGCGACGTCAACGTCTCGTGCTCGGTGGCACCGCGCTCGCGCTTGAAGAAGCCGCCGGGAATGCGACCGGCGGCGGAGAACTTCTCCTGGTAGTGGACGGTCAGCGGGAAGAAGTCCTGGCCTTCCTTGACCGACTTCGCCGCAGTGACGGCGCAAAGAACGACGGTGTCGCCGTACGTCGCGAGAACCGCGCCGTCGGCCTGGCGGGCGATGTGCCCGGTCTCGAGGGTCAGCTTGCGGCCGCCCCACATGACTTCCTGCTTGTGGATCGTGAACATAGTCTCAGTCTTTCATATGCGCCCGGCCCTTTGCCGTGCGCGGCCTACGCCGGCGTGCCGCGTCATTGCGGCGGCCGGAAAAAGAACAGGCTCCCGAAGGAGCCTGTCCCGAATTACTTGCGAAGCCCGAGCTTGCCGATCAGATCGGTGTAGCGGGCGGTGTCGCGGCTCTTGAGATAGTCGAGCAGCGAGCGCCGGTTGTTGACCAGCATCAGCAGGCCGCGGCGCGAATGGTTATCCTTGCCGTGGGTCTTGAAATGCTCGGTCAGGTTGGCGATGCGCTCGGTCAGGATCGCGACCTGGACTTCGGGTGAGCCGGTGTCACCGGTGGTGCGGGCGTGTTCGGCGATCAGCGCAGTCTTGCGCTCGATTGTGATCGACATCGTGGGTCTCCTTCAAGTCAGGTTGAACCCGCGCACGACCCGTACCGCGATGGAGGAAACCTCCACCAGGGCGACCGGAACAGGTCCGTCGGTCGCCAGATACAGCCCGTGGGATGCGGGGTGCCCGGGGAGCGTCCGACCTTGTCGAAGGAGGGCTGCGTCTTCGGGCGTAACGGATAGAGCCGGGATGTCGTCCAGCCCCGCCGTCAGCGGCAGTATTGCCTGTTCATCGCCCGCCTGTAGCAAATCGGCCAATTTGTCCAGCGAAATCGCCGCGTCGAGGGTGAACGGTCCGGCGCGGGTCCGGCGGAGCGCCGCGACGTGTCCGACGGTTCCGAGTGAGATCGCTAGGTCGCGGGCGAGGCTGCGGACGTAGGTGCCCTTCGAGCAGGTGACGGCGAAGTCGGCGTCGTCGTCGCGCGCTTCGAACAGGTCGAAGGCGTGGATCGTCAGATTACGCTCGGCGAGGACGACGGTCTCCCCTGCCCGCGCCAGTTTGTAGGCCCGCTCGCCGTCGACCTTGAGCGCGGAATAGGCGGGCGGTGTCTGGACGATCGGCCCACGAAAGGCGTGAAGCGCGGCGGCTATCGCGGGTTTGTCAGGGCGAATTCCTGAGGTCGCAACGACCTCACCTTCCCGGTCGTCGGTCGCGGTGGCTACGCCCCACGCGACGGTGAAGGCGTAGCCCTTGGTCGCGTCGAGCATTCGCCCGGCAAGCTTGGTCGCCTCACCCAGCGCGATCGGCAGGACGCCGGTCGCGAGCGGGTCGAGCGTCCCGCCGTGGCCGATCTTGACCTTGGGATACCCCGCCTGGCGGAGGATCCGCTTGACCGCCGCGACCCCCTGCGCCGAGCTCAGCCCGAGCGGTTTGTCGACGACGATCCAGCCGTGGAGCGGCCCCGGCTCGCGGGGAGTCGGGGCCGGTTCCAGCTACTTTTCCTCTTCGAACGTCACAGCGACATCGCCGTTCGCCGACAGGCGGACGTCGTTGCCCTCGATGTCGGCGACGAGGCCACCCGAAATCCAGTGATGGTGATTGTGAGTTGTGCTGTCCTTGGTCAGCTTGATCCGGTCGCCGTCGACGTGATCGACTGTCCCGACATGGACGCCGTCGGCACCGATGACGTTCATATGCTCCGTGATCTTCGAAAGGTCGGCCATTATATTCTCCTTATTGGGCTGCGGGGACGAACGCAGGCGGCGCGGCTTCGGCTCCACCGGCGGGACGATTTAGCGTGGCCCCGGCAAGCGCGACGAGCAGCGCCTCGATCCGGCCGAGGCGTTCGCCGAGCGCTTCGATATCCGCACGCGTCGCGACATCGACGGGCGCAGGCGTGCCGACGCCGGGGGCCAGCGTCTTTTCGGCGACTGCGGCAGACAGCGTCAGCCACTGGTCGAGCATCGTGCGGACGGAGGTGGCGGGGTCGGGCGAATCGGCCATGGGGCTAGCCTCTCCGGGCTGTAGGATTTGGAAGTTGACGAAGTTGACGCCACGTCGAACCGAAACGCACCCCCCGTGCGGTCGCACGGGTCCCCGCGCCGGCGCGGCGGGCAGGGCGAAAGTCGCCGGGTCGAGAATCAATCGTCATCGGCACCGTAACTATCCCGTTTCGGGTATCGTAGGACAGCGCGAAGTTTCGCTGGCGCGGGTAGCCGCCGCGCCGGGCCTCGGCTAGAGGCGTCGCGATGCCGCGCGCCCTCCGCCTTCTGCTGCCGATCACCGCTGGTGCCGTGTCGGCGCTGGGGTTCGCCCCGCTCGACTGGTGGCCGCTGACGCTGATCGGCGTCGCGCTGCTGTTTTGGACGATCGAACGCGCCCCATCGGTCCGCAGTGCGGCGGGCGCGGGCTGGCTGTTCGGTGTCGGGCACTTCACCATCGGGCTTTACTGGATCGCGACGGCCTTCACCTACCAGGCGGCGATGCCCGCGTTCATGGGTGTCGTCACCGTCGTCCTACTGTCGATGTTCCTCGCGATCTATCCTGCGCTGGCCGGCGGGCTCGCCCGGGCGTGGCCGCGGCCCGGCATCAGCCGGGTGCTGATGTTCGCCGTTGCGTGGATGCTGTGCGAATGGCTGCGCGGACATGTGCTGTCGGGGTTCGCGTGGAACCCGCTGGGCGCGGCGTGGCTGCCGGCAGGGGGTGTAGTGCTCGGGGCGGCATGGATCGGTGCGCTTGGCCTCTCGGGATTGATGATCCTCGCCGCAGCATTTGTTGCCTCGCAAAAACCATTCGGTGCAGTCGCAAGTTTTGCCGCGATCTGCGGTGTCGCGCTGCTGACCCGCTTCACCTTGCCCGCGCCCTTCCCCGCCAACGGTCCGCTCGTCCACCTCATCCAGCCGAACATCGGGCAGGACGAGAAATACGACGATTCCGCCGCGCACGTCGAAAAATACCTCGCGCTCAGCCGGGTGGCGCTTGGCCCCGAGCCGCATCGGCAGTCGATCACGATCTGGTCGGAGTCGGCGGTGTCGGACCTCGTCGACGAAGATCCAGCCGCCCGCGCGCATCTCGCGAGCATCCTCAGCCCCGGCGACCTGCTGCTGTTCGGCGGCATCGCCTTGATCCGCAACGCCGATGGCACCCCCGCCGAAGCGACCAATAGCCTGTACGTCCTCGACGCGAACGCGACGCTCCTAGGGCGCTATGACAAGAGCCACCTCGTGCCGCTCGGTGAATATGTCCCGGCGCGTCCGCTGATGACGCGCCTCGGCCTCGCGCGCCTGACGCCGGGTGACATCGATTTTCTCGCCGGTCCCGGACCGCGCACGCTCGACCTGCCCGGCTTCCCGGCGGCAGGTATCCAGATCTGCTACGAGGTCATCTTCCCCGCCGCGGTCGTCGACGAAGCCCATCGCCCGGCATGGATCGTCAACATCTCGAACGACGCATGGTTCGGCGCGTGGGGCCCGCCGCAACATCTCGCGCAGGCGCGCCTCCGCGCGATCGAGGAGGGGCTGCCGATCGCGCGCGTCACGCCGACCGGGATCAGCGCGATGATCGACGCGTACGGCCGCATTGTCGCCAGTATCGGCCCGCACCAAGCCGCGACCCTGTCGCTCCGCGTCCCGCCGCCGTTGCCGCCGACGCTGTTCGGACGCTTCGCGCATTGGACAAGTTTAGTCTTCGGGTTGGCGCTCGTTGCGGGTGCGATGACGGCGGGTCGACCGGCACGGCGTCGGATATAAGGATAGCTTTATACGCTTGCGCGGGGGCGTCACGCTGATTATCGGTCGCCCGGACTGAATACACAAAGGCTCCCCGATGGCGCGCAGCTCGTTTATCTTTACCAGCGAATCCGTATCCGAAGGTCACCCTGACAAGGTTGCCGACCAGATCAGCGACGCCGTCGTCGACCTGTTCCTGTCGAAGGACCCATATGCCCGCGTCGCCTGCGAGACGCTGACCACCACCAACCGCGTCGTGCTCGCGGGCGAAGTTCGCGGTCTCGGCATGATCGACACCCATGGCAACTGGGCCGACGGCGCGCAGGAGGAAATCCAGGCCGCGGTTCGCGCGACCGTCAAGCGCATCGGCTATGAACAGTCGGGCTTCCACTGGCAGAACCTCGTCTTCGAAAACCACCTCCACCCCCAGTCGGCGCACATCGCGCAGGGCGTCGATGCGAGCGGCAACAAGGACGAGGGTGCCGGCGACCAGGGCATCATGTTCGGCTATGCGACCGACGAGACCCCCGACCTGATGCCGGCGACACTGTATTATTCGCACAAGATCCTCGAGCGGATGGCCGCCGACCGTCATTCGGGCAAAGCCCCGTTCCTCGAGCCCGACGCGAAGAGCCAGGTTACCCTCGCGTACGAAAACGAGGTCCCGGTCCGCGCGACCGCGCTCGTCGTCTCGACCCAGCACGCGGTCGATTACTGCCTGCCGTGGGAGAGCGACGGCGAGACCGGCGGCGACGCCGGGAAGTACGCGACGCTCCGCGACTATGTCGTCGGCGTCTTCCACGACATCCTCCCCGACGGCTTCATCACCGACGAGACCGCGATCTACGTCAATCCGACCGGGCGCTTCGAAATCGGCGGACCCGACGGCGACGCCGGCGTGACCGGGCGCAAGATCATCGTCGACACCTACGGCGGCGCTTCGCCCCACGGCGGTGGCGCGTTCAGCGGCAAGGATCCGACGAAGGTCGATCGCTCGGCGGCGTACATCACCCGCTACATGGCAAAGAACATCGTCGCCGCCGGCCTCGCCCGCCGCGTCACGATCCAGCTCAGCTATGCGATCGGCGTGTCCGAGCCGCTGTCGCTGTATGTCGACACCCACGGCACCGGCACGGTCCCCGAGGCGACGATCGAGGCGGTCCTGCCGACCCTCGTCCGCCTGACCCCGCGCGGCATCCGCGAGCATCTCGGGCTCAACAAGCCGATCTACCAGCGCAGCGCGTCGTACGGCCACTTCGGCCGCACCCCCGACAGCGATGGCGGCTTCAGCTGGGAAAAGCTCGACCTGGTCGACAAGCTCAAGGCCGCGGTCTGAGCGCGGATCCGGCAACGCTGCGCCGCCTGTACGGGCGGCGACAGGGGCATAAGCTTCGTCTCGGCCAGGCCGACCTCGTCGAGACGACGCTTCCGGCGCTGAGCGTTCCCGAGACCGGGGCGCTCGACGCGACCGTCTTGTTCGGCGACGCGCCCGATGCGCAGCGCCCGTTGTGGTTCGAAATCGGCTTCGGTTCGGGCGAACACCTTGCCGCACAGGCGGTGGCCAATCCGGCCGTCGGCCTGATCGGCTGCGAGCCGTTCCTCAATGGGGTTGTCGGCGCGCTCGGGCATATCCGTGAGCACGACCTGACCAACGTTCGCCTTCACATGGGCGACGCGCTCGATGTCCTCGAGCGGCTGCCCGACGCGAGCCTGTCGCGGGTCTTCCTGCTTCACCCCGATCCCTGGCCGAAGGCGCGTCATGCCAAACGGAGGTTCGTCAACCCGGGACCGCTCGACCTGATCGCGGCGAAGCTCGCGAAGGGCGGTGAGCTTCGGATCGGTACCGACCACGCGATATATTGTCGCTGGTCGCTAATGCAGATGGCGCAGCGCGACGATTTCGAGTGGCTGGCCGAAGCTGCGGCGGACTGGCAGGTCCGCCCCGGTAACTGGCCGCAAACCCGTTACGAGGCAAAGGCCCGGCGACTTGGCCATGAGGTGTGGTACTTTCGCTACAGACGGAGTGAGCGTCGAGAAACGACCGGGTCTCTGGACTAGCCTACTCCGGCGTTTGTCTTGTAAGATGGCGACGCGCGTATTGAGAGAGCGATGACGTTCGACGAAGTTAAGTGCCGCGATGGTCGTCTCAAATGGATCGACGCCGGGTGGTGCTCAAATGACAGCCGGCACGGGTCACGCCGCGGCTGCGCAAGTATGGCTTCACGCGAAAGCGTCGGCGCGGTCGGCGACCAACTTGAAACGCGGTTTACCAATAGCGGTTCACCGAGTTTGATCAGCGGCTTTGGCAGTTATCGTCGCGTCAGGCCGACCGTAATCTTCATCGATTTGCTTTGCACCTGCGGGTCTCGCGCGTTTCGACGAGCTGTAGGTACACTTGTGCAATTGTTTTTGGTTAATCGTCTTCCCCGATTTGGTCCGGTTCCGCACCGACGACGGAAAGTCGGCAGTGCTAGGGTTCATCGAGCGGCAAGCGGCCGTTGATGAGCGTTAGATTGCACGGGGCATTTGCGGCGGGTATCCGTCGACCCGGTCAGGGTTCGACATCTCGATGACCAATGTTCACCGTCTCCAGAACAATCTGCTGCGAACGATGGCTGATGATGACTTCGCGGCACTACTGCCGTCGTTGACGCTGATCGATCTCGCCAAGGGCGACGAACTGACGTTACCCGAAAGCCGCGTCAAATTTAGCTGGTTTCCGCTCGGCGGCATCCTGTCGGTCGTCGCCGCCACCGAAAGCGGCACCCAGGCCGAGGTCGGTATCGTCGGTCGCGAGGGCATGTGCTCGGTCGCGACGCTTCACGGCGTCGACTTCGAGATGATGCACATCTTCTGCCAGATGCCTGGCAGGGCGCTGCGCATACCGGCGTCGACGCTGCGCACGATCCTGACGTCACGACCCTCATTATTGTCCCATCTGTTGGGCTACGCGCAGAATTTCATGCTTCAGATCGCGAGTTCGGCGCTGGCGTACGCGACCCAGACGATCGAGGCTCGGCTGGCGCGCTGGTTGTTGATGTCGCTCGACCGGCTCGAGGCAAACGACGTTACGATGACGCACGAAGCGCTTGCGCTGATGCTTGGCGTTCGCCGCGCTGGCGTTACCGTGGCCATCCAAGCCCTTGAGGCGAAGGGCGCGCTGATCGGCCGTCGCGCTGCGCTGACGGTGATCAACCGCACGATCCTCGCCGAGATCGCGGGGGATGCGTATGGCACCGCCGAACGCGTCTATCTCCGTGTCCTGGGCGTCCCGATCAAAAGCTCGTCGCGGCTCGCCGATGGCGACGGATACCTCGACGGCGCTGCTTCAGCCGAATAGCGACGCCGAGCAGTCGCGCTGCATTCGAAGATCTTGGACGTTCGATCTTCAAGGTATTTGACCTTCGCGCACGATGTGCCGCAAAATCGGGCTCCGCAGATTTCGACTTTGCAGCGAATTGAACCAACGATGATCGGTCACGGCACAGCGACCCGCGTTGCACACGGCGGCCATTCCCGTTAACCGCCAGCGATGGTCGCATTCCTCGAATTTGAAAAGCCGGTTGCCGAGCTCGAAGCGCGCGTCGCCGAATTGCGTGCCGAGGGTTCGCCCGAGGCACGCGCCGAAGCCAATCGGCTCGCCGAGCGCGCCGAACGCCAGCTTGCCGATATCTATTCGCGCCTGACGCCGTGGCAGAAGACGATCGTCGCCCGCCACGCCGAACGCCCCCACTTCAAGGATTACGTCGCCGCCCTGATCGAGGACTTCACCCCGCTCAGCGGCGACCGCAAATTCGCCGAAGACGCGGCGATCGTCGGCGGCATCGGGCGGCTCAAGGGACGCTCGGTCATGGTCATCGGCCATGAAAAGGGCTCGGACACCGCCAGCCGGGTCAAGCACAACTTCGGCATGGGACGCCCAGAAGGCTATCGCAAAGCCGTGCGCCTGATGGAGATGGCGGCGCGCTTCGGCCTGCCCGTCGTCACCCTCGTCGATACGCCCGGTGCGTTTCCCGGCATCGACGCCGAGGAACGCGGCCAGGCTGAGGCGATCGCGCGCGCGACCGCGGCGTGTCTCGACCTCGACGTGCCGATGGTCGCGGCGATCGTCGGCGAAGGCGGGTCGGGCGGCGCAGTCGCGCTCGCGACGGCAAATCGCATCGTCATGTTCGAGCACGCGGTCTACGCGGTGATCTCGCCCGAGGGTTGCGCCTCGATCCTTTGGCGCGGCGATAATCGCGCCGCCGACGGTGCCCCCGCTCCCGCTGGCCCGAGCCGTGCCGCCGAAGCCGCCGAAGCGATGAAGGTCACCGCGAGCGACCTCAAGAAGTTGGGCGTCATCGACCGTATCATCTACGAGCCACGCGGCGGCGCACACCGCGACCCGGCGACCGCGATCCAGCGCCTCGGCACCGCAATCTCTGCCGAACTGACCGCGCTCGAAACCCAATCTCCGGCCGCGCTGCGGAGCGGCCGGCGGGCAAAGTTCCTCGCGATGGGCCGCGTGGGCTAGAGTGGAGCTCGACTGCCCCGGCCCGCCGGTCACGCTCGGCCTGCCCATCCTGACCGTCGTCGCCGCTGCACTGGTCGACCCCGACGGCCGGGTCCTCGTCGCGGAACGCCCGGCGGGAAAGCATCTCGCCGGACAATGGGAATTCCCCGGCGGCAAGATCGAACCCGGCGAAACCCCCGAAACCGCGCTCGTGCGTGAACTCGCCGAGGAATTGGGAATCGATACCGCCGCGAGCTGTCTCGCCCCAGCCGGGTTTGCCAGCCACGCGTATGCCGACTTCCACCTCGTCCTACTGCTATTCGTTTGCCGGAAATGGTCTGGCACCGCGCGCGGACGCGACGGCCAGCGGCTGCAGTGGCTACGGCCTAATGACCTGTTCGCGCTCGACATGCCCCCCGCCGACCGGCCGCTCCTGGGACTGCTCGCGGCACTGATCTAGCGTCGCCACCCGGTGAGGTAGATGACCTGTACCGTCACCGCGATGCGCCCAGCTTCAGCGCGCGCGGCAAACCGCCGCGCCGCATCGGCGAGGACATCGCGTCGGAGCGGAGCTCGACCGTGCAGGATATTTCCCTCACCCATTGCCCGCAGATCCCGCAGCACCGCGAATATATCGTCGTAGCGCACCATGATCGTATCGACCTCTGCGACCGGATCGGCGAACCCGGCGCGTTGGAGGAGGCCTGCGGCCATGTCGGTGTCGACCATCGGCAGGATTCGCCCGGCCACGCGGCCGGTCAGCTCGACCTCGGCGGCGAGAAGGTCGGCGCGCAGCTCGCTCAAACTGGTGCCGCCGAAAAATCCGGCGACGAAAAGCCCATCGGGGCGGAGCGCACGGCGCGCCTGGATCAGCGCGCCCGGCAGGTCGTTGACTCCGTGAAGCGCCGCCGCCGACGCGATAAGGTCGAAGCTCGATTCGGCAAATGGCAGGCGATCCTCGTCACCGGCGACCGATATCGGCTCGATCGCCATCTGCGGCGATGGCTCGAGCGCTACGGTAAGGTCGCTGCCGGTGATGCCAGTGCGCCCGATATCAAGGACTTGAGCGAACTTCCGGTCGAGCGCCTGCACCCTGTCGACCAATTCGGCGGCGATCGCTGCGCGAAGGAAGTCGGCCGTTCCATCAGCCCGCCCGCGTTGCTGCCGCCGGGCAGCCCGGTCGAATGGCTCGGCAGCAGCGGGAGCAAGCGTCTGAGATCGGTCCATGATGATCCATGCCCCGCGCGCAGGATGCTGCCAAGCCACAGGGCATGGCGCTGTTGCTTTGCACTTGCTTAAGCAGTGACGTATTATCGTCGAGCAGACCGAGCGAAAGGCCCTTCATGGCGATCCGATCCGTAGCCCACGACGAGGTGATTACCGCGCCGTACCCGCATGTCGCGACCGCCGATACGCTCGTTGACTATGATGCATTGAACGCTGGCTTTCCTGCCGAGGACCGCTTCGGTCCGCAGATCCGGATGCATGGCGACCTTACCCATCCCGACCCCGAGTATATCCGCCTGACGGAGGAGGATCCGTCGTACGCGCGGCTGCACGAGTGGGTCTATTCGACCGGTTTCGTGACGACCTTCCTCGAACTGTTCGATTCGGAAATCGAAAAATACGTCGTTAGTGGCGACCTGCTGATGGACCCCCGGACGCTGCCGATCCGCCCCGAGCCTTACGAAAAGCGCGAAGAGCTAATCGGCTATTCGAATGTCACCAAAGAGGAAGCGTTCCTGTTTCCGCGGCTCGATATCGGCATCGGCAAACTGAACTACGGCCTCGTCAACGGCGGCGGCGGCGTCCACGTCGACAATCTCACGCGGCTGGTGTCGATCCTCGTCTACATCGACGACAACCCCGATATGGTCGGCGGCGAGCATCGCCTCTACCGCGTCGAGGATTACACCCCGGTGATCGACAAGATCTATCCGGCGCGTGGCAACTTCATGGTCGCGTCGCTTCAGTCGAATCGCGCGCTTCATGACGTGAATCCGGTGACCGCAATCAAGGGTGTCCGCAAGGGCATGTACATGGCGGTCAGCTGCTCGGCCGAGATCTGGCGGCCCGACCCCGACGTCCGCCTGCAAAAGCTGACCAAGAGCCGTTATCGTCCGCCCGCTGCAATCCAGGCGCTCCGTGACGTCCGCAAGTTCGCGCGCAAGGCGATCGGACTCTAGCTGACCGACCTCGCAAGGTATGTCCGGCGGCTAGCCGTTGCCGGGCTTGATCTGCTGCTCCCGCCTCGCTGCCCCGCGTGCCGCGAGATCGTCGAATCGGACGGCAATTTCTGCGCCTCGTGTTGGACAGGACTCGAATTCATCACCGCGCCGATGTGCGCGTGTTGCGGGACGCCATTCGAGGTCGATCGCGGCGCGAATGCGCGATGCGGTGCCTGTCTCGACGCCCCGCCACGCTACACCGCAGCGCGCGCGGCGATGGTCTATGGCGGCCCGGCGCGTAAAATCCTGCTCGGTTTCAAGCACGGCGACCGCCAGCACCTCGTCAAGGTCATGGCTCCGCAACTGGTTCGCGCCGGGGGTGACTGGCTTGGGACGGGCGCGCTTCTCGTGCCAGTCCCGCTCCACCGCTGGCGGTTATGGAAGCGCGGTTTCAATCAGGCGGCGTTGCTGGCGCAGTCTGCGGGTCGTCGCTCGGGCACCCAAGTTTCAGTCGATGCGCTGAGCCGGGTCCGTGCGACGACGACGAGCCGTGGCATGGGCCGCCGGAAGCGCGCCGCCAACGTTCGGGCGGCGTTCCGGGTCGCCCATCCCGATCGAATTCGCGGTCGCGATGTCGTCCTCGTCGACGATGTGCTGACGACCGGGGCGACCGCCGAAGCGTGTACCCGGATGCTGTTGCGCGCCGGGGCAAAAAGTGTCCGCGTCCTGACATGGGCGCGGGTTGTACGCGAGGTCGCCTGACCGCATATTGCACCCTCGCCGGTAGGAGCAGCGTACGTGGCCAAGGTCGAAGTCTACACCAAATTCATGTGCCCCTTTTGCTCGCGAGCTATGAAGCTGTTGAAGTCGAAGGGCGTTGCCGTCGACGAGATCGACATCACGATGGGTGGCCCGAAGCGTACCGAGATGCTGGCGCGGTCCGAGGGTAGAACGACGGTCCCGCAGATTTTCATCGACGGCAAAGCTATCGGCGGCAGCGACGACCTCGCCGCGCTCGATAGCCGTGGCCAACTCGATCCGCTGCTGGCGTGACCATGCTCCGGATCGGGGTACTGCAGACGCGGACCGGGATCGACCCGGCCGGGAATGCTCGTGCCTTGACCGATGGCATCGCAGACCTCGCGAAGCAGGGTGCGGAGATCGTTTTTACCCCTGAAATGAGCGGGTTGCTCGATCGCGACCGGGCACGTTCGGCACCTTTGATCCGGCACGAAGTCGACGACACCGTGCTTGCAGCGGTCCGTGCCGCCGCTTGCGATCACCGGGTTTGGGTCGAACTCGGCAGCCTTGCGCTTCGTCCCGACCGAGGCGATGGCCGGCTCGTCAATCGTGGTTTCCTTATCGACCCTACAGGCGAGATCGTCGCGCGCTACGACAAGCTGCACCTGTTCGACGTCGATCTCGCCAATGGCGATAGCTACAGTGAGTCGAATGCTTATGCCCCGGGAGAGCGCGCCGTCGTTGCCCCGACCCCGTGGGGCGCAATGGGACTAAGCGTCTGTTATGACGTTCGCTTTCCGGCACTATACGCCGCGCTGGCCCACGCCGGAGCAGCCATCATCGCGGTTCCCGCTGCATTCACGCGACCCACCGGCGAGGCGCACTGGCACGTCCTCCTCCGGGCGCGCGCAATCGAGACGGGCGCGTTCATCGTCGCCGCAGCGCAGAGCGGGATGCATGCCGATGGCCGCGAGACGTATGGCCATTCGCTCGTCGTCGACCCGTGGGGGACCGTCCTCCTCGACATGGGGACCGAGCCCGGCGGGGCGGTCGTCGACCTCGACCTGTCGCTGGTCGCGGCGACCCGTGGCCGAATTCCATCGCTGCGGAATGGGCGGCCTTTCACCATCGACGCGTTGACGGCGGCGGGCGGCCTACCTAGTCATTCAGGCGATGCGCCCGTAGCTCAGCCGGATAGAGCGACGGTTTCCTAAACCGCAGGTCGGGGGTTCGATTCCCTTCGGGCGCACCATTACCCCAAAAACAGCTCTGCTGCGGCGTCGACGATGGCGTCGGTGTCGAGGCGATACGTTGCATAAAGGTCGGGCAGATCGCCGGTCTGGCCGAAGCGATCGACCCCAAGCGGGCTGACGCACATGCCCCGCACACTGCCGATCCACGACAGCGCCGAAGGAGACCCATCGAGCACCGTCACCACACCTGCATGCGGCGCGAGTGCCGACAGCAAGGTTTCGACGTGTGACTCGACCGGCGGAGTTCCGGTCCAGCGCGCCGCCCGCCGCGCCGACCAGCCGCGGTGAAGCAGGTCGGGCGAGGTCACCGCAAGCACGCCGAGCCCGGGAATATCCTCCGCGAGAATGTCGTACGCCGCGAGCACCTCGGGAGCGACCGCGCCGCAGAAGACGATCGCAGCCGACGCCGGGCCGGTGGGTCGCCGCAGCCAGTAACCGCCCTTGATCGCGTCGGCTTCCCATCCGGCGTCGACACGCGGCTCCTGCGCGATCGACCGCGTGCTGAGGCGGAGATAGACCGCGCCGCCGTCGTCGGCCTGGATATGTTCAAAGGCGTGGCGCATCAGCAGCGCGACCTCGTCGGCGAAGGCGGGCTCGAAATACGTCAGCCCAGGTTGGCCAATTCCGATAAGCGGCGGATTGATCGACTGATGCGCGCCACCCTCCGCGGCGAGGGTCAGCCCCGACGGCGTGCCGACGAGCAGGAACCGCGCATTCTGGTAGCAGGCGTAATTCAGCGCATCGAGGCCGCGCGCGATGAACGGGTCGTAGACGGTCCCCACCGGGATCAGCCGCGTCCCGAAATGCGGCCCCGCCAGCCCGAGCGACGACAGCATCAGGAAAAAGTTGTTCTCCGCGATGCCCAGTTCGATGTGCTGCCCGGCGGCGTGCCCCGACCAGCGTTGCGCCGACGGGATCTTCGCCGCGCGGAAAACATCGCCGAGCTCGCTCCGCCGGAACAGCCCGCGCGCGTTGACGAAACCGCCGAGGTTGGTCGTCTGGGTGACATCGGGAGCGGTCGTCACGACGCGGTCGGCGAGCGCCTGTGCCACCTGCTCACCCGACTTGGCGAGATCGAGCAGGACGCGCCCGAACGCCGTCTGGGTCGACAGCTCGTCGCCGTCGGGAACCGGCAGCCGCGCAGGTACGGGGACCGCCGGAGCACGCGGCTCGCCGGCGCGGCTGGCCAGCGCGCTGCGCCCGATGAACGCCTTGAGGTCGGCAGCGGCGTTGTCGCCCAGCCCGCCGAACGGCTCCCACTCGTCGCCTTCGGCGATCCCAAGGCTGGCGCGCAGCTCGGCGATCTGCGGCGGGTTCATCATCCCCGAATGATTGTCCTTATGCCCCGCGAGCGGCAGGCCGAACCCTTTGATCGTATAGGCGATGAACAGCGTCGGGCGTTCATCGTCGGCGCTGTCGAAGGCGTCGATCAGCGTCTCGATGCAATGGCCGCCGAGGTTGGTCATCAGGTCGGCGAGCGCCGCGTCGTCGAAGCTCGCGAGCAATTTGGCGACGTGCGGCTTCGCGCCGATATCGGCGGTCAGCCGCGACCGCCACGCCGCGCCGCCCTGATACGTCAGGACGGCGAAGTCGACGTTGGGACAATTGTCGATCCATTCGCGCAGGCTGATGCCGCCGGGCCGATCGAACGCCGCGCGCTGGCGCTTGCCGTATTTGAGCGTCAGCACGCGCCACCCGCAGGTTTCGAAGATGTCGTCGAAGCGGCGGAACATGCGATCGGCAGTAGTGTGGTCGAGCGACTGGCGGTTATAGTCGACGACCCACCAGCAGTTGCGCAAGTCGTGCTTATACCCCTCGATCAGGCATTCGTAGATATTGCCCTCATCGAGCTCGGCATCGCCCATCAATGCGATCATTCGCCCGGCATCGGTGGCGTCGAGCGCGCCGTGCGCGATCAGATAATCCTGCGTCAGGCTGGTGAACGCCGTCGCCGCCACACCCAGCCCAACCGAGCCGGTCGAGAAGTCGACGGGGATCTTGTCCTTCGTCCGCGACGGATAGCTTTGCGCCCCGCCCAGCCCGCGGAAACGCTCGAGCTGGTCGCGCGACTGCGAGCCGAGCAGGTAATGGATCGCATGGAGCACCGGCCCAGCGTGCGGCTTGACCGCGACCTTGTCCTGCGGGCGCAGCGCGTGGAAATACAATGCGCTCATGATTGCGGTCATCGACGCGCAACTCGCCTGATGGCCCCCGACCTTGAGACCATCGCGCTTCGGGCGGATGTGATTGGCGTTGTGCACCGTCCACGACGACAGCCAGCGCAGCCGCGTGTCGAGGAGTTCGAGCGCGGCGATCGTGTCGCTGCGGCGGTCGGTCAGGGTATCGGTCATCGGCAATCCTAACCCGCTAGCGCGCATGATTGGAAGGCGGCGCGAGGTCGCCCGTCGCAGAGCGGTTATAGATCGTCGCGAAAGATTTCGGTCATCGCCGTCGCCGCCGTGTCCCACGAGAAGCGGGCGGCGTTTGCGATGCCGCGCGCGCCGAGATCGGCGCGGAGATCGCGGCTCGATGCCAGAGCGAGGATATGCGCTGCCATGCCCTCGACATCGTCGGGATCAACATAGAGCGCCGCGTCGCCGCCGACCTCGCCGAGACTCGTCAGCCGGGTGGTCACGACCGGCGCGCCGCACGCCATCGCCTCGACGACCGGCAGACCGAAGCCCTCGTACCGGCTTGGATACAGCAGCCCGAGGCTACCGCCGAGCAGTGCCGGGAGATCATCGTCGGGGACGAAACCGGCGCGGATCGTCGCCGCGTTCGACACGGTCTCCGACGCGGCAAATATCGTCGACTTGCCCGCGCCGCCGATAACGAGCAGCCGGTAGTCGGCTGGCAATCGACCGTGCGCCGCCGCCCATCCGGCGTGGACCAACGCGAGGTTCTTGCGCGGCTCGACCGTCGCGAGCGTCGCAAAATACTTGCCCGGCTCGACACCGTAGCGGCGGGCGACCGCCTCCGCCTGCGCGGGCGCGACCGGGTGGAAGGCGTCGCCGACCCCGTTATAGACGACACGGATCCGGTCGCGGGGGATGTCGAGAACCTGCGCTAGCCGCTCCTGCGAATATTTCGACACCGTCACCAGCCGCCGGACGCGCCGCGCCAGCGCCGGCCACAGAATGCCGTAGATGCGCCGAAAGGTCGGCGAGAACCATTCGGGATGATCGAGCACCGCCGCGTCGTGGATCGTCACGACCTGCTCCGCCACCGCGACCGGACCGGTATTGCACGGGCTCCACAACGGCGCGCCGTGGAGGCGCCGCGGCAGGACCAGCTGCTCCCACAGATGGTTGCGCGCACCGCCCCAGTCGCGGTCGGGCACGATCTCGGCAAGCGGCGGGACAATCGCGCGGCAGAGTTCGGTGGCGACCCGCTGGACCCCGGTTTGCGGGCCGACGCGAAAGCGCGCGTTGACGACGACGCCAGCCGTGCCGCCGGACATCAGTGCGGCTTCGACTTGGCGTAGCCGCGGATGCCCTCGATCCGGCCGAGCATCGTCTGGAGGTAATAGCCGACCTTCTCGCGGTCGAGGCGCGCGGCGTACACCAGCGCGCCGAGCGCCGATCGTCCGACCCAGCGTGCCTTTTGCGCGAGCCCGAACCGGTGGAGCGCGAGGACATAGCCCATGCCGCGACCGTAAGCGCGCGCCTTGCGGCGCATCTGCCCGGGAGTCGTCCGCTCGGCCCATGTGACGTCGTGGCCGTAGACAGCCGGATCGTACCAACAGGCGAAGCCCGCCGCCATCGCACGCAGCAGGAAGTCCTGCCCTTCGCACGCCTGCCACGGTGTCGCCGCGCCGACGCCGATCGCGGCATCGTAGCCGCCGATCGCTTCGAGCACGTCGCGGCGGACGAAAGTCACCCACTCGATGCTCGTCGTCCACACCGACGCGCGCGAGATCAGCACGGCGTCGTCGTCGAACGCACCAAGGATCGTCTTGCCGTCCTCGTCGGCCGAGCGCCCGGTTAAGATTGCTGCATTCCTCGCTGACATGATCGCGACGCCACGCTCAAGGAAGTCCTTGGGATACCAGCAATTATCGTCGGGAAAGAGGAGGATGCGGCCGTGCGCGGCGCGCCAGCCGACGTTGCGCCCGATCGACAGGCCGCGCATCCCCGGGGTCGGGATGCGGTTGACCGGAAAGCTGCGCGGGATGGCGGCGATTGCGGCGGCGGCGCCGTCGTGCGCGTTCTGGTCGACGATGACGACATCGAAATCGCGGAAAGTCTGCGCGTCGAGGCTATCGAACAGCCGCGCGAGATCGGCCCCATCACCGAGCGTCGAAACGATCAGTGAAACGGCAGGCGCGAAACTCACAGGTCGAGGATCCGGCGCGGGTCCATTCGACCTCGAACGAGGTCGGCAAGCGCGATCAGATTGCCCGAGAATCGGCCGCGATAATCGAACAGCCGGTGTTCGCGGAGGCTTCGCACCGAATTGCCGAGCAGCGCGCGCCCGGCGAAACGCAGCGCACGCAACGGACCAACGCTGCCCTTGCGCCACAGATAGATCGGGTTGGCGACCTGCGAATAGCCGAAGCGGACCCCGCTGGTGCGCCCTGACTTCGACCCGAGATGAACGCCGCGACAGTCGGGCGTGTAGATGATGCGGCCCTGCGCAACGATCCGCCCGGCAAGGTCCATGTCTTCCTGCCACGAATAGAGGGGCAGGTTTTCGTCGAAGCGTTCGGTGCGCAGGGCCCGCGCGCGGACCGCCATGTTACAGCCGTACAGCGCGGCCATCGGGCGCTCACTGGTTCCCGACGCCCAGTGCGCCTCCGGGGGGCGCCGGCCGGCGATCAGGTCGACCGCGTCCTGCTCGCTCAGCGCATCGCTGCATACACCGTCGCCGAGGACGGTCCCCGACAGTCCGACGACATCGGGCGAGCGCGCCATGACGCCGAGCGCGCGTTCGAGCCAGTCGTCGGCGGGGCGGAAATCGTCGTCGAAGAAAACGATCAGGTCGTCATCGGCGGGCGCATCGGCGCGGTCGAACAGCGACGTGAGCGCGACGTTGCGCTGGAGCGAGCAGCCTGCCGCTCCGGCGACGACGATATCGAGCGCAAGGCCGGGGACGCAGCCGGCGAGACCGGCGACGTCCGCTGCCTCGCTGCCGACGATGTGCACTGCGGCGATCGGCACAGTCTGCCGGGCAAGGAACTGGCACAATGTCGCGGTCGGGCCGGGCCGCCCCTTGGTCGCGACGACAATGAAGATCGACGGCGCGGCGGCGACACGAGGGTCGTCGCGGCGGTGCACAGGATCGGCACTTGCCATCGTCGCACTTACGGCTTTCATCGGCATTATCTTAGTCCGGTCGGCCACCAATTCAATCTACAACATCTGGTCGTATCGTATTAACCAATGTTCGGCTCGGTCGAACTTGGTGACACCAGCCACGCTTTGACAGCGTAACCGCAATGATAATACTCGAAACCGAGGCTGAATTTCTTGAGGACGCATCGTCGATGGATTGTTCGGTCATCATCTGCACGCGGAACCGATCGCGCGAGTTGATAAATGTTCTGACGACGATGGCGGCGATGACCATTCCTCCACATCTCGAGTGGGAGCTCCTGGTCGTGGACAACGGCAGCAGCGACGATACCCCCGCGACGATCGCCAGCTTCGCCGACCGGCTGCCGATAACGCGGGTTTGGGAGCCGAACGCCGGTCTGTCGAATGCGCGCAACGCCGGGGTACGCCACGCGCGCGGACGCCTGATCGTCTGGACCGACGACGACACGCGGGTCGTGCCCGGCTGGCTCGCCGCGTTCTATGCCGCATTCACCGCGCACCCCGAGGCGGCGCTGTTCGCCGGCCGGATCACCCCGGCATTGCTGCCACCGACGCCGAACTGGTTTCGCGACGCCGCCGCCGACCTCCATTATCTGCTCGCGACGCGCGACTTCGGACCCGACCCGGTGCCGCTGTCGATCGAAGGCGAACGCTATCCGTTCGGTGCGTCGGCGGCGGTCCGCGCGGTCGAGCAGCGGCAGTTCTTGTACGACCCCGAACTCGGCGTTGCGCCCGGACGGCGGCGTGGTGGCGAGGAAACTGCAGTCTTCGTCTCGATACTCGCCGCAGGGCACACCGGCTGGTGGGTTCCCGACGCCGAGGTCGAGCACCAGGTCGTCAGCGAGCGCCAAACAACCGGATACATCCGCGAATATTACGGGTCGATGGGCGAGGCATGGGCAATCAGCGGCGCGTCGACCGGACCGATGATCGCCCGCGCACCGTTCGCGACCTGGGCCAAGGTGGTGACGGGCAGCGTACGATACGCCGTCGCGCGCGTGACGCGGAGCTCATCGTGGCAGCGCTATTTGGCGAGCGCGTCTTTCCACCGGGGCGCGCTCGCCTATTTTCGTCGCGCCGATCAGAAGTAGCGTTCGCCGATCCGGATCGTGTCGCCGGGCGCGATCGCGACCGTGCCGGCCCGGAGATCGACCATATGCTCCTTGGGATCACCGGCGCGACGCAGGAAGGCGCGCCGATGGTTGGCGCGATAGGTAAACCCGCCCGCCGACGCCACCGCCTGGTCGAGCGTCAGCCCGACTGCAAAGGGGAACGCCCCGGGACGAGTGACCTCGCCGAGAATGTAATACGGCCGGAAGGTGATGACCTCGGCGCTGACCCGCGGGTCGTTTACGTACCCCGCGGCGAGGCGTGCGGTGATCAGCGCCTGCACCTCCTCGACCGATTTGCCGTCGGCCTGGACGAGCCCGATCAACGGGAAGGCGACGTTACCCGCGGGCGTCAGGCTGTATTCGCCCGATAGACGCTCCTCGCCGAAGACCGTGATCCGCAACTTGTCCCCGGGCGCGAGGTGGTATGCGGCAATGCTCGGCACCGGGGCGGCCACCGGCGGCGCGACATTCGCCGCCGCTCCCAGCATCAGCATCGCGACGGCGGCGAACAGTATCGATCGGGTGAACATCGTATCCAGACTATCCTGCCGTTGCGGGCGCGAGGATAGCGGCCCGTGTCAATTGAACCAAGCACCGATGGCCGTTAACGCTTGCTTTACATGGACTTCAGCCGGCTCGCTGCATCCCTGTCTACGTCTGGAAGTGCGGTCCCTTGCGGCGAAGGCGCCGACTCATCCGCCGAAGACGACCGATGATCTGCGCTTCGAGGCAATCGGGACGTCCGGCAAGCTGCCACAGCACAATCCCGCTCCCGGAATAGACCAACGCACCGAGCGCAACGGTTCCTGCGAGCGCCGCACCGAGCAGGACCGGCGACTGGATCGCCGCCAATCGCGGAGTAACCAACGCCAGCGTCAGCGCCATCGCGCCGCCGCTCGCGAACGGTCGCGCGACGCCAGTAAGCTGGCGCGCGACGGTGACCCCGCTGATCCGCCGGACGAGCGCCATTGTCACGAAGGCGAGCATAACACTCGTGACGATCCGGACGGCGATGACGCCCGCGATGCCGAAGGTCATCGCCGCCAGTGCGATTGCGGGTATCTTGAAGGCTGCCTCGATGACTTTCTGCCTGAACAGGATCTCGGTCCGGCCCTCGGCCATCGCGAGACCAGCGAACGGCGCCACCGCGAGCATCGGTACCGACGCCAGCGCCAGCCAGCGCAACAACGGGATCGCCGCCAGCCATTTACCGCCGAGCAGCAGCCTGACCACGGGATCGGCGAGAAGACTGAGCCCGAGGCACAGCGGCAGCCCGAGCAGCACGATCGTGCTCGACGCCTTAAGATACGCGAGGCGCAGCCGGGTATCGTCGTTCCGAATTAGCGCGAACGCCGCCATCAGCGGCCGCCCGACCGGGACGACGAGCGCGGTTTCGGGAAACGCCGCGAGATCGCTCGCCAGCGCGTAGCGGCCGAGACCGGCGGGTGTCGTGAAATGGCCGAGCAGGAGGCGGTCGCATTGCCAGCTGATCGCGCTGAGCACCTGTGCCGCGCTGCTCCAGCCGAGAAACGAGCGAAACGCCGGCCAATGACTGAGCGACAGGCGTGGGCGGTACGGTGCGAAGCCGAACGATGCCGCCGCGGTTATGGTCGGCGTCGCGACGGTCCCGGCGACGATTGCCCAATAGCTGTGGGTGGTGAAGGCGACCGTCGCTGCCGCGATCAACGCCGCGACCTTGCCGACGATTTCGATGACGAAGTCGCGACGGAAATTAATCTGCCGCGCGAAGATCGCCATGCGCGGACTTATGACCCCGCGCATTGCCGGCGCGAACGCGAGGACGCAGATCAGCGGCGCAAGGCGGTGGTCGCCGTAGATCAGCGCGAACGGCCATGCGCACAGCGCCATCACCAGCGCGAGGACGCCGCCGCGAATGACGCCGAGGGTGAAGGCGGTGTCGAAATGGCCGTGTTCAAGAATTTCGATCCGGACCAGCGCCTGGAGGATCGGCAATTCGAAAACCGCCTCGACGATCAGGAGCAGCGTCATCGCAATCGCGACGAGACCGAATGCCGCAGGATCGAGCAGCCGCGCGAGGATCGCCAGCGTCGCGAGGTCGACCCCGCGCGTGGCGAAGCGTGAGCTGATCAGCCATGCGGCACCGCTGCCGGTACGGGCAGAAATCGGCGGCTCGGCCGGTAGGTTTTCGCCAATCACGCGGAGCAGCCTAGACGCTTGCCCGAAGCCGGGGAAGGCGGTCCGCCGCCCGCTAACCAACCGGCGCGGTGGACAGGGTGGCGCCGATCGGCTTTGTCACAAGCGGATACGCGGCACGGGGGCGGAGTGAGGCACACGGTGGCAGGCGGCAGGCGGGTTGGGGCGATAGTCTTTCTGCTGTGCTGCCCGATCGCCGCGGCGGTCTCCTCCGAATTCGTCAGCGTCGATCGCGACAACATCGTCCTTGCGCGCGAGCGGCCTGAACTCGATGCGCTCGGCATCCCGGCTGGCGGCTTCCGCATCTACCCATCGCTGACGGTCGGCACGATCTACGACACCAATGTCTTCGATCGGGCGACGGGGACCGGCGACGGGTTCCTCCAGATCGGTCCGAAAATCACGGTCCAGTCGGGCTGGAGCCAGAATTTCCTCCGCTTTACCGGCGACGCCGAGATCGAGCGATTTGCCCGCATCCACAGCGAAAACAACGAGCGCTACGGCGTCGATGCCCTCGCCCGCGTCGACGTGACCCATAATATGGTGGTCGAACTCGATGCCTTGTTCGGGCGCCGCGCCGAAACTCGCGGCTCGTCGGGCGATGTCGTGGCGGGCAGCCGTCCAATCATCTTCTACGACGCGGGGGGACATATCTCTTTGACGACGACGGCCGGCGCGGTGACGGCCAAGGGCCGACTCGACCTCGACGATTATCGCTACAACGATGCACAGGTTGGTAACCAATTTTTTTCGCAACGCTACCGCGACCACCGCGCTACAACTGCGCTCGTCGAGCTTAACTTTCCGCTAACCCCGGCGATTAGTGCAGTAACGTCGGCGAGCTTTAACGATTCATCGTATACAAATACTTTACCAGGCTTGGCACCACTCGACTCGAATGGTTTTACAACGCTCGCTGGGGTCCGTTTTGGTGTATCCAGCGTTACCACCGGACAGATTACCGCGGGTTATCTTCGGCAATCGTACCGCGCGGCCGTATTTCCTACGATCGAGGGAGTGAACTATGACGCCCGGATCGTGTGGAATCCGACGACACTGCTGGCGGTTACGGCAACGGCCAACCGGTCGATCGAGCCGAGTCCGATCGCCAATGTCGCCGGAATCGTTGCCGACGGGGCGGGGGCGAAGGCTGACTATGAAGTGCTGCGCAATCTCTTGGTCAATCTCCGCGCCGACTATCTTCGCGAAGCGTATCGCGGGTCCGATCGCCGCGACCGGCGGGTCTCGGCTGGTGCGGGTGTCCGCTATATGATCAACCGCACCCTTCAACTCGGCGTCCAGTACGACTTCCGCGATCAGACGAGCCGCGGTGCCGGCGCGCGGCCGTATCGTGGCAGTGACGTGCTGCTCCAATTGACGGTGCAGCGCTAATGACCGCGCTCGAGCCCTATCGTACCCCGGAGCGGCGCGAGGGTGCCGTTGCCGTATCCGACCGTCGCCGGTCAGACCGGCCGAGCGCCGACCGCCTCGACTTCCGTCACTTCATCGCCGCGCTGCGCCGCCGCCTTGGCCTGCTATTCGGCGTCACCATCGCTGTCGTCGCTGCCGCAGCGCTGTTCGTCACCCACCAGCCATACGTCTATTCGGCAACCGCCGAAATCGTGCTCAACACCCGCGACGACCAGATCGCGCCGACCTCGGCACAGGCAGGATCCGAGCTGCCCAACGCCGACCGGGCCGATACCGAGGTCGAGGTGCTTAAATCGCGCGCGCTTGCCGAAAGCGTCGCCGCGGCGCTGCAACTCGACGCCAACCCCGCGTTCAATCCCACGACCAAAGCCTCCCCCGGGATCGCTGCGGGTCTGCGGACGGCGGTCGGGCTGGGCGGCGCTGCACCGCGCGTCAGGTCACCCGCCGAAACCCAGCGCGCGATCGTCGACACGCTCCAGTCCAACCTCAAGGTGACGCGCTCCGACCAGACATTCGCGCTCGATGTGACCTACAACGCGGCATCGGCAACCGACGCCGCCAGCATCGCCAACGAATTTGCGCGGCAGTATATCGCTGGTCAGCTTCGCCGGAAGACCGACCAGAACCGCTCGGCAATCACGCTGCTGTCATCGCGGCTCGATAGTCTTCAGCGTCAGGCACAGAGCGACGCCGAGCGAGTCCAGGGCTACCGGATCGCGCATAACCTGCTCAGCACATCGGGCTCGTCGCTGACCGAGCAGGAAATTTCGTCGTACAATCTCGCGGTGACGACCGCGCGCGCGCAGGCGGTGGAAGACCGCGCCCGGCTCAACACCGCCCGCGCCCAGCTTCGCGGCGGTTCGAACGGCGGCGACGCCGGCGAGGCGCTTGATTCGACCGTAGTCGGGCGGTTGCGCGAGCGCGAGGCCGAAGTCAGCGGGCGGCTCGCGACCCTGACCGATCGCTACGGCGCGCAATATCCCGATGTCGCCAAGACCCGTAGCGAACTCGCCGACGTTCAGGGGCAGATTAAGAACGAGATCGGACGCATCATCTCGAACCTCGAGGCGCGGGTCAGTGTCTCGCAGCAACGTCTCGATTCGTTGACAGGAAGTCTTGCGACGGCACGCGGCGGGCTTGCCGACACCAATCGCTCGCTCGCAGGTCTCAACGACCTCGACCGCCGCGCCAAGGCATCGCAGGCGGTCTACGAGAGTTATCTCAACCGCTACAAGGAATCGGTCGCACAGGACGGGACCGAACACGCCGATGCGCGGCTGCTCTCGAATGCCGAGCCGCCGCTGATGCCGAGCAGCCCGAAGGTCCTTCTCAGCCTGATCGTCGCCGCCGTTCTGGGCGTGGGCCTCGGCATCGCCGTCGCGATCCTGACCGAACTCCAGTTTACCGGGCTGACGACGTCGGAGGACGTCGAGCGGCGGCTTGGGCTGGCGTATCTCGGCGGGATCCCGCTGCCGACAAGCGTCATGCCGCGGTCGACGTCGCCGGTCGACCTCATCTTCGACGACCCCAAGTCCGGCTTCGCCGAGGTGTTCCGCAGCCTACGCGAGACCCTGCGCCAGGCCGCCGGCGAGGTGCCGCACGTCATTGCCGTCACGTCGTCACTTCCGGGCGAGAGCATCGCGATGACCGCGGCATGCTTTGCCCGCGGCCTGGCGTTGTCGGGCGAGACGACGATCCTCGTCGACTGCGACGTTCGCGAACAGGGAGTCGCCACCGCCTTCGGTCTCTCGAGCCGCCGCACCGACATCGTCGACATTCTCGAGGGCAAGGCCTCGCTCGACGAGGCGATCGTCTTCGACGAAGCGACCGGGCTCGGCCTGCTCCTCGCCGACGCCGCGAGCGACCGCGGCGATCAACTTGTCTTCGGCACACGGGTCGAGGACCTGTTCACCCAGCTCCGGATCCGCTTCAGCTATGTCGTTATCGCCACCGCGCCGCTGCTGCCCGTCGCCGAGACCCGCTCGATCGTCGCGCTCGCCGACGCGACCTTGCTCCTGGTGCGCTGGCGGTCGACCGCTGACCATGCGGTGCGCGCCGCGATGCGATTATTGTCGATCAAGGCGCTCAAGACGACCGGCGTTGTCCTGACCAACATCGATATGCGGCGACAGGCGAAATACGGCGCGAGCGACCAAACCGCGTATTTCGAACACTATAAGACATATTACCGGTGATGCTTGGGGCAGTTCGTGGGGCTTAATATTTTGCCGGCCAAGCCGCGCGTCGCGATCGTGCATTATTGGCTTGTCGGGATGCGCGGCGGCGAGCGCGTGATCGAGCGGCTGATCAAGCTGTTCCCCGACGCCGATATCTTCACCCACGTCTATGTCCCGGGCAAGATGTCGGAGATCATTCGCGGACGCCCGGTGAAGACGACGTTCATCAACCGGCTCCCCGGAGCGGCGAAGCATTACCAGAAGTACCTGCCACTGATGCCGCTCGCGCTCGAACAGCTCGACCTGCGCGGCTACGATTTGGTCATCAGCAGCGAATCCGGGCCAGCGAAGGGGGTTATCGCCCCGCCCGATGCGCTGCACCTGTGTTACTGCCACTCGCCGATGCGGTATCTGTGGGACCACTACCACGACTATCTATCGACGACGTCGGGGCTGTCGAAGCTGGCGATCCCGTGGCTGTTCCACGGCGTCCGCAACTGGGACGTCATCTCGGCGGCGCGGGTCGACACCTTCGTCGCCAATTCGACTTTCATCCAGAAGCGGATCAGCCGCGTCTGGCACCGCGAGTCGAGCGTCGTCCACCCGCCGGTCGAGGTCGACCTGTTCCGCCCGCGCGACGATGTCGAGCCGCGCTACCTGTGGGTCGGCCAGATGACCCCGTACAAGCGCGCCGATATCGCGCTCGATGCCTTCAACGAACTCGGGCTCCCCCTGTTGATGGTCGGTGACGGCAACATCCAGAAGGAGCTGCGCCGCCGGGCCAAGCCGAACATCACGATCGTCGACCGGCTCGACTTCACTGCGCTCCGTGCCGCCTACGCCCAATGCCGTGCCTTGGTCTTCACCGCCGAGGAGGATTTCGGGATCGTGCCGGTCGAGGCGATGGCGTCAGGCCGGCCGGTCCTAGCCTACGGACGCGGCGGTATCCGCGACAGCGTCGTCGAGGGACGGTCGGGGCTATTCTTCAAGGAGCAGACGGTCGCGAGCCTGATCGAGGGCGTTCAGGCGATGGAGCGTTTCCTGCCGCACTTCGACCCCGCCGCAGCGGTTGCCGACGCCGCCCGCTTCGCTCCGGAACATTTCGACGCGGGGATCCGCGCCGCTTTGGCCGGATAACTTCCGATGGTGCCGACGATCTTCGGCGTGATCCTGATCGCCGTCGGCATCGCTTTATTCCTGCGTGCCAGTGTCGTTGCGATGTTCGTCGTCGTCATCGTGTCATCGTTGTTCGGCGGATCGGCGGCATTCATCCTGCCCGCACTTGGCGGGTCGTCGGTTCCGCCGGTCAATATCGCTTTGTTATTCCTCATCCTTCGGATCGTCGTGCCAGGCAGCGGCCAGAGCGATCTTGCTGGTGATTCGCTGCGTGAGAATCTGCCGCTCGCGGTCTTCGTGCTTTACGGGTTCGTCATGGCGTTCGTCGGTCCGCGGTTGTTCGCCGGGGTGATCGAAGTTGCGCCGATGCGACAGGGCAACGGCACGTTGTTCGCCACGGTCGAACTCGCCCCGACGTCGCAGAACATCACCACCGCGGTCTACATGGTCGGCACGCTGTTGTGCGCAGTCGGCGGGTATATCGCGTGTCGCGACTCGCGCGGCCTGCGCGCGCTGGTCGACGCCGGAGTCTACACCGCGTGGGCGCATGTCGTGTTCGGCATCATGTCGGTCGTCGGCAAGGGCGGAGCCATCGGCGAAATCCTGACTTTCTTCCGCAACGCGCATTACGCCCAGCTCGACGAAGAGGTCGGCGGCTTCCTGCGCATCAGCGGCATCCAGCCCGAGCCGTCGTCGTTCGCCATCTTCGGGCTGGTTTGGTTCGTCTTCATGTTCGAGTGCTGGTCATTGAGGGTCAGCCCGCGCCGGACCGGGCCGATCGCGCTGGCACTGCTGCTCATCCTGATCGCCTCGACATCGTCGAGCGCCTATGTCGGGCTTGCGGGATACGGCGGCGTCCGGCTGGTGCTGGCGTTGGGTCGCGGCGGCGGCCGCAAGTGGATCGCCGCGGCGGTCGTCGGCCTCGCCGCTGTGGCGGGACTCGTGCTGCTGGCCTCGTTCAACCCCGGCCTGCTCGACAGCTTCGTCCACATCTTCGACGCCGTCGTCACGAAGAAACAGGGATCATCTTCGGGCCTCCAGCGCGCTTTTTGGGCGCGGCAGGGGTGGACAGTGTTCCTCGCGTCCGACGGCCTCGGCATCGGGCCCGGCAGCTTCCGCTCGTCGAGCATCGCCACCGCCATCCTCGGCTCGACCGGCGTCGTCGGGACGGTGGCCTTCGCGGTGTATCTGTGGCGGCTCGTGCGTCCGCGCCGGGACGACGAGCCCGGCCTCGACGACGAGCGGGCGCGCATCGGCACCGCCGCGATGTGGGCGGCAATGTCGTTCCTGCTCGTCGCGTCGCTCGTTGCCGCCGGGCCCGACCCGACCGCGTTGTTCGCTATCTTCGCTGGTGCCGCGCTGGCCTCGCGCGCAGCGGCGGCGTCGCCGATGCGCGCCAATCGACGGGTCCAGCTTCGCGGCGCGGTGCAGTTCGAAGCCGCAGGCGAAAGACGCCAGCGGTGACCGCGCGGCTCAACGTCTTCGTCCATCTGGCGCGCGACAAGGACGTCGACCAGTGGCGCGCGGCGCGGGCGGCGGGATCGCTCGTCGGGATCAACGACGATACCCCATATGGATATGGCCGCGCCGAGCGGATGGGCTGCAATGTCACGTTCTCGCGCTCGGGTCCGGAGACCTACTTCGCGCAGTTCGTCCGACTCGCGCTGCGCGTCATTCTCGGCTTCGACCTCGTCCACGCGTGGCGGCACCGCGCGGCGATGGCGCAGGCCGACGTCGTCTGGACGCACACCGAATCGCAATTCCTCGGGGTCGCGTGGGTGCTGCCACCGGGACCGAAGCTGATCGGCCAAGCGGTCTGGCTGTACGACCGCTGGGCGCGGCTCGACCCGCTCCGCCGCGCGATGTTCCGGCGGTTGATCCAGCGGGTCGATGTATTGACGACGCTGTCGGACGATAACCTCGCAATCGCGCGCGGCCTGTTCCCGGGCAAGCGTGCCGAAATGATCCCCTTTGGTATCCCCGCCGAGCACCCGCTCGAACCCGCCGTCCGCGAGAACCGCCCGATCCGCGTCATCGCGCTCGGCAACGACCGGCATCGCGACTGGGCAACGCTCGTTGCGGCGGCGCGGGGGACCGATGATATTGCAGTCGAAGTGTTCTCAGGCACGATCGACCGGACCCTCGCCTGCGATGCCCCGAACGTCGTCATCGGCAAGCTTCGGACCAACGCCGACCTCGCGGCGGCGATGGCGCGCGCGACGATGATGTGCGTGCCGCTGTCCGCCAACCACCACGCCAGCGGGATCACCGTCGTCGAGGAGGCGGTGCTCGCCGGACTGCCGGTCGTCGCGACCGACGTCGGCGGACTGCGGGGCTACTTCGGCGACGATGCTGTCCGCTACGTTCCGGTCGGCGATGCGGCGGCGTTGCGCGCGGCATTGCGCGAGGTCGCCGCCGATCCAGCCGTTGCGACCGCGATGGCGCAGCGAGCGCAGGCGCATCTTGTCGCCGCCGGGCTCGATGCCGAGGGCTATGTCCGCCGCCATGTCGAGCTGAGCCGCGAACTCATGGCCGCAAGATGATCCGCGCCACCGTCGCCGCGCTCCTGCTGTCGACCTGCGGTGCCCAGGCGACGATGACCCCGCTTGCAATGTGTGCGTTGCGGCCGGTGTTCACGGAGGACTTCAAGACGCTGGCGATCGCGCCGCATACGCTGGCCGACGGCGCGCGCTGGACCGCGCATACCCCGTGGAACGGCGACTTCGGCGATGCTGCATTTGTCGATCCAGGCGTTGGCGGACCATTCGGACGCGATGCCGAGGGTCTGACGATCACCGCGCGCCGCGACGCCGCCGGACACTGGACCTCGGGACTAATCGCAGCAGGTGACGCAACCGGCACCGGCCCCGGGGTTCGCTACGGCTATTTCGAGGCGCGGATGAAGCTGCCGCCGGGGCCGGGCACATGGCCGGCATTCTGGCTCGGCACCCACATCGTCAACGGCGACACGACACCGTCGGTCGAACTCGACGCGATCGAGTATTACGGCCACAACACCGGCGGCTTCCAGAGCGGCTGGCACGTCTGGCCCGGTGATAAGGGCCCCGGCGGCCTCCACTGGAACAAGGTGCCCGCCGACAGCCTGACGACCGCCTTCCATAATTACGGCGTCCGCGTCGCCCCCGACGTCACGACCTTCTATCTCGACCGCCAGCCAGTGTGGGAGATCCCGACGCCGCCGCAGCACACGCGCCCGCTGTACCCGCTGGTCAATCTCGCGCTCGGCTCGGGGTATCCGATTACCGACACGCCGAACCCGTCGGTGCTTCGAGTGGCGTACGTTCACGTCTACGAACTCGTCCCTGGCCCCTGCCGGTGAAGATCGCGACGTACAACGTCAACGGCATCAACGGGCGGCTGGCGAACCTGATCGACTGGCTCGACCGCGCCAAGCCCGACGCGGTCGCGCTGCAGGAGCTGAAGGCCCCCGACGAGCGCTTTCCCGCTGCAGCGCTCGAGGCCGCAGGCTATGGCGCGGTGTGGCACGGGCAGAAAAGCTGGAACGGCGTCGCCATTCTTGCCCGCGGCAGCGCCCCCGTCGTCACCCGGCGCAGCTTCCCCGGCGACCCCGATCCTGCCCAGAGCCGCTACATCGAGGCGGCGGTCGACGGCGTGCTGATCGGCGGACTTTATTTGCCCAACGGCAATCCGTGGCCGGGGCCGAAGTTCGACTACAAGCTGGCGTGGTTCGACGCGTTCGCCACACACGCCGCCGGGCTTCTCGCCAGCGGGCTGCCGGTGGTCCTCGCTGGCGACTACAATGTCGTCCCGACCGACTTCGACATCTACCGCCCCGGTGCTTTGAAGGGCAACGCGCTGATCCAGCCCGAGGCGCGCGCTGCCTACGCCGCGCTCGTCGCGCAGGGCTGGACCGACGCACTGCGAACGCTCAACCCCGACGAGCCGATGTTCACCTTCTGGGACTATTTCCGTAACGCCTTCCCCCGCGATGCCGGGATGCGGCTCGACCATTTGCTGCTCAGCGAGGCGCTCGCCCCCCGCCTCGCCGCCGCCGGGGTCGACCGCGACGCCCGTGCCGGCGACAAGTCGAGCGACCACGCTCCGGCCTGGATCGAACTTAGACCGTGACCCGCGGCCGCGGGCGACGCTAGTAAGACGGTTATGTGGCAACTCCATCAATTCGCGCTGTGTCCGTTCTCGCGCAAGGTCCGCTTCCAGTGCGCCGAGAAGGGCGTCGCGGTCGAACTCGTCGTCGAGCTGCCGTGGGAGCGGCGGGACAGCTTCATGGAGCTCAATCCCACCGGGCAGACCCCGGTGCTGCGCGACGGGGCGCTGGTCCTCGCCGATTCGGGGGCGATCGGCGAGTATCTCGAGGAGACGGTCGACCGCTCGCCCTTGCTCGGATCGGGGGCGGCCGAGCGCGCCGAAACCCGCCGGATGGTCGCGTGGTTCGAGGGCAAGTTCTACGCCGAGGTCGTCGTCCCCCTCCTCGGCGAGCGGATGTTCAAGCGCGTCTTCGAACGCACCGCCCCCGACGCCAAGGTCATCCGCGCCGCGGCAAGGGCAGCCGAAGCGCATCTCGACTATCTCGACTTCATCCTCGACCACCGCCGCTGGCTGTCGGGCCCCGCGTTCGGCCTCGCCGACATCGCCGCGGCGGCGCAGGTCTCGGTCGCCGACTATCTCGGCGGGATCGACTGGGACGGTCACGACGCGGCGCGGCAGTGGTATTCGGCGATCAAGTCGCGCCCGACGTTTCGTCCGTTGCTCGGCGAGCGGATGGAGGGCCTGCCGCCGCCGGGTCATTATGACAAGCTCGACTGGTGACGGGCCAGATCCCGACCTGCTCCCCTCCCCTTTAGGGGAGGGGCCGGGGGTGGGGGAGTCACCACACGCCGCTCGGCTCGTTACGGCCCCACCCCCGGGCCGTCGCAAGCGCGACGGCTCTCGCCCCTCCCCTGAAGGGAAGGGGAAGCAGGGCGACTTTACCGCTAGCCTCGCCGCCGCCGCGCTCACCCACGGCTTCGCCGCAATCGGCGTCGCCCCCGCCACCGCCGCCCCGCTCGCCGGAGCCCGCCTCCGTGACTGGCTCGCCGACGGCCGCCACGGCGACATGATCTGGATGGCCGAGACCGTCGACCGCCGCGTGACGCCCGCCGCCCTCTGGCCTGAAGTCCGCTCGGTTATCATGCTCGGCACGAGCTACGCCCCCGCGCTCGACCCGCTGCGGCTGGCGGACGAACCGGGACACGCCGCGATCTCGGTCTATGCGCTGGGCAGCGACTATCACGACAGCGTCAAGCGGCGGCTGAAGGCCCTCGGCGGCTGGCTCGCGCGGGAGGCCCCTGCCCCGCTCAAGGTCTTCGTCGACACCGCCCCGGTGATGGAGAAGCCGCTCGCCGAGGCCGCCGGGCTCGGCTGGCAGGGCAAGCACACCAACCTCGTATCGCGCGACCACGGGTCGTGGCTGTTCCTCGGCGCGATCTATACGACGCTGGACTTGACCCCGTCGCCGCCCGGCCGCGACCGTTGCGGCAGCTGCGACGCGTGCCAGCGCGCATGCCCGACCGACGCTTTTCCCCAACCTTATCAATTGGATGCACGTCGCTGCATCTCGTACCTGACGATCGAGCACAAGGGGCCGATCCCGGTCGAGTTCCGGGCTGCGATCGGCAACCGTATCTATGGCTGCGACGACTGCCTGAGCGTCTGTCCGTGGAATAAGTTCGCGGTCGCGGCGCACGACATCGCCTTCGCCCCGCGCGCCGAGCTCGTCCGACCGGCGATCGCCGACCTGCTCGCGCTCGACGACGCGGGCTTCCGCGCCGTGTTCGCCGGGTCGCCGGTCAAGCGGATCGGGCGCGACCGCTTCGTCCGCAACGTCGCCATCGCGGCGGGGAATAGCGGCGACGCGGCGTTGCTCGGCCCGCTGGGGATACTGCTCGACGATCCTGCAACGGTCGTTCGCGGCGCGGCGATCTGGGCGTGGCGGCGGCTCGGCGGCGGCGTCAACCCGGCACGGATCGCGGCTGAAACCGACCCGACGGTTGGGGCGGAATGGGCAAATCCGCTGCTAAGTTCAAAATAAGTTCACACAAACGACGGTGCTTTTTGACCTTCGTTGCTGCCCGGTCGCACGTCGGCCCCAGACTGTAACGGGCCGGCCCTCACGATGAGAAAGAACGTTCGACGCCGCCCGGTGGCGACTTGATCCGCGAACGTCGCATGGGCGGGCGGGTGTAGGACAGCGCTAATACGGATCTGGGGTCCGCTGTTGCCGCGGCGCGGGCGCATTGAGCGTGTCGTTGAGCCAACGGTCGTCGAGGCGCGGCTGGTCCTCATCCCCCGGAGCCGGATCGCGGCGGCGCGGCTGGACGTCGACCTCGCCGCTGTTGTCCGACGTCACCCCCGGCGCAGCGGAGTCGGGCACCAGCCCATAGACCTGGTCGTCGGGTTCGAGACCCAAGTCGGGCGCCGCGACGTCGGTGGTCAACGGTGCGGGCGGGGTGCCGCCGACCGCGCGCGCCATGTACGCGGCGAACGCCCGCGCCGGGGCCCGCCCGCCCTGCAGGCTCGCAACTGGCTTGGCATCGTCGCGTCCCATCCAAACGCCGGTGGTGAGTTCGTTGGTGAAGCCAATGAACCAGCCATCCTTATAGCTACTCGTCGTGCCCGTCTTGCCCGCGAGCGGCCGCCCGATCTGCGCGTTGCGCCCGGTCCCGGTCTCGACCGCCGCCTTGAGAAGGTCGGTCATCTTCGCCGCGACGTACGGCGCGACGAGGACGCGCGGGCTCGGCGCCTCGCGGGTGTAGAGCACCTTGCCCGACGCGGTGGCGATCCGCGTGATCGCGTACGGCCGCGTCTCGACCCCCTGGTTGGCGACCCCGGCGTAAGCTGTGGTCAATTCGAGCAGCTCGACGTCCGACGCGCCGAGCGCCATTGCCGGGCGGCGGTCGATCGGCGTGGTGATGCCGAAGCGGCGCGCGACGTCGGCGACGGTGTCGAAGCCGACACGTTGCGCGAGCTTGACCGCGACGGTGTTGATCGACTCGGCGAAAGCATGGCGGACCGTCACCGTCCCGGCGTAACTGTTGCCGAAATTATGCGGCGACCAGCCGTCGATCGTGACAGGACCATCGACGATCGTGTCGTCGGGCTCGACCCCGTCCTCGATCGCCGCGAGATAGTCGAACAGCTTCCATGACGACCCAGGCTGCCGCCGTGCCGCGACCGCGCGGTTGTAGTTCGAGGCGACATAATCGCGCCCGCCGACCATCGCCTTGACCGCGCCGTCGCGCGCCATCGACACGAGCGCACCCTGCGCCCCGGCGGGCGATTCGGCGGCGATCGCGGCCTCGGCATAGCGCTGCCCGGCGGGGTCGAGCGTCGTCGACACCGACAGCGGCTCAACCGCCTCGTCGGTCAGGTTCTCGACCTGCGCGAGGACCCAGTCGGTGAAGTACCGCACCCCCGACTGGCGCTCCTGCGGCGCAAAGCGAAGCGAGGCGAAGTCGGCGGCGGCGGCCTGGGCGGGGGTGATCGCCCCTGAATCTTCCATCGTCTTGATGACGACGCTGGCGCGATCGCGCGCGCGGACCGGGTCGGCCGACGGCGCATAGCGGCTCGGCGCCTTGACCAGCCCGGCGATGATCGCCGCCTCCTCGAGGCTGAGCGTTTCGGCAGGGTGGCCGAAGAACTTGCGGCTTGCGGCGTCGATTCCGTATGCGCCGCCGCCGAAATAGACGCGGTTGAGGTAGAGTTCGAGGATCGCTTCTTTGGTGAACTTGCGCTCGATCGCGAGCGCGATGACCGCCTCGCGGATCTTGCGGCTATACGTCTGGTTCGACGTCAGGAAGACGTTGCGCGCGAGCTGCTGGGTGATCGTCGACGCCCCCTGCCGCGTCCCGCGCGTCGCATTGCTGCGCAGCGACCGCGCCATGCCGATCGGATCGACCCCGGGGTGGTAATAAAAGCGCCGGTCCTCGACCGCGATCATCGCCGCGGTCATCGTCTTGGGAATGCGCGCGAACGGCAGCCACTCACCGTAGCTCGGCCCGAGGCTGACGAGGACGCTGTTGTCGGCGCCGCGAATCTCGACCGACTGGCCGTTCGGCGACCGCTTGAGCTCGTCGAAACCGGGGAGCGACCCCATTGCGATCGCGACCGAAATGCCGAGGCCGATGACCGCGAGGAGGATGATCGCGCCGCCCCATTTGAGCAGCCCGATCATTAACGCCGAAAACCCGCCGCGCGGGGGCTTGGGCGGGGGTCGGCGAACGGCGGTGCGGGGCGAAGCTGTGGCCATCGAGGTGTATTATGCGGGTAGGCTCGGTTTGGGGTGGCGGCAAGCGGATTGCGAAAGGCTTCGCCGGCTTCGAGCGTCAAACCAGCAGCAGTTGCGCGTCGCCCAACGCCGCGAGGAAGCCGATCATCCCTCCGGTCGCCACCCCCGGCGGCAGCCGCGCGGCGTCGATTCCCGCGTCGGCAAGTCCGGTCTGGCACGCTATCATCCGCACACCGAGTTCGAGCGCGGTGCCGAGCAACGGCCCCGGTGGCGCAAGCACGGCGACGCTCGC
Organism: Polymorphobacter megasporae; assembly: GCF_018982885.2. Lineage (NCBI taxonomy): Bacteria > Pseudomonadati > Pseudomonadota > Alphaproteobacteria > Sphingomonadales > Sphingosinicellaceae > Glacieibacterium > Glacieibacterium megasporae. The sequence goes on along the minus strand of NZ_CP081848.1, from coordinate 1,698,715 downwards.
CCCGTCGAACAGTATCGAGACGTCGCGCCCCAAGGCAGCGGCGGCGGCAGCGAGCGTCAGCGCGGTGGCAAGACGCGGACCGGCCTCGCTGACGACGATCGCTAGTGGCACGCCGGGCATGCCGGGTCCTTCGCCAAATTTAACGTTCGCATCCGCATCGACAGCGCATCGAACAGCAACAGTCGCCCCGCCAATGTCGGGCCGAAGCCGGTGATCTCGCGAATAACTTCGAGCGCCTGCATCGCCCCCATCACGCCGGTCAGCGCGCCGAGGATGCCCTGATCGGCGCAACTCGTGTCTTCACGCCCCGGGGCATTGCCGACATAGCAGCGGTAGCACGGCAGTCCGGCCTCCCATCCCCGGAACGTCGAAAGCTGCCCGTCGAACGGCCCGACCGCAGCCGAGACGAGGGGTATCCGCAAGGTGACGCAGGCATCGGCGACGGTCAGCCGCGTCGCAAAACTGTCCGATCCGTCGGCAACGACATCGTGCCCGCCGAGCAGCGCGGCGGCGTTGTTCGCGTCGAGCCGGACGCGCTGCGGTGTCACCACTGCGTCGGGGTTGATTCGTGCCAGCCCGTCGCGCGCGCTGTCGGTCTTCGCCCGGCCGACGTCGGCGGTGCCGTGGAGGACCTGGCGCTGGAGGTTCGACAGCGCGACCGTATCGTCGTCGATCACCGTCAGCCGCCCGACCCCGGCGGCGGCGAGGTACATCAGGCACGGCGAGCCGAGACCCCCTGCGCCGACCACCGCGACGCTGCTGGCGAGCAGCTTCGCTTGGCCGCTGCCGCCGATTTCCTTGAGGATGATGTGGCGGGCGTAGCGGTCGAGCTGGTCGTCGGTGAGGCTCACGATCCCGTCGAGCCGAACCCGCCGCTCCCGCGTGCCGTGTCCTCGGCGACGGTATCGACGGCGACCCAGCGCCCGCGGACGACCGGCGCGACGACGAGCTGCGCGATCCGCATGCCGCGCGTGATCGTCACCGCCGCATCGCCGAGGTTGGCGAGCAGCACCTTCAATTCGCCACGATAGTCGCTGTCGATCGTCCCCGGCGCGTTCGCCACCGTCAGGCCGTGCTTGAGCGCGAGCCCCGACCGCGGGCGGACCTGGACCTCGTAGCCGTCGGGGATCGCGAGCTTGAGCCCGGTCGGCACCGCCGCACGCGCGCCCGGCGCAAGAACCAGGTCGCGGTCGAGCGCGGCAACGACGTCCATCCCCGCCGCCCCTTCGGTTGCATAAGCGGGCAAATCGAGGCCGTCAGCGTGGCGCATGATCTCGACGTCGATGACGATTTCGGGGGTCATGCGAATTCCTGTGCGATGCGATCGGCGAGCCGCCGGGCGACCTCGGCCTTGGCCAGCGTCGGCCAGTCCTCGACGCCGTCGGCGGTGACGAGGTGGACGGTATTGGCGTCGCCGCCCATCACGTCGCCCGAGACATCGTTGGCGACGATCCAGTCGGCCCCCTTGGCGACGCGCTTGGCGACGGCATTCGCCACCGTCTCGCTGGTCTCGGCGGCGAAACCGACGACGAGGCGCGGACGGTCGGGGCTGTGGCCGAGCGTGGCGAGGATATCGGGATTCTCGACCATGTCGAAGCGCGGCATCCCCTCCGCCTTCTTGAGCTTGTCGGGCGAGGCGATCACCCCCCAGTCGGCGACCGCGGCGACGAGGACTGCGGCATCAGCGGGCAGCGCCGCCTCGACCGCAACCGCCATCTGCCGCGCGGTCTCAACGTCGATCCGCGTGCAGCCGGGGGGCGTGACGAGCGCGATCGGCCCGGCGACGAGCGTCACCCGCGCGCCGAGTGCAGCCAGCGCGCCCGCGATTGCGAAGCCTTGCTTGCCCGACGAGCGGTTGGCGAGATAGCGGACCGGGTCGATCGGCTCATGCGTCGGACCGGCGGTGACGACGACGTGCCTGCCGGTCAGCGGCTTGGGCGCAAAGTGCAGAGCGATCGCCGCGACGATCGCCGGAACCTCGGGCAGTCGCCCCGGGCCGAACTCGCCGCACGCCATCGGACCGTCGTCGGGCTCGATGACCATCACTCCGCGTTCCCGCAACATCGCGACGTTCGCCACCGTCGCGGCGTGCGTCCACATGCGGACGTTCATCGCAGGGACGGCGATGACCGGCGTGTCGGTCGCGAGCAGGAGCGTGGTCGCGAGATCATCGGCGATCCCCGCGGTCATTTTCGCCATCAGGTCGGCGGTCGCCGGGCAGACGACGATGAGGTCGGCGCTGCGGCTGAGTTCGATGTGCCCCATGCCGCCGCCCTCATCGAGGCTCCACAAATCGCTGTGGACCGGGCTGGCGGCGAGCGCAGACAGGCTGAGCGGCGTCACGAAATGCGCTCCGCCCGCGGTCAGGACGGGCGTGACCGTCGCCCCCTCGCGGCGCAGCGCCCGAACGAGTTCGAGCGCCTTGAATGCGGCGATGCCGCCGCCGACGATGAGCAGAATTCGTTTGCCGTGCATCCCGGCGGTGTAGTCGCCGCGATCGGTGCTGTCATCCCGGCGAAGGCCTGCTTCGCCGGGATGAAAGACGCTTTACAGCGTGACGTGCGTGACCTTGTCGTCCTTCGGCGGCGTCTGCGTCAGATTCGCCTTGGCGACCTTGACGAGCATTGCCAGCTTGCCCGGCGAATCCCAGATCGTCGCATGCTCGGGGGTGACGTGGATCAGGCCCGTCGTCGGCGCCTCGGGGCCCTCGGGCAGCCAAGCCTCGGCGAACGGGTTCCACAATTCCTTCTGCTTCGCCGGGTCGCGGACGACGCGTGCGGTGCCGGTAACCGAGACGTACTTGTTCGACGACGAATTGGCGAAAGCGAGGTTGACCTTGGCGTCGTCCTTGATCTCCTCGGTCTTGTTGCTGTCGATCTTGGTGATAAACCAGATGTCGCCGGCATCCTTGTCGACATACGCGCTCATCGGGCGGCTTTCGAGGCCGTTCGCCGTTTCGGTCGTCAGCATCGCGACGCGGAGATCGTCGATCATGTCCCAGAACTTTGTCGTATCGTCGGTCATCGTCCGGCCTTTTCAATGGTTACGTAACCGGAAGACGCGCGGTCGTTTCGGCTGGTTCCATCGCTCCGAAGATCGCGTTTTGATGCACCGCAAAAAAACTTCGCGGGGCGCGGAACCCCGAACGGGCATGTCCGTTTAGAAGACTGGACAGCGGTATATGCCCCCCCGCTCCCGCTGTCCTCCCAAGGGTCCGGCCGCATCATCCCCCCCGAATGCGGTCGGACCCAAATTATTAGAAAGGCCCGCAACCATCCCCCCGGTTGTGGGCCTTTTCTGTACGAATGTCAGGGATGGTGCACTACGGTACGATAGCGGGCAGTGCAGCAGCGTCGCGGGCGCGCTTGCGCTCGCTGAACCAGATTCCGATGATCGACGCCTCGTAGAGCGCGATCAGCGGCACCGCGAGCAGGCATTGCGATACGACATCGGGTGGAGCCAGCACCGCGGCGACGACGAACGCCCCGACGATTGCGTAGCGCCGTCCAGCCTTGAGCTGGGTGCGCGTCACGATCCCGGCGCGCTCGAGCAGCATCAGCAGCACCGGCAGGAGGAACGCGATGCCAAACCCCGCCATGAAATGCATGATCAGCGACAGATAGTCGTTCATCGCCGGCAGCGCGGTCTGAGCAAATCCGGTCGTCGCGCCGTTGTCGTTGAACTTGAGGAAGAATCTAAACGAGATCGGGGCGACGACGTAATATGCGAGCGCTGCCCCGGCGGTGAACAATACCGGAGTCATGATCAGGAACGGCAGGAACGCGCGCTTCTCGTTCTTGTAGAGGCCGGGCGCGACGAATGCCCAGATCTGGTTGGCGATGATCGGGAAGGCAATGACGAGCGCCGCGAACGCAGCGACCTTCACCTGGACGAAGAACGCCTCGTAAAGCTTGGTGAAGATCAACTGCGTGTGCGCTCCGGGCCCTTCGGCACGGACGAGCGGCTGGACGAGAAACGCGAAAATCGTCTTCGACTGGGTGAAGGCGATACCGAACGCGACGACGAGCGCGACGAGGCTGACGAGCAGCCGTTTCCGCAGCTCGACCAGATGCTCCATCAGCGGCGCCTTGCTGTCGTCGAGTTCGCTCATGGCGCTGCCGTCGGGGGTACAGGTTCGCTATGCACGGCGGGAAGCGGCTCGGCGGCGATCGCGGGTTCGGCGACGTCGGCATGGGCAAGGATCGCGGCGGGCGACGGGCGCGGACCGGTCATTGCGATCCCGGTGGCGGGTGCGTGCGTCGCGACCGGCATATCGTAGATGTTCGGCACGGGCGATGCAGCAGGCGACGCGACCACCGGCGCATCGTAAACATGCGGCGCGACCGGGGCGACCGTCGTCGCCGCCATGATATCGGCGTTCTGCTGCGCCCACTGCTTCTGCATTTCCTCGAGCTCGGCCTCACGCATCATCGTGTCGAAGCCGCTGCGGAGGTGACGTGTCATCGCCCGCCCGCGCCCGACCCAGCCGCCGACCATCCGCATCACGCGCGGCAGATCCTTCGGCCCGATCACGACGAGCGCGACGATCGCTATCAGGAGAAATTCGGAGGAGTCGATGCCGAACATCGGACCGGTCCGCTAGACGCCCTAGCTCCGCGGAACCTCGTCGTGCACCGGCGCGGGGGGAACGACAGGCGCAGGGGGCGCAATGTGCGGCGGGGCGTAGGCCGGCGGCGGCGCATAGCCCTGCGGCGGCGGCGGGTAAGCCGGGGGGGTGCCGTCGTCGGCCAGCCCCTTCTTGAAGCTGTTGATGCCCTTGGCCATGTCGCCCATCAAATCCGAAATCCGCCCGCGCCCGAACAACAGGATGACGACGAGGATGACGATGAGCCAATGGACGAGGCTGAACGAACCCATGATCTGAAACTCCGCCTTAGCCCCCGCGGGGCCACGATCCGGGCCGCGACACGACCCTATCGCTCGCTATGTAAGCCAGCGTCGGCGATTTCGCCAGTGGAAGCGCCGGGCGGCACGCGGTCGAGCAGCCCCGCTGCGCGCAGGTCGGCGACCCCGGGGAGATCGCGGCGATCGGCGAGCCCGAAATCGGCGAGGAATCCCGGCGTCGTCGCGAATTGGAGCGGGCGGCCGGGCGACTCGCGGCGGCCGGCGGGGCGGACCCACCCCGCCGCCATGAGCACGTCGACCGTCCCTGGCGACACCGCGACGCCGCGGATATCCTCGATCTCGGCGCGGGTCGCGGGCTCGTGATAGGCGATGATCGCGAGCGTCTCGACCGCCGCCCGCGACAATTTGCGCGGCGCTTCTCGGGTCCGGCGAAGGAGGTGGCCGAGGTCGGGAGCGGTCTGGAACAGCCAGCGCCCGCCGCGCTCGACGAGGACGATCCCGCGCGGCGCATAGCTCGCGGCGAGGTCGGCGAGTGCGGCGGCGATATCGCCGGGCTCGGAGACGTGGCGCGCGATTTCGGCAAGGGTAACGGGGTGCTCGGCGGCGAAGACGATCGCTTCGACTTCGCGGACGAGCTGGGGATCGGTCATCTGGCGCGCACGAGCACCGGCGCGAACGCATCGAACTGCGCCAGATCCGTCCGTCCCTGCCGCGTCAGTTCGAGCGCCGCCAGAAACGTGCTCGCAAGCGCCGAGCGGCGGTACGCCTCGTCGGGAGCGGGGGGCAAATACGTGGCCAAATCGGTCCAGTCGCGCGCCGCCCCGACCAGCCGCGCCAGCCGTTCGAGCGCCTCGTCGAGCGCGAGGACGTCGCGGCGGACGACGCTGTAGCCTGGCCGTTCGCGCCGCCGGACGATGGTGCCGTACGCGCTGAGCAAATCGAACAGCGTACAGTCGACCGCATTGCTCGCGATCAGCCGCAGCCCCTCCGGCGCGATGCGGCGAAAGGTGTCGTGCCCGGCGCGGTCGCGCGCCATCATTCGCGCCCCCGCCTCGCGCATCGCATCGAGCCGCTGCAGCCGGAACTGCAGCCGGAGCGCGAGCTCATGCGGATCGGGATCGGCTTCGGGGTCGGGCGGCAGCAGCAGGCACGATTTCAGATACGCGAGCCATGCCGCCATCACGAGATAGTCGGCGGCGAGCTCGAGCCGGATCGTCCGCGCCTCGGCAATGAACGCGAGATACTGGTCGACCAGCGCGAGGATTGAGATCACCTTGAGGTCGACCTTCTGCGCACGGGCGAGTGCGAGCAAGACGTCGAGCGGACCCTCCCACCCGTCGAGCGCGAGCGTCAGCGTCTCGGGAATGATACGAACTGGAGCGCCGAAATCGTCAGCCATACGCCAGCAACGCATCGCGCTGCCTGGTCAAATCCGCGATCGACAACTCATGCGGCGGAATCGGCCACAGCATCGCCGCGCCGAGCCGGGTCGTCGCCTCGTGACTGATTTCCGGAGCAGCGGCGACGACCTCGACCATCTCGTCGAACACCCCCGAGCAATGCAGCGCGATATCGCATCCCGCCTTGAGGCACCCGATCGTCTTGTCGGCGAAGCTGCCGCCCAATGCCTTCATGCCGAGGTCGTCGGACATCAGCAGCCCGTCGAAGCCGATGTCGCGGCGGATCGTCTCGGCGATGACTTTCGCCGACACCGTTGCGCAATGTTCGGGGTCGAGCGCCGAGTAGACGATGTGCGCGGTCATCGCCATCGGCGCGGCGTTCAGCGTGCGGAACGGCTCGAAATCGACCGCGAGCTCCTCGCGCGTCGCGCTCACCACCGGCAGCCCGAGATGGCTGTCGACCGTCGCGCGGCCGTGTCCCGGGATATGCTTGACGACGCCGATCACGCCCCCGGCGCGCAGACCGTCGAGCGTCGCCTTGCCGAGCGCGGCGACGCGCATCGGCTCACTGCCGTAGCTGCGGTCGCCGATGATGTCGTGGCCGCCCGGCGCGCGAACGTCGAGGAGTGGCAGGCAGTCAACCGTCACCCCGGCATCGCGCAGCGTCAGCGCGAGCACCAGCGCGTTGAGCCGCGCCGCCTCGATCGCGGTGACCGGGGCGATGTCGTAAAATGCGCCGAAGCGCGCGGCTGGCGGAAATTCGGCCCACACCGGCGGCTTCATCCGCGCGACGCGTCCGCCTTCCTGGTCGATCAGGATCGGCAAGTCGCGCTGCGCGAGGTTGCGCAGACTATCGGTCAGCGCGAGCATCTGGTCGGGATCGACGCAGTTGCGCGCGAACAGGATATAGCCCGCGGGGTCGCACTGCCGGAACAGCGTTATCTCGTCGGCGGTCAGCACCGGACCGGACATGCCGAGGAACAACGGGGTCATCGCTTACTCCGCAACGAGGCAGGCATCGCCGCCGGCCTTGACCTTCGCGCACAGATCGGACGCCGCCGCCTTCGACGCGACGCCCCCGGCGCGAAGCCGGTAGAGCGTCTTGCCGTCGCGGTCGATCGGCTCGACGCGCTTACTCAACGCAGCAAGCGCCGGGGCGTGCCCGACCGCGGCCGTCCACGCCGCATCGGCCTTGGCCGCCGACGAGAACGCACCGAGCTGGAGCGACGCGCTTCCGCCCGACGCTTTCGCAGGCTTCGGCGGCGTGGTTTCCGCCAGCAGGTCGACCGGTTTCGACGGGTCGAATGCGGCTGCGGGCTTGACCGGCTTGGGCTTCGGCTTGTCGGCAACCGGGGGGACAACGGGAGCCGCGGCGATCTTCACCGGAGGCACGACGGGGGCCGGGGCGACCTTCGCCGGGGGCACGATCGGGGCCGGGACGACCTTGACCGGCGCTGCAACGACCTTGGCGGGTGGAGCGGCAACGGGGGCAGGCGGTGCGGCCACCGGTGCGGCCGCGGGCGGCAGCAGATCGGTTGGCGGCTCGGGCGCGGTTCCGGGCCGGGCGAGTGGCTCCTCGGGCGTCGCGGTCGTATCGATCGCGCTCCCTGGATCATCGCCGCGCCCCGCCGCCGCGATCGAATCGGTGATGCCGGCAACCGACGCCCCGCCGGGATCGGTCGGGGTGAGCTTGTACGGCCCGGGATCGGCGGCGATCAGCGGGGCATCCTCGGCCCGCTTGAACCCGCTCGACCCGTCCTGCTTACGCGCCGAGATCAGATAAATCCCCAGCCCGATCAAGACGATGAGCGCGATCGCGACGAGCCCGCCGCCGATCACCCGCCCGCGCGGCACCATCGTCGACCCGCGCGTCTCGCGGACCCCTTCGGCGAGCCACGGGGCGTCGTCGTCGAGATCGTCGTCGGGGTCGTGCTGGCCGCGTGCCATCAGTGCATTTCCCGCGCCGGCTCGACGCCCATCACCCCAAGCCCGTTGGCAATGACCTGCGCCGCCGCCTTCGCCAGTGCAAGCCGCGCCGCCGTCAGCGCGACATCGTCCTCGATCAGGAAACGCCGCGACGGGTCGTCGTTGCCGCGATTCCACAGCGAATGGAAAGCTGCCGCCAAGTCGTTGAGATAGAAGGCGATCCGGTGCGGTTCGTTCGATGCCGCCGCCGCTTCGACGATCTTCGGCCATTGCGCAGCGAATTTGACCAGCCCGAGCTCCTCGTCGTCGAGCCGCGTCAGGTCGGCGTCGGGCAAGACCATCCCCGCCTCCGCCGCGCGCCGCTGGAGCGAGCAGATCCGGGCGTGGGCGTACTGGACGTAAAACACCGGGTTCTCGCGCGACTGCTCGACGACCTTGGCGAAGTCGAAATCGAGCTGGGTGTCCGACTTCTTGGTCAACATGATGAACCGGACGACGTCCTTGCCGACCTCGTGGACGACATCGGCGAGCGTGACAAACGAGCCCGACCGCTTCGACATCTTGACCGGCTCACCGGCGCGAAACAGCCGAACCATCTGGACGAGCTTGACGTCGAGCGCGACCGCGCCGTCGGACAGCGCCGCGACCGCCGCCGTCATCCGCTTGACGTAGCCGCCGTGGTCGGCCCCGAACATGTCGACGAGCCCGGTGAAGCCGCGGCGCAATTTGTCGTAGTGATACGCGACGTCACCCGCGAAATATGTCCAGCTGCCGTCGGACTTTTTGAGCGCACGATCACTGTCGTCGCCGAACTGCGAGCTGCGGAACAGCGTCTGCGGGCGCGGCTCCCAGTCGTCGGCTGTTTCCCCCTTCGGCGCTTCGAGGACGCCCTCGTAGATCAGCCCCTTGGCATCGAGATCGGCAAGTGCAGCCCCGACCGCATCTCCGAGGCTGGCTTCGGAGAAGAAGCGGTCGTGGTGGATGCCGAGCAGCGCGAGATCGTCGCGGATCAGGTCCATCATCATCGCAACGGTACGGCTCCGGAAGAGCGCGAGCCACTCGCTTTCGGGGAGCAGCGCATAATGATCGCCGAGCTCGGCGGCGAGCGCCTGCCCGACCGGGATCAGATAGTCGCCGGGGTAATAGCCCTCGGGGATCGTGACGACGCCGCCGAGCGCCTCGAGGTAGCGCAGGTGCGCCGAGCGGGCGAGCGTGTCTACCTGCCCGCCGGCGTCGTTGATGTAATATTCGCGCGTCACCGCGAACCCGGCATAGTCGAGCAGGCTCGCCAGCGCGTCGCCGACGACCGCGCCCCGGCAATGCCCCATGTGCATCGGCCCGGTCGGGTTCGCCGAGACATATTCGACGTTGATCGGCTTGCCGCCGCCCATCGTCGAGCGGCCATAGTCGGCTCCCTCGGCAAGGATCGTGCGGAGTTCGGCCTGCCAAACGCCCGGGTTGAGCGTGATGTTGAGGAAGCCCGGCCCGGCGACTTCGGCGCTCGCGACGTCGGGCAGCCCGATGAGATATTGCGCGATGCCGACCGCGATCTCGCGCGGCTTCATCCCCGCGGGCTTCGCCAGCACCATCGCCGCATTGGTCGCCAAGTCGCCGTGGGTCGGATCGCGCGGGCTTTCGACGGTAACGTGGCGCGTATCGAGCCCCGGCGGCAGGTCGCCCGAGCGGACGAGATCGGCGAGCGCGTCGGCGACATGAGCAGCATAGCGATGATAAACGGTGGTCAAGGCGGTTCCGGCGGGTTCGGTTGGCAAACGCCACGACTAGCGGGGAATCGGCGGCGGGTCACGCTCGATCCGGTCGGGCGGTGCCGGGAAAAGTCCGTTGCCGGAACGATCGGCCTTGGCTAGTATCGCACCATCGGTGGAGGGGGATTCCGCCGCGGGGGGCACTGCGTAATGTTTAGGCTGGTTCTAATGCTCGCGATGATCATCGCCGGGGCAGGTTCCTGGTCGGCCCCCGCGATCGCGCAGGGCGGCAACTGGCAGCAGATCGAGTGCGCGTCGTTCCGCGAACCGGCACGCTGCCCGATCGACATCGGCCGAGCGGGATTCGTCAAGCTGATGCAGGTCACCAACCCGCCATGCGACCAGGGGCGGACATGGGGCTGGGACGCGAACAGCATCTGGGTCAGCGGCAACTGCCGCGCGGTCTTCTCGGTCAATCGCGCTGGCGGCGGGAACGGCGGCGGCGGCTATCCGGGCGGAGGTTACCCGGGTGGTGGCGGTCCCGGTGGCGGCGGTTACCCAGGTGGCGGTTACCCAGGTGGCGGCGGTGCGGGCTACCCGCCCCAAGCGCGCCAGATCACCTGCGAATCGTGGCAATTCCAGCCGAACGAATGTCCGGCGGATACGCGCGGCGGTGTCCGCCTGCTCCAGCAGACCGGCGGTATGTGCACGCAGGGCCAGACGTGGGGCTTCACCCCGCGCGGCATCTGGGTCAACAACGGCTGCCGCGGCATCTTTGCGGTCGTCGGCGGCCGCCCCGGGGGCCCCGGGCCCGGTGGCGGCTTCCCCACCGCGCCAATTCCCGGCAACGGCGGGCGGATGATCGTCTGCGAATCGTGGCAGTTCCAGCCGAGCCGCTGCGCCACCGATGTCTTCCGCCGCCCGCAGATCGACGTCATCGCCGGCAACTGCGTCCAGGGCCAGACATGGGGCTGGGACCGCGGCGGCATCTGGGTCAACGGCGGCTGCCGCGCACGCTTCCGGCTTGGCTAGGATGACGCGGCCGAGAACGCATCAAGGGGGAAACGACCATGATCGCATTGCCTAAACGCCTGTTTGCGGAAGGCTTCGGCACCTTCTGGCTTGTCTTCGGCGGGTGCGGCAGCGCGGTTCTGGCGGCTGCGTTCCCCGGCGTCGGCATCGGGCTCGCCGGTGTCAGCCTCGCGTTCGGGCTGACCGTCCTGACGATGGCGTACTCGATCGGCCACATCTCGGGCTGCCATCTCAACCCGGCCGTTACGATCGGATTATGGGCGGGCAAGCGCTTTCCCGCGAAGGACATCCTGCCGTACATCGTCGCGCAGGTCGCGGGGGCGATCGTCGCCGCGTTCGTCCTGATGACGATCGCGCAGGGCGGTCCCGACTTCGTGATGGGTCCGACGAGCCTCGCGGTCAACGGCTACGGCATCCAGTCGCCGGGGCATTATACGCTGATGTCGGGGCTGATCATCGAGGTCGTACTGACGTTCGGCTTTCTCATCGTCATCCTCGGCGCAACCGACACGCGGTCGCCGTCGGGGTTCGCGCCGATCGCGATTGGCCTCGCGCTGACGCTGATCCATTTGATCTCGATCCCGGTGACCAACACGAGCGTCAATCCGGCGCGGAGCACCGGCCCGGCATTGCTCGTCGGCGGCCTCGCGCTCCAGCAGCTCTGGCTGTTCTGGCTCGCCCCGATCGGCGGCGCGCTCCTCGCCGGGGGTGCCTACCGCTGGCTTGCTGGCGAACCCGCCGCACCCGCGATGGTCGGCGAACCGATGCTCGGCGCGGATCAGTAACCCGGCATCGGGCTCGGCCCGATCACCCGCGCATACTCCCTGAGCGCATAGCGATCGGTCATCCCGGCAATGAAGTCGCCGACGTGACGCGCGCGTTCGGGCTCGGCGGCGGGGAGCGTCGCCTGCCAGCGCGGCGGCAGCTGGTTGGGATCGGCATCGAACGCGGCGAACAACCCGGCGACGATCTCGACCGCTGGGTCGCGGAGGCGGGCGACCTCGGGATGGGTATACATCCGCGTGCGCAGAAAGTGTTTGAGCGCCCCAGCGCTGTCCGCCATGCCGTCCGAAAAGCCGATCAGCGCGTGCTCGGCCGCGCGGACATCGGCGACCGAGCCGGGCGCGACGGCGGCAATGCGGGCGCGGCTCGTCGCGAGAAGGTCGTCGACCATCCGCCCGATCTGCTCGCGGACGAGTTCGGGAACGAGTCGCCGCCGTGCCGCCACTCCGGGGAAGCGCGCGGTCACCGCCGCCCAGCAGTCGGCGACGAACGGCACTGCGACGACGTCGTCGATCGTGAACAATCCGGCGCGCAACCCGTCGTCGAGGTCGTGATTGTCATAGGCGATGTCGTCCGCCGCCGCTGCGACCTGCGCTTCGAGCCCCGGCCATGTCGCGAGATCGAGCGGAAACCCGGTGTCGGCCTCGCTCAGCGCCCACGTCGGCGCGACGACCGGGCCGTTGTGCTTGGCGAGACCCTCGATCGTCTCCCAGCTCAGGTTGAGGCCATCGAAACCAGGATAGCGCTGCTCGAGCCGCGTGACGATCCGCACCGTCTGGGCATTGTGATCGAAGCCGCCGAACGGGGCCATCGCGGCTTCGAGCGCATCCTCGCCCGAATGGCCGAACGGCGGGTGGCCAAGGTCGTGGGCGAGCGCGCAGGCTTCGGTCAGGTCCTCGTTTAGCCCCAGTGCGCGGGCGACGGCGCGGGCGATCTGCGCGACTTCGAGGCTGTGCGTCAGGCGGACGCGGAAATGGTCACCGTCGGGGGCGACGAACACCTGCGTCTTGTCGCGCAGCCGCCGGAACGCCGAGCAATGGACGATGCGGTCGCGGTCGCGCTGGAACGCGTCGCGGGTCGCCGACGGGGCCTCGGCGAAGCGCCGCCCGCGCGACGCGGCGGGGTCGGTGGCGTAGGGTTTCATCCGCGGAAATCGAGCCAGACGCTGCGCGCGGCGAAGTCGGTGACGATGCCGAAGCGCTTGAGAAGCCTCACCCCGATATTGGCATCGGCGGCGGTCGGGCTGGTGTCGATCGCGGCGGGAACGTCGTAAAATCGGCGGCCGCCGAGATCGAGCGTGCGCAGCGACAACGTCGTCTGGAGGGTCGCCCCGCCGATGCCGCCGCCCGGGATCGTCGCGAGCGGTCGGCCGTCGGCGAGCATCTGGTGGCGGTTGGCGAACCCCGCACCGATCAGGACGCTACCGCCGTTGCCGAGGTCGAAATCGGCCCGTGCGGGGGAGCCCTCGATCAAAATCGGGATGGTTTCGACCCCACGCTCGGGCACGAGCGGCAGCCGGACCCCCGCCGGGACGATCGATGCTCCCGCGCGCACACTCCCCGCACGCAGGTCGATCGCCAATCGCGCCGCATCGAATAGATCGCGCCCGACGAGCACGTCGATCCGGTCGAGGTGCACCCGCCGGGCGATGTCGGCGAGATCGATCACCGCGACGGTCGGCGAGCGCAGCCGCAGCCCGGCAACGATGACCTCGACCCCGCGAACGAGGCGCGCCTCGATCGTTGCCGCGCCGGTCCCGCGCACAGTCGCCGCCGATCCGCCGCTGATCCCGAGCCGGGCGGCGAAGGCGCGGTCGAGCACGGTCATCTCGGCGCCCGAATCGAGCAAGGCAGTGGTCGGCCGGCCGTTGACCACGGCGTCGACGAAGACCCGGTCGTCGACGACGCGGAGCCGGGTCGCGGCGCTATCGGCGTTTGCAGGACCGGCGAAGCCCGCGAGCATCGCCGCCGCGCCGCCCGCCAGCAGCGCGCGGCGGTCGAACCTCAACGAACCGTCCCCGCCGCGGTCAGCGCCGCGATCCGGGCGGCGTCGTAGCCGAGTCCCGCCAGCACGTCGCCGCCGCTGAACACGGTCGTCATCGCCGGGGCGGCGGTCGTGCTGATCGAATAGCGCGGCGCCGGAGCGGGCTGGACGACCCCGCCCGCCTCGACGAAGGTGGCTCGCGCCACGTTGTGCGGATGCGCCGGGGCTTCGGCCATGCTCAGCACCGGCGCGAAGCAGACGTCGGTCATCTCCATCATCTCACACCAGTCGTCGCGGGTCCGCGTCAGGAACAACGCGGTAAGCTTGTCCTTGAGCGGCCCCCAGCTCGCGCGGACCATCTGCGCATCGAACTCGGGCGCGGCGTCGAGCCCGGTCAGGCGGCGGAGCTCGGCGTAGAATTGCGGCTCGATCGACCCGATCGCGATCCACTTGCCGTCGGCGGTTTCGTAGCTGTCGTAGAAATGCGCGGCGGTATCGAGCAGGTTCGTGCCGCGATCGTCGGACCACATGCCGTTGGCGCGGAACCCCCAGATCATCGACATCAGTACCGCCGCGCCGTCGGTCATCGCCGCATCGATCACCTGCCCCGCGCCGGTCTTCGCGGCGTGGAGCAACGCACTGACCATGCCGAACGCGAGCATCATCCCGCCGCCGCCGAAGTCGCCGACCATGTTGATCGGCGGCGTCGGCTTCTCGCCTGCGCGACCGAAGGCGTGAAGCGCCCCCGCCAGCGCGATGTAGTTGATATCGTGCCCGGCCGCCGCCGCGTACGGCCCGGTCTGGCCCCAACCGGTCATCCGCCCGTAGACCAGCTTCGGGTTGTCGGCGAGCAGCACGTCGGGGCCGAGCCCGAGGCGTTCGGTGACGCCCGGGCGAAACCCCTCGATCAGCCCGTCGGCGGTGCGGACGAGATCGCGGACGACGGCGATCCCTTCGGGTGACTTGAGGTCGACGCCGATCAGCGTCCGCGACCGCAGCAGCGGATCGCGGCTGTCGATCCGCGCGCCGGGACGGTCGACGCGGATGACCTCCGCGCCGTGATCGGCGAGCATCATCCCGGCAAAGGGCCCCGGACCGATCCCGGCGAGTTCGATGATGCGGAGCCCGGCGAGCGGTCCAGCCATGTCTAGTCTCCCCAAGCGATTGCCTGCGTGATGGCGCAGACCGGTACATCGCGGCAAGCGAAACCCGCGCAGGCCGGGCGGCCGACTTGGCTGGGCGACGTTCGGATCGTCAACGGCAAGCGAAGCCGGTACACTCCCGCCGGGCATTCGCGTCGCAAGCTTCAGGGTGGATATGGCAAGCAGAACCGGGAGCCGTCCCTTTGCCGTGACTGCCCGCAGTCGGACAGGCGGCGGCGTGCTCCGTGCGCTGGCGCGTTTCGCCACCGTTGCGGTGTTCTTCGCCTTCGCAGGATGCCACCAGCCGGTGCGCAATCCTCCGCCATCGGTCTCCTATGACGGTCTGCCGGTCAGCGGCCCGATGATCGACGCGAAGCGCGCGGGCTTCAACGATTGCGTCGATCTCGATGCGGTTCATATCCGCTGCCGCCGGCACGGCGTCATGGTCGGGGATGCCGGTCCGTACGAAGCCGCGGTCGATCTCGCCGGGAGCAGCGGCGAAGGCGGCTTCGACCAGCTGACTTTGTGGCACGACAGCGACAACAACGCGGTGTTCAAGCTGACCCAGGCACTCGAAGCGTCGGGATGGTCGCGGTGCCTGACCGGGAACGGCAGGACGGGAGACCAGGCGATCTACATGCGTAAAGGCGCGCCGGTCCGGGTGTCGATGGACATCAGCTATTGGTCGAAACGCCGGGTCAGGCTGATTCCGCAGTGGAACCAGCAGGAAGCTCACTGCACCCCTGCCTAGTCCGCGATCCGAACGGGTTCGACGACAACAGCGCCGTCATCCCCGCGAAGGCGGGGACCCATCACCCCAACATTAGTGGTGATGGGTCCCCGCCTTCGCGGGGATGACGGCTGTCTTGTAGGTCGTCGCTCTCACGCGAAAGCAGCACGATCGTCGCGCTACCGAACGCCTACCCCGCCCTAGTTGTTCGCCTGCTTCTTAAAGAACGACGGGATCGCAACCTCCGGCTGAGGGTCGGGTTCGCCTTCGGGGTCGGGGGCGAGCGTCGTGACGGCCGGGCGCGCGGCGGGCTTGCGGCTGAGGTTCATCATCTTCTCGAACAAGGTCAGCGGCTTTTCCTCGACCTCGGGCTGCGGGCGCATCGGCGTCAGTGCAGCCGGGGTCGCCGCAACGACCGGGGCGGCGGGCTGCGGCGGCGCCGGGGTGAAGCGGATCATCGGCTCGGCGGGCTCGTCGACGACGTCGTCGAGGCTGAGGTCGAGCGGCTCGGGTTCGGGTTCGGTGACGGCGTGAGCGCTCGCGCTGACGGTCGGCTCGGGGGCCGGTGTGCGCGGCGCGGCGGCAGTCGGGAACGCCGACGCGGTGCCGCCGAACGCGGGCATCGTCCGCGTCGTGCTGACCGCCGGAGTCCGCGCGACGACGTCGATCCCGGTCGCGACGACCGACACCCGCATGACGCCGTTGAGATCGGGGTTGAACGCCGAGCCGACGATGATGTTCGCCTCGGGGTCGACCATCTCGCGGATGTGCGTCGCGGCTTCGTCGACTTCCATCAGGCGGAGGTCGTCGCCGCCGGTGATGTTGATGATGACGCCCTTCGCGCCGCGCATCGAGACTTCGTCGAGCAACGGGTTGGCAATCGCCTTTTCGGCCGCCTCGATCGCGCGGTTCTCGCCCGATGCCTCGCCAGTGCCCATCATCGCCTTGCCCATTTCGGACATGACGGTGCGGATGTCGGCGAAGTCGAGGTTGATCAGGCCGGGCATGATCATCAGGTCGGTGATGCCGCGGACGCCCTGGTGGAGAACCTGGTCGGCCATCGCGAACGCGTCCTTGAAGGTCGTGTTGGCGTTGGCGATGAGGAACAAATTTTGGTTCGGAATGATGATCAGCGTGTCGACGTGCTTCTGCAGCTCGACGATGCCTTCCTCGGCCGAGCGCATCCGCTTGAGGCCCTCGAAGGCGAACGGCTTGGTGACGACGCCGACGGTCAGGATGCCCTTTTCACGCGCGGCGCGGGCGACGACCGGGGCCGCGCCGGTGCCGGTGCCGCCGCCCATGCCGGCAGTGATGAAGCACATGTGGCAGCCGTCGAGCGCGGCTTCGATCTGCTCGATCGTTTCCTCGGCAGCGGCTCGACCGATCTCGGGACGCGACCCGGCGCCGAGGCCCTGGGTGATCTTGAGCCCGAGCTGGATTCGCGTCTCCGCCTCGCTGACCGCAAGGCTCTGCGCGTCGGTATTGGCGACGACGAAGTCGACCCCCTGGAGGCCGCTGACGATCATGTTGGTGACGGCATTGCCGCCGGCTCCACCGACGCCGATGACAGCAATCCGCGGCTTGAGCTCAGTCAGCTCGGGACGCTTGAAATCCACCATATCTCGTCTCCTCTTCCAACTGTCATACTACAGACGGTGAGTCTGGTCCAAGTACTTCACAGGCTAGAACGTAATTTATCGACCATTTGCTGGAGCCGCCCCGACGGCTTCCCGCCCTTCGCGGCGGACGCGGTCGACGGCTTGGCATTCCACATGTCGGGCAGGTCTTCGGCAGCGAACAAAGCGAGGCCCGCAAGCGTCGCGAACGCGCACCCCGACTGCGCATCGGGCAGCCCCGTCAGCCCGCGCGGGCGGCCGAGACGGACGTTCTTACCGAGCACGCCTTGGGCGAAATCGGCGATCGACTTGATCTCCGCGCCTCCGCCAGTGAGCACGACCTGCCGCGCCTGTGGTCCGGTGAAGCCCATCTGCGGCAGCAGCAGCGCGACCTCGCCGAACAGCAGGTCGAGCCGGTGGCGGACGACCGCGACGATCTGCGACTTGGGCACGCGGAGCGGCTCGGCAGTGTCGTCGTCGCTGATCGGCGGCACCTCGATGATGTCGTGATTGTCCTTCTGCGCGGTGATCGCCGCGCCGTGGAGCGTCTTCAACCGCTCGGCATGGCTGCGCCGCGTCGCGAATGCCGAGGCGATGTCGTTGGTGATGTCGCCAGCGCCCATCGCGATCGAAGCGACGCCGACCAGCTGCCCCATCATGTGGACCGCGATGTTGGTCACCCCTGCGCCGATCTCGACAAGCGCGACACCCAGCTCGCGCTCTTCGGCGGCGAGGACCGCGAGGCTCGATGCGGCGGGGGATGCGACCATCGTCCGCACCCCGAGATGCGCGCTGCGGACCGCGAGGTCGAGGTTGCGGATCGGCGGCGTGTCGGCGGTGACGATGTGGATGTCCATGCCGAGCCGGTCGGCGTGGAACCCGACCGGGCTTTGCACTCCGGTCAGCCCGTCGATCGAATACAATGCGGGCTGGGCGTGGAGGACGGTGCGGCTGCCGGGGTCGATCCGTGCGCGCCCGGCGGCAAGCAGCGTCGTCATGTCGGCGGCGGAGATCTTGTGGCCGCCGATATCGATCTCAACGTTCTCGACCTCGCTGCGTAGGCCGCCCGCCGACATGTTGACGTAGACCGCCTCGGCCTGGACCCCGGCGTTGCGTTCGGCCTGGTCGACCGCGGCGCGGATCGCGCTCTCGGTCTTTTCCATGTCCGCGACGAGCCCGCGGCGGACGCCGTGGCAGACACGCTGGCCGACGCCGATGACGCGCGGGTCGGCGCCGTTCGCGCCGATCAGCGCGATCAGCGCCGCGACCTTCGACGTGCCGACGTCGAGGACGGTGACCGTGCGTTCGCCGCGCTGCGGTTTGGCGGTGCTCAAATCGTCACCGGCTTATTCGGCGTCTTCTTTTTGTCGGGCTTGACCGGTGCCGCGACGCGCACCGTCATCTGACCCGGCTGGCGGAGATCGAACCAGACATAGCCCTTGCCGAGCATCCCGGTCTTGCGGTCGAGCGCGTCGAACTTCGCCAGCGCGGCGGGTGCGAGCGCGCCCTCGGGGAGCGCGAGCGTCTCGCCCGACTTGAAGCGCAGGTCCCAGCGCCGTTGGCCGACGAAGGTCGCGGCGTCGACCGTCCCAGCGAGGCGCGGCTGGCCGCCGAGCAGGGCCAGCAGGTCGTCGACGTGCTCGTTCGCCCCCGCGCCGACGATCAGCGGCAGCGTGGCGAAGCGGTCAAGGTGGTCGCCGGTCAGCGCGATGCCGCTGCGGTCGACCGCCGCGAGCTTGTGATGATACTGCCACAAAGCGACCGGGCGGCGCTCGACGATATCGACGATCAACGTATCGGGCAGCCGCCGCGCGACGCTCGCATCGGCGACCCACGACAGCGCCCGGAGACGAGCGCGTGCCGCGGACAGATCGACGAGCAGCATCGAGTTGGTCGGGCCTTCGAGCGCAGCGGTGACGACCGCGAGCCGGGGGGCGTTGGCGACGCCGTGGACCTCGACGTGACGGACCTCGAACCCGGCACGGCTCGCGGCTTGCGCGGTCGACAGCCACGCGCGCTCGGGGACGTGGAGCAGGATCGCGACGACCGCAGCGGCGACCAGCGCGAGCGCGAGGAATCCCGCCGCGACGTGCCGCCACAAACGCGCGGCGGCGACGGGCACGCGGACCATCGGCACCGGCTCGCGCTTCTTCGCCACCGGACGGCGCGCGGGGGCACGGCGCTTGATCACCGCCGTCGTCATGCCGCGCTCGCGAGAATACGCGCGACGAGCGCATCGTAATCGATGCCGCGATACCGCGCCTGTTCGGGGACGAGGCTGAGCGCAGTCATCCCGGGCTGGGTGTTGACCTCGAGCAGGTACAGCCCGCCGACGCCCTGCGACGGGTCCCAGCGGAAGTCCGACCGCGACGTGCCCCGGCAGCCGAGCGCGACATGCGCGCGGACGGCGATATCGAGCGCGGCGGCGGTGATGTCGTCGGGCAGATCGGCGGGGCAATGGTGGACGGTGCGGCCCTCGCTATACTTTGCCTCATAGTCGTAGAAGCCCTGCGCGGTGGTCAACTCGGTCACCGCCAACGCCCATGGGCCGCCGGGCCCGTCAAGCACTGCGGTGGTGAGTTCGCGCCCGGCGATGAACGGCTCGGCGAGGAGTTCGTCGAACTCACCCCACGGCCCCGGCACGTCGCGTGCGATCGGGTTGCCGTAGTTCGAGGCGTCGGTGACGATCGCGACGCCGACACTCGACCCTTCGTTGACCGGCTTGAGGACGTAGGGGCGCGGCAGCGGGTCGCCGTCGTGGAGGCTCGCCGAGGTGACGACGCGCCCGCCCGGCATCGGGATGCCCAGCGGCACGAGTACCGCCTTGGTCAACACCTTGTCGATCGCGATCGCCGACGTCCGCAACCCCGAATGGGTGTATTTGAGCCCCATCAGGTCGAGCATCCCCTGCACGCTGCCATCCTCGCCCGGCGTGCCGTGGAGGGCGTTGAACACGACATCGGGAGCCGCAGCGGCAAGCCGCGCGGCGACGTCGCGGCCCATGTCGATCGTGACGACCTCGTGGCCGAGGTGTTCGAGCGCGGCGGCAATGCCCCCGCCCGAGGTCAGCGACACCTCGCGCTCGGCGGACCAGCCGCCCATCAGGACCGCGACCTTCATGGCCGCTGCTCGACAGGCCGGCCAACCCGGGCGATTTCCCAGTGGAGGTCGACTCCGCTGTGCGCGAGGACGCGCGTGCGAACCTCCTCGCCGAGCGCTTCGATATCGGCGCTCGTCGCGTCGCCGGTGTTGATCAGGAAATTGGTGTGCTTCTCGCTGACCTGCGCGCCACCGTGGCGGAGTCCCCGGCACCCGGCGGCATCAATTAGCCGCCACGCCTTGTCGCCGTCGGGATTGCGGAAGGTCGAGCCGCCGGTACGCGAACGCAGCGGCTGCGACGCCTCGCGTTCGGCGGCGATCCGGTCCATCTCGGCGGCAATCGTCGCGCGGTCGCCGGGGGTGGTACGAAACGTGGCGCTGACGACGATGCTGTCGGCGGGGAGCGCGGAGTGACGATAGTCGAATCCGAGGTCTGTCGCCGCGACTGTCGCGATCGAGCCGTCCCGCGCGACGACGGTCGCCTCGATCAGGCAGTCGGACACGTCGCGGCCATAAGCTCCGGCATTCATCCGTACTGCGCCGCCGACGGTGCCGGGGATGCCCCGGAGAAATTCGAGTCCCGCCAGCCCGGCGTCGCGCGCGGCGCTGGCGACGGTAATTCCCATCGCTGCGGCTCCCGCGCGGACGGTGTCGCCGTCGATGGTCACGGCGGCGAACGACTTCGGCAAGCGGACGACCGCCCCGTGCACGCCGCCGTCGCGGACGATGAGGTTCGATCCGACCCCGACCGCCATCACCGGCACGTCGTCCGGGAGGTCGGCGAGATAGCCGCGCAGATCGTCGAGGTCGGCGGGGCGGACGAGCCGTTCTGCCGGGCCGCCGGTGCGGAACCAGATGAAATCTGCGAGCGAGCCGTGCGGCTCGATCGTGCCGCGAAATCCCTCTCCCCTTGAGGGAGAGGGACAGGCGTGCCCTTGCACGCCAGGGTGAGGGTGAGTGCCGAGCGCGCTCATCCGCCCCCTCTCCCCGGTTGCGCGAAGGACGCAACCTGTCCCTGCCCTTCGAGGGGGGAGGGAAGCAGAGGCGTGATCGCAGCGGCCAATCCAGCCGCCCATTTCGTGATGTCCCCCGCGCCGAGACAAACCACCATATCCCCGGGCTGGATGAGCCCCGCGAGCTGCTCCGCCAGATCGGCCGCCCCCGTCGTCGTCGCGACCGACCGGTGCCCCGCGCGCTTTAACCCGACCGCGAGCGCATCGGCGTCGACCCCCTCGATCGGCGCTTCGCCCGCGGCATAGACCGGCGCAACGATGACCATGTCGGCGTCGTTGAACGCGGTCTGGAACTCGGTCATCAGGGACTGGAGCCGCGTGAAGCGGTGCGGCTGGACGACGGCGATGACCCGGCCCTGCGCGCCTTCGCGTGCCGCCGACAGCACCGCGCGGATTTCGACCGGGTGGTGGCCGTAGTCGTCGATGATCGCGACCCCGCCTACTTCCCCGACCTTGGTGAAGCGCCGCTTGACCCCGCCGAAGCGCGCGAAGCCGGTCGTGATCGCGGCGTCGCTGATCCCGAGTTCGACCGCGACCGCGACTGCGGCAAGGGCATTCTGGACATTGTGGCGGCCCGGCATCGGCAGGTGCAGCGGCTCGATCCGGCGCTCGTTGCCCGCGCGGTCGCGGACGACGGCGGTGAAGCTGTTGCCGCCGGGCACCGGGGTGACATTCTCGCCGCGGACGTCGGCCTGCGCCGAAAAGCCGTAGGTGATGATCCGCCGGTCCTGGACCTTGGGCAGCATCGCCTGGACCTCGGGATGGTCGAGGCACAGGATCCCCGCACCATAAAAGGGGACGTGCTCGATGAACTCGACAAAGGCGTCGCGCACCCGGTCGAAGCTGCCGTAGTGGTCGAGATGTTCGGGGTCGATGTTGGTGACGACGCCGATCGTGCCGTGGAGTCGCAAGAAACTGCCGTCAGATTCGTCGGCCTCGACGACCATCCATTCGCCCGCGCCAAGGCGTGCGTTCGAGCCATAGGTGTTGATGATGCCGCCGTTGATCACCGTCGGGTCCATGCCGCCCGCATCGAGCAACGCCGCGATCATCGACGTCGTCGTCGTCTTGCCGTGGGTGCCGGCAATCGCGACGGTCGACTTCAACCGCATCAGCTCGGCGAGCATTTCGGCGCGGCGGACGATCGGGATGCGCCGCTCGATCGCCGCCTCAACCTCGGGGTTGGCGCGCTTGATCGCGGTCGAGGTGACGACGACCGCAGCATCGCCGAGGTTCGCTGCATCGTGGCCGATCATCACGTGGATGCCGCGGTCGCGCAGCCCCTCGATGACATAGCCCTCGGCGACGTCGGACCCCTGCACGGTGTAGCCGAGATTGTGCATCACCTCGGCGATGCCCGACATGCCGATGCCGCCGATGCCGATGAAGTGGATCGTGCCGATCTCGCGGGCGATTCCGGTCATAGGTGCGGGCCGGTCATGTCTGTGTTCCAAGGCTGGTCGCGAGGTCGGCGAGCTTTGCGCCGGCGTCGGGATGACCGACGCTCTTGGCCGCTTGTGCCGCCTTTGCCAACGCCCCCGGAGTCGTCAGCAGCGAAACAATCGCCGCGGCGACGGCGTTGGGGGTGAAATCGGCCTCGCGCAGCATCGGCCCGGCCCCGGCGGCAACGAAGGTCGCGGCGTTGGCGGCCTGGTGGTCGTCGGTCGCGGCGGCGAAGGGGACGAGGATCGCGGGACGCCCCGCAGCGGCAAGTTCGGCCATCGTCGACGCGCCCGACCGGGTGATGACGAGGTGCGACGCGGCGAGCCGGGCGGCGAAATCGGCGAAGTAGGTTTCGAGCACTGCGGTCGTCCCCTGATCGACGTAAAGCGCGCGGACGGCGGCGATGTCCTCGGGCCGGCACTGCTGCGTTACGCGAAGCCGCGCACGCAAATCGTGCGGCAGCCGCCCGATCGCGGCGGGGACGACGCGTGACAGGATCGTTGCGCCTTGGCTCCCGCCGGTGACGAAGATTTCGATGACGCCGTCGGTGGAGGGATACGGCGCGGCGCCGATCGCGGCGATGTCGGCGCGGACGGGGAGGCCGGTGAAGACGGTCTTCGGTCCGTACCTTGGCGCGAGCCGCTGCGTCGGTTCGAAGCTCAGCGCGATCCGCGTCGCCGGCCCCGCAAGCAGCCGGTTGACCCGGCCGAGGACCGCATTCTGTTCGTGGAGCACCGCCGGGCGCTTGAGCCCGATCGCCGCAAGCAACGGCGGCAGCGACGGATAGCCGCCGAAGCCGACAACCGCGGCGACGTGCTCGGCAAGGAAGAACGCTTTCGCCTCGCCCCGTCCGCGCCAGACCTTCGCCAGCATCCGCACCCAGCCGAGCGGGTTCTTCCCACCGAGCACCGCAGACTCGACGATCCGCGTGGCCACGCCATCGAACAGCCCGGGGAAGCGAAGCCCGCGCGCGTCGGTCATCAGCGTGACCCGGTGGCCGCGCGCAATCAGCTCGCCCGCAAGGACGTGCGCCGGGACCATGTGGCCGCCGGTCCCGCCCGCTGCGACGACGTAGTGGCGGGTCATGCCGCCCGCGCCGCCGCCGCGTACGGCGACGCCTTGAGGTACGGATTACGGCGGGTCAGCGCGAGGAGCAGCCCCATGCCGATCGACAGCGCGAGAAACGACGAGCCGCCGTGGCTGACGAACGGCAACGTCATCCCCTTCGACGGCAGCAGCGCGAGGTTGACCGCCATGTTGATCGCCGCCTGCAGGCCGAACTGGATCGCGAGGCCGGCGGCGGCGAGGAAGACGAACGGCTCCTCCTCGTCGAGCAGCTGGAGGAGGACGCGGACGACGATCGCGAGGTACAGCACCGCGAGCATGAAGCAGGCGATCGCGCCGAACTCCTCGCCGATCACCGAGAAGATATAGTCGGTCTGCGCCTCGGGCAATCGGAATTTCATCTGCCCCTCGCCCGGTCCTGCGCCGAACAGCCCGCCCGCCTTGAAGCAGTCGAGCGCGCGGTCGATCTGGTAGGTGTCGCCGGTGCCTTTGACGAAATGGTCGATCCGTTCGGCGACGTGGGTCGACGTCAGATACGCGACGCCCATCCCGGCAACCGCAAAACACGCGAGCCCGCCGATGACCATCACGCTCATGCCGGCGAGGATCGCCTGCGCCGCCCAGACCGCGGCGAACAACGCCGTCTGGCCGAAGTCGGGCTGCTTGATCAGCAATGCCGAGATGACGACGAGAAGCCCGAACGACAACTGCATCGTCGGCAGCGTCCGGTCGTCGAAGCGCGCCGCAAGCAGCCACGCGGTGGTGACGATGAACAGCGGCTTGAGGAACTCGGACGGCTGAAGCTGGAACCCCGGCAGGTTGATCCACCGGACCGCGCCGTTGACCTCGCTGCCGACAAAGGGAACGGCGAACAGCATGACCAGAAAGCCGATCGTGCCGCCGATCGCGACACGCTTCGCCCACGTCATCGGCAGCATCGAAACGCCAAGCATCAACGGCACGCCCGCGAGGACCCACATGATCTGACGCTTGAGGTAGAACAGGTCGTCGACGTGGAAATTACCCCCCGAATAGCGGCGCGCGGCAACGGGCGAGGCGGCGGCGACGGCGATCACGCCGAGGCCGATCAGCAGCAGCACCAATGTCAGCAGCGGCTTGTCGATCGTCCAGAACCAGCGGCCGAGGGTCGAGCGGTCGTTGCGCGACAGATGCTTCACAGGGCCTCCACGAGTTGGCGGAAGGCGGCACCGCGCGCCGCATAATCGGTAAACTGGTCGTAGCTGGCGCACGCGGGCGACAGCAGGACGGTGTCGCCGGGGCGGGCGGCTGCGGCGGCGAGCGCCACTGCGCGGTCGAGCGTCTCCGCCATCACCACCGGCACCCGCCCGTCGAGGATATCCGCGAACACCGGGGCCGCCTGCCCGATCAGATACGCCGCGCGGACATGGCCGAGGAACGGCAGGCACGCGTCAAGCTCGTCGGTCTTGGCGAGGCCACCCGCGATCCAGTGGACGTGCGCGAAGGCGGCGAGCGCCGGAGCCGTCGAGGTCGGGTTGGTCGCCTTGCTGTCGTTGACGTACGCGACCCCCGCGACTTCGGCGATGCGCTCCATCCGGTGCGGCAGGCCGGGGTAGCTGGCAAGGCCGCGCGCGATCGTCGGGCGATCGATGCCGAGCACGAGCGCGGCGGCGACCGCGGCGGCGGCGTTCTGCGCGTTATGAGGCCCGGCGAGCGCGGGCCAGTCGGCCTGCGCGCCCTCGTCCACCCCGCCGAAAACCAGCCGCCCGCCGGTGACGCTGACGCCCTCGCCGAGCCGCGTCGCCGCCGAAATCGGAATGACCCGCGCGACGGCGTCGTCGCCGATATCGCGCGACAGGCGGTCGTCCTGCCCGATGATCGCGAAGTCGGCCGGAATCTGCATCGCGAACAGCCGCGCCTTCGCCGCCGCATATGCTGCCATCGTCTTGTGGCGATCGAGGTGGTCGGGCGTGATGTTGAGCAGCACCGCGACCTCGCTGACGAGGCTGTAGGTCAGGTCGAGCTGGAAGCTCGACAGTTCGAGGACGTACACGCCGCCCTCTGCCAGCGGCTCCTCCGACAGGATCGGCGCGCCGATGTTACCGCCGAGGCGCGCGGGGATGCCGGCCGTGACGAGCATGTGGTGGATCAGCGCGGCGGTGGTCGACTTGCCGTTGGTCCCGGTGACGGCGACGACCTTGTGGGCCGGCAGTCCGGCGCGCGCCTGCGCGAAGAGCTCGATGTCACCGATGACCGGGATGCGTGCGGCGACGGCGCGACGGAACAGCGGCGCGTCGTGGGGGACGCCGGGGGAGACGATCATCGCGTCGAGTTTGCTCAGATCGGCAGAGTGGAGATCGGTGAGCTCGCCCGCGAAAGTCGCGCGCGCGGCCTCGCCGTCGTCCCACGCGAGCGCGGTCGCGCCGCTCGCGGCAAGCGCGGCGATCACCGACTTGCCGGTGCGCGCGAGCCCGAAGACGCCGAATGTCTTCCCGGCCCAGAGGGTGGAGGTGATCACCGCAGCTTCAACGTCGACAGGCCCGCGAGCGCGAGGATCAGCGACACGATCCAGAAGCGGATCACCACCGTCGACTCGCTCCAGCCGAGCTGTTCATAGTGGTGGTGCAGCGGCGCCATCTTGAAGACGCGCTTGCCGGTCGTCTTGAAGCTGACGACCTGGACGATGACGCTGACGGTCTCGAGCACGAACAGCCCGCCAATCAGCAGCAGGACGATCTCGTGGTTGGTAACGACCGCGATCGTTCCAAGCGCGCCGCCCAATGCGAGGCTTCCGGTGTCGCCCATGAAGACCGCCGCCGGGGGCGCGTTGAACCACAGGAAGCCGAGGCACGCCCCGATCAGCGCCCCGACGAACACCGCGAGTTCGCCCGATCCGGGGACATGGTGGATGCCAAGATAATCGGAAAAGCGAATGTTCCCCGCGACATAGGCGATGACGCCGAGGGTCAGTGCGGCGATGATCACCGGCATCGTCGCCAGCCCGTCGAGCCCGTCGGTCAGATTGACCGCATTGCCGAACCCGGCGACGATGAACGCGCCGAAGATGATATAACCGAAGCCGAGGTACAGCCCGGCGTCCTTGAGGAACGGCAGATACAATGTGTGGCCATCGCGGGTGCCGATGTACCAGACCGCCGCCCCGGCGATGACGAATTCGAGGAGCAGCCGGATCCGCCCCGACACACCCTTGGCCGAGCGTTTCACCACCTTGTCATAGTCGTCCATGAAGCCGATCGCGCCGAAGCCGAGCGTGACGAACAGGCACGCCCAGGTGAAGCCGTCGGTGACGTCCATCCACAATACGGTCGATACCGTCATCGAAATCAGGATCATCAGCCCGCCCATCGTCGGCGTGCCTTTCTTGGTCAGCAGGTGCGACGCGGGACCGTCACTGCGGATCGGCTGGCCCTTGCCCTGCTTGCCCTTGAGCCACAGGATGAAGCGCGGCCCGATCCACAGCGCGATGATCAGCGCGGTCATCACCGCCGCGCCCGAGCGGAAGGTGATGTAGCGGAACAGGTTAAGGACGCCCTCGAACCCAGCCATCTTTGCCAGAATGAAGATCATGCCGCCGCCTTTCGCAAACGCGCGACGAGTGAACCGAGGCCGACGCTGTTCGACCCCTTGATCAGCACCACGTCGTTTGCCGCAAGGGCCTTATCGAGGATCGCGAAGGCATCCGTCGCGTCGGCGGCGCGGGTGGTCGTAATTCGGCGCGGCAGGGCGTCGGCGAGTGCCGCCATCGCGTCGCCGACGAGGATTGCGCGGTCGACTCCCGCCGCCTCGACCGCCGCCGCGAGCCCGGCGTGGAAGCCGTCCGACCCGTCGCCGAGTTCGCGCATCTCGCCGAGCACCGCGATCCGCCGCCCCTGCCCCGCCGGCTTGACCCCGCCGAGGACGCCGAGCGCCGCCGCCATCGACGCTGGGTTGGCGTTGTAGCTTTCGTCGATCACCGTCGCCGTGCCCTCGTCGCGCAGCACCGCAAAGCGCGCGCCGCGCCCCGGCAGCTCGGTCAGTTCGGCGAGCGCGAGACCGGCAAGCGCGAGATCGCCCCCCGCCGCGTCGACCGCAGCAAGGACCGCGAGCGCGTTCGACAGCCAATGCGCCCCGGCCATGCCGATGCGGAACATCAGGCGATGCTCGCCGATCGTCGCGGTCGCGGTCGTGCAATCGGGGTGGTGCGTGAAGGCGGTGGCGCGGACGTCGGCCCCCTCCCCCAACCCGAAGGTGACGATGCGCGCGGCATGGTCGCGGGCATGGCCGATCAGGCGGTCGCGGTGGGGGGAATCGAACGGGACGATGGCGACGCCGCCGGGTTCGAGCCCGGCGAAGATCTCGCCCTTGGCATCGGCGATCGCCTCCTCGCTGGCGAAGAATTCGCGGTGGGCGCTGGCGATCGCGGTGACGACGGCGATGTGCGGGCGGACGAGGCGGGTCAGCGCGGCGAGTTCGCCCGCATGGTTCATCCCCATCTCGAACACCCCGGCGCGGGTGTCGGCGGGCATCCGCGCGAGGCTGAGCGGCACGCCGGTATGGTTGTTGTACGACTTGACCGAGGCGTGGACGCGGTCGGGCATCGCCCGGGTCAGCGCGAGGCGGATCGCCTCCTTGACCCCGGTCTTGCCGACGCTGCCGGTGACGCCGATGATCTTTGCACTGGTCCGCGCGCGGGCGGCGACGGCGAGCGCCGTGAGGCCGGCCATCGTATCGACGACCTGGACGTTGGGGGCGTCGATCGACTCGCTGACGAGGAAGCCGCTCGCACCGCGCTGGACCGCCTGATCGACGAAGCGATGGCCGTCGGTCGCCTCACCCGAAAGCGCGACGAACAAGTCGCGCGGGCCGACTTCACGCGAGTCGAAGGTGACGCCGTCGACGGCGAACGCGCCCGAGGCGAGCCCGCCGGTCGCGGTCGCAATGGCGTCGGAGGTCCATAGCGGGGTCACGCCGCAGCCTCGTGCGCGATCTGCTCGGCGACCTCGCGCGCGACGACGACATCGTCGAACGGCAGGACGCGGTCGCCGACGATCTGACCTTGTTCGTGGCCCTTGCCCGCGATCAGGACGACGTCGCCCGGACCGCTCGCGCGGATCGCGGCGGCGATCGCGGCGCGGCGGTCGCCGATCTCGGTTGCTCCCGGCGCCGCGGCCGTGATTGCCGCGCGGATCGCTGCCGGGTCCTCGGTCCGTGGATTATCGTCGGTGACGATGACGTCATCGGCGAGGTCGACCGCGACCGCGCCCATCAGCGGACGCTTGCCGGTATCGCGGTCGCCGCCCGCGCCGAACACCAGCCGCAGACGGCCATCGGTATGCGGGCGCAGCGCCTCGATCGCGGCACGGAGGCCGTCGGGGGTGTGGGCGTAGTCGACGTAGACCGGCGCGCCCGACTTCGCGATCACCGCGCGTTCGAGGCGTCCGCGCACCGGCTGGACCCGGGCAAGATTGGCGAGCGTGCCCGCGACGTCGCCGCCGGTGGCGATCACCAGCCCCGCCGCGACGAGCGCGTTCGCCGCCTGATACGCGCCGATCAGCGGCAGCTCGACGCGGTAAGTCTTGCCGGCGACGACGAGATCGAGCGTCTGGCCGAGCCTGGAAGGTGTGCGCCCGGCGAGCCGGATGGTATCGCCAGTGGGGCCGACGGTGTGCGGCACTTGTGCGCGCTTGTGCGCGGCGGCGACGACGCGGCGGCTCCACGTCGTGTCGGCGTCGCACCACACGACAGGAACGCCTGCGGGATCAAGGACTTCGCTGAACAGCCGGAGCTTCGCAGCGAAATACGACTCCATGTCACCGTGGTAATCGAGGTGGTCGCGGCTGAGGTTGGTGAAGGCAGCAGCGCCAACATGAAGCCCCTCGGTGCGGTACTGCGCCAGCCCATGACTCGACGCCTCGAAGGCGACATGCGTCAGCCCCTCGCGCGCCAATCCGCCCATGTTGGCGAGAAAGGTGACGACGTCGGGGGTCGTCAGCCCGGTCGAGACCTGATCGTCGGCGGTCGTCACGCCGAGCGTCCCGATGCTCGCGGCGTGTTGACCCGCCAGCCGCCAAAGCTGCCGCGTCAGTTCGACCGTCGAGGTCTTGCCGTTCGTCCCGGTGACCGCGACAGCAACCTGCGGGAAAGGCGCGAAGAACTTGGCCGCCATCGCCGCGAACAGCCGCCGCGGCTCGTCCGCCGACAGATGCGGCACCCCGTCAACCCGCGCTCCGGCCCGGGCGACGACCGCAACCGCGCCGTTGGCGATCGCCGCGGCGATATAGTCCTCACCGTTGACCGTGCTACCGGGGAATGCGCCGAACACCGTCCCCGGCGCGACCTTGCGATGATCGAGCGCGAACCCCGTCACCGGCAGCGCCCGATGCGCCTGATCGACCTCGGCAAGGTCGCCTAAGTTCATGCTATTCCTTGTCCGGCGCGCTGGCAGCCAGCCCGAGCATGCCGTTTACATCGATGTCGTGCGTCATGTCGGGCGCGACCCCCAACATCGGCCCGATCCGCGTCACGATCTTCTCGATGATCGGCGCCGAAACCTGTCCGGCGGTCGAGTAACCCCCCGTCTTCTTCGTTCCGTGCGGCGCGTCCAGCAGCGCGATCACGACATAGCGCGGCGCATCCATCGGAAAGGCGGCTGCGAAGGTCGAGATATTGACGTGCTTTTCGTAGTGCCCGCCCTGTTGCTTTTCGGCGGTTCCAGTCTTGCCGCCGACGCGGTAACCGGCGGCGTTCGCCTTCCGCCCGGTGCCCGAGAGAACCACCATCCGCAGCAGTGCCCGCATCTGGTCGGAGGTGCTTTCCTTGAAGATGCGCTTGCCCGGTACCGCCTGGCCGGGTTCGACCTTCAGCATCGTCGCCGGGCGGAAGATGCCGCCGTTGACGACCGTCGCATATGCCGTCGCCAGATGCAGCGGGGTCACCGCGATGCCGTGACCAAAGCCGACCGTCATCGTCGCGATCTCGCCCCAGTTATTTGATGCCGGGTACAGCGTGTGCCCGCGCTCCATCAACTCACCGCTGACCGGCGACAAAAAGCCGAGCGCGTCGAGATAGGCCCGCTGCCGGGTCGCGCCCAGTTCCGCCGCCATGTGCGCGGTGCCGATGTTCGACGAATGGATGAAGATGTCCGGTACGGATGCCCAACGACGCAGTTCGTGACCGTCGGGGTCGTCGTGAATTGTGAAGCGGCCGATGTGGATAGGTGCGGTCGCATCGTACTTCTGGTCCATCGACTTGATGAAACCATCGTTGAGCGACATCGCGATCGTCATCGTCTTGAAGGTCGAGCCGAGCTCATACACTCCCAGCGTCGCCCGGTTAAAGCGTGCATTGTCGCTGGCGTGCCCGGCTGCGTTGGGGTTGAAATCGGGCAGCGACGCAAGGGCGATGACCTCGCCGGTGTGGACGTCCATGACGATTCCGGCAGCGCCGAGTGCGGTGAACTCGGCCATCGCCGCGCCGAGCTCGTTTTCGAGCGCCTGCTGAACGCGGCTGTCGAGCGCGAGGAAGACCGGCTTGCCGCGTGTCGCCGGCGCGGTCAGGCGGGTGTCGAGCGCGCGCTCCATCCCGTATTTACCATGACCGTCGATATCGGTGTAGCCAATGACATGCGCGGCGAGATCGGCATTGGGATACAGCCGCTCGGGCTCGCGCTCGAGCGTGATCGCGGGTTCGCCGAGGTCGTTGATCCGTTTCGCCTGCTCCGGCAGGACACGACGCGCGATATAGCGGAATGCACCCGGATGGGTGAGCTCGAAGTAGATTTGCCCCGGGGTCTTGTCGGTCAGGATCGCCGCCAGCGACTGCGCGAGCGCGTGCGGGTCACCGATGAGCTTGCGCGGGGCGACCGCGACCGCGACCGCGTCGAACGTCCGCGCGAGCTCGATGCCGTTGCGGTCGAAGATGTCGCCGCGTGGCGGGATCGGTGCCGCGAAGGCTTCACGCCCGCCGGTGTCGCGCTCGTGGAGCAGCGCAAGGTCGGCGAGGCGCAGGCCGAGAATCCCGGCGATCGCAACAAACAGCAGGACGCACGTCATCAGCCGCGTCCGCGCGCGGGCGAGCGCCGCTTGCCGTTGACCGGCTAGCGGGAGCGTTCGCCGCGGCAGCGCCGCCATAATCACCGCAGGGCGATCTTCTGGAAGGTTGCAGTCTGGCTCGCAGCGACCGCAACGAGCCGCGCGTCGACGCTGAGATCGTTGGCGATGCGCGGCGCCGTGAACGCGACGCGGCGGATCGGCGCGACCGGCGCAGGCGCATCGCGGACGACCGCAGCCACCTCGACCGGCGTGTGCGAGGGGAGCGGCGCAGCATAGCTTGCGAGGAGGACCGGACTGCCGAGCAACTGCTCGGCACGTGGCGGGGCAAGCGCGAGGACCTGCTCGTTCCAGCGCTGAAGCTCGGGGAGCCGCGCCCGCGTGCGGAGTTCGGCCTGGAGGAGGCGGATGTCGGCGGTATCGCGCGCGATCCGCTGGCGCGCGGCGTCGATCCCGGCACGCTCGGTCGAGGCGCGGAGCGAGACGGTGTAGCAACCCATCGCCGAGGCGAGCGCGGCGGCGATCATCGCGGCGGATTTGAAGCTGGTTTTCATGCGGCTCTCCATGCTGGGGCGGCGGTGCGGACGGCGGCGCGCAGCGTCGCGGACCGCGCCCGGGGGTTGCGATTATTCTCTTCGTCGGACGGGCGGACCGGCTTGGCCGGTGCCATGAAGGTCGGGGCCGGACCGGCGTCGGCCATTGGGAGATGCCGCGATCCCGCTGGAGCGCTTCCCGAGCGGTTGCGGAGGAACAGCTTGACTGCGCGGTCCTCGAGGCTGTGGAAACTGACCACCGCGAGGCGTCCGCCCGGGCGCAGCAGGCGCTCTGCCGCGCGCAGACCGGCGTCGAGTTCGCCGAGCTCGTCGTTGACGTACATCCGCAGCGCCTGGAACGTCCGCGTCGCGGGGTCCTTGCCGGTCTTTAACGCGCCACAAACGCTGCGAACGAGCCCGGCGAGCTGCGACGTCCGCTCGAACGGGCGGTCGTTGACAATCGCGCGCGCGATTCGGCGCGCCTTGGGCTCGTCGCCGAGCTTGAACAGGACGTCGGCGATTTCGGCCTCGCCTGCAGTGTTGATGAAGTCGGCAGCGGTCGGCCCGTCGCTGCCCATCCGCATATCGAGCGGCCCATCGGCCATGAACGAAAAGCCGCGCTCGGGCTGGTCGAGCATCATCGAAGACACGCCGATGTCCATCGCCACCGCGTCAACGCCGTCGACGCCGCGCGCCGCAAGTTCGCTATCCATCGCCGAAAACCGGCCCTCGATGAGGATGAGGCGCGGATCGTCGAGCGGGTTGGCGGCGATCGCGGTGCGGTCGCGATCGAACCCCCAGATATGCCCGACACCGCAGTCGAGTGCAGCGCGCGAATATCCGCCCGCCCCGAAAGTCGCGTCGACGTAGACATCGCTGTCGGTCAGCGCGAGCGCTGCCATGACTTCTTCGAGCAGGACGGGAACGTGGCTCATGCCTCGCCCCGCGCATCGAGCAAGCGGCGGACCATCCGAACGACGCGCGGGTCGAGACCGGGCCGCGCGATGAAACGCTGCGGGTTCCAGATCTCGAAATAGTCGCCCATGCCCCAGAACAAGGCGAGCCGGTCAATCTCCCCGGCGTCCTTCATCGCTGCCGAGAGGATGATCCGCCCGGTGTCGTCGATCGGGAATTTTTCGGCCGAACCGAAGGTTGCGCGAAAGCGGTCGTCGCGAGCTTCGCTGTAATCGCCGGCGAAACGGGCTTCGAGTTCGGCGCGTGCCTTGGCCGGATAGCCCTGGTCATAGCCGACGAGGCAATCGGCGCGTTCGGCGGGGCCAAGGATGACGGCTCGCGTTTCGGAGCGTGCGGCGATGACGTCACGGAAGCTCGACGGAACCGACACGCGCTGCTTCGCGTCGATTGCGTTCAAAGCATTACCGAGAAACGATTCGTCCACCACTCGTTTGATCCGCCCACAGCCTGCAAGCTTCAGGGCAAGACCTTCCCGGGCCCATCGACCGGGGTCGATACGCTGGCGGTTCGGATAATGCGAAAACCCCTATGCTTGCTGTGGACAAGCGCTACATGGGCTTTCGTGGTCTAGCAATGGGAAATCGTGGGAAACATCCCGAAATCACGTCCAAAATACAGCTTGTTCTTCGTCTCTTCTGTTTTGGACCCGTTTTGTTCGGCGCTGTTAACCGGCGATGAGACCTGTGGATAAGTCTGTGCAATAAGTTATACGATTTCTTAACTACAACGACTTGCGGTTCATCTTGGGCCGCCCGGTTGCCGGGTGGATCGGTCCGCCGTCAGCTCTTTGGCGGCGCCCGCAAAATCGGCGACGTCGGAGCAGCGCTCTTGTGCAAAGTCGCGTCGGTTCCCGAGCTCGGCGCGACTCCAAGAACGGCAAGCGTCTCGGCCTTCGGATCGACCGGCGACGCTGGCCGCGAGGACCGAATGCCCGCAGCCGCGGACACCACGATCAGGAAAATCGCGGCGAGTCCCGTCAGCCCGGCATTGATCCGCTGCGCGGTGCACGATGGCGTCGTCCGGGCAGTACGTGAATGTCTGTCCACTGGCCCTCACTGGCAAAACAATTGCCCGGCCACGCCGGACACGCGAACCTCAGGGCGATCCGCATCGTCGTCTTGTTAAGGACGTGTAGTACCGACTTATGCGTTTGTCGAGCCGACGAGCCACGGCGGCGGCGTCAGGCCTTTCGCCGCACACCATGCCGGGTTGTAGATCGTCGATAGATAGCGCAGCCCCGAATCGCACAAGATGGTGACGATCGTCTTGCCTGGACCGAGATGTTCGGCGAGCCGGATCGCCCCCGCGACATTGATTCCCGACGATAATCCCAGACAAAGGCCTTCGTGCTCGAGCAGCTCGTGGAGCAGTGGAACGGCCTCGCGATCGGGAATGCGAAACTGTGCGTCGACGGTCAGCCCCTCGAGATTCGCGGTGATCCGGCTCTGACCGATGCCCTCCGCAACCGAGCTACCTTCCGAACGCAATTCGCCATGCGCGAACCAATCGTACAGCGCCGCGCCTTCGGGATCGCTCAGCGCGATGGCGATGTTCGGAGCGACTGCGCGCAGGCCGAGCGCGACCCCGGCGAGCGTTCCACCGGTGCCGACCGCGCAGGTGAAGCCGTCGACCGCGCCCCCGGTTTGCGCCCAAATCTCGGGCGCCGTCGTCTTGATATGCGCCAAGCGGTTGGCGATGTTGTCGAATTGGTTTGCCCAAACTGCGCCCAGCGTCTCCTCGGCGATCCGCCGCGACTGGTGGACATAATGGCACGCGCTCGAATACGGCGCGGCGGGCACGAGGACGAGCTCGGCCCCAAGTGCGCGCAACGTCGCCTGCTTTTCGGCGCTCTGCGTCTCGGGCATGACGATGATCGTCCGGTAGCCGAGCGCATTGCCGACGACCGCGAGCCCGATCCCGGTATTGCCGGCGGTCCCCTCAACGATCGTTCCGCCCGGCGCGAGCGTCCCGCGCGCTTCGGCATCGCGGATAATATAGAGCGCGGCGCGATCCTTGACCGACCCGCCGGGGTTCATGAATTCGGCCTTGCCGAGGATCGTGCAACCGGTTCGCGCCGATGGTCCGCGCAGCTTGACCAGCGGGGTATTGCCGATCAGCGCGGTGACATCGGCGGTGGGGGGAATGACCATCTTGTCCGCTTAGCGGCGCGGAGCCGGAGCGTGCAAGCAAGCGATGATTGCCGTGGGCAAAGCCGCCATTGGAGCAAACCCGGCTTTGCGCCGCGCCGGTCGAGCGGCTAACGCAGGCCCATGTCGCCGCGCATCGTTCTCCTCGCACTGCTTCTCGCCGGTTGCGGCGCGAAGGATGGCGATCCCGGCGCGACATTGCGCGCCGATATCGTCGGCCACGAGACAAGTGATACCGGCGCGCCACGTCGTGCAATCGTCGCGGCGACGCAAGTCGGGCTGACGAGCTTCGACGGCGCGGGTCAGGTCGTGCCCGGTCTCGCATCGAGCTGGCGGATCGCCGACAACGGGCTCAGCGTCATTTTCCGACTGCGCCCGCGCGCATGGCCCGACGGCAAGCCAGTGACCGCGACCGACGTCGTCGCCTCGTTTCGCCGCGCCGCCCAGCCCGGAAGCCACAACGCATTGCGCTCGCTTTTGCTCGGTTTCGAGAACGGCGCCGAGGTGTTGTCGGGGGCTAAACCAGTGTCCACGTTGGGTGTCGGTGCGCCTGTGGATAACGTTGTCGAGGTCCGCCTCGCCGGGGCGATGCCGTACCTCCTCGCCTTGCTTGCCGAACCCGAGTTCGCGGTAACGCGGCCGGGCGTTCGGCCACCCCCATTGGGCCCGTTCCGCCTTGCCGATTCGGACAAGGTGCCTGTCACACTGACCCGCAACCCGGCAGCAGTGCCGAACCCGAAGGTGACGCTCGCCGGAATCGCACTGACTCCAGCCGAGAACCCGGGCACGGCGATCGCCCGCTTTGCTCGCGACCGCACCGATCTCGTTATCGGCCATGGCCTCGCCGGGTTCGGTGACGCCCGCCTGCTGGCGGCGTCGAATGCGCTTCACGTCGAGCCGTCGTGGGCGGTCTACGGCTATCTCGCCAATACGACGCACGGGCCGCTCGCCGACGTCCGCGTCCGCCGCGCCTTGTCGATGGCCATCGACCGCGACGACCTCGGCAGCCGCCTGTTCGGCGTGGCGCTTCCCCCCGTCCTCGGCCTCGTCCCGTCGCTGCCGAGCGAGCGCGTGCCCGCGTTGCCCGATTGGGCGATCAGCGCCCCCGCCGCGCGCCTCGACCTCGCACGGCAGTTGCTCGCGGCGGCGGGTTTTTCGACGACCGCCCCGCTGACCGTGACGATCAGCCTGCCCGATGCGCGCGAACACACTATGGTCGCGACCGAAATTGCCGCCGACTGGGCGCGGATCGGCGTCAGGACGCAAACCGTGACCCGGCCCGATGTACTGCACGCGCAGGCGATCGCGCGCGGCGATTATGAACTGGCACTGGTCGAGCGCTCGGGCATCGATTCGCCGCTGGCGTTCCTGCTGCCATACACCTGCGCCGCGAAGACCGCAGGCTATTGCAACCCGGCTGCCGACACGATCGTCGAGAGCGCCGCGGCGACCGCCGACCCCACGGCACAGGCGGCAGCGCTCGGGCTGGTCGAAGTCGCGATGATCGCCGACACACCGTTCATCCCGTTGTTCGCACCCGTCCGCTGGGCGCTAGTCGCGCGCCGGGTGACCGGCTGGACGAACAATGCGGCCGGGCACCATCCGCTCGCGCTGCTCGGGATCGAAGGCGGGCGGTCGGAGAGCCGTTAGCGCGGCGAGGACGTCTTCCGGCGGCGTCCGCTAGTGTCGCTTGAGCGCGCGCAACAGCGCCGGGGGCACCCAGTCGTTGACGAAGTGGCGGCGCGCGACCTCGCGGTCGGGTTTGTCGGCCGTGCCCGGGCGCGGGCGAAACACCGTCGTTCGCTTCGGCACATTGGCCAGCCCGTCGACGGGCGACGTGTAATAATACAGAGCGATCGACCGCCGCGACCGCTCGGGTGGACAGGCAATAACGTCGGGAACGCCGTGAAAGCTATCGAGGTCGGTGTTGAAGATGACTGCGCGGCCAAGCTTGGGCGGCACCGACAGCCGCCGCTCCTTCATGTCGGTCGACCACAGCTCGAGATCGCCATTCCATTCGGGCAGCCAGTCGTCGTTGAGGTAAATCAACAGGTTGACCCGCCGCAGGAGGTCCATTCCCTTGTGGATGTTGAAGTCGGCATGGACACCGAGATGCCCGCCGCGCTTCGTCTCGTGGAGTCCGGCACCGACATAATAGGGGTCGGCGATCAGCTTCTTGATGCCGGTCAGCGACTCGATAAATCGGACCATCGGCTCGGCGTTCATCTCGGCGAGAAACGCACGCAGGCCCGGCGTCTTCACATCGTGCGGTTGCCATTCATACTTCAGCCGTTCCTGCGACCGGTCGTAATAGGTGCGGTCGGGACTGGTCTCGGGCCATTCGGCGGCAAGGCGGCGAAGCACGTCGGCATCGACAAAATCGTCGAGGACAATGTGCGGGAACGGGTCGGCGGCGGCGTAGCGCTCGTGCAGCGCCGCACCTGCCGTGATGCATTGCGCCTTGTCGAGCGCGACGACGTCAGTCGACAGATTGGTCGTTTCGAGGATCGGCATCCACTTCAGCCCTTACCAAGCGAGCGAAACAACGTGCGCAGTACGTCGCGATATGCGTCGAGCCGCGCTTCGACCCGGGTCAATCCGGCCGTTATCTCGGTCGCCAATATCGCACGCTGATCGAGTGCGGCAAGGATGAAAGCGAGCGCGGCATCGGTTCCCATGCCGGTGAAGGGCACCAGCCGGTCGTAGCCGAGCGAGCCGAAAAGCCCTTCGAACTTGCGGCTGTACGACACCGGAACCACCGGTACACCGCTCGAAAATGCGGCGATGCACGCGTGCATCCGCGCCGCCACGAGTGCGTCCAGCCCGGCAATGTGGCTCTTCGCCGCCGATGGCGAGGCGAAGTCGGGGACCCGGATCAAGGAGGGATATTGCGCGGCGAGAGCGTCGGCGACGGCGCCATCGTCCTCGTTCGAACCCGGCTCCCCGTTGACGTGACAGATGAGTTCGACGGTCACGTCACCGCGCGCGACAAGCGTCTCGATCAGCCCCGTCATCAGCGCGCGATAGTCGTAGCCCAGCTTAAACTCACCCTTGCCGGTATGGCCGCCGTGCCACAGCAGCCCCGAGACGTTGATCCCGATTCGCGGCGCCCCCACCGACGGCAGCGGCGCCGTCCACGTCAGGGCGAAGGCGACATCGACGGCGTAGACTGGGTCGACGCCCGGGACGAGCGCGCGAACCGTCTCGGCCGATCGCATGTCGCGCACGACCACCGCGCGCGCACGCCGCATCGACCAGCGCGCCAGCTGGTTAAGAGAACGCTTGGCTGCGGTCTCGCCGAGGAACGGGCCGATCGTCTGTGGCGCAAAGACCAGCGGTACCCGCCGGCCGATCGCAATCAACTTGGACGCGATGATCCAGGCATACCGCTTGAACGGGTAGATATCGGTGAAGCTATCGCCGCCGCCGATGTCGAGGATGCAATCCATGCTCCCGACCTGTCCGGCAAACCTCGCGGCGCTAGACAGGCCGAGCGGCGCGAATCGAATGTCGGCCTCCTCGATGTACGGGCGATTATTGTCGTTGAACCCCATGATCACGAAATTGGGGACGATATCGAGTTCGGCGGCGACCTTGCGGACGATCGCGATGTTGCCGACGGTCAGCGCGCCGACGCCGAGGTTGCCCGAGCGGTCGGAGTGCCAGAGCAGACCGATCGAGATTTGACGCGCCGTCATCGCAACGGCATGCCGGTTGCGTGTCCGGCCCGGCCTTGATATTGCGGTGCAGCGTAGATCATACCTCCCGGTAACCAGCTTGCGTGCCATGAACAAGAGTGTTGTCGATGACCGTCGAGGAAATAGTCGCAAAGATCGCCGATGTGATGGTCGACGTTTTCGACGTCGATGAACTTGATGTTACCGAAGCAACATCGGCTGATGATGTCGACGAGTGGGATAGCCTAAGTCATATTCGCTTCATCATTACACTGGAACGGTTGTTTAAGATTAAGTTCCTCAACGAGGAAATCGCCGACCTCAAGAATGTCGGGGATCTCGCCCGGGTCATCCAGGCAAAACTGCCCGCCTGACGGACCAAGGGAACCACGTAAATGCTCGCCGATCTCGACTGGCTCGAACCCGCGACAGACTTTCGTGTCCGCCTGAAAGCGGTCCGTGCGGCGATCGCCGAGGGCACAGGCGACGAGGAGCAACTCTACGCGCTCGCGCTCGGCCGCCTCGATCTCAACCAGCTCGGCCAGCTCGCAGGCGCTGTCGCGTCATACGTTGCGACTGATGCGGCCCCGGGTCCATTGGCGCGCGTCCGGCTCGGGGTGATCGGCTCAGGAACCCTCGGACTCATCGAACCCGCGATTGCTGCGAGTGCGCTACGGCACCGGGTCATCGCCACGGTGGTCGGCGGCGATTATGGCAGCGCGATGCAGGACGCGATCGATCCGCAAAGCGCGCTGCGGACCGCCGGTCTCGACCTCGCGCTGATCGCGCTCGACTACCGGACGCTTGGGCTCGACCGGGCGCAGCCAAACCCCGGCGCGGCGGTCGATGCGGCGGCGGCGATGGTCGGCGCAATGGTCGACGGCCTTGCCGCATCGGCGGCGGGCGGGGTCATGGTCGCGACGATCGTGCCGCCGGTCGAGCCGCTGTTCGGCAGCTTCG
Organism: Polymorphobacter megasporae; assembly: GCF_018982885.2. Taxonomy (NCBI): domain Bacteria; kingdom Pseudomonadati; phylum Pseudomonadota; class Alphaproteobacteria; order Sphingomonadales; family Sphingosinicellaceae; genus Glacieibacterium; species Glacieibacterium megasporae. The sequence goes on along the minus strand of NZ_CP081848.1, from coordinate 1,658,592 downwards.
ATGCCGTCGAGCCCGGGTCGGTCGCGGCACAGGTTGCCGCGCTCAATGCCCGGCTGGCGGACTGGGCGCGCGACAAGCGAATCGTCCTGGTCGACATCGCCCGCGTGGCGGCGTGGGTCGGGCTCGACCGCTGGCACGACGCTGGGCAGTGGCATTCGGCGAAGCTACCGTTCGACCCCGACCTGATCCCGCTTTACGCCGATGTCGTCGCACGGACGATCGCGGCGGTCCGCGGCACGACGCGCAAGTGCCTCGTCCTCGATCTCGACAATACGCTGTGGGGAGGCATCATCGGCGACGACGGCGTCGACGGCATCGCGCTCGGCCAGGGATCGGCGAAGGGCGAGGCGTTCCTTGCGATCCAGCAGATGGCGCTCGGCCTGCGCCAGCGCGGAATCATCCTCGCCGTATGCTCGAAGAACGACGACGATGTCGCGCGCATCCCGTTTCGCGACCACCCCGACATGCCGCTCAAGGAGGCGCATATTGCCTCGTTCGTCGCCAACTGGGGTGACAAGGCAACCAACCTCCGCGCGATCGCGTCGGCGCTCAACATCGGCCTCGATAGCCTCGTTTTTCTCGACGACAACCCGGTCGAACGCGCACAGGTCCGCCGCGAGCGGCCGCTGGTCGCGGTCCCCGAGGTCCCCGCCGACCCGGCGCTTTACCCGCGGATCCTGCTCGGTGCCGGCTATTTCGAGGCGGTTGCCTTCGCACAGGAGGATCGCGACCGCGCCGACCAGTATCGCGCCAACGCCGAGCGCGCAGCCTTCGCAGGGACCAGCGACATGGTGGGGTATCTGGCGTCGCTCGATATGGTCGCCGACATCCGCCCGTTCGACGCGGTCAACCGCGCCCGGATCGCGCAGCTCATCAACAAGTCGAACCAGTTCAACCTGACGACCCGGCGCTATACCGAGGCGCAGGTCGCCGCGCTCGAAGCCGATCCCGCCAAGCTGACGATGCAGGTCCGCCTGACCGACCGCTTCGGCGACAACGGCATGATCTCGGTCATCGTCGTCGACCGCGCGACGTGGGAGATCGATACCTGGCTGATGAGCTGCCGCGTCCTCGGGCGGCGGATGGAAGAGGCGGTGCTCGCCCACATCGCCGCCGCCGCGCGCGATGGAGGAGCGTCGGCACTCACCGGGCGCTACCTCCCGTCGGTCAAGAACAAGATGGTCGCCGGTCACTTTGGCAAACTCGGCTTCGCCAAGGTGAGCGGCGAAGACGGCAAGGAGACGGTGTGGCGGCTCGACCTCGCCGATTACGCCGCCCCCGAACTGCCGATGCGTATCGTCGATGGGTCGTAGGAAGCCGTGATCCTGATCGACTGGCCCGCGAAACTTCTCGGCATCCTCGCAGCGGCGTTGTTGACCGCCGTCGCGGCGGCCGCACTGCCCGACAACCCGTATCAGCGCTGGCAACAGGTCGAAAACACCCTCTACGCCAACGCTGCGTGGTCATACGAACGCATCCATTTCGACCCGCGCCCGGTCGACGTCGCGATCATCGGTTCGTCACGCTCGCAGATCGGTCTGAGCGCGCCGCAGATTGCCGCGAAACTGGCGTCGCTCGGTCAGCCGGCGACCGTCGCCAACATGTCGGTCATCGAGGATGGACGAAACCTCGAATGGGCGGTCGCCGACGAATTGTTCAAGGTCAAGCACCCGAAATTGCTCATCATTCTCGTCAATGAGACCCCCCATCGCTGGGGTCATCCGGGATTCAAATATATTGCACCTGCCGCTGCGGTCGCGTGGCCGCCGCAGCCCTTCCTGCACAACTCGCTCTATGACATTACCTATCTGCCGTTCCGCCAACTTCGGCTGTTCGCGGCGTCGCTGTTTCCCGAGACTTTCGGACTGCGCACCCGCTTCGACCCGGCACGGTATGCGTCGTTGCCGACCGACTTCACGACCAGTCAGGTGATGGCCGACGGCAAGCTGATCGACATGGACGTCGTCCATTCGGCCGATGATCTGCGTGCCGAGGCGCGTGCGTTCGCCGCGACCCAGAAACCGTCGCGCATCCCGCCCCTGCTGACTCCGATTACCGACGCCGACGATCCGGTTTACCTTGGCGCGATCGCGCGGCTGGCAGCGGCGCATGGGACGCGGGTGATGTTCGTCTTCCTGCCCGAGTTCGGCGGTTCGACCGTGATCGAGGGCCGGGGTTTCTACACGCACTTCGGGCCCGTCGAGGACTATGGCGACCTGTCGCGCGACCCCAGCCTTTTCCAAAGCTTTTCTCACCTCAACCGCAAGGGCGCGCTGATCGCCAGCGACCGGATCGCCGCCGCCGCGGCGCCGCTGCTTGCCGCCGCTCCAGGCGACCGCTACGCACGCAAAATCGGGGACGGTTCCGCGGACCAGCGTAGCCGGCGGCATCCGGCCAGGGTGGGCTGACACGGAATGCTCTTCAATAGCTTCGTTTTCATTTTCGGCTTTTTGCCGTTTGCGCTGATCGCATTCTACGCCTCGGGACGCTGGCTCGGCCGCGGTGCGGCGGCAATCGTGCTATCGCTGGCCAGCCTGATCTTCTACGCATGGTGGCGACCGCAGGACCTGCCCATCCTGCTGTTTGCGATCGTCTTCAACTACATCGTCGGCGGGGTGATCCAGCGAGCGCGAGCGCGCGAACAGGCGCGCGCGGTCAAGGTGTGGCTGACGCTTGGCCTGGTCGTCGACCTCGGCCTGCTCGGCTATTACAAATACGCCAATTTCGTCGTCGAGAACGCTGCAGCGGTGACGGGGTCGGATTTCACCTCCACCACATCATCCTGCCGCTGGCGATTTCGTTCTTCACCTTCCAGAAGATTGCCTACCTCGTCGATTCATCGCGCGGCGTCGTCAAGGGGACCGGCCCGGTCGAATTCGGCCTGTTCGCCTCGTTCTTCCCGCAGCTTCTCGCCGGGCCGATCGTCCATTATTCGGAGATCATTCCGCAGCTGAGGACGTCCCAGTTCACCCGGCTGCTGACGCGCAATCTCGTCATCGGCCTCGTCATCTTCGCAATCGGACTGGCGAAGAAAACTATCATTGCCGACAGCCTCGCCAGTTACGCCAACCCGCTGTTCACCGACGTCCAGTCTCAGCCGTGGGACTTTACCCGCGGCTGGACCGCCGCGATCACCTACATGCTGCAGCTATACACCGATTTTTCGGGCTATTCCGACATGGCGATCGGGCTGGGCCGGATGTTCGGAGTCAAGCTGCCGCTCAATTTCCATTCGCCGCTGCGCGCGGCGAGCATCATCGATTATTGGCGTCGCTGGCACATGACGCTGCAGCGTTTCCTGCTCGCCTACGTCTACCAGCCGATCGCGCTGCCGATGAACCGCTGGGCGCTAGCCCGCGGCCTGACGGGTTGGAGCGCGTTCATCGCCTGCGTCGCTGTGCCGACACTGTTCACCTTCCTGCTGTCGGGATTGTGGCACGGCGCGGGGTGGACGTTCATCATGTTCGGCCTGATGCACGCGATCTACGTTCTCGTGAACGAGATCTGGCGCGAGCGGCGCAAGCAGGCCAACCGCACGCGGCGCAAGGCGAAGCTGCCGCCGGTTGTCGTCGGTCGCTGGGACATGATCTTCTATCATACGCTGACGCTGTTCGCGCTTGGCTTTACCAACGTCATGTTCCGCGCCGCGTCGCTCGGCGACGCCTGGACGATTTCCCGGGCAATGCTCGGGCTTGACGGCTGGGGTACCGGCCTGGCCGAGTCCGCACTGCCGCCGGTACTCGCGGTGATGCTCGTCGCAGCGATCGTCATCGTCGCCGTCTTCCCCAACACCCAGCAGATCATGGCGGCGTACCGCCCGGCGGTGAACTTCGGGCAGTGGCGCGACGTCAATCATCCGCCGCTGATGTGGCGCTGGCGGCCGAACACCGCCGGGATCGTGTTCGCCGGGGTCGTGCTGTTCGCCGGCATCATGTTCATCCAGCGCGGAGCCGCCGTGTTCCTGTATTTCAACTTCTAAGGGAGACGTGGCCGTGCGACGTCTCGACTGGACCCGGACCGGACTCGCAATCCTCGCCACCGTTGTACTCGCCGGAGCCGCCGCCGCGGCGCTCCCCGACAACCCCTACCAGCGCTTTAGCACGCTCGAGAACACGATTCAGAAACGCGCGCGCTGGATCTACGAGCGAATTCACTATGATCCGGCACCGATCGACGTCGTCGTCGTCGGGCACTCACGATCCGGTGCCGCGGTCGACTCGCGCCTGCTCCAGTCCGATCTCGCCACGCTTGGGCGCAAGCTCAACACGGTCAATTTCTCGCTCGCGGAAAATGGCCGCGATCTTCACTGGGTCATCCTCCAGGAAGCTCTCAAGACCAAGGCGCCATCGCTGATCGTGATCGGGGTTATAGAGAAGCCGGGACGTTACGGCCATCCTGCCTATAAATATGTCGCTCCCGCCGCCGATGTCGTCGACCCCGCCTTCCTGGCAAATGTCGATTATCCGGCGAACCTGCTGTACCTGCCGTATCGGCAGCTCAAGCTCTTCGCCGCCCGGGCATTTCCCGGCGTCTTCGACCTACCGGCAAAGTTCGATCCTGCACGCTATGCCGGGACGAACCCGGGGCGGCCGCTGAGTTTCGTTCTCGCGACCGAACCAGATCACGAGGAAGCGCTAACGAAGGCTGCGTTGGTCGATCAAGTGCGGCGGTACGAGGCTGGCGTCCATCCGCCGATCCTTGGCGAGCGGTTCGCCGACGTCGAGTTCGGCAATGAACGAACATATGTCGCGCGCATGGCTGCGCTGGCGAAGCGGCGCGGAATTCGCGTCGCATTCCTGTTCCTGCCTTATTATACGGGTCCGCATGTCATTCAGGAACGCGCCTTCTACGAGCAGTTCGGCCCGATCATCGATGCGTCGTTCCTGTCGGACCACGACGAATATTATTCCGATGTGGCGCACCTCAACCAACGCGGTGCCGCCGTCCTGACGCATTGGCTCGCACCCCGGATCGCGGATCTTATTTCCGAACGGGCAACACCCGTGGCGAAAGCAGCGTCTTGACGTTGGTCGGGTCTGGTCTGCGCCTTGGACTGTGGGATATCGAGCGATGCAGGTCGGTACGCGATTTCTGCTGCAACTTCCGCCGCCCCGCCTATACTCGGGGACTGGCCATCACACATATCGGGTTGATCGCTTGAAGGTCCTTCGCTTGTCACGTCGATATCGGCAGCTGCGGCCGGACGTCCACGCGGTAGGTAGCGCGCACGAACGCCGCATGACGGCGGCGACGGAAAGATCCAGTGGCTAATACAACCCCCACCTTCCTCGCGTCTTATTCGAATCGTTCGGTCGACGCGAGCCGCGGACGTCGCGCGCTGGTCCTGTTGGCCAAAACTCTGCTCGCGGCTGGCTATGCAGTCGCAATCGTCATTCTGCCGCCGCAGATGCTCTTCATACTGGCACTGCCGATCGTGGTGATGCTGCTGGCTACTTTGTGGATGTTGCCCGACCGCAGGACGTTCCCGTTGGCGGCGCTCGAGAGCGTGTTCCCGGTCTACTTCGTGCTCAGCATCATCTGGCCAATTTATATTGCCGTCTCGCTACCCGGGTTGCCGTGGCTGACGCCGACACGAATGGCGCTGTTGGTCCAGACCGCCCTGCTGGCATATAGTTTGGCGACATCGAGTGACCTCCGCCAATATATCAGTCGTGTGGTCCGGTCATCGACGTGGTTCTGGGTAAGCTTCCTGGTTTGGGAGGTGATGCAGATCGTCACGTTACCGATGTCGCGTACTCTCGTGATGTCGGCGAAGATGTTCGTCGATAATCAGTTCGCGCTTGCTGGCATCCTGTTCCTGGGATGCCTGTTGTTCAGCCGCAAGGGCTGGGCCAGCTGGGTGTCGAAGACGCTGGTCATCCTCGCCTTGCTCACTGCGGTCGACGGCTTCATCGAGTTGCACCTCGGCTATCCACCTTGGGCGCATTATATCCCGAGCTTCATGCGCGTTGACGAGGGGATCATGAGCGTTGTGCTCGGTGCCCAGGCGCGAACCGCAGACGGCCTTTATCGTGTGCACGGGCAGTTCCCGCTAAGCCTGGTGATGGCGGAATATCTGGCGCTGGTGATCCCGTTCGTCGTTCATTCGATCGTGACCAGCCCGGGCATCGTGCGCCGGACGCTGCTGGTATTGGCATTGATTTTCATCATGGCCGCTATCCTGATCACCCAGTCACGGCTGGGTCTCGTCGGCGCGATGGTCACCTTCGCCGCTTACCCGCTGATGTGGGCGTACCGGATTTGGCGGGGGGGGAACAGCGGCATGCTTGGGCCCGCGCTGCTCTTCGGCGCACCGGCCGCAGTCGTCCTGCTGCTCGGCATCGTGCTGAGCAGCCACTCGCTGACGACCCGCATTCTCGGGGGCGGTGCCCAATCGGCGAGCAACGAGGGGCGTCGGATCCAGCGCGAGATGGCGGTGCCGCGGGTGCTGCACAACCCGATCGGCTATGGATTGGGCAACGCCGGCAACGTCCTCGGCTTCACCAATCCCGGCGGCTACATGACGATCGACAGCGGCGTGCTTACGATCGTCCTCGATCTCGGCATCACCGGCCTTGTTGCATTTTTCGGGCTGCTGTTCGCTGCGATCAATCAGGGCGTTGGGGTCTTCCTGCGGACGACCGATCGCGAACTCGCCCTTGCCGGCCCCGCAGCAATCTCAATTCTCGTTTTTATCGTTGTTCGGCTCGTGCTGTCGGAAGAAAACAGCTTCTCGCTCGCATTCCTCCTGCTCGGCATGATCCTCGGTCTGGCAGCCCGCGAGCGCGCCGGACGCGGCGAGCCCGCGACCGGGCATCTCGCCGCCGACCCGCCTCAGGACACGCCCATTCCCGTAGCGGCGTCGGTCAGCGTCGCCCGCATCGCGGGCTGATCGACGAGCGCCGCCGATCCGTCACGGAGGGCGGTTTTCGCCGCTGCCTTGTCGCCCATGACGGTATACGCCCGGATCAACCGGATCCAGCCGTCGGCATCCTTGGGGTTGGCCTTGAGCTTCGCCGCAAGGTTGTCGACCATGGCGCGGATGAAAGCTTGTTGCGCGGCAGGCGGAAGAGCGCCGACGGTCGCGACATCGCCCGCGCCCGGACCGCGCGCATTCGCGGCCCCGGCGACGATGGGCGCTGTTCCCTTCAAGCGGCCAGTTAGGTCGATCTTCGCATCGCTCGCCGCGGTTTCGACGAAGCGTCGGAGTTCGGGAGCCCATGGCGCGCCGGGCGGCGCCTCGTTGAGCAGCCGGACCCAGTCGTCGATCGCGCCCTTGTGGTCACCACCCTGATCGCGCGCGAGCGCGAGAAAATAGCGCGCGCGGGCGTCGCTACCATCGAGTGTGCGGGCATCGGTGAACGCCGCCGCCGCCGCCGGGGTGACGACGCCGTTCGCCGCGTTGACCAGAGCCTCGCCGTACGCCGACGCGTATCCGGCGCCGCGCGGCTTGAGCTTGAGCGCCTTCCCGTACGCCGTCGCAGCATCGGCGAAGCGCTGGGTCTGGAAGTACGCCCAGCCGAGCATCCGCCAACCCTCGGGATCGGTTGGGGTCTTCGCCATCCGCGCCTCGAGCTGCGCGATCATCGGAACGATATCGGGTGCCGCCGCGGGCGCTGGAGTGGCTCCAGCCTGGGGCGCGTCGATCTGCGCGATCTCGCCGGCGATGACGCGCGGTGGGGCTGGAGCGGTCAGATCGGGGCGGCCGATCACCGCATAGAGCGCCGTTGCGCCGAGCGCGACGACGACCGCGAGCCCGGCTGCCGCGCGTGCCGCTGCAGGGTTCGCCATGATCCGCACCGGGAGAGCCTGCGCGCGGTGCTCGACGAGCAGGCGGCGCTTGATCTCAATCCGCAGCGCGTCGGCTTCACCCGCCGCGACCTGCCCCGAGGCCGCCTGTGTGCCGACCTCGTCGAGCTGGTCGCGCAGCACCGCGGTGACGGCGTCGGTTTCGCGCGCCTGAGCGTCGTAGCGCCGGACCAGCGGGATCGCGAGGCCGGCAGCGGCAAGCGCGACCATGGCGGAAAAAATCACCCACAGGACGAGCGTCATCTAGATCCGATCTTGGCGTAGAAGGGCGTCGGCGGCCGCAGCATCGGCGGCGCTGAGCGGAGCGACCGTCGCGGCCGGCGAGCGGCGGCGGACGTAATACACGACGCCCGCGCCGCCGATCACGACGAACGCGAGCGGCGCGAACCACAGAGCGATTGTCGCGGGTTCGAGCGGCGGCTTAAGCAGGACATAGCTGCCGTAGCGGTCGACGAGATATTGCACCGCCTGCGCGTCGGTCGCACCCGCCACAAGGCGTTCGCGGACGATGACGCGAAGGTCGTGCGCGAGCGGCGCGTCGCTGTCGTCGATCGACTGGTTCTGGCAAACGACACAACGGATGCCAGCGCTGATCGCCCGCGCCCGCGCCTCGAGAACGGGGTCCTTAAGCTGCTCTGACGGCGTTACGGCGAGGCTTGGTGCGGCGATCAGCAGCGCGACCAGCGCGGCGGCAATCCTCATGCCTCGTTTCGCAGCCGGACAAGCATTGGTTTGAGCGTTTTTTCCCAGTCGTCGACGGTGATCGGTCCGATCTGCTTGTAGCGCACGCGCCCGCGGCCATCGACCACGAAGGTCTCGGGGACGCCAGTCACGCCGAGGTCGATTCCCGTCCGCGCGCCCGGATCGCTGGCGATGCGGGCATAGGGATTGCCGAGCTGGGCGAGCCACGCCTTCGCTGCGTCAGGCTGGTCCTTCCAGTCGAGGCCGAACAGCGGCACCCCCTCCGCAGCGATCCGACCAAGCATCGGATGCTCCTGCGGGCACGCTGCGCACCACGACGCGAAAACGTTGAGCAATTTCGGCTCGCCCCGCGCAACCGGCGATCCGAAAACCGCAGTGCCGAACCCCGGCGAGGTCGCGTCGAGGCCGGGCAGGTCGAACTTGGGCAACGGCTTGTCGATCAAGATCGACGGGATATGCGACGGGTCCTGCGTCAGACCGTAACCGAAGAAGGCGATCAGCCCGACGAACAGCGCAACCGGCAGCGCGAACAACAGCCGCTTCATGCCGCCACCAGCCGTCCAACGTACCCCGCCGACGCGCGTGCCGCACCGAGGCGGAAGCGCCGGTCGGCGAGCGAGGCGCAGCCGCCAAGCGCCATCAACACCGCGCCGCTCCAGATCCAGCCGACGAGCGGGTGATCGTACAGGCGGACGACGATCCCGCCAGTCTTGTCGGGCTCGCCGACCGCGACATAGGTGTTGCCGAGGATACGCCCCTCAATCCCCGCTTCGGTCGTCTGCGATCGGCTGACCGGGTAGAACCGCCGCTCCGACGTAATCGGGCGGGTGACCCCATTGCGGGCGAAATCGAAGCTGGCGATCAGCGTTTCATAGTTCGGCCCGGTCGCCTCGCGGATCGACACGAGCGTCACCGCCTCGCGCCCGATCGTCACCGTCTGACCGGGGTGCATGACGAGGATCTTCGACGACTGCCACGCCGTCATCGCCGAAATCCCAGCAACAAGAATGCCGAGGCCAGCATGCGCGAGGACGAGGCCGTAGGTCGAGGTCGGCGTCGTCCGCACCGACCGGACGAAGCCACCACCTAGCCGCCAGCGGCGCACCAGTACCGCACACGCCCCGATCACCAGCCACACTGCGAGGGCCATGCCGAACGCCGCGAGCACATTGGTGCGCCCGAATATCGCCACCGCGACGACAAATGCGATTACCGTCGCGAGTAGCGGCCCGCGTAGTCGCCGAACGACGTCAGCAAGTGCGTCACGCTTCCATGTCAGCATCGGGCCGAAGACGACGAGGACAAGCAGCGGCGCCATGATGGGCACGAAGGTCAGCGCGTAATACGGCGGGCCGACCGAGATCTTGTCGGTCGACACCGCCTCCATGATGACAGGGTAAAAGGTGCCGAGGAAGACGACCGCGGTCGCTGCCATCAGGAACAGGTTATTGAGCGTCAGTCCGGCCTCGCGACTGACGGTGCTGAACAGCGCGCCTGACTTCATCGCGGGAGCGCGCCACGCGAACAGCGCGAGCGCCGCGCCGGTCGAGCCGACGATGATCGCGAGGATGAAGATGCCGCGGCGCGGGTCGACCGCGAACGAATGGACCGACGTCAGGATTCCCGAGCGGACGAGGAAGGTACCGATCAGCGACAGCGAGAACGTCAGGATGCCGAGCAGGATCGTCCAGCTGACCAGCGCCCCGCGGCGTTCGAGGACGAGCGCCGAATGGAGCAAAGCGGTGCCCATCAGCCACGGCATCAGCGACGCGTTCTCGACCGGATCCCAGAACCACCAGCCGCCCCAGCCGAGCTCATAATATGCCCAGAAGCTGCCGAGCGCGATGCCGCATGTCAGGCAGGTCCACGCCGCGAGGACCCACGGCCTTACCCAGCGCGCCCATGCGGCGTCGACGCGGCCTTCGATCAGCGCGGCGACGGCGAAGGCAAAAGCAACCGAGAAGCCGACATAGCCGAGGTAAAGCAGCGGCGGATGGATAACGAGGCCCGGATCTTGCAGCAGCGGATTGAGCTCGGCCCCGTCGAGCGGCGCAGGCGACAGGCGCGCAAACGGGTTCGACGTGAACAGCAGGAAGACGATGAACGCGGTCCCGATCATCCCCTGGACCGCGAGAACGCGCGCCTGGAAGGTCGTCCGTAGATTGTCGCCGAACAATGCGATCGCTGCGCCGAAGATGCTCAGGATCAGCACCCACAGCAGCATCGACCCCTCGTGATTGCCCCACGTGCCCGCGAAGCGGTAGATCAGCGGCTGGGTCGAATGGGTATGTTCGGCGACGACTTGCAGCGAGAAATCGGTACGGACGAAGGCAAAGGCGAGCGCGGCGAACGACGTCAGCACGAACAACGCCTGCAGCGTGGCGGACGCGCGTCCGACCGCCATCAGCGCCGGGTCGTTCCGCGATGCGCCGATCAGCGGCACGACCGATTGGGTCAGTGCCAGCATCAGCGCAAGGATCAGCGCGAAATGTCCGATCTCGCCTGCCATTCGACGCCTTTCACCACGATTCCAAAGCGCATATTAGCGTTTCCGTCGCGCGATGGTAGGGGTGCGCCATCATGGTCGAGCATCTGACGAGTCCTTCGAACCCGACCCTCAAGCGATTGCGGTCGCTCCACGAGAAGAAATTCCGCCGAGCCGATGGGCGTTTCCTCGCCGAGGGACTGCGGATCGTCGCCGAGGCACTCGAAGCCGGGATCGTTCCCGAAGTCCTTGTTTTCGGGGCGGAATCGGCGCGGCATCCGCTCGTCGAACGCCTTGTCGCGGCGACCGAGGGCGGCGGCGGGTCGGCGATCGAGACCAATGCCGACATGCTCGGCAAGCTGACTGGCAAGGATAATCCGCAGGCGGTGGTCGGGGTATTCCGGCAGAACCCGACCCCGCTCGCCCGTCTCGACCGGTCCACAGCAAAAATCTGGATTGTTTGTCAGTCGCTTAAGGACCCCGGCAACCTCGGCACGATCCTGCGCACCGGCGATGCCGTCGGGGCGGGCGGGGTCATCCTGCTCGACGACTCATGCGATCCCTACAGCACCGAGGCGGTGCGGGCGTCGATGGGGGCGATCTTCACCCAAAGCCTGACGATCACCGATGGCCCGAGCTTTTTCAACTGGATACGCCGTGCATCGGGCGGTTTCGTCGCCGGGGCGGCGCTGACCGGGGCGGTCGATTACCGGAGCGTCGCTTTCCCTGCCCCGACCTTCGTGCTGATGGGCAACGAGCAGGCCGGACTGCCGGCAAGCTATGCCGATCAATGCGATGCGCTGGTCAAATTGCCGATGCTGGGAAAGGCCGACAGCCTCAACGTCGCGGTCGCCACCGCCGTCCTGCTGTATGAAGTCCTCGGCCAGCATGCCGCACAAGCACGCGCACAGTTGCCGAACATCGCCTGAACGCCGATGATACCCCCTACGCGCACACGGCAAACGCCGGAGCGACCCGACGAAGGACCAAGACCATGACACGCATCGCCTATGAGGTCGTCGAGCACGACGGCGGCTGGACCTACAAGGTCGGCGACGTCTTCACCGAAACCTATCGCACCCACGAGGATGCCACCGCGGCAGCCAAGGCAGCGGCCACCGAGCACGGCCTGAGCGGCGAGACCGAAGTCATCAGCTTCGAGGATGCCGACGGCCGCTGGCACGAGGAAACCGCGCAGGGCGACGATCGTCCCGACATCGAGGTCAAGGACACCGGCAAGTCATAGCATCGGCATTGCCGGCCGGCTGATCCGCGCATGCCGCTTCCGCGCCCACCGATCCGGCACCAGCGGGTCAGTCTCGGCGGCTTCATGGCGATCAGGCACGGCGCGCCGTGGGGCACCGGCGACGTCTATTACCAGTTGATGGAACTGTCGTGGCCGGCGTTCGTCGCGGTCGCGGCGAGCTTTTTCCTGCTCGTCAACCTCGGCTTCGGCGCGATCTATGCCAGTTTGCCCGGCGCGATCAGCAATGCCGCCCCGGGCTCGCTCGCCGACGGCTTTTATTTCTCGGTCGAGACGCTGGCGACGGTCGGCTACGGCGAGATGGCCCCGGCGACCCACCTCGGCCATGCCATCGCGGTCGTCGAGATCCTGACCGGCATCTTCCTCACCGCGACGATCACCGGACTGATCTTCGCCCGCTTCGCCCGGCCGCGCGACAGCCTCGTCTTCAGCAATCCGATCGTCATCACGACGATCGGCGACCGCCGCGTGGCGATGCTCCGGCTTGCCGGTATGCGGGCGCGGCCGATCGCGGGGGCAACGGCGCAATTCCAGGTGCTCGAGACCGTCGTCCTGCCGAACGGCAAGATCTACCGCCGCTTCGTCGACCTGCCGCTCGTGAATCAGCGCAACGCGATGATGGCGATCGCATGGACGCTGGTCCATATCATCGACGACACCAGCCCGCTGAAGCCGATCCTCGACGACCCCGATCAAACCCTGCGGCTGATGGTCACTGTCAGCGGGCTCGACACGTTGCTCAGCAGCCAGACCTTCGGCGCGCGCATGTATTCGCGTGATGACCTCCGCTACGAGCATGAATTCGTCGACATTCTGGACAATCCATATCGATCTGACCCGGCTCCACGACACCCACGCGACCGCCGCCGAGACCACGCGCGTGGCTTGAAACCTTCTCGCGGCGCGGTGGTTTGACGGGCTCAACCCGCACGCGAGACCAAAGCATGACGAACGGCACTGGCGACTTCGACCGCCGTACGTTTCTCGCCAGCGGAACGATCTTGGCGGCGGCGGTGCCGCTGGCGGCGAGCGCGAAAACCGAAGGGCGAAAAATGGACCAAGCAGCGGCGGTAAAAGCCGAAACCGGGGTGCCCATCACCTTGCGAATCAATGGCGGCGATCACCGCGTGACGGTCGATCCGCGGATGACATTGCTCGACACGCTGCGCGAGCGGCTCGGGCTGACTGGCGCGAAGAAGGGTTGCGACCAGGGCCAGTGCGGCGCGTGCACCGTCCACCTCGACGGCCGCGCGTCGCTGTCCTGCCTGACGCTCGCGGTCGCCGCGCAGGGTCGTGACATCACGACGATCGAGGGATTGGCGGCCGCCGACGGCACGCTTCATCCGATGCAGGCGGCGTTCGTCGACAATGACGCATTCCAGTGCGGTTATTGCACCCCCGGCCAGATCATGTCGGCGGTCGCAATCGTCCACGACGGTCACGCGAAGGACGCCAACATGATCCGCGAGGCAATGTCGGGCAACCTGTGCCGCTGCGCCGCTTATCCCAATATCGTCGCGGCGATCGAGCAGGCCGCGCCGCAGATGAAGAGGGGCTGAGCCGATGCGTCCGTTCACTTATTCACTGGCGGCCGATGCCCCCGAAGCGGTCCGCCAGGCGACTGTTCCCGCCGATGCGCACGTCCGCGCCCCTGTCCAGTTGATGGGCGGCGGCACGACGCTGCTCGATCTGATGAAGCTCGATGTCATGCGCCCCGACGCGGTCATCGACATCACCCCGCTGGCGACCGCGCGCTATGGCAATATCGAGGCTTCGGCGACCGAGCTCCGCCTCGGGGCGCTGGTGCGGATGAGCGATGCCGCCGAGGATCACGCCGTGGTCACCGACTATCCGGTGATCGCGCAGTCGCTCGGGTTGGCGGCAAGCCAGCAGCTTCGCAACATGGCACGGCTCGGCGGCAACGCACTCCAGCGGACGCGCTGTTCGTACTTTCGCGACCCGAGCTATGAGCAGTGCAACAAGCGCAACCCCGGGTCGGGCTGCGCCGCGATCGACGGGTTCAACCGGCTTCACGCCGTGCTCGGAACCAGCGAGCACTGCATTGCGAGCTACCCGGGCGATTTCGCGCAGGCGCTGATCGCGCTCGATGCGACCGTCGAAGTGCTCGGCGCCGGCGGAGCACGATCGATCCGCTTCGCCGATCTCCACCGCCTGCCGGGGTCGACCCCGCACATCGAGACGAGCCTCGCCCCCGGTGAGATGATTACCGCTTACGTCGTCCCTGCCGGTCCGTGGACGCGGCGGTCGGCGTACATCAAGGTCCGTGACCGCGAGAGCTATGCCTTCGCACTCGCCAGCGTCGCAGTCGCACTCGACATGGACGGAACGATGGTGCGGTCAGCGCGGATCGCGCTCGGCGGTGTCGCGACGGTCCCTTGGCGCGCGGCCGAAGCCGAGGCTTTGCTCGCAGGCAAGCCGCTCGACGAAGCGGCTGCGCACAAGGCTGCCGACGCTGCGTTCGCCGATGCCAAAACCCATGAACACAATGCCTATAAGGTGCCGCTCGGCAAGGCGACGCTCGTCCGCGCGTTGCTGACCACCCAGGCGATGGAGCTCTGACGATGGCCGATTACACCGCTCCCGTGCCGGTCCCCGGCAAGAACATGGGCAAGGCCGATGCGCGCATCGAAGGCCGCGAAAAGGTCACTGGCGCGACACAATATGCATCGGATTTTCCGGTGTCGAACCCGGCCTTCGCCTATCTCGTGACGAGTGCGATCGCGAATGGCAAGATTCGCGGCTTCGACCTCAAGGCGGCCAAGGCAATGCCCGGGGTGGTCGAAATCTTCACCCACGAGAACGCGCCCAAGCGTGAAGACGCAGGTTTCTTCGCCGAGGGCGGCTATGTCACGACGGGCTTCGATCCGCTGGGCTCGGCTGAGGTCAAGTTCGCCGGGCAGATCATCGGTGTCGTCGTCGCCGAAACCTATGAGATCGCCCGCGACGCGGCGCACCGCATCGTCGTCGACTACGCCCCGGGCGACCCGTCGGCGAGCCTCGAAAGCCGCGGCACCGAGACGGTCGATGCGGCGAAGGTCGCCAAGGGCTGGAAGGACAAGACGGCCGGTGATTTCGACAAGGCGTGGGACAGCGCCGAGGTCAAGATCGAGGCGGGCTATACGACGCCGACCCAGCACCACAACCCGATTGAATTGTTCACCACGACCGCGGTCTGGCACGGCGACGAGCTGACGATCTACGAGCCGAGCCAGTTCGTCTGGGGCCTCAAGAACGGCGTCGCGAAGCAGCTCGACGTCGATCCGGCGAAGGTCACCGTGATCGCGCCATTCGTCGGCGGTGCGTTCGGGTCGAAGGGGATGATGACCCCGCGTACCGGGATCATCGCCGCCGTAGCACGGGCGATTCACCGCCCGGTTAAGCTCGTCGCGACAAGGACGCAGGGCTTCACCGTATCGACCTATCGCGCCGAAACCCGCCACGCGATCAAGCTTGGGGCCGACAAGTCGGGCAAGCTCACTGCGCTGAGCCACGATGGATGGGAGCTGACCAGCCGGACCGACGACTATAAGGTCGGCGGGACCGAGGCGACGACGCAGATGTACGCGATCCCGAACGTCACATCGAAGGTGCACATCGTCCGTGCCGATCGCTCGACCCCTGGGTTCATGCGTTCACCGCCGGAGGTGCCGTACATGTTCGCGCTCGAATGCGCGATCGACGAGATGGCGGAGAAATGTGGGATCGACCCCGTCGAGTTCCGCCGGATCAACGACACGATGAAGAGCCCGGTCAGCGGCGACAAATTTACCTCGCGCCACCTGGTCGAGTGCTTCGACGCCGCGAGCGAGGCGTTCGGCTGGTCGAAGCGCAACCCCAAGGTCGGGTCGATGGTCGATGGTGACTGGCTCGTCGGTTATGGCTGTGCGTCGACCTGCTATCCGGCGAACACGATGCCCGCGACCGCGCGCGTCCGTCTGTCACCCGACGGTCACGCCCGAGTCCAGATCGCGGCGCACGACGTCGGTACCGGCGCGACGACGATCATGGGTCAGGTCGTCGCCGAGGCGTTCGACATCCCGCTGTCGCAGGTGACTGTCGAGATGGGCGATTCGCGCCTGCCCCCCGGACCCGTCGCGGGCGGATCGATGACAACCGCGAGCGCCGGGTCGGCGGTAAAGGCGGCGTGCGACAAGGTGATCGCTAAGTTCGGCAACCGCCTGCCGACGGGCGATGCGCTGGCGGCGGCCTTCAAGAAGATGAACACCGGTGTCGTCGAGGAATACGCCGAATGGGCCCCGCCGAAGACGAGCGGCGGCGTCGCCAAATTGTACGAAGGTCACATGGCCGGCGGCAGCGACTCGCCGACACCGATCCTCGCATATGCGTATGGCGCCGAGTTCGTCGAGGTCCACATTCATTCGCGGACGAAGGAAATCCGCGTTCCGCGCATCACCGGCGCGTTTGCCGGCGGGCGCATCATGAACCCGCGGACCGCGCGCTCGCAGTTGATGGGCGGATTGATCTGGGGCGTGTCGTCGGCGCTTCACGAGGCGACCGAGATCGACGAGAAGCGCGCGCGCTACGTCAACGACAATATCGCCGAGTATCTGATCCCGGTGAACGCCGACATCCGCTCGGTCGAGGTCATCCTCGTCCCCGAGGTCGATGACCAAGTGCCGATGGGCGCGAAGGGGCTTGGCGAGCTTGGCAACGTCGGCACGAATGCGGCGGTGGCCAACGCGGTCTATCATGCGACCGGCCAGCGTATTCGCGAACTCCCGATCACGATCGACAAGCTCATCGCATGACCGCGCGGCCGGGCGCGTAAACCATCTCCGGGGGATTGCCATCCGCGCTGCCGTATGGCGTTGCTGCGGCGCGCAATGGATGAGCAGTGATGAGTGACGCCGACCCCGGGCCGTACGAGCCGGAAGTAATCGTCGAACGCCCACGGCGGCGGTGGTTGAGCACGATCGTCGTGCTGATCGCAATCGCCTTCGGTTGCCTTGTCGCCTGGTATCTCGCGAGCAACGCCAAGTCGGGCGGGGCGAGCGGACCGCCGGGCGCGAGTGGCGCACCCGGGTCGGGCGGCGCGAGCGGCGGTCGGCGTGGCGGGCGTGGCGGCGGCGGCGGTATGGTGACTGTCGGGACGGCGACGGCGATCACCACCGACGTGCCGATCACAATCGACGCGCTCGGCACTGTCACCTCGCCGGTGACCGCGACGATGCGAACCCAGATTGCCGGGCGGTTATTCACCGTCAACTTCCGCGAAGGCCAGATGGTCAAGAAAGGCCAGCTCCTCGCACAAGTCGATCCGCGCCCGTACCAGCAGCTGCTCGACCAGGCGAAGGGGACGCTCGCACGTGACCAGGCGCTGCTGTCGGCGGCGAAGGTCGACCTCACGCGCTATCAGACGCTGCTCAAGCAGGATTCGATCGCGAGCCAGACGGTCGACACGCAGGCGGCGCTCGTTCGCCAATATGCCGGCACCGTCACCACCGACAAGGGCGCGGTCGGCGCGGCGCAGCTCAACCTCGGCTACACCAGCGTCAATGCGCCGGTCTCGGGCCGGGCCGGTTTGCGTGGGGTCGACGTCGGCAATTATGTCTCGCCCGGCGACACCGCTGGCATCGTCGTCATCACCCAGATCTCACCGATCGACGTGCTGTTCACGTTGCCGCAGGACCGTGTTCCGGCTGTGCAGGCGCGGATACGTGCCGGTGCCTCGCTGCCCGTCACCGCGCTCGACCGCGACGGCGGCGCGGTCGTCGCGCAGGGGATGTTCTCGACGCTCGACAACCAGATCGACACGACCACCGGCACGGTCAAGGCGAAGGCGCGGTTCACCAATACCGACGGTGCGCTGTTCCCCAACCAGTTCGTCAATGCACGGTTGCTTCTCGACACGGTCAAGGGCGCGGTGACGATCCCGGCGACCGCGGTGCGCAACGGCCCGCAAGGTAACTTCGTCTTTGTCGTTGGTCCCGGATCGAAGGCGAAGCTGACCCCGGTGACGCTCGGCCCGACGTCGGGCGACAATGTCAGCATTACCAGCGGCATCGCCGCCGGGACGGTCGTCGTGACCGAAGGTGCCGACAAGCTCAAGGACGGCGGCGCGGTCATGCTGCCCGGGGCGCACGGCCGTGGCGGACCGGGTGCCGCAGGCGGCGACGCCGCTGGAGCGAGCAGCGGCGGCCATCGCCACCGTCACGCCGCCCAGCCCGATGGCTGACGCAGCTCCGCCGGTCGCGGTCCCGGCCGAAGACATCGGGCGCGCCAGCCCGTCACGGCCATTTATATCGCGCCCGGTCGCGACCGCGCTGCTGATGATCGCGATCGTCTTGGCGGGCGGGGTCGGCTTCAAGCTGCTGCCGCTCGCGGCGCTGCCGCAGGTCGACTTCCCGACGATCCAGGTGACGACCGGCTATCCCGGCGCGTCGCCTGAAGTCATGGCGGCGACCGTCACCGCCCCGCTCGAACGCCAGTTCGGCCAGATGGAGGGGCTTAAGCGCCTGTCGTCGGTCAGTTCGGGCGGGACGTCGGTCGAGACGCTCCAGTTCAACCTCGGCCTGCCGCTCGACGTCGCCGAGCAGGAGGTTCAGGCGGCGATCAACGCGGCGACCTCGCTGCTTCCCGCCGATCTCCCCGCGCCGCCGGTCTATGCCAAGGTCAACCCTGCCGACGCGCCGGTCCTGACGCTCGCGGTGACGTCGAAGACCCGCCCGCTGACCGCGGTGCAGAACATCGTCGACCAGGAGCTTGCGCAGAAAATCTCGCAGGTCGCGGGCGTCGGCCAGGTCAGCCTGTCGGGCGGCGCGCGCCCCGCCGTCCGCATCCAGGCGAACACGCAGCTGCTCGCATCGTTCGGCATCGCCTTCGACACGCTGCGCACCGCGATTGCCGCCGCCAATGCGAATGGGGCGAAGGGCAGCTTCGATGGCAATGCGCAGGCGTTCACGATCGACGCCAACGACCAGTTGTCGACCGCCGACGAGTATCGCAACCTGATCGTCGCCTACCGCAACAGCGCGCCGATCCGGCTGCGCGACGTCGCGACGGTGATCGACGGGGCCGAGAATTCCAAGCTCGGCGCGTTCGTCGGCACCGAACCGGCGATCATCCTCGACGTCCGCCGCCAGCCCGGCGCGAACGTCATCAAGACCGTCGACGCGATCAACGCCATCCTCCCCGAGCTTCGCGTCGGGATGCCGCCCGACATCGAGGTGCGGACGCTAGCCGATCGGACCACCGGCATCCGCTCGTCGGTCCGCGACGTCGAGTTCGAACTGCTGTTCTCGGTCGCGCTCGTCGTGCTGGTGATCTTCGCCTTCCTCGGATCGATCCCGGCGACGATCATCGCCTCGATCGCGATGCCGATCTCGCTGATCGGCACCTGCGGGGTGATGTACCTGCTCGGCTATTCACTCAACAACCTGACGCTGATGTCGCTGACGATCGCGACCGGTTTCGTCGTCGACGATGCGATCGTCGTCATCGAGAACATCAGCCGCCACATCGAGGAGGGGATGAAGCCGTTCGCCGCTGCGGTTCGCGGTGCCGCCGAGATCGGCTTCACCATCATCTCGCTGACCGTCTCGCTCATCGCGGTCCTGATCCCGCTGCTGTTCATGGGCGACGTCGTCGGGCGGCTGTTCCGCGAGTTCGCCGTCGCTCTGGCGGTGACGATCGTCATCTCGGCGATCGTCGCGCTGACCCTCGTGCCAATGATGTCGGCGCGGCTGCTCAAGTCGCATTCGAGCGACAGCGGTTTCGCCCGGCGGACGCAGGCGTTGTTCGACCGTGTCGTCCATCGCTACGACGGCGCGCTGACGTGGGTGCTCAACCGCAGCGGGCTGACATTGCTGATCTTCGTCGGCACGCTGATCCTGACGGCGCTCCTGTATATCCTCATCCCGAAGGGGCTGTTTCCTGTGCAGGATACCGGGCAGGTTCAGGCGGTCGTGCGGATGTCGCAAAGCGTCGCCTACGACCGCGCCGGTGTGCTCCAGAACGACGTCGCGCGGGCACTCGCCGCCGATCCGGCGGTGCTCAGCCTGAGCTCGTACCTCGGTGTCGACGGGACCAACGCGACGCAGAACAGCGGGCGGCTGCTGATCAATCTGCGCGACAAGGGCGACCGCGACGGCAGCCTCGACACGGTCATCGCGCGGCTGCGCGACCGCGCCTCGCACGTCGCGGGGACGACGGTGTGGTTCCAGCCGGTGCAGGACCTGTCGATCGACGCCGAGACCGGGCCGACCGAATATCGCGTCAGCCTGACCGGGGCGACGACCGCCGACGTCGCGACGTGGTCGGAAAAGCTCAGCGCGCAGATGCGGACGAGCCCCAAGCTCGGCGCGGTCGTGTCCGACGTCCAGAGCGAAGGGCTGTCGGCGTATGTCGACATCGACCGCGACACCGCTGCGCGGCTCGGGATTACCGCGAGCGCGGTCGACGACGCCCTGTATAATGCCTTCGGCCAGCGGATCATCTCGACGATCTTCACCCAGTCGAACCAGTATCGCGTCATCCTCGAGGCGATGCCCGGCGAGCTGACCGGGGTCGAGGGGATCGGCCGCCTGCAGCTCCAGTCGTCGACCGGCAAGGCGGTCCCGCTCGCCGCGATCGCGCGGATCGGCGCGCGACAGGTGCCGCTCGCGATTACCCATGTTGCTCAGTTCCCGGCGTCGACGATCGGCTTCGATCCTGCGCCGGGCGTCAGCCTTGGGACCGCGGTCAAGTCGGTACAGACCGCAGCGACCGCGATCAACATGCCGGCATCGGTGTCGCTGACCTTCCTCGGCGCGGCGGACGCATTCCGCTCGTCGTTGTCGAACCAGCTGTGGCTGATCCTCGCGGCGGTGGTGACGGTCTATATCGTCCTCGGCGTGCTGTATGAGAGCTACATCCACCCGCTGACGATCCTTTCGACGCTGCCGTCGGCGGGGATCGGTGCGCTGCTGATGCTGATAGTCACGGGCAACGACCTCGGCGTGATCGGCATCATCGGGATCGTGCTGCTGATCGGCATCGTCAAAAAGAACGCGATCATGATGATCGACTTCGCGCTGTCCGCCGAGCGCGAGGGCGGCATGAGTTCGCGCGATGCGATCCACCAGGCGGCGCTGCTGCGCTTCCGCCCGATTTTGATGACGACGCTCGCCGCGCTGTTCGCCGCGGTCCCGCTGATGGTCGGCTGGGGCGAAGGGTCGGAGCTGCGGCGGCCGCTCGGCCTAGCGATCTTCGGCGGGCTGATCGTCAGCCAGATGCTGACCCTGTTCACGACGCCGGTGATCTACCTCGCGTTCGACCGGCTCGCGACGGGGCGGAAGAAGGGCGGACCGCACGCGCGGATTACGACGAAGCCCGTCAAGGCTCCGACCGCAGTCCACGCCGAATGAGCCTGTCTTCGCCCTTCGTCAGGCGTCCGATCGCGACGATCCTGCTGACGATCGGCATCGCGCTGTCGGGGATCGCGGCGTATTTCGTCCTGCCGGTGTCGCCGCTGCCCCAGGTCGACTTCCCGACGATCTCGATCAACGCCAGCCTGTCGGGCGCGTCGCCGGCAACGATGGCGTCGTCGGTCGCGACCCCGCTCGAACGCCGCCTCGGCACGATCGCCGATGTTTCGGAGATGACGAGCCAGTCGGGGACCGGATCGACGCGGATCACCCTCCAGTTCAACCTCGACCGCGACATCAATGGCGCGGCCCGCGACGTCCAGGCGGCGATCGCGGCGTCGCGGGTCGACTTGCCGGCGACGCTCAGGTCGAACCCGACGTACCGCAAGATCAACGCCGCCGATGCGCCGATCATGATCCTCGCGCTGACGTCGAAAACGCGCAGCGCCTTCCAGATTTACGATGCGGTGTCGAACATCGTCCAGCAGCGGCTGAGCCAGGTCGACGGCGTCGGCGAGGTCCAGATCGGCGGCGGCTCGCTGCCGTCGGTCCGGATTGACGTCAATCCGCTCGCGCTGGCACACCTCGGCCTCAGCCTCGAGGACGTCCGCGCCGCGATCGCCGCGACCAACCCCAACCGGCCGAAGGGGACGGTCGACGCGGGCGGGCAGCGCTTCCAGATCTACACCAGCGCCGCGCGCCGCGCCGCCGCCGATTATCGTCCGCTGATCATCGCCTATCGCAACGGCGCGGCGGTCCGGTTGAGCGATGTCGCCGAGGTTACCGACGGCCCCGAGGACGCGCGGACAATCGGCCTGTTCAACGGCAAGCCAGCGGTCGTCGCGATCATCAGCCGCCAGCCGGGCGCGAACATCATCGCCGCGGTCGAGGCGGTCAAGGCGCAGCTCCCCGGGCTCCGCGCCGGGCTGCCTGCCGACATCGACATGGCGATCGCGTCCGACCGCACGACGACGATCCGCGCAAGCCTGCGCGACGTCGAGGTCACGCTGCTGATCGCGACGTTGCTCGTGGTGCTCGTCGTCAGCGTGTTCCTGCGGTCGTGGCGCGCGACGGTGGTGCCCGCGGTCGCGGTCGTGGTGTCGCTGCTCGGAACGCTTGGCGTGATGTATCTGCTGGGGTTCAGCCTCAACAACCTGTCGCTGATGGCGCTGACCGTCGCCACCGGCTTCGTCGTCGACGATGCGATCGTCGTGCTCGAGAACATCGTCCGCCACATTGAGGACGGGATGCCGCGGATGGAGGCGGCGCTGACGGGCGCGAAGGAGGTCGGCTTCACTGTCCTGTCGATCTCGATCAGCCTCGTCGCGGTGTTCATCCCCTTGCTGTTCATGGGCGGGATCGTCGGACGGCTGTTCCGCGAATTCGCGATCACGCTGTCGGCGTCGGTGATGATCTCGCTCGTCATCTCGCTGACGACGACGCCGATGATCTGCGCGTTGCTGCTCAAGGACAAGTCCGACGAGACGCCGGGACGGTTTGCGCGCGTGATCGAGGGCGGATTCGACCGAACGATCAGGGGATACGCCAAGGCGCTCGACTGGGCGCTCGACAATGCCGCGCTGATCCTGCTGATCCTCGTCGCGACGATCGGAATCAACGTCTATCTGTGGGCGGCGATCCCCAAGGGCTTCTTCCCCGAGCAGGACACCGGGTCGTTGAACGGCGGCGTCCGGCTCGACCAGCGCTCCTCGTTCGCCGTCTCCGCCGCAAAGCTGACCCAGCTGACGACGATCGTCGCGCACGATCCCGATATCGCGACCGTGGTCGGCTTCACCGGCGGCGGCGGCAGCCGTGGCGGCGGCGGCGGTTTCGCCTTCGCCCAATTGAAGCCCAAGGGCGAGCGCAGCAGCGGCAGCAACGCGGTCATCGCCCGGCTGCGCCCGAAGCTCGCGCGCGTCGCCGGCGCGGCGCTGTTCCTCTCGCCGGTCCAGGACGTCCGCGTCGGCGGGCGGCAGGGCAATGCGACCTACCAGTACACGCTGTCGGGCGATGATGCCGACACGCTGCCGGGCTATGCCGACAAGATGGTCGCGATCCTGAAGCGCAGCAACGTCCTGACCGACATCGACGCCGACACCCAGCAGAACGGGGTGGAGACGTTCCTTACGGTCGACCGCGACCGCGCCGCGCGACTGGGAACCACCGCGCGCGACGTCGACAACATCCTGTACGACGCCTTTGGCCAGCGCGGCGTGTCGACGATCTACAGCGACCTCAACCAGTATAAGGTGATCATGGAGGCGGCGGCCCCGTTCCGCCTCAACCCCGATGCGCTGGCGAATATCTACGTCCCCGCAAACGCCCCGCAGGCGGCATCGCGCGGCGGCGGGACGAGCGCGGTCGCGGCAGGCAGCATCATCGGCGCGACCGCAACGACCGCGCAGAACGCCGCCGCTCCCGCCGCCGGGTCGAACGGCGATGTCCAGGCGTCGGGCAGCGCGCTGTCGGCGGTGGCGTCGACGATGATCCCGCTCGCCGCGTTCAGCCACTACGACACCCGCGCGACGGCGTCGTCGATCAATCACCAGGCAGGATCGCCCGCCGCGACGATCTCGTTCAACCTCGCGCCCGGCAAGTCGCTGTCCGATGCGACCCCGGTGATTGCCGACGCGCTCGCACAGGTCCGCGCCCCAGCCGATGTCCACGGCAGCTTCGCCGGGACCGCGAAGGCGTTCCAGGACTCGCTCAAGTCGACCCCGCTGTTGATCCTGTCGGCGATCGTCGTGATCTACATCGTGCTGGGGATGCTCTACGAAAGCCTGATCCACCCGCTGACGGTGCTGTCGACATTGCCGTCGGCGGGGGTCGGAGCGGTCATCGCATTGCTCGCAAGCGGCACCGAATTCTCGATCATCGCGCTGATCGGCGTCGTCCTGCTGATCGGAATCGTCAAGAAGAACGCCATCCTGATCATCGACTTCGCTCTCGCCGCCGAGCGCGAGCAAGGGCTGTCGCCGCGCGAGGCGATCACCCGCGCATCACTGCTGCGCTTCCGCCCGATCGTCATGACGACGCTCGCGGCGGTCCTCGGCGCGGTGCCGCTGGCGATCGGGTGGGGCGAGGGTGCCGAGCTGCGCCACCCGCTCGGCATCGCGATCATCGGCGGCTTGCTCGTCAGCCAGGTGCTGACGCTGCTCACCACCCCGGTCGTCTATCTCGCGCTCGACCGCTTCCGCCACCGTTCGCCTCAAGAGCGCGCGGCGGCGCGGCTGCACCCGGAGTTCGCATGAAGCGTGTCCTGCCCATTGCCCTGACCGCCGCGTTGCTCGCGTCGTGCACCGTCGGGCCGAACTACAAGCGGCCGACCGACCTGACGCCGCCGGCATTCAAGGAGGCCGCCGGCTGGACCACCGCCGTGCCGGGCGACCTGCTCGACAAGGGGCCGTGGTGGACGGCATTCAACGACCCGGTGCTCAACGATCTGTGCGCGCGGATCGAGGTGTCGAATCAGAACGTCGCGGCAGCAGTCGCGGCGGTCGAGCAGTCGCAGGCGCTGGTCCGCGAGGCGCGCGCCGGACTCTTCCCGACGCTCGACATCACGCCGGCGGTGACCAAGTCGGGCGGCGGCGGCAGCAACGGCACGATCATTACCAGCGGCGGCGGCATCGGTACGACGACCGGCGGCAGCACGATCGGAACTGGAACAGGGACGACGACCGGCGGCACCGGCAGCTCGACGGTCGGCTCGACCGGCAGCGGTGAGCGTTACCGGCTGACCGGTGGTGCCAGCTGGGAACCCGACCTGTGGGGCCGCGTCCGCCGAACCGTCGAGCAGGCGAAAGGCAATGCGGCCGCAAGCGCCGCCGACCTCGCCGCCGCACGGCTGTCGGCGCAGTCGACGCTCGCGACCGACTATCTCCAGATGCGTTCACTCGACGCCGAGATCGACCTGACCGTCGCCACCGGCAAGTCGTACGACCGCGCGCTCCAGATCACGCTCAACCGTTATAATGCCGGCGTGTCGGCGAAGACCGACCTCCTTCAGGCGCGGACGCAGGTGGCGAGCACGCGCGGCGACTTGGCCGAACTCGTTCGCCAGCGCGGCGTCCTCGAACATGCGATCGCCGTCCTGACCGGCGAGGCCCCGGCAACCTTCGTCATCCAGCATGCGGCGTGGGCGCCGGTCGTCCCCGCCGTCCCCGCCGAAGTCCCGTCGACCCTGCTTCAGCGTCGCCCCGACATCGCCGCCGCCGAGCGCCGCGTCGCTGCTGCCAACGCCGGCATCGGCATCGCCGTCGCAGCGTTCTACCCGAACCTGACGCTGACCGGGTCGGTCGGCCAGTCGGCGACGTCGATCGGCAGCCTGTTCAACGGCAGCGCCTTCCTGTGGTCGCTCGGCGCGTCGCTGGCGCAGACAGTGTTCGACGGCGGGCTCATCCACGGACAAGTCGCAGCGGCGCGCGCAACGTGGCGTGAGTCGGTTGCGACCTACCGCCAGACCGTCCTGTCGGCGTTGCAGGATACCGAGGACCAATTGATCGGCGCACGCCAGCTGGCGGTGACCACCACACTGCGGCAGGCGGCATCGGCGGCCGCCGACGAGACCGAGAAACTGACGCTCAACCAGTACCTCGCCGGGCAGGTCGACTACACCACCGTCGTGACGGTCCAGGCGACCGCGCTGACCGCACGGCGGACGCTCGTCACCGCCGTGGCCAACCAGCAGGCGACATCGGTCAGCCTGATCCGCGCGCTTGGCGGCAGTTGGGAAACGACGTACCGGACGCCGCCGCCGGCCGGATAAGCGCTGTCCTACACCTCTGGCCCTGCGCTAGCGGCGATCCGGGTCGGTCGCCCACGGGTGGCTTCGTCAGCGCTTTCTCATCGTCAGCCCGCCATTGCCGCCCGCGCCTGGCTCGCAAGGTGTGCCAACATCGCCGTCGTCACTGGCCCGCCGCTCCGGGCCCGGGCGATCGGTCCGGCGATTCGCGCGAGGCGATCGGCGTTGGCGGCTTCCCATGCGGTGACGGCGGCGGTGGGGTCACCGCCCGCAGGTACGATCCGGCGGAGCAGGTCGAGTCGCAGCGCCTCGAAATCGCGGACCAGCCCCGCCTGGAGCAGCCGCTCCCACGGATCGGCAGGCGTCAGCGCGGCGGTCGCGCCCTTGGCCCAGTCGAGCCCGGTCGCTTCGCCGAGCCCGGTATAGGCGCTCGCGATCGCCGCCTCGGGAACGCCGAGATCGGCGGCGAGCAGCCCCGTCCCGATCGCGCCGTCGAGCGAGGTGGTCCGCACCAACTGTGCCGCGACATCGGCGGGTGCCCCCATCGCGGCGAGGCGCGCGGCGAAGCGGTCGATCTGCGCCTTGGGCTCGGGCCGGAGCAACTGGCCGAGCGCATCGCCGAGACGCGCAATGCCGGGCGCGAGGCGCTCGACAAGTGCCGACGGCGCGAGACAGCTGCCGGCGCGCAGCAGGTCGGCCATCTGCATCCGCAGCGCCGCGACCGCGTCGACGTGGAGGTCGAGGTGAACCGGTCCCGCGACCGGCGCGGCGTCGATCGCCGCCCATAGCCCGCGGAAATCGAACAGGTCGCGCGCGGCGACGAAAGCCCCGGCGACTTCCGCGAGGTCGACCCCGAATTCCTCGGCGAGTTCGAACGGCAGGGTAAGCCCGCCCCGATTGACCAGCTCGTTCGCCAGCTTGGTCGCGATCAGCTCGCGCCGCAGCCGGTGGTCGTCGATCGCGGCGGCGAAGCGCTCCTGCATCGCCCGCGGGAAAGCGGCGTGGAGGTCGGGGACGAGCAGCGCGTCGGTGACCAGCGGGCTGACGACGAGCGCGTCGTAGACCGCCATCTTGGCGTAGGCGAGGACGACCGCGAGTTCGGGGCGTTCAAGCCCCTGCCCCGACCGGCCGCGCTGTGCCAGTACCTCGTCGGACGCCAGTCCCTCGACCTGGCGGTCGAGCTCGGCGGCTCCGTCCTCGAGCATCTCGATCAGCCGGATATGCCCCGGCAGCGCCGCAACGCCGCCACGCTCGGCAATGCTCAACGCCTGCGTCTGGAGGATGTTGTCGCGGAGCACGAGCGTCGCGACGTCATCGGTCATCGACGCCAGCAGCTCGTTGCGCGCAGCCTCGGTCAACCGCCCGGCGGCGACCTCGGCGTTGAGCGCGATCTTGATGTTGACCTCGTTGTCCGAGCAGTCGACCCCCGCCGAATTGTCGATGAAGTCGGTATTGAGGCGCCCACCCTTGCTGGCGAACTCGATCCGCCCCGCCTGCGTCAGGCCGAGGTTCGCGCCCTCCCCGACGACCTTCGCGCCGATCATCGCGCCGTCGATCCGGTGGCTGTCATTGGCCCGGTCGCCGACGTCGTTGTTCGATTCGCCTGCCGCCTTGACGTAGGTGCCGATGCCGCCGAACCACAATAGGTCGACCTTGGCGGTCAGGATCGCGACGATCAGCTCCGACGGCGACAGCGTGTCGGCGGCGATGCCGAGCGCGGCCTTGACCTGCGGGCTGATCGGGATCGACTTCTGGCTGCGCGGGAAGACGCCGCCGCCCGCCGACAGCAGCGCCTTGTCATAATCGTCCCACGACGAGCGCGGCAGGACGAACAGTCGCTGGCGCTCGGCGAAGCTCACGGCGGCATCGGGGGTGGGGTCGAGGAAGATGTGGCGGTGGTCGAACGCCGCCAATAGCCGGATCGCGCGCGACAGCAGCATGCCATTACCGAAGACGTCGCCCGACATGTCGCCGACGCCGACGACTGTCGTTGCTTCGGTCTCGACATCGTGGCCGAGCTCGCGGAAGTGGCGCTGGACCGAAATCCACGCCCCCTTGGCGGTGATCGCCATCGCCTTGTGGTCGTAGCCGACCCGCCCTCCGGAAGCGAAGGCGTCGCCGAGCCAGAAGCCGGCATCGAGGGCGATCTGGTTCGCGGTGTCGGAGAAGGTCGCGGTTCCCTTGTCGGCGGCGACGACGAGATACGGGTCGGGTGCGTCGCGGCAGACGACGTGCGCGGGCGGAATGTTGCTGCCATCGACCGCGAGGTTGTCGGTCAGCGACAGCAGCGCGCGGACGAATATCTTGTACGCCTCGGTCCCTTCGGCGAGCCACGCGTCGCGGTTCGACGGGGCTGGCAGCAGCTTGGGGTAGAAGCCGCCCTTCGCCCCGGTGGGCACGATGACGGTGTTCTTGACCTTCTGCGCCTTGACCAGCCCGAGCACCTCGGTGCGGAAGTCGTCGCGCCGGTCGGACCAGCGCAAGCCGCCGCGCGCGATCGGGCCGTAGCGCAGATGGATGCCCTCGACGCGCGGGCTGAACACCCAGATCTCGCGGTACGGGACCGGGCGCGGCAGCCCGGGGACGGCGCTGCTATCGAGCTTGAAGGCGAGTGCCTCGGGGCCGCCGGGGACGAAGGCGTTGGTCCGCAACGTCGCCGCGATAACCGAGCGATAGAGGCGGAGGATGCGGTCGTCGTCGATCGCCGTGACATCGGCAAGCCCAGCGTCGATCGCGTCGGTCGAGGTGTCCTCGGCGCGCTCGAACCGCCCCCGGAAGAAGCCGACGAGGTCGCGCGTGATGCCGGGGTAGCGGCGCAGGGCGTCGACGACGGTCATCAGGCCGTAGCTGACCCCGGTCTGGCGGAGGTAGCGGAAATAAGCGCGCAGCCAGCCCGCCTCCTCGGCGTCGAGCCCGGCGGCGATGACCAGCGCGTTGAACCCGTCATTCTCCTGCGTGCCGAGCAGCACCGCGGTCAGCGCCGGTTCGACCCGCGTTTTGAGCGCGGCGAGGTCGAAATGCGCCGTGGTGTCGGCGGCCTCGAGGAGGAAGTCGTGAACCCAGCCCGCGCCTTCATCGAGGTCGAACGGGAACTCCTCGATCACCCGCAGGCCGAAGTTCTCAAGCACCGGCACCGCGTCCGACAGCGCGATGATCTTGCCCACGCGGTAGATCTTGAGCCGCAGCTGATGGTCGAGGTCGCCGTCGCGGCGGTAGAGCTGGACCGCACGGCCGTGGTCATCATCGAGGCGTGACAGCGCAACCATGTCGGCCGCTGCTTCGACCGCCGAATATTGCGCGCGGTAGCTCGCCGAAAAGCCCTTGCCGCTGGCGAGCGTCAGGCGGGCGGCGCGGGCGGGTCCGACCGCATCGATCAACGCCGTCTCGAGCGCCTCGTCCCAGCCGCGGACGAGCGCATCGAGCTGGGCGTCGAGCGCCGCCTCGTCGATCTCGCCGACGTCGTGCTGGACCGCGATGACATAATGGACGCGGGCGAGTCCCTCGGCGCGCAGCTCGACCTCGTAGCGGGTCAGCGTGCCGTCGAACGCCGACGTCAGCATCGCCCCGACGCTCTCACGGACGCCGCTGGTATAGGCATCGCGCGGGACATAGACGAGCACCGAGACGAAGCGCCCGAAGGCATCGGCGCGCGCGAACAGCTTCGGCCGCGGCCGGTCGAGCAGCGACAGCAGCCCGAGCGCCATCGTCCGCAACCGCGCCGGGGTCGTCTCGAACAGTTCCTCGCGCGGGAAGCCTTCGATGACGTGCGCGAGCGCCTTGCCAGTATGCCCCTTCGGATCGAAGCCGAGCGCGTCGGTGATGCCGGCGACCTTGCGGCGGAGGAGTGGCACGTTGCGTGGGCTCGTCGCCAACGCGGCGCTGGTGAACAGCCCGACGAAGCGCGTCTCGGCGACGGCGCGGCCCTCGCGGTCGAAGGTCTTGACCGCGATCAGGTCGGCGTTGACCCGGCGGTGGACGGTCGACAGCGCGCCCGCCTTGGTGATCAGCAGCGGCTCGGGCGACGTCAGAAAGCGCCGCAGCGACGCCGACGTCGCCGGGCCGTCGTCGTCCCACACCTTATATGCAGGATCGCGCAGCAGGCCGAGCCCGGTCGCATCGGGCAGCTCGTCGCCGTTGGCGTCGAGCGCGTAGCGGCGGGTGCCGAGCAGGGTGAAACGGTCGGCGGCGAGCCATTCGAGAAACGCCATCGCCTCGGCACTCGCATGCGGCGCGATCGGCGGCGGGTTCTCGCCGAGCGCGCGCGTCGACTCGTGGAGCATCGCCAGCATCGCCGGCCAGTCGGCGACGGCGGCGCGGACATCGTCGAGCACCCGGCCGAGCGCATCGAGCAGGTCGGCCCGGCTGCGCGCGCCGGCGCGTTCGAGCTCGATATAGATGATCGATTCGCGCGTCGCGCCTTCGGGGATCGGACCCGCGCCGATGCCGATCAGCTTGACCAACCGCCCGTCCGCATCGCGGCGGACGTCGACGATCGGATGGAGCAGCCGATCGATCCCGAGCCCCGCCGCGGTGATCGCGAGCGACACCGAGTCGACGAGGAACGGCATGTTGTCGTTGACGATCGCCAGCGCCAGCCGCCGCCGCCCGGGATGCGCGCGCTCGGCGGTCGCGGCTTCGAGCGACACCACCGGGGTGCCCGGAAGCCTGACCGCCGCCGCCGCCTCGACGAAGGCAACGATCCGCGCCGCTGCGGCATTATCGATGTTATCGGCCTCGCCGGGCAATGCCGAATCGAACAATGCCGCCGCCAGCGCGCGTTCGCCGGGCGTTACCGCGCCGGTTTGACCAATCGTCGCCATGTCCAACTCCCGCTCCGGCTCGCGGCGCGCTTATGCGTCGCGCTGACGGCGGCGACAAGGCGGGGGCGGCCGGTTCAACGCATCGCGCCATCCGCTCGGCTGGTGAGCGAGAGCCACAGTTCGTGCCGCAGCCGGTCGCTGTCGAACGTCGGCAGTGATTCGGTCCAGGTGATGACCGCACACGCCGTTGCGTCGTCCTCGCCGGGGTCGAGCGGCAGGACGACGCCGCGTGTCAGCAATGTCACCGGGCCGCCGGGAGACCGGGCAAAACCGCCCTCGAGCCGCGCCGGCATCGCGTCGCGCTCGCTTCGGTGGGCGGCGAGTGCCAGCGCGCGGCCGAACGGGCTCTGTACCGGCAAGGGCCCAGGGGTGACGCCGAACGTCGACGCGACGGACGCCCCGGCATTGCGCACGGTGCCCGAGTCGAGCCAGACGAGGTTTGGCAACCACTCTGCGTCGAGCGCCGCCCGAAACTCTCCCGCTGCCGGCAGCCGCCGACGGCCGCAGCCTTCGGTCCATGATGCGATGATCCGTCCGCCGAGCCGGCGGTCGTCCACCCCGGCGAATTGCGGCGGCAGGTCGAAGTCTGGTTCACGGCGGCGGCGTTGTTCGATGATCGACGCATGCTTCACGGGCGGTCCTCGAGTCTGGGGGCGACCATCGATGTAACGGCGATGACAGTCGCTACTTGCTTGTGCCCCGCCGAACCCGCTGCTATGCCGCCGCACCGTGCCGCTTTAGCTCAGCCGGTAGAGCACATCATTCGTAATGATGGGGTCGGAGGTTCGAGTCCTCTAAGCGGCACCACTTTTCCGTTTCCCGCATCCGGGCAGCGTCGAGACATCCAGAACATCCGGCGGTAGACGTCACAACGGTCGCTAGCCCGCGTCGTCTCACGTGCCGCTTAGGCATAGCGCACACAAATAAATGCTGTCTCGCATATTGGTTGATTAATCCAACAGTCTGTTTTATCCCTCAATTTAACAGACGCAAAGATCGTCTGAGAGTGGGGAGGTCACATGGCCGGGCGACCGAATCGAATCCAGCGCACGCTGTGCACGATAACTGCCGTCGCTGCGCTGGTCGGCCCTTTGGCGGCTACCGCGCAAGACGTCGGACCGGACGACCCGCTGGTGGTGCGCCGGTCCTTCTACCTTCCGATGCGTGACAAGGTCCGGCTCGCCGTAAACGTCTATCGCCCGGCGAAAGAGGGTGTCGCGGTCGACAGCAAATACCCGGTCGTGTTCGCATTTACGCCGTATCGCGCGCGTTTTTACGACAAGGGCAAGCTTGTCGATCTCGTCGACCAGCGCACCTTCGGCCTGCGCGCCCTCGTTCACGACGGCTATGTCGTCGCCACCGCCGATATCCGCGGCAAGGGCGCGTCGTTCGGTGCGCGGCGTGGCTTCCTCGACCAGACCGAGGCGAAGGACGGCGCGGAGATCGTCGCATGGCTTGCCCGGCAGCCGTATGCCACCGGCGAGGTCGGACTGATCGGTTGCTCGTATCTCGGCGGCAGCGCGATGCTCGTCGCCAGCGCGAGCCCGCCCGCGCTCAAAGCAGTGTTCTCGGCGGCGACCGATTGGGACAAGTACGAATTCGTCCGCCGCGGCGGTATCACCGGCCAATTCAACACCCGTCCGGACGAGCCGGCTTCGGTCGATCTCGCAAGCGTTCCGGTCGACGGCGACACCGACGGCGTGCTGCTGAAGCAGGCGGTGGCGCAGCATGCGGGAAATACGCCGATGGCCCCCTTGTGGTACGGCATTCCGTACCGGGACAGCATGTCGGCCCTGACCGGAACCCGTTTCTGGGAGGAGGTCGGCCCGTACACCCACAAGGCCGCCCTCGCGAGGCCGGGGGTCGCCTGGTATCTCTGGGGCAACTGGAACGACGAGCCGACCGAGCAGGTCATCCGCTCGGCCGCCAACCTGCCCGCCAAGCTGATCATCGGCCCCGGAAGCCATTGCGAGATGCCGAAGCAGTTCGACATCAACGCAATCCAGAAGGGCTTCTTCGACCGCTATTTAAAGCACGTCCCGAACGGCATAGACACCGAGCGCAAATATGCCTGGTGGCGCGAGAACGGCAGCGGGGGCGAACTGATCCGGTCCGATACCCTGCCCGGCGTCGGCGTCAAGCGGACTGCCATGGCTCTCGGCGTGGGGAGCGATCCGCATGGTGGCACGATGGCACTTCGCGCGTCGCCCAGCCGGACGCTCGATTATGCGATCGACTATGACATCTCGACCGACGCGTATTTCCCGTTCTGGCCGGAGTCGCCCGATACCCATGCGGCGACGTTCACGACCCTCCCGCTGGCGCAGCCAGCAACGATCGAGGGCTATTCGATCGTTTCGGTCGAGGCCGCCGCCGATGCGCCCGAGGCCAACCTGTTCGCCTACCTCGAGGATGTCGATCCGAGCGGCAAGGCGACCGTGCTCGCACAAGGTCGGCTCGCGGCCAGTCACCGCAACCCCGGCACTGCGCCTTATGCCGATCTCGACCTGCCGTATCATTCGGGCCTGCAGCGCGATGCCGAACCGCTGGTCCCGGGCCGCCCGGTCACCCTGGTCTTCGAATTGTCGCCACGGTCGTATGTCGTCCAGCCGCATCATCGCCTGCGCGTCGCGCTCGCCGGGGCCGATCCGCGCCAGCGCAACCTTGCCGAGATAAGGGGCGGACTTGCCAGGCACTGGACGTTGTACGGCGGCGCGGCAGGGTCGAAAATCGAGATACCGTTCGTCACACCGGTCCGCTTCGAGACCGACACACAATAAACAGGGGAGAGCACGATGGGGAGCGATCTGCGTAAAATCTTCAACTATGGCCTGCGGTCGGGGGTGGCATTCGCCGCGCTCGCCGCTGGCGTCGCTCACGCCCAAACGGCCGTGCCCGATGCGAGCGACGGGGCGCGTCCGCAGCTCAGCACGAGCGGGACCGCCGTACCACCGGCGCCTGCCGAAGCCGGGCAGGTCGCGTCCGATATCGTCGTCACCGGCAGCCGCATCCGTGGTGTCGCGCCGATCGGCTCGCCGATCATCGAGCAGACCCGCGCCGACCTCGTCGCCACCGGCTCGACCAGCACGACGCAGCTGGTGCAGAACCTGCCGCAGGTGCTCAACCAGGGGGTGACCGAGAATGGCCGCAACACGTCGGGCGGCGCCGGCAACATCACCTACAGCTCGGGCTTCGACATCCACGGAATCGGGCCGTACGCCACCCTGACCCTGCTCAACGGGCATCGCATGGTCCAGTCGGGCTCGTCGGGCGGCTTGCCCGACCCGAGCGCGGTTCCGACGATCGCGCTCGAGCGCGTCGAGATCGTCGCCGACGGCGCTTCGGCGATCTACGGATCCGACGCGGTCGCGGGTGTCGTCAACCTGATCACGCGGCGCCACTTCGACGGTCTCGAGGCGCGCGCGCAATACGGCCTGACCGACGACAATGCGTACAACCAGTACACCGCCGGCATCATCGCCGGGCACAGCTGGAAGACCGGCAATATAACCGGCTCTTACGAGCATAACGGACACGGCTCGCTCAACGGCAACGACCGTCCGTTTTATGGGGCGAACCTGACATCGCGCGGGGGCGGAGATTATCGCGGGGTCCAGTGCAATCCGGCAAATGTCGTCATCGGTGGCGTCAGCTATGCCCAGCCGGGGCTCGTCGCGGGCACCAGCAACAAATGCGACACGCTTAAGGGGCAGGACCTGATCCCGTCGCAGGTGCGCGACAGCTTCATGGGGTCGGTCACCCAGGAAATCGGCTCGCGGATCACGTTGACGGGCGACGTGCTGTATACGCACCGCAAATTCGTCTTCACGCCGACGGTGACCACCGCCACGCTGACGGTGCCCAGCACCAACCCGTACTTCGTGCTGCCCGCCGGCGTCGCGGCAACGTCTGAGACGGTCCAGACGAACTTCGGCGGCACCGCGCCGCTCAATGCCAGCTCGGGGTTCTCGAAGACACTCGAAGCCACTGCCGGCCTGAACGTTAAGCTGTTCGGCGATTTCCAGCTCGATGCGGCGTACACCTACGGCCATGACGACAGCTACAGCCTGTCGAACCGCGGCGTGAACAACGGGGCCCTCGCGGCTGCGCTGGCCAGTTCCGACAAGGCGACCGCGCTAAATCCGTTCGGCACGAGCCCCGCTTCGGTCATCAATACTGTGTTCAACTCGGTATTCGGGGCCCCGGGTGCGAACACGGAGGAAGAGGGCGAGATCAACCTGTCGGGGTCGCTGCTGACCTTGCCGGGCGGCAATCTGCGGGCAGCGATCGGCGGCGAGATCATCCGCGAGAGCATCTACAACGGCCTCGATTCAGGCATCATCGGCGCGGTGGTCGCCAGTCGGTCGTCGACGTCGCGGACGATCAAGTCATATTATGGCGAGCTGCGCGTGCCGATCTTCGGCGTTGGCAACGCCATTCCCGGCTTCTACGCGCTCGATATCTCGCTGGCCGGGCGGATCAGCGACTATTCCGACGTCGGCACGGCGCGCAATCCAAAGATCGGCGTCAACTGGGAGCCGGTTCACGGCCTGAAGCTGCACGGCAGTTACGGCACATCGTTCCGCGCGCCGATCCTGACGCAGATCCACGGAGCGTCGAACGCGCTCTACGTGCAGAATTATTCGACACCGGCGGGGATCGTGCAGGGCGTGACGCTATCGGGCTTCGCGGCGGGCAATCCGCTGACGCCGGAAAACGCGCGGACCTTCTCGTTCGGCGCCGATCTGACGCCCCAGTCGATGACGAACTTCCGTGCCAGCGTGAACTATTTCAACGTCAACTATAAGGGCCAGATCAACGCGATCCTGTCGGACCTGTCGATCCTGCAAACGCCGGCGATCGCCGCGCAATACGCCGATCGCATCGTTCAAGGGGCAGCGGCGGCGGCGCTGGTCCAGTCGTTCGTCGCGCAGGGGTATCCGGTGCGCGGCGTGCTTCCGGCGACGCCGACGCTGTTCGTCTATGGGCAGAACGTCAACGCCGGAACCGTCCTTGCCGAAGGCCTCGACTTCCAGGTTGCGTACCGGCTCGGCGATTTCAATCTGGCGACGAGCGGGACGTATTTCTTGAAGTACAACTCGGCAGTCTCGAAGACGGCGCCGTTGCTCGACACGCTGAACACCATCTATTACCCGCCGCGCTTCCGTTCACGGAGCTCGGTCGGCTACGACAATGGCGCGAACTCCGCACTGATGTTCTGGAACTTTACCAATTCGTACAGCAACAATCGCGCGACGCCGACGCAGTCGGTCAACAGCTATTCGACCTTCGATCTCCATCTTGCGCATCGCTTCACCGGAGGGCCTATCGCGCGCGGCAAGCTGACGGTAGCGCTCGACGTGGCGAACCTGTTCGACGCCGATCCGCCGTTCGTCAATATTCCGCAAAGCCCGAACGGCGGCGGCGGCTTCGACCCGACGGCGGCAAATCCGATCGGACGCCTGATCTCGCTGTCGGCGACGTTCGCATTATGAGGTCCGGCTTTCCGGCAATTGAATCGCGTCGGCGTGCGAACGGGGGCACCCTGCGCGACCCCGTTCGCACGCCGCGATTATTTGCGGAAGCAGGAGTCGTAGACGCGGTCGAGCAACCCGCTGAGTATCTGAAGATCGTGCGGGCCGAGCACATTGAGGACGTCGCGTTCGACGGTAGCGAGCGTGGCGAACATCTTCTCCAGCGCCGCTTCGCCGCCAGCGGTGGTGTAAAGGGCGTGACGGCGCCGGTCGCCGGGGGAGCGTTGCCGCTCGGCGAAGTGAAGGCGCTCGAGATCGTCGACGACCGCGACGGCGGCGGATTTGTCGAGGCCGACCTCGCGCGCCAGCTTGGCCTGCGACAGACCCGGGTTGGCCGAGATGACCGCGAGCGCAGAAAATTCGCCCGGCCGCAAGCCATGTTCGATGCTCGTGCCCGTGAACGCACTCGACAACTGGTTCTGGATGCGGCGCAGACGGAAGCCGATGAAATTGCCGAGCCGTCCGAGGTCGAGGTGCTCGTCGTTGACAGCTGTATTGGGTCGAGGTTGAGCGAGCATCTTGCGGGTTTAATCAATCGGCGGGTGCAAACAAAGCATGATTATCAGGATTGTGGATCAGCGACGGCGCTGACCTCATCGGTGGTGTATGCCTGACCCGCATCCTCAGCCCGAGAGCCGCGCGATGACACCGACCGACATGGACTTCGACGGAGACCCGATGCGCGTGCGCGTCCCGGGAGGTCGCCTGCGAAGGATCGCGCTCGCGACAGGGTCTGCTGCGCTCCTCATCGCGATGGCAACCGATGCGCTGGCGGTGGCGGGGCGTCATCTCGGCGTCCGGTTTCTCGGCGCGATCGAGATCGTCGAGGCGTGCGTCGCGGTGGCGGCGACGTCGGCGATCGTGATCGCCACGATCGACGGGACGCATGCACGCGTCCGGATCGTCCTCGAACAGGTTGGCGAGCGCGTCGCCACCGCACTGGAGCGGCTTGCCGACGTCTGCAGCGCGGTTATCTTCCTCCTGCTTGCTGCGGGTTCGATCTGGCTGGCCAGCGACCTGTGGCAGGGGCATGAGGTCACCGAAGTGCTCGGCCTGCCGCTACGCTGGTTCAGGCTGTTCTGGATCGCCGGCGTCCTGCTTGCCGCGGTGATCTTCGCGGTCCACGCGCGAAAGCTCCGGCGATGACCGCGCTCGTCCCTGAAGCCGTCGGCATCATCGGACTGGTCTGCTTGCTGGCCAGTCTCGCGCTCGGCCTGCCGATCGGTGTCGCATTGCTGATGGTTGCGCTGATCGGCCTGTCGGTTTTG
This sequence comes from Polymorphobacter megasporae, assembly GCF_018982885.2. Classification (NCBI taxonomy): domain Bacteria; kingdom Pseudomonadati; phylum Pseudomonadota; class Alphaproteobacteria; order Sphingomonadales; family Sphingosinicellaceae; genus Glacieibacterium; species Glacieibacterium megasporae. The sequence continues at coordinate 1,620,583 of NZ_CP081848.1, read as the reverse complement.
ATCTCGCCCGAGGCGGCGCTGATCAAGCTCGGCGTCGTCAGCTTCGCCACGATCACCCGCTACGAACTGGGTGTGCTGCCGCTTTTCATCCTGATGGCGCATCTGTGCTTTGCCGCAGGGGCCAGCCGGGACTTTTTCGACGTCGCGGCGCGCTTCGTCGGTCATCGCCGCGGCGGCCTCGCGATCGCCTCGATCGGCGGCTGTGCGGGCTTCGGGGCGATCAGCGGATCGAGCCTCGCGACAGTCGCGACCGTCACCGCCGTCGCCTTGCCCGAAATGCGCAAGGCCAATTACGCGCCGTCGTTCGCCACCGGAGCCCTCGCCGCGGGTGGCACCCTCGGATCGCTCGTCCCGCCTTCGGGAGCCTTGATCGTCTTCGGCATCATCGCCGAGCAGTCGATCAGCAAATTGTTCGCAGCGGCGATCGTTCCCGGGATCACGCAGGCACTGTTCTACGTCGTCGCGATCTCGATCATGTGCTGGATCAATCCCACGCTCGGGCCGCCGACCGCGCGTGTGCCGTGGCGCGAGCGCATTGCCGGGCTGGTCAAGATCATCGACGTGCTCGCACTGATCGTCTTCGTCATCGGCGGCCTGTTCATCGGCTGGTTCACGCCGACCGAGGCGGCCTCGGTCGGATCGGTGGCGGCGCTGTTGCTGTGCTGGTGGCGCGGCAAGCTAAGCTGGAGCGCGGTCACCGGTGCGCTCGATGCAACGCTGCGGACGACCGGCATGATCTATCTCGTCATTATTGGCGCGCTGCTTTTTGCTACCTTCATCGGCGTCACTGGGGTCGCGACGTGGCTGGCGCACGGCGTCGCCGGGCTGCACGCGTCACCGACCATCGCGATCATTGCCATGGCCGTCGCGCTGCTCGTGCTCGGATCGTTTCTCGACGGCATCGCGCTGATGCTGCTGACGACGCCAATCTTCCTGCCGATCATTCACGACCTTGGGATGAGCCCAATCTGGTTCGGCATATTCCTCGTGCGGACGATGGAGATCGGTTTCGTCCATCCGCCACTCGGGCTTAACGTCTACGTCATCCAGGGCATTGCCAAGGATATCCCGCTGGCGACGATCTTCCGCGGGATCGTGCCGTTCCTGTTCGTCGATTTCCTCCACCTCGCCCTGTTGATCGCGGTGCCGATGCTGGCGCTGTGGCTGCCAAAGATGCTCGCATGACGCGGTGGCTGCTCACTTTGTTTGCGGCGGCGTGTGCGCTGGCCGGTTGCGCGCGTCCCGACCCGAACGTCGTGACGCTCAGCTACGCCACGCCGTATCCGCCGACCCATCCGTTCAGCCAGGCCGACCGGAAGTGGATCGACTGGGTCGAAGCGGAATCGCACGGACGCATCAAGATCGCGCCATTCTGGGGCGGGGCAATCCTGTCGAGCGACCAGAGCATGGAGGAGGTTCGACACGGCGTCGCCGACATCGGCCTGATCGCCCCGATCTACACGCTCGGCAATGCCCACGCCCAGCGCGCGCAGGTTGGCTTTTACGGACACGTCGGATCGATCGATGAGCAGGTCGGCGTCTATAAATGCCTGATTGAACGCTTTCCGGTCCTCCGCGACGAGCTTCGGGGATTGCGGGTACTTGCGGTCCAAGGCGGCAATCTGCCCGGCATCCTCACGCGCAACCGCCCGGTCCACAGCCTCGCCGACCTCCGCGGGCTGCGCCTGCGCGCGCCAGCCGAGAATACCGGCGTCTTGCGTGTCCTTGGTGCCGACCCGGTCGATATGCCGATGGGCAACGTCTATTCCGCACTCGCTAAGGGCGTAATCGACGGCGTCGTCGCACCCGCCGATACGCTGAAGAGCCTCAACTTCGCCGAGGTCGCCCACCATTTCGTCACGCTTCGCATCAGCCGCGGCGCCTATCCGGCGCGGGCGATGAACGAGGCACGGTGGCGATCGCTCCCGCCCGATCTCCAGGCGCTGCTGGCGCGAAGCCAGGCCGTCTGGGAGCGTGCGCTCGCCGACAAGATCACCGGCGCCGAGAAAAAGGGCCGCATCTTCGGAGCGCAGCAGGGTGTTGTCTTTTCGCCGATTTCGCCGGCGGATCAGGCGCGGTTCGACACGCTCTACAATATCGATTCCGCGAAGACGGCGGCCTCACTGTCGCGCTTCGGCATCGCCGGACTGCCCATCTTCGATGAAGCTCAGCGCCTCATCGGCGAGACCCCGTCCGGCATCGCGCCGGCCTGCGCGCCACAAGGGCCAGCCAACCCACAGGATCCAAAATGACCCAAGCCCATCGACCGCTCGAAGGCCTGCGCGTGATCGACCTGACGCGGGCGCTCGCCGGGCCGTATGCAACTTTGCTGCTGGCGGGTCTCGGGGCCGAGGTGATCAAGGTCGAGGATCCGGATGGAGGCGATCTCGCGCGCGAAAACAGCCCGTATGTGGGCCGCGACGGGGTGACGGTCGAGCGCCTCCACGATGACGATATCTCGATTTCCCATCTTGCCCGCGCCCGCGGCAAGCAGGGCATTTCACTCAACTTCAAGGCAGAAAGCGCGCGCCAGGTTTTTCAGGATCTGTGCAGCCGCGCGGATATCGTCGTCGAGAATTTCGCTGCCGGCACCGCCGACCGGCTCGGCGTCGGCTATACGGCGGCGAAGGCGGCGCGGCCCGACATCATCTATTGCTCGCTATCGGGCTTCGGTGCCGACCGCCCCGACGGCAAGGCGATGGACGTGATCATCCAGGCGCTGTCGGGAGCGATGTACACGAGCGGCGAGCCGGGCGCGCCGCCGGTCCGAATGGGTATTCCCGTTGCCGACATGCTGGCCCCGGTGTTCGGCGTGATCGGCATCCTCGCCGCGCTCGAACAGCGGCATCGGACCGGCGAGGGCCAGCATATCGACGTCTCGATGCTCGGCGCGCTGACGTCGTTCGTCGCGATCGAGAACTGGTCGGCACTCGCTGCCGCCGGGATGCCGTCGCGGACCGGGCTGACGGTCCAGCGCCTGTCACCGTTCGGCGTCTTCGAATGTTCGGACGGCTATGTCGCCGTCGTCGCGGTCCACGAAAAGCTTGCGCGGGGGCTTTTCCGCGCGATGGGCCGTCCCGAACTGAGCGCCGACCCGCGCTATGCCGGGCGCGACGTCCGCGTCGCGAACGCCGTGCCGCTCGAAGCCGAGATCACAGCGTGGTCGAAGCAGCACACGGTCGCGGCTGTCGTCGCGGCGCTGCAGGCCGAGGGCGTTCCGGTTGCGCCGGTCCGGCACCCAGAAGAGGCGTTGGTCGATCCCCGCGTCGTCGAGCGCAACGAGACGATGCCGCTCGCCCATCCCGCCTACCCGTCGACCGTCGATCTTCGCAGCGTCGGGGTGCCGATCACCTTTTCGGCCGCGCGCACCGGCTTCGACGCGGTACTGCCGGTCCATATCGGTGAACATAACCAGCAGGTGCTGGGCGGCCTGCTCGGCTACGACGATGCCAAGATCGCCGCGCTGGCAGTGGAAGGGGCGATCTGATGTCCGCCGCCGACGCGCTCGCCGCGATCGGTGCCGCCTATCGCGACCCGGATGTAATCGCGCAGCGGCTTACGGCTGGCGGGGCCCGGGTGATCCGCACCATCGGCAGCGATGCCCCCGACGCCTTGTTACGCGCGGCGGGCTTTACGCCGGTACGTGTCGTGCCGCCATCGGTCGACGCGACGCCGCGCGCCGATGCGCTGATCGGCAAGCCGACGGGACGGCTGCGGACACACCGCCTGCTCGAATGGCTGCTCGAGCCGAGCCAGGCCGACACGCCGATCCTGATTACCCGCGCCGACAGCCAGCAGCCGCAGCTGTTCGCCGCTTTGCGCGAACTGCGGCGACTGGGCGAGCCGGGGCCGCGGCGCTTCGCGATGCTCGACCTGCTCCACCAGCCGCGCGCGAGTTCACGCCGCTATAATCGCCACCGGCTGGCGCAGCTTGGCGACTGGCTGGTCGAGCAGGGCGGCAATCCCGTTTCCGATGCATCGCTAAGCGCCGGGATCGATGCCGAGACGCGACTGCGGACCCACATTCTCGCACTGCAGGCGCGCCGGTCAGCGGCGAAGCTTTCGCTGTCAGGGACCGACATGCTGCGGATCGCGGGCGCCTGTGCGACCTTGCCGATCGCCGAGATGATCGGGCATCTCGAAGCTATCTTCGCTGATCCGGCCGCACCGCTCAAGGCGTCACGACGGTTGTGGCTGACCGGCACCGCTCCCGAAGACGACCGGGTCTACGCCGAGCTCGAACGCGACGGTGTCATCATCGTCGGCGACAGCCACGATTGGGGCGTGTCGCGGTTCCGCCTCGCACCGTCAGCCACCCTCGACGACCTTGCCGACCCCGAGCGGCTCGCCCCGCTCGCAGCGCGCTCGCTTGCCGACGCAGCGCGCACAACCATCGCCGCTGCCCGAGAAGCGGCCGCCGATACGATCGTCAACCTGATCCTCGACGGTGACGAGGTCGCGCCATGGCTATCGTCGCAACTGCGGGGGCATACTAGTTTTATCGTCGAGGAGCACGTCTGGCCGATGCCTGCCCTGCCCCTTACGCGTCCGAATGCCGTTGCAGCGACGAGGCCGGAACGCAGTCGCAAGCTGTTGCGCGTCGCCGCCGATTTCGGGACGTTCCAGCGCGCATGGTTCGCCGACGTCCGGGCCAAGGTCGCCGACGGCGCGCTGTTCGCGGTGGTCAACGCCAATGCACCGCAGGAAATCCTGCGCGCGTTCGACCTGCCGTTCGTCGTCAACCAGTGGTGGGCGTCGATCGTCGCGGCGAAGCGGCAATCGGGGCGGTACCGCCGCCTCCTCGCCGAACACGGCTTGCCCGCCGACGTCGAGGCGTACAGCACGCAGGCGCTGGCGGCGGCGTTCGACGACGATCCCGAGGCGGCACCGTGGGGCGGCCTGCCGACGCCCGATTTTGTCTACGCCATCGCCGCCTCCGACCCGACGCCGGCGATCTTCGAGGCGATGGCCGAGCACGCTCATGCCGCGCATTTCATCTATGAGCGGACGGTCGACCCCCGGCCTGCGATCGCGACGCGCTGGTGGGAGGTGATGCCCGACGATTGGGATGTCGCGCTCGAAGCCGAGCGGATCGACCTGCTCGTCGATGAGCTTCGCGCGGTGATCTCTCAACTCGAAACGGCGACCGGTCGCGCGTTCGATTTGCCGCGGTTCCGCGAGATCCTCGATCTGGTCAACGAGCAGGAGGATTATTACCGCGCCACCCGCGATCTCATCGCGCGGACGGTGCCCGCTCCGATCAGCATCGTCGACAGCATGCCGGCGACGATGGTGCCGCAATGGCATCGCGGCAGCGCATGGGCGCGCGACGCGGCGCGGGCATTCCACGACGAGGTTGCCGCCCGGGTCGCCACGGGTGAAGGCGTCGTCCGCGACGAGAAGGTGCGGTTGATGTGGGTCGGGCGCGGGTTGTGGAGCGAGACCAGCTTCTACCAGCGCTGGGAAGACAGCCACGGCGCGGTGTTCGTCTGGTCGATGTATCTTGCGCTCGCCGCCGACGGCTATATCCGCCGCTTCGATCGCGGGCGCGACCCATTGCGAGCCTTGGCGGCGCGGTTCCTGACGATGGGCGACGAATTGCGGATGCCGAGCTGGGCCGGACCGTGGCACGTCCATGAGGCCAAGACCCACCAGGTCGACGGCGCGGTCGCACTCGCCGATGCCGACCCCTTCACGGTGCGCGCGTTGGTCGATGCCGGAATTCCCGTACTCGAACTCGGCGTCGACAATTTCTCGTTGCAGGCCGACGATCTCGATCGGCTCAACGCCCGCGTGACGAGCTTCATCGAGGGCGCGGCGGGGGCTCGCGCGGCAGCGCGGCGCGGCATCGTCGCGTGATCGAGATCGTCTTTCTCGGCGACCTGATCCTCGATGTCCCCGAACCCGATCACTGGCTCGCCGGTATCGCGCCCGTCACCCGCGCCGCCGACATCGCGATCGGCCACCTCGAGGTTCCGCACACACTAAACGGCGACGAACTGGTGGGCGATGTCCCGGCACCCGGGGCCGACCCCGCGCATCTGGCGGCGCTCGCCCGCGCCGGCATCGACATCGTCTCGCTCGGCGGTAACCACATCGCCGACTGCGGAGCGCGGGGCATTGCCGACACGGTCGCGGAACTCGACCGCCTCGGCATCGCCCATGCAGGTGCCGGGGCAACGCTGGCCGCGGCGCAGGAACCGGCGATCTGCGTGCGCAACGGACGCCGCGTCGCGCTGCTCAGCTATAATTGCGTCGGCCCGGAAATCGGCTGGGCCGGTGCCGATCGCGCCGGGGCGAACTACGTCATCGTCCGCGCCGACGATGGCGGCCCGACCCGCCCGCAGGCGAACCTGATCGAGGCCGATCCGGCGTCGCTGGCGCTGATGTCGAGCCACATTGCGGCAGCCAAGGTCGAGGCCGACTTCGTCGTCGTCGCATTGCACAAGGGCATTACCCACCGCCCCGCCGAACTTGCGCCGTACGAGCGGCCGATCGCGCATGCGGCGATTGATGCCGGCGCGGACGTCGTCGTCGGGCACCACGCGCATATCGCCCGCGGCATCGAGTTCTATCGCGGCAAGCCGATCTTTCACGGCCTCGGCAACGGCGTCGTCGTCACGCATGCGCTGAGCCCGTCGCAGGATCATCCGGCCCGCGCCGAATGGGCCGCGCGCCGCGAGCGAGTTTTCGGCTTCGTGCCCGACCCGGCCTATCCGCTTGCGCCATTCCATCCCGAAGCCGTCAACGGGATGATCGGCCGCTGCCGGATTGACGTCGACGGCACTGTCGAAACGGCGTTCCTGCCCGTCTGGTTCGCGCCACCCGGCCGCCCCGAGGTTGCCACTGGCGAGCAAGCCGTGACCATCGGCGCCTATATCGACACGATCGGCCAGCGCGCCGGGCTTACCGCGTTGGTTTCGTCGAAGCATGATGGATGGATAATTCTCGGTGATTGCCCAATCTGACAGGCCTTGATCTTGCCCCTGCGGTTTTGTGCAGCGACACGAGGGTTTGATAGCCCGTTGACCGTACCCGCCGCCATGAGACCAGTGCGAAATTGTCAGACGGCAGGCATCTCGAACTCGGTTATCCGCGTAAGATCATGCAACGTCGCGAAGGTCGCGGGTGCGGAAAGAAATGGCAATACTCGCGTTATCGCCGTCATCGGGCTTATTGGCTCGGATCGAGCCGAATCGTAGCCGGAGCCGCAAGCCAGCAATGAAGTCCGTACCACGTTTTGCGACCCGGGCGTTCCTCGGGATCGCTCTCGCCATGCTGGCCGGATGCGGGAAGAAGAAGGAGGACAAGGGTCCCCCTCCTACTCCCGAGGCTGGCTATGTCGTGCTGCGTGCCGAGACGGTGCCGTTGTTCATCGAACTGACCGGCCGGACAGCGGCGTTCGAGACGTCGGATGTTCGCCCGCAGGTTGCCGGGCTGATCCTCGCGCGGACCTTCACCGAAGGCAGCGTCGTCCACGCCGGGCAGACACTCTACAAGATCGACCCGTCGCAATATCGCGCCGCGTTGGCGCAGGCGCAGGCGAACCTGTCGAGCGCGCAGGCGAACGCGGCGGCCACCAAGGCCAAGGCCGATCGCTACAAGCCGCTCGCCGATATGCAGGCGGTCGCCAAGCAGGATTATGTCGATGCGCGCGGTACCGCCGACCAGGCGGCGGCGTCGGTGTCGCAGAATCGCGCGGCGGTCGAGACCGCCAAGATCAACCTCGGTTTCACCAATATCCCCGCCCCGATCACCGGTCGCATCGGCCGGTCGCTCGTCACGACGGGCGGGCTGGTGACGGTCGGCCAGACGACCGCGCTGACGACGATCCAGCGGCTCGACCCGATCTTCGTCGACATTCAGCAATCGAGCGCCGACCTGCTCAGTCTGCGGCGTTCGCTCGCGAGCGGCGGACGCGCGGCGTCATCGGCGGCGGTCCGGCTCGAACTCGCCGACGGCAGCGAATATGCCGCGAGCGGGCGGGTAGAGTTCGCCGAAGCGGTCGTCGACCCGAACACCGGCACCGTCACCCTCCGCGCCCGTTTTCCCAATCACCAGGGCGTCCTGCTCCCGGGGATGTTCGTCCGCGCCCGGCTGAGCCAGCAGACGGCGCAAAACGCGATCCTCGCGCCGCAGACCGGAATCAGCCGCGATCCCAAGGGCAACGCGACCGCGCTCGTCGTCGGCAAGGACAACAAGGCGGTCAGCCGCGACGTCAAGCTCGACCGGACCGTCGGCGACAAATGGCTGGTCGCCAGCGGTCTCGCCGCCGGGGACAAATTGATTGTCGAGGGGATTAATCGGATCAAGCCCGGACAGGCGATCAAGCCGGTGGCGGCGGGATCGAAACCCGCGCCGCGCCCGGCCGCAAACGACGACCGCGCCAAGTCGTAGATGATTTCGAAAATCTTCATCGACCGGCCGATCTTCGCGTGGGTGCTCGCGATCATCGTCATGCTCGCCGGTATCGGCGGGGTTCTGTCGCTGCCGGTCGAGCAATATCCCGACATCGCCCCGCCCGCCGTCAACATCCGCGCGACCTACCCGGGCGCGTCCGCCGAGACGCTCGAATCGAGCGTGACGCAGGTCATCGAACAGCAGCTTACCGGCATCGACGGGCTGATCTATTTCCAGGCGACGTCGAATTCGGCGGGTGCGCTGACGCTCGTGGTGACCTTCGAGAAGGGGACCAACCCCGACATCGCGCAGGTCCAAGTGCAGAACAAGGTCCAGCAGGCGCTGCCCCGGCTGCCGCAGCAGGTCCAGCAGCAAGGCCTGACGGTCACCAAGTCGAATGCCGACTTCCTGATGGTCGTGTCGCTTTACGACTCGTCGGACAAGACGACCTCGTTCGACGTTGCCGACTATCTCGTCTCGAACCTTCAGGACCAGATCGGGCGGATAAAGGGCGTCGGCGATTATAATGTGTTCGGCTCGCAATATGCGATGCGGATCTGGCTCGATCCGTACAAGCTGGCGAGCTTCCAGCTCATTCCCGGCGACGTCGTCAGCGCATTGCAGGCGCAGAATACCCAGATCGCCGCCGGGCAGCTCGGCGCCCAGCCCAGCCCCGACAGCCAGATGCTCAGCGCAATCGTCACCGAGCGGTCGCGGCTGACGACGCCCGACGAATTCAAGAAGATCATCGTCAAGACGCAGACCGATGGATCGAAGGTGCTGCTCAGCGACGTCGCGCGGGTCGAACTCGGCAGCGAAAGCTATACCAACACCGGGCGCCTCAATGGCCACCCGGCGGTCGGCATGGCGATCCAGCTCGCTCCCGGGGCCGACGCGCTCAAGACCGCCGAGCTCGTCCGTGCCGCCGTCGCCAACGCGTCGGGGTCGTTCCCGTCCGGCTATAAATACGCCTTCCCGCTCGACAGCACGGCGTTCATCAAGCTGTCGGTCGAGGAGGTCGTCAAGACGCTCGGCGAGGCGATCGTCCTCGTCGTTATCGTCATGTTCGTCTTTCTGCAAAGCTGGCGCGCGACGCTGATCCCGGCGATCGCGGTGCCGGTGGTTCTGCTCGGCACCTTCGGCATCCTCGCGCTATTCGGCTATTCGATCAACACGCTGACCCTGTTCGGGCTCGTGCTGTCGATCGGCCTGCTCGTCGACGACGCGATCGTCGTCGTCGAGAACGTCGAGCGGGTGATGGACGAAGATCCCGACATCTCGCCGCGCGACGCGACGATCAAGTCGATGGCCGAAATTCAGACGGCGCTGATCGGCATCGCGCTCGTCCTGTCGGCGGTGTTCATGCCGATGGCGTTCTTCGGCGGGTCGGTCGGCGTGATCTACCGCCAGTTTGCGATCACGATCATCGCGTCGATGACGCTGTCGGTGCTTGTCGCGCTGGTCCTGTCGCCCGCGCTAGCGTCGCATCTGCTCAAGCGGCCCGACAAGGAGAAAAAGGAAGGTCGGGTTGCACGCCTGGGCCACCGCTTCAACGACTGGTTCAACCGCACCGCCGATCGCTACCGCGATATCGTCGCGCGGATCATCGCCAAGCCGCTGCTCCTGTTGATCGGCTACGGCGTCATCATTGCCGTCCTGATCCTCGGCTTCCTCCATCTCCCGACGAGCTTCCTGCCGAACGAGGATCAAGGCATCGCGCAGCTCCAGTTTATCATGCCCGCGGGGACGACGCAGGCGCGCGCGGTCGAGGTCGCCAAGTCGATCGAGGCGCACTTCCGCGCGGCCGAGCAAAAGACGATCGACATCGTCTACATCGTCATCGGCCAGAACACCGCCGGGACCGGTCAGAACGTTGCCCGCGGCTTTATCGGCTTCAAGCCGTGGGACGAACGCACTGGAGATGGACAGAACGCCGCCGCGATCGTCGCCCGGTCGAATAAGCAATTGTCGTCGATCCGCGACGCCCAGTTCACCGCACTCAACCCGCCGCCGGTTCGCGGGCTCGGCCAGTCGGCCGGTTTCACCATGGAGCTCGAAAACTCCGGCAACCTCGACCGCGCGACCTTCCGCCAGCGGACCGATGCGCTCGTCGCCGCGGCAAAGGCCGACCCGGGCCTGACCTCGGTTCGTCTCAACGGCCTCGACGACGTCCCCACGCTCGCGGTCGATGTCGATCAGGAGCAGGTCGGCGCGCTCGGCCTGACGCAATCCGATGTCGACCAGACGCTCGCCGCAGCGTGGGGTGGCACGTACGTCAACGACTTCATCGACCGCGGCCGCGTCAAGCGCGTCTATGTCCAGGGCGACGCTCAATTCCGTAGCAAGCCCGAGGACCTCGCGAACTGGTATGTCCGCAATTCGAGCGGGACGATGACGCCGTTCTCGACCTTCGCCCACACCCGCTGGCAGCGGACGCCGACGACGCTCCAGCGCTACAACGCCAAGCCGGCGTTCGAAATCGCCGGAGAGGCCGCGCCGGGGTCGAGTTCGGGGGCGGCGATGCAGAAGATGATGGACCTTGCCGCCAAGCAGCCGGGGACATCGGTCGAATGGAGCGCGCTGTCGTATCAGGAGCGCTTGTCGGGCGGGCAGACGCCGCTGCTGTATTCGCTGTCGCTGCTCGTCATCTTCCTGTGCCTCGCCGCGCTGTACGAAAGCTGGTCGATTCCGCTGTCGGTTCTGCTCGTCATCCCGCTCGGACTGTTCGGCGCGACGCTCGCGGTGACGTTCCGCGGGCTGACCAACGACGTCTATTTTCAGGTCGGGCTGCTGACGACGATGGGGCTGTCGGCGAAGAACGCGATCCTTATCGTCGAATTTGCCGAGCAGGCCGAGCGGGCGGGCAAGAGCGCACTCGACTCGGCGCTCGAGGCGGCGCGATTGCGACTGCGGCCGATCATCATGACCAGCCTCGCCTTCATCTTCGGCGTTATCCCGCTGGCGATCTCGACCGGCGCCGGGGCGCAAAGCCGGATCGCGATCGGGACGGCGGTTATCGGCGGGATGCTGACCGCGACGATCCTCGCAATCTTCTATGTACCCTTGGCGTTCGTGCTCGTGCGGCGACTGTTCCGCGGCCATGCGCCGGAAAAGAAGGACGGTCCCGACGGCGAGCCGGGTCCGGACGGCAAGCCGGGTCCCGACAAGCCTGTGGCGGAGGCTGCGCCCGACGTGCCGCTGCTCCCTGCCCCGACGATCCCCGATCCCGACCAGCCGCTGCTTCCGGCCCCTGCGGTCCCCGATCCCGACCAGCCGCGCTTGCCGCCGCCGGCATCCGCGGGAGCAACCGCATGACCCGGCCCCGTCTGATCAGTCGCTGGCCATTGCTCGCGGTAGCCGCGCTCGCGGCGTGCAGTCTCGATCCGCATTATGTCCGCCCCGACCCAGCCGTGCCGCCGAGCTGGCCGGCCGGTGATGCGTATCTGCGCACCACCGAGGCGTCGCTGCCATCGGTCGACTATCGCCAGATCTTCCTCGACCCGCATATGCAGTCGATCATCACCCGCGCGCTCGAGAATAATCGCGACCTGCGCATTGCCGCGGCGAACATCGATTCGGCGCGGGCGCTGTACCGCGTCCAGCGGGCCGCGCTGCTGCCGCAGATCGACGCGACGGCGCGGACGTCGACATCGAACGGGCTGCTCAGCAGTTCGAGCGGGTCGACCGGAAGCACTGGCACGACCGGGACCGGCACGGGCTCGACTGGTTCGGGTGGCACCGGCACGGGCGGGACCGGGACTGGTACGGGAACGACCAGCACCGGCACGGTAAGCTCAAGTTCGGGTACACGGACAGTCTTCTCGACCGAACTCGGCGTCACCGCGTTCGAGATCGACCTGTTCGGCAAGATTCACAGCCTCGCCCGCGCTGCGCTCCAGCAATATCTCGCGACCGAGGCGGCGGCGCGGGCGACGCGGCTGACCCTCGTCGGCGACGTCGCCAACGCGTATTTGACGCTGGCGACCGACCGGAGCCTGCTCGCAATCGCGATCGACACCGAAAAAAGCGCGCAGAAGTCGGTCGACCTGACCAAAATGCGGCTCGATGGGGGAGTCGCCCCGCGGACCGACCTCCGGCAGGCGCAGAGCGTGTTGTACCAGGCGCAATCCGACAAGACGAACACGATGACGCTCGTCGCGCAGGACCGCAACGCGCTCGAACTGCTCGTCGGCGCGCCAGTCGCCGATGCCGACCTGCCGCCGTCGATCGAGGCGGTCGACGGCAAGATCGCGGCGCTCCCCGCCGGGCTCGACTCACGCGTCCTCCTCCGCCGCCCCGACGTCGTCGAGGCCGAATACACCCTGCGCGCGGCAAACGCGCGGATCGGCGCCGCGCGGGCGAACTTCTTCCCGACGATCAGCCTGACCGCAGCGGCGGGTTTCGCCAGCACCGCGTTGTCGTCGCTGTTCACCGGGGGCGCCTTTTCATGGTCGATCGCCCCGGCGGCATCGCTGCCGATCTTCGACGGCGGCGCGAACAGCGGCAACCTCGCCTATGCCAAGGCGCAGCGCGACGTCGCGGTCGCCACCTATCAGAAGACCGTCCAGACCGCGTTCCGCGAGGTCGCCGATGCGCTCGCGCGGCGCGGGACGATCGACGCGCAGGCGGGGGCGCAACTTGCGGCCGAGCAGGCGGCGGACGATTCGAACACGCTCGAGACCGCGCGCTATAATGGCGGCATCGACCCGTACCTCAACGTGCTCGTGACGCAGCGGACGCTGTATTCGGCGCGGCAGACGCTGGCGTCGGCACGCCTGCTCCGCGCGCAGAGCCTCGTGACGCTGTACCAGACGCTCGGCGGCGACCAGCTGCTCGACCCGCAGCCGCTATCGGGAGCTAGGCCGGAACCGCGGTCAGGTAATAATTGACCGACGTGTCGCTGCCGAGGACGAACCCGCTCCCCGGCCGCCACGTCATGCCGCTGACGCCGCGCACCGCGAACCCGGCAGTCGTTAGTTCGGCGCTCAGTTCGTCGGGGGTAACGAACTTGCTCCAGTCGTGCGCGCCCTTGGGGATCGTCCGCATGATCCGTTCGGCCCCGACGATCAGCGTCGCATAGCTGAGCGGGGTCCGGTTCGGCGTCGACATCACCAGCAGGCCGCCCGGAGCCGTCACCGCGCGCAGGCTGGCGAGGAAGCGCGCCCGATCGGCGACATGCTCGACGACCTCCATGCAGGTGACGAGGTCGAACACCGCCCCCTCGCGCGCAAGCACCTCGACCGGCGCGGTGCGGTAAACGATGTCGAGCTGGCCCGCCGCCGCGTGCGCAGCCGCCGCCGCGACATTCTCCGCTGCCGCATCGATCCCGGTGACGTTCGCGCCCATCCGCGCCAGCGGCTCGGTCAGCAGCCCGGCGCCGCAGCCGACATCGAGCGCGGTCATGCCGTCGAGCAGCCGCCGCGCCCGCGCATCGCGCCCGCGGGCGATCATCGCGTCACGGATATAGCCGAGGCGCAGCGGATTGATCCGGTGGAGCATCGCCGAGCTTCCCGCCGGGTCCCACCAGTCCCCCGCGAGCGCGCCGAAGAACCCCGCCTCGCGCGCATCGACAGTACCCGCGACCGCGCTATTCCCAGTACTATTCATAGCCCAAGCCTCGCTTGCTTGCCTTAATTGCCTCGTCCTCTATCACGCGGGCGAACGCGGCAAGTCATCCCTGACGCCGCACGAAGGATCGTCGCCCCCGTTATGGCCCGCATCGTGATGAAATTCGGCGGGACGTCGATGGCCGGAATCGAACGCATTCGCGGCGCCGCCGACCGCGTCCGCCGCGAGGTTGCCAACGGCAACGAGGTTGCGGTCGTCGTCTCGGCGATGGCGGGCGAGACCGACCGGCTCGTCGGCTTCTGCCGCGAAGCCTCGCCGCTCGCCGACCGCGCCGAATACGACGTCGTCGTCGCCAGCGGCGAGCAGGTCACCGCCGGGCTGCTCGCGATCGCGCTCCAGGCGGCGGGCACGCCCGCGCGGTCGTGGCTCGGCTGGCAACTGCCCGTATCTACGTCGGACGCCCACGCCTCGGCGCGGATCAAGGGCATCGACACCGACGCGATGGCCGCGAGCATGGCGGCGGGAACGGTCGCGGTGATGCCGGGCTTCCAGGGCATCAGCCCCGACGGGCGGGTCACGACGCTCGGACGCGGCGGGTCGGACACGTCGGCGGTGGCGCTCGCGGCGGCGCTCAAGGCCGATCGCTGCGACATCTACACCGACGTCGACGGCGTCTATACCACCGATCCGAGGATCGTGCCGCGCGCGCGCAAGCTGGCGATGATCACCTATGAGGAGATGCTCGAACTCGCGAGCGTCGGCGCAAAAGTTCTCCAGACGCGTTCGGTCGAGCTGGCGATGAAGGAAAAAGTTCGCGTTCGCGTACTATCAAGCTTCAACGATGGTCCGGGAACGCTCGTGGTCGATGAGGACGAAATCGTGGAACAGGAACTGATCGCCGGCGTCGCTTATAATCGCAACGAGGCGAAGATCACCGTCGGCGGCGTCCCCGACCGGCCAGGCGTCGTCGCGGCGATCTTCGGCCCGCTCGCCGAGGCGAACGTCAACGTCGACATGATCGTCCAGAACATCGCCTATGTCGCGGGCACCACCGATGTAACCTTCACCGTGCCGCGGACCGAACTGACGTTGAGCGAGAGCGTTCTCGCAAAGATGAAGGACAGCATCGGCTATGCCAGCGTGACGAGCGACCCCGCCGTCGCGAAAATCTCGGTCGTCGGCGTCGGCATGCGCAGCCACGCCGGGGTCGCGGTGACGATGTTTAAGGCATTGGCCGACCGCGGCATCAACATCCAGGCGATCACGACGAGCGAGATCAAGGTCAGCGTCCTGATCGCCGAGGAATATACCGAGCTCGCGGTACGCGTGCTCCATACTGCGTACGGGCTAGACGCGTGAACGTATTGGATAATGCTAAGCTATCAGCGGCGCGCGAAGCGCTGCTCCGATCGATGGGGTTTGTGTCCGAGGGCAAACCCATGAAGATCGAGAAGTTTGCCTTTCGCTCAGAGCCCGCGATCGTCGTGGAATGGCCGCTTAAGACCATGCAAAGTCTGTGGGTCCGCGCCTCAGACGTCTCCACAGCGATGACTGCGGGCGTAAGACACGAGTTCCGCAATCGGGGCGAAACGAAGTCCGGCGTCGCCGCGAGGCTGGGCCGGCCTGGCCGACACAGCGGTCCGACAACATATCTTAAGTCGACTGAGCTGATTTGCTTCCACCCAGAAAGTGCAGCTGAACTTGAGATCATCCTGCGGGGGTTGATCAGATGACCCGCCTCGACACGCTTTCCGCGCGCGGCCGCGACTTCCTCGGCTCGACTCACGCCATCATGGCGGGTGCGATGACGTGGGTCAGCGAGCGCCATCTCGTCAGCGCGATCTCGAACGCCGGAGGCTTCGGCGTGATCGCGTGCGGGGCGATGCCGCCGCATATCCTCGATGCCGAAATCGCCGCGACGAAGGCGCTCACCGACCGGCCGTTCGGGGTCAATCTGATCACGCTCCACCCGGCGATGGCCGACCTGATCGCGATCTGCGGCAAGCACGATGTCAGCCACGTCGTCCTCGCAGGCGGCCTCCCATCAGGGGCGGCGATCGAGGCGATCAAGGCGACCGGGGCCAAGCTGATGTGCTTCGCACCGACCGCGGCGCTGGCGAAGAAGCTCGTTCGCTCGGGCGTCGACGCGATCGTCATCGAGGGCAGCGAGGCTGGCGGACACATCGGCCCGGTGTCGACGAGCGTCCTCGCGCAGGAAATCCTTCCCGTCATCCGCGACGTTCCGGTGTTCGTCGCGGGCGGCATCGGGCGCGGAGCGGCGATCGCCGCGTATCTCGAAATGGGGGCGAGTGGCGTCCAGCTCGGCACGCGCTTCGCCGCCGCGACCGAGAGCGTCGCGCACGCCAACTTCAAGCGCGCCTTCGTCCGTGCCTCGGCCCGCGATGCGCTGGCGTCGGTCCAGCTCGACCCGCGCCTGCCGGTCATCCCGGTCCGCGCGCTCAAGAATGCGGGTAGCGAGGCGTTCGCCGCGAAGCAGCGCGAGATCGCCAACCTCGTCGACGCGGGCACGATCGGCCTCGCCGAGGGCCAGCTCCAGATCGAGCATTATTGGGCGGGAGCGCTGCGCCGCGCGGTCGTCGACGGCGATATCGAGAGCGGCTCGCTGATGGCGGGCCAGTCGGTCGGCATGGTGACGAGCGTGATGCCGGTCGCGGAGATCATCGACGAGCTGGTCGGCGAGGCCGAAGCGGCATTGAGCAACCGGGCGGCCTGATGCCCCCCGTCTCCCCCGCGCGCGAAATCCTGCGGCGCCTCCACGACGTCATGGCGTCGTCGACGAGCGCGCAGGCGAAGCTCAATGCCGTCGTCGCGGTCGTCGCCGAGCAGCTCGATAGCGAGGTCGCGTCGATCTATCTGCTCCGCGACGGCGTTCTCGAACTCTTCGCGACGCGCGGGCTGAGCCAGGCGGCGGTCCATGTCACGCGGCTGGCGATGGGCGAAGGACTGACCGGCGTCATCGCCGAGACGCGCGAGCCGCTCAACCTCGCCGAGGCGCGCGCCCACCCCGATTTCGCCTACAAGCCCGAGACGGGGGAAGAAATCTTCCACAGCTTCGCCGGGGTGCCGATCGTCCGGCGCGAGGCATCGGTCGGCGTCCTCTGCGTCCAGCACGCCGACCCGCGCGAATACGCCGAGATCGAGATCGAGGTGCTCCAGACGGTCGCCATGGTCCTCGCCGAGCTGATCGCCGGGGCCGGGCTGATCGACGACGTCGCGGCGGCAAAGGCGCGCAGCGCCGCGAGCGGTCCGGCGCGGCTTCCCGGGCTCAAGCTCGTCGACGGTCTCGGGCGCGGGACTGCGGTGTTCCACCAGCCGCGCGTCGTCATCGAGCACACCGTCGCCGACGACGTCGAGGTCGAGCGCGCCCGCGTCTACGGTGCCTTCGTCAAGATGCGCGAGCAGATCGACGGCATGATGGGGCAGGTCGAATTCCTCGGCGGCGGCGATACGTCCGACGTGCTCGAGACGTACAAGATGTTCGCCTATGATGAAGGCTGGTCGCGGCGGATCAACGAGGCGATCGATTCGGGGCTGACGGCGGAGGCGGCGATCGACCGCGTTCAGCAGCGGACCCGCGCGCGGATGCGCTCGATCGCCGACCCGTATCTGCGCGAGCGGCTGACCGACCTCGACGACCTGTCGAACCGGCTGATCCGCATCGTCTCGGGGCAGCTGGGCTCGGCGGCGCAGTCGGGGCTGCGCGGCGACACGATCCTGCTCGCGCGCAACCTCGGCCCGGCCGAGCTGCTCGAATACGACCGGCGGGTACTGAAGGGCGTCGTCCTCGAGGAAGGCTCGCTGACCGCGCATGTCACGATCGTCGCTCGCGCGATGGGGATACCGGTTGTCGGGCGGGTCCGCGACCTACGGACGACGATCACCGACGGCGACGAATTACTCGTCGACGGGTCGGCGGGGACCGTCCTCGTCCGCCCATCGGCTGAGATGCTCAAGTCGTTCGCCACGACAAGCGCGCTCAAGGCGAAGCGCCAGGCCGAGTATGCCAGGCTGCGCGACCTGCCGGCGGTGACCAAGGACGGCACCCGCGTCGCGTTGATGATGAACGCCGGGCTGCGCGACGATGCTGCCGCGCTCGACGCGACGAATGCCGACGGCATCGGGCTGTTCCGCACCGAATTCCAGTTCCTCGTGTCGGCCACCCTCCCCCGCCGCGAGCGCCAGACCGCGCTGTACAAGGCGGTGCTTGACGCTGCGGGCGACCGCCCGGTGGTGTTCCGCACCGTCGACATCGGCGGCGACAAGGCGGTGCCGTACATGCGCGACGACGCGCACGAGGACGAGAACCCGGCGATGGGCTGGCGCGCATTGCGCCTCGCGCTGGGCCGCTCGGGGTTGATGAAGGTCCAGGCGCGCGCCTTGCTCGAGGCCGGGGCCGGGCGGACGCTCAACATCATGTTCCCGATGGTCAGCGAGCCGTGGGAGTTCGACGCGGCCAAGGCGCTCGTCGAGGCACAGCGTGAGTGGCTAACCAAGTCGGGCCGACCGCTGCCGGCGAAGGTCCGCTACGGCGCGATGCTCGAAGTCCCGGCGCTCGCCGAATGCCTCGACGTGCTGCTGCCCAAGGTCGACTTCGTCTCGATCGGGACGAACGACCTGACGCAGTTCCTGTTCGCCGCCGACCGCGCCAATCCCAAGCTCGCCGACCGCTACGACTGGCTGTCACCGGCGATCCTGCGCTTCCTCCGCCGCGTCGCCGCCGCCTGCGCCGCCGCGAACGTCCCCGTCACCGTCTGCGGCGAGATGGGCGGGCGGCCGCTCGAGGCGCTCGCGCTGATGGCGATCGGAATCGAGCGGCTGTCGATCACCCCCGCCGCGATCGGGCCGGTCAAGGCGATGATTCGCTCGGTCGACCTCGCCCCGGTCCGCGCCGCGATGGCGGGCTGGCTCGAGGTTGGGGCACCGACGATCCGCGCCGATTTGACCGCGCTGGCCGACAATTTGGGCGTTGCCCGCGGCTAACATTTGACGGTCGCGCGATTGCTGGGCGCGTCAGTGGATCGGCGATGTGCGCGCTATGTGCGGGGCGGTGTGCGCAAGGTTCTCACGCAGGGTAAACCTTGCGCCACGCGGTCACGGCGACGCTCGCGAACAGCCCGGCGAGCGCATACGGATCGGCGGCAGTAAACTGGATCGCCGATTTGCGGTCGGCGAATTCGATGATCAGGAGCGACCCGATCGGCGCACCGTCGATCCCGAGCAACGGTCCGGCGGCGACGATCTGGTCGGCTACCGTGTTGATATGATTAAGATGTTCGTCGCGGGTCGAGGCGCGAAGAGCGGTGCTGCCGGGCTTGTCGATGCAATGGATCGCGAAATGCGGCATGGCCAGCTCCGGAATATGCGACGCTGGTCGCGCGCGCCGCAGCACGTCTAGAGCCTCGCCGCCACTTGGAACAGCGTGAAAGCGCACCCCGCCAAGGTTGACCAAAGCAGCCCCTTAGCGTAAGCGCCTCGCCTTTGCCGGACCCTCCGGTTGCCAAGGACGTAAACGATGTCGCGCATTTGCGAACTGACCGCCAAGGGTCGCCTGGTCGGGAACAATGTCTCCCACGCCAACAACAAGACCAAGCGGTTGTTTTTGCCCAACCTTCAGAACGTGACGCTGATGTCCGACGTCCTCGGACGGTCGGTTCGTCTGCGCGTGTCGATGAACGGCCTGCGTTCGGTCGAGCATGTCGGCGGCCTCGATAACTGGCTGGTCAAGACCAAGGCCGAGAAGCTGAGCGACCGCTGCGTCAAGCTCAAGCGCGAGATCAAGAAGAAGATTGCCGCGACGACCGCCGCCGAGACCCCGGCCGCCGCAGCCTGACGCCATGGCGGTGCAGCGCGCCGCCATCCCCGTCCGCCCGGCAACATCGGCGGATAGCAGGCTCGTTGCAGCAACGCTCGCCCGCGCTTTCATCGACGATCCGGCGCTGGCGTATCTTTTCCCGGATGTCCTGACCCGGCCGGCCAAGCTGCTGAAATTCTTCAGCACTGCCGTCCGCATCGAGGCCCGTCCGGCTGACACGCTGATCGCTGGCGACGGTGCCGCGATGACGATCTGGCGTCCTCCCGGTGCGTGGCGCACGTCGCCCCTGGCGATGCTCGGCGTTCTCGTGCCACTCGTCACGACCTTCGGCACCGCGCTCCCCCGCGCCTTGCGATTGCAGGCGCTGATCGAGAGCCACCATCCAGCGACGCCCCACTGGTATCTCGCATTCGCCGGGTGCGATCCCACACTGCACGGTCGCGGCTTTGGTGGCGCGGCGATTCGGTCGAAGCTCCGCGACTGCGATCACGCCGGAATACCCACCGCGCTTGAAACTGCGACCGCAGCCAATCTGGCGATCTACGCTGCGCTCGGTTTTGCCGTGAAGGGTGAGTTCGACGCCGCGCCGGGCTTACGTTTCTGGTCGATGTGGCGCGAGCCGGTGCCGACGCGGTAGCGGTCGAACGGTAGAACGCCTATCTGCTCGGCGATGCCCAAGCCGATCCGATCGCCTAGCGAAGTCCTCCACCAGGTCTTCGGCTTCAACGACTTTCGCGGTCATCAGGGCGGGATCGTCGCGGATGTCTGCGCCGGGCGCGACGTCCTCGCGATCATGCCGACCGGAGCAGGCAAGTCGCTGTGCTATCAGGTGCCTGCGCTCGTCCGCCCCGGCTGCGCGATCGTCGTTTCGCCGCTGATCGCCTTGATGGCCGACCAAGTTCGCGCGCTGCGAGCATACGGCGTTCGCGCCGCCGCGCTCAACAGCCAGTCAGACGATTCGAACGCGACGATCGCCGCGCTGAATAACGGCGAGCTCGACCTGCTCTACGTCGCGCCTGAGCGCGCGAGCCAGCCGGGGTTCCAGACGCTCGTCAGCCGGGTCGAAATCGCCCTCGTCGCAATCGACGAGGCGCATTGCGTCAGTCAGTGGGGCCATGATTTCCGCCCCGATTACCGGCAGTTGCGCCGGTTTTGCGACCTTCTGGAGGGCGTGCCGCGGGTCGCTTTGACCGCCACCGCCGACGCGACGACCCGGCTCGATATCCTCGACCAGCTTGGCATCGCGCCCGATCGCATGGTCGTCGCCGGGTTCGACCGGCCGAACATCCGCTACGAAGTCGAGCCCAAGACGAGCGCGATGCGCCAGCTCGACACCTTCCTCGCGACCCAGCGCGGCAAGTCGGGGATCGTCTACACCCCGACCCGGGCGATTACCGACCGCGTCGCCGACTCGCTCGCCAAGAGTGGCGTCCGCGCTTTGCCCTATCACGCCGGGCTCGACGCGCATGTCCGCGCGCGCAATCAGGAGGTCTTCGTCACGGGAGACGACACGGTGATGGTCGCGACCGTCGCGTTCGGCATGGGCATCGACAAGCCCGACGTCCGCTTCGTCGCGCACCTCGGCCTGCCGAAGTCGATCGAGGCTTATTACCAAGAGACCGGACGCGCCGGCCGCGATGGCGACCCTGCCGTCGCCCATCTGCTGTACGGCGCGGAGGATATCGCGCGCGCGCGCCAGTTTATCGTCGCGAACGACAGCACCCCTGAACGCAAGGCTGCCGAGAACGGGCGGTTGAACGCGCTGATCGGGTTCTGCGAGACGACCCAGTGCCGCCGCATCCCGCTGCTGACATATTTCGGTGAACCCGCGCCGGCGCCGTGCATGAATTGCGACATCTGCCTCAACCCGCCGATGCTGGCCGACGCAACCGAGGCGGCGCGCAAATTATTGTCGGCGGTGTACCGGACCGGGCAGCGCTTCGGCGTCGGGCATCTCGTCGACGTGCTGCGCGGCACCGGCGGCGAGAAGGTTCGCCGCTTCGGGCACGACGCGCTGTCGGTGTTCGGCATCGGCAGCGACACCGCCGCGAGCAGCTGGCAGGCGCTCGCCCGCCAGCTCGAAGCGAGCGAGGCACTGATCCGCGACCCCGACCACGGCGGGCTGATGCTGGGGCCGAGGGCGCGGCCAATCCTTAAGGGCGAGGAACCCGTGGTGCTGCGCGAACAGCCCGCGCCGCGCACGCGCCGGGATCGCGACCGGTCCGGCGGCTCGACTCCGGCCGATACACCGCTCTTCGAGGCACTGCGTCAGGTCCGCCGCGAACTGGCGGCAGCGACCGGCGTGCCGCCTTATGTCGTCTTCCACGATGCGACTCTGCGGGCGATGGCTGCCGAACGCCCGCGGTCGCGCGATGAACTCGCACGGATCAGTGGAGTCGGGACTCGCAAGCTTGAAGCGTACGGCGACGCTTTTCTTGACGTGCTTCGCGCTGCGTGAAGTTGGTTAAGTCCCGAATTAACCTAGGAATCTGAAACCATTAGTTCGCCACAACGTATTACGATCTTGTTAATAGACGTGGATCCTTTAATACCACTGTCATAAAGACGGATGTAGTGCGTGAGGTTGCGATGCTGAAA
This sequence comes from Polymorphobacter megasporae, assembly GCF_018982885.2. Lineage (NCBI taxonomy): Bacteria > Pseudomonadati > Pseudomonadota > Alphaproteobacteria > Sphingomonadales > Sphingosinicellaceae > Glacieibacterium > Glacieibacterium megasporae. Next base: position 1,598,184 of record NZ_CP081848.1, on the reverse strand, counting down.
GCCAAGATTGTTGCGCTGTGTGTCTGCCCGGCGGTTGTCGCTCCGCCGGTCATCGTTGCGGTCCACAAGCCCGCACGTCACGCGGTTGCGCATCTGCTTCAGCGCGCGGCGAACCGGCTCGATGGTGCTCCCGCCGCGGCGCCGGTCGCGCCGGCGTTGCAATATGCCAATGTCCCATGCGCCCCGACGCTTGCCGACTCGGGCCCCGGCGGCGGCGGCGGCGATGGCGTTCTACCGGCTATCGGTGGCATCGGCCTGACCAGCCTGGCCGGCCTCGAATCTGGTCCGTTTGGCAATGCGTCGCGCCCCGGCAATGGTTTTGGCTATTCCACGGGCGGCGGCGGCGGCGGGTTCATTCCCGCTGGCGGCACAGGCGGCGGTGGCATTCCTGGCGGGGGCACCCCCGGCAGCGGGATTCCCGGCGGTGGCATTCCCGGCGGTGGCACCCCTGGCAGCGGCATCCCCGGCGGCGGCCCCGGCACTGTTTCGACGCTTCCGCCGCCCGTATCGCCCCCGATTACCGGGCCGGGCATCGGCGCGGGCTCGGTTCCCGATCCCGAGACGTGGGCGTTGCTCGTGGCCGGGTTTACCGTTGTCGGCATCGGCATGCGCTACAAGCGGCTCCTCACGATCTGAGGTCGCGCAAACGCGCTTGGTGGAATCCCGCGCCGCATGCTAGCCTGTGGCATTGCACGGCTTTGGGGCAGGCGTGGGCATGGCGGGTTTGGGGCAACGCGCGTATTTTCGCCGATCGTTTTTTGACCTGACGTGTCGCGTCGGGTCGAAGACCATCGCGTCAACGGCTCTCTGAAATGTCGAATATCGCGGGCAAAGCCTATGCGATGAACGTGCTGACCCCGATGCGGCCGTCGAAGACATGGCTGCAGGTTCTGATCTTCATGGCCGGGCGGGCGATGCCGTCGCAGTTTGCCGGGCTGCTGGGCCTGAAGCTGATCCATTTCGCGCGCTGGGTCATGATCCGCCGCGACCAATGGCCGGATCTTGGCCAAGGCAAGCAGACGCTGGCCAACGATTACATGCTGTTCCTGTCGAACTTCAACGGAACCTGGGACCAGTATATCGATGCCTTTGCCGATGGCATTCCCGGCGGGCTCGACCTGTTCTGGTACGCGAGCACCAAGTATCCGCATTCGATCCCGATCGCAGTCTTCAAGGATTATATCGGCGCGAACCAGATCCAGACCAACTATTACTATAACGCTACGCCGGGCTCGGCACAGCGCGACATCAAGGCGGCGCTGCGGGTCCGCCGCGAAATACTCGCGCTCGCAGCGGTCCACGCGCAAAGCGACCCCGCCGCCTTCGCCGTCGCGTATCGCGCCGCATTCGCGCGGGTGATCAACTCGCTCGCCACGCCGGGCTTCGCCCCGATCGCCTCGGTCGCGACGCGCACTGCCGATACTGCGCGCCGCAGCTTCATCGCGACGATGGCGAAGACCGGCGCGGCACCCGCCGGAGCGGAGGGCAGCGGTCATGCCTAACCTCGACGGCGGCCATTATTTCCTGACCCTGCTCGCCCCGGTGCGGACGGGCAACATGATCGACCCGGTGACCGGCGCGTCGCGGTCGCACCCCCATCTGCTGCGGCAGGCGCTGGCGCTGCTCCCCGCCGGACGCCAGACCGCAGCATCGCCGCCCGATGCGCCACCGTCGCCGTTCGCGCGCAACACGTTGAACCACCTCGCCCGCTTCGTGATGATCGACGGCCCCGCGTATAACGGCCGCGAGTCGGGGGATTCGCTCGTCGGTCTGCTACACAGCACCGACCCGCTCGTGGCGCAGCCGGTCGACGTGCTGACGACGCCGTTCCTGCTGTTCGCCGCCGACGTCGATGCGCAATCGCTCGATGGTCCGACCGCGCTGCGGCGTTACACCGATACCCTGTGGGCGACGATGCGGCCCGAGCTCGACGCGACCTTCGGGCATTGCCTCGGCTTCGAGACCGTCACCGACGCCGCCGCCTTCAACGCCTATGTCGTCCGCTGCCAGATCGAGACGACGATGCCGTTCAACGATTATTGGGCCGATGGCCTCGTCGCCCCGGCAGCCCCGCTCGGCGCGGTGGCCGCCGTCGCCGCGGTCGTCGTCGCGGCAGCACTCTATGTTGCCGTCACACGCGGCTGGCCCGGGATCGCACTCGCGCTCGGGATGATCGCGCTGCTGCTGTACGGAGCGTGGCGCTTCATCATCGGCTGGGGTGCGCGGCCGTTCCCGACCGCACCCGATAGCGACCTGCCATCGGTCCTCAAGGCGCTGTTTCTCCAGCAGGCGTTCACCAGCTTCGCGAGCAAAGCGCAGGGGCTCGACGAGGCGACCCTCCACGCACACTTCGGCACCTTCCTCGCCGCAACCGACCCCGCAGCGGCAAGCCCGGCGCTCTTTCCTGGCGAAGTCGTCGCCCCACAGGTCGAGTGGACCTTATGACGACGCTCGAACTCGCCGATATCCAAGGCAATATCTACCGTCCGTACGGTCGCTTCGGCTTCCCGTTCACCCGGCATCTGTTCTTCCATGTCAGCGATGCTTCCGCCGGTCGGGCCTTCGTCGATGCTGTCCGCGCGCGCGTGACGACGGCCGAGCCGTGGTATGCGAGCGAGGACGCGAGCGGCACGCGGATCGTCGCCAAGCCGCCGGTGACGCTCAACATCGGCTTCAGCTTCATGGGATTGCACGCGCTCGAATTGCCGACGCGGACCTTGCGGCTGATGCCCGATGAGTTCGTCGACGGCATGGGCTGCCGCGCGGCGATCCTCGGCGACGCCGGCGGCAGTGCGCCCGACCACTGGGACCCGATCTGGCGCGAACCCGAGCACCCGGTTCATATCTGGATCTCGCTCAACGTCGGCGCGACTCCCGACGGCGCCCCGCTCCCCGTGCTCGATGAATGGACCGCGTGGCTCGAGGGGCTTGCGGCCGACGCTGTGACCCTGTTCGGTGGCCACGGCGCCGATGGCACCGGCCGCTGGCAGGATTCGGCGGCGATCATGGAGACGGCTCCCGACGGCACCCGCCGCGCCGCCGCCCGCGAGCACTTCGGCTTCACCGACGGCATCAGCGACCCGGTTTTCCGTGGCCAGTTCGACGACCCGGCGGCGGAGAAACTTGCCGCAATCGGGGGCGGCAAACTCGCGACCGGGACGTACGACGCCGCGACGAGCTGGTCGGCGCTTGAAGCGGGCGAGTTCATCCTCGGCCAGCCCGACGAGGGACAGCAACTTCCGGTCGCCACCCAGCCGGCGATGTTCGCGCGCAACGGCACCTTCATGGTCTGGCGCAAGCTAAAGCAGGACATCGCCGCGTGGGACACTGACATGGCGGCCAAGGCGGCGCTGTGGCAGGCGGTCAATCCCGGAACCAGTGCTGAGGAAGCAGGCGAGACGGTCCGCGCCAAGATCGTCGGGCGGTGGCGCAACGGTATCCCGCTGATCGCCGCACCGACCTGGGCCGAGTATCGCGGGCTCGACGACGAATATGCCGCGTGCATCGCCATCGCCCTGCGCAAGCCGCGCGATTCGGCCGAGGCGCAACGGCTGGCGAAGTTCAACCTGCTGATGACCGGCTTCCGCTACGGCGAGGACCGCGACGGGGCCAAATGCCCGATTGGGGCGCATATCCGCCGCGCAAATCCGCGCGACATGCTCGACCCCAAGCTCAGTGCGACGGTCGGGGCGTCGACGCTGACCAACCGCCGCCGCATCCTTCGGCGCGGCCTGCCGTACGAGGACGCCGGCGGCGAGAAGGGGATCGTCTTCATGGCGATCTGCTCGAGCCTGTTCCGCCAGTTCGAGTTCATCCAGCAGCAGTGGATGAACTACGGTCTCGACTTCGACGCGGGCAACGACGCCTGCCCACTGATCGGCAACCGGACGCTGTCGGACAAGCACGTCATCCCCGCCGGGGCCGGCACCGCCCCATTCATCGCCGCGGGACTACCCGAGTTCGTCCAGACCCGCGGCGGCGAATATTTCTTCCTGCCGAGCCTGACCGCGCTGCGGATGATCGCGATGGGAACGGTCGACCCGACCTGACACGCGCGCCAGTCGATGCGGCTGTGCCCGAATTCGCTGTCCTACACCCTGATGCCGCGCCTAGCGTTCGCCCGTCGCCACCGGGCGGCGGCCGCTCTTTCTCATTGTCAGCCATTCGTCGGGGCAGCCGGGAAAAAGTCTCGCCCGGTGCCGACCCGCGCCATTGTTGTGCGGGCCGCATGGCGACACGATTCTATGCCCAATACCGTGAACTTCATGTGACCTTTGAGCCCGCGCGCGGCGGTCGCCCTACATGTGATAGGCGATCCGCAGGTAACCGAACTGGCCGGGAACGTCGTAGGTCGTCGGGTCGTAGTTGGGGCCGGTGCAGCTGTAGCAGGCGGGCGGGTTCTTGTTGAACACGTTGTTCACGCCGACGGTGAAGTCGATCTTGTGCTGAAGCGCGGTCGGGCTGAACGCCAGGCGGACATCACCGTAGAAGGTGTCGCCGAGCCGGTTCCCCGGGACGACCGAGGTCTCGGTGACGTGATCGACATAGCGGCCGGTGAACGCCGCATCGATGTCGCCGATCATCCAGTCGACGACGCCGGTCCCCTTGAAGTGGGGATACGACTGGTCGGGCGAGCCGCGCGTCGTGCCGAGGTAGCTCGTGGTGATGAAGCCGGTCGATGACGGGAACGTCTCGGTATATTTCAGCAGATAGTTTCCAGTCAGCGACAGGCCGAACGCGCCATAATTCGTCTTCGGCGAGCGGTAGGTGAAGGTCAGGTCGACGCCGCGGGTGCGGATGCCGCCGATGTTGCCCAACGTCGCGTTGATCCGCGAGATCAGGCCATTCGGCGTCCGGGTGATGGCGGCGCAGCTCAGCGGGTCGGCGTTGAACGCGCACTGCTGGAGGGTCAGCTGCGGGTCGGTCGGCGCGATCGCGTTGCTCACGCGGATATCGTAATAATTGCCCTCGAGGCTGAGCACGCTGGCGAAGCCGCTGTTGCGCGCCCAGCCTGGCGAATAGACCGCGCCGAACAACAAGGTGCGCGACTTCTCCGGCCGAAGCGCGGCATTACCGCCAGTGAGCACGCCGAGCTGGCCGCCGTTGGGCTCGGCATAGCTGCCGCTCGCGGGCACGCCGTTGGCGGTGCAGTTCGCGCGGACCGTCGCCGACGACTGGTACGGCGAGCCGGCGACGTTGGTGCACGGATCGTTGATCGCCGCGTCGTTGCGTGATGCTGCGCCGTACAACTCGCCGATCGACGGCGCGCGGAAACCGGTGGCGTAGCTGGCACGGAGCAGCAGGTCGGCGACGGGCTTCCACAGCCCGGTACCGGTGTAGGTCGTGCTGTTGAATCCGGTCGAATAATCGGCGTAGCGGACCGAGCCGTCGGCCTCGAGCGAGTAGAGGAACGGTACGTCCTTGACGATCGGGACGCGGATTTCGCCGTAGACCTCGTTGGTGCTGTAATGGCCCGACGCGGGCTGGGCCGGAATGTCGGCACCGAGCCCGGCGACGATGATCGGATCGGGGTTGAAGCTGCCGTACTGATAGCGGTGCTCGTAACCGGCGGCGACGCCGACCGGTCCGGCGGGCAGATCGAACAGGTCGCCCGACACGTTGGCGGTATAGTCGAACAACGCCTGGTTGCTGCGGTCGTGCTCGGTGAAGCCGATATAGTTGAGCATCGCCGGCGTTACCGACCCGGCCCCGCCGAACAGGTCGAAGGGGACGCAATCTGCGGTGCACAGCGCGACCGGGCCGAGCGCGCGCGCCAGCTTCGCGGCGTTGATATTGCCGGTAAAGGTCTGGTGGGCGTCGTTCAGCCCAAAGGTGGCGTTGACGTCCCAGTACCACTTGTGAGCGCCGAGGTGGAACGAGCCATCGAGCGTCGCCGTGCCCGAAAACGTGTCGACGTGCTGGGTGTAGGTCCGCTGGCCGTTCTCGACGAGGCGGCGGTAAATGGTGGAATAATTCGCTGGCGGATTGCCCGCGCCGCCCGCCGACAGCGTGCCGAACGGGTTATACGGGTTGGTGCCGTCGATCGTGATCGTGTCGAGCAGATTCCCGTTACCCGCGTCGGGGCCGACGACCAGCGGCAGGAACGCCGCCTGGTTCTGCGAATTGCGCCGGTTATACTCGGCCTTGACGCGCAGGTTGACGGTATCGCCGAGCTCCTGCTTGACGCTGAGCCAGCCGCCGTAGCGCTCCGACGGCGTCAGGAAATAGTTGAGCGGAGCAAAGTTGAACCGATCGGCCGAAGTGAACGGCCTGAAGTCGGTGAGCAGCGGCTTGCCCGTGATCGGGAGGTGCGTCAGCGTGACGTTGCCGGTGGTGCCCGGAATGCCGACGAAACGGCCGCTTGGGGTCGAGCTGCTGCAGCCGCCGATCGGGTCGGTGCAGCTGGTCTCGAATGGGTTCGGAAACTGCGAGGTCGAGCGGTTGGCAGTGCGAACCGCCTCCTGCTTCACATAGCTGCCGCCGAAGACGATGCTCGTCGTCGGCAGCTTGATGCCGTAGCTTGCATTATAGTCCTGCGTATGGCCGTCGCCTTGGCGGAACGTGCCGAACTGCGCCGATGCCTGCAGCCCTTCCTGTGTCGACTTGGTGATGATGTTGACCACGCCCGCGAGCGCGTCCGACCCGTAAAGCGGCGACTGACCCGACTGCAGCACTTCGATGCGCTCGATCGAGCTCGACGGGATGGTGTTAAGGTCGACCGTCGACGGGATGCCGCTGGCGCTGGCGCCGTTGACGAAGCGTACGCCGTCGACGAGGACCAGTGTCCGCTTTGACCCGAGATAGCGCAGGTCGATTTCGGCCGAGCCGGCCCCGACGCCGCCGCCATCGGCAGGGTTGCCGATGTTGCCGCTGTTGTTGACCTTCGAATTGAGGCCGCCGCTCGCACTCGGCAGGCGCTGGAGGACGTCGGCGATCGACGACAGGCCGGTCTGCTGGATCGACGCGGCGTCGAGGACGACGACCGGCGAATCCTGATTGAGCGGATCACGGCGGATGCGCGAGCCGGTAACGATGATCTCGTCGGCGACCGGTGCGGCCTCGGTCGCAGCAGCTGTCGGGCCGACGACGACCGCCTGCGCAAGCGCAGCACCGCCATCGAACAGCGTCACCAGCATCACGCCGCTCAGCATCACCGACTTAATCGACATCAACAAATCCCCTGTTCGATAAGCCATGGTAAATTGCCGCATGCGTGCGGTGCAACACCTCCCGCCACTGTCATTGCTGCACCGCAATCATTGCACGACACCTGTCACCGAATTGCAACATATGCTTGCACGAATGATAACATCGGGCGGTTCTATGCCGCCTGCGGTTGAGCTAGGGTCGCTCGATGGGCTGGAATTTCTGGATCGATCGCGGCGGCACGTTCACCGACATAGTTGCGCGACGGCCCGATGGCGGCATCGCGACGCTCAAGCTGTTGTCGAGCGCATCCGCTTATGCCGATGCCGCGATCGAAGGCATCGCGCGGCTTCGTGGCGACGAACCTGTCGACATGGTGCGGATGGGGACGACGGTCGCGACCAACGCGCTTCTCGAGCGCGCTGGCGAGCCGGTCGTGCTCGCGATCACCCGCGGCTTCGGCGACGCGCTGCGAATCGGCCATCAGGCGCGTCCACGGCTGTTCGACCGCCAGATTGTCCTGCCCGAGCCGCTGTACGACAGCGTCGTCGAGATCGACGAGCGGGTCGATGCCGAGGGCGAGGTCCTTCGCCCGCTCGACGGAACCGCTACTCTTGCCGCGCTGAGCGCGACATTTGGTGCAGGGTATCGCGCAATCGCAATCGTCCTGATGCACGGCTACCGGTTTACCGCGCACGAGGAGCGGGTCGCGGCGATCGCCCGCGCGGTCGGCTTCACCCAGGTCTCGGTGAGCCACGACATCGCCGCGCTGATCAAGTTCGTGCCGCGCGGCGATACGACGGTGGTCGACGCGTATCTGTCGCCGATCCTCGGCCGCTACGTCGAGCAGGTCGGTGGCGCGCTCGGCGACACCCCGCTGCTGTTCATGCAGTCGAACGGAGGTCTGGTCGCGGCGCGCGACTTCCGCGGCAAGGACGCGATCCTGTCGGGCCCGGCTGGAGGCATCGTCGGCATGGTCGCGACCGCGCGCGCCGCCGGGTTCGACCGCCTGATCGGCTTCGACATGGGCGGCACCTCGACCGACGTCTCGCATTACGCTGGAGCCTACGAACGCAGTACCGAGGCGCTCGTCGCCGGGGTCCGCATCCGCGTGCCGATGCTGGCGATCGACACCGTCGCGGCGGGGGGCGGATCGATCTGCCGCTGGGACGGGACGCGGCTCCGCGTCGGGCCCGAAAGCGCGGGCGCGGTGCCCGGGCCGGCAGCGTATCGCGGCGGCGGCCCGCTGACGGTGACCGACGCCAACGTCCTGCTCGGCAAGCTCCAGCCCGACCATTTCCCGGCGCTGTTCGGCCCCGGAGGTGATCAACCGCTCGATCGCGATGTCGTCGTCGCGAAGTTCGCTGCGCTGGGCGCCGAAACCGGCATCGCGCCAATGACGCTCGCGGCGGGGTTCGTCGACATTGCGGTGGCGACGATGGCGCGCGCGATCCGCAGCGTCTCGATCGAGCGCGGGCACGACGTCGCTGGCTACACATTGGTGTGCATGGGCGGCGCCGCGGGGCAGCACGCGTGCCTCGTCGCCGCCGCACTCGGCATCGGGCGGGTGATGGTTTCGCCGTACGCCGGGGTCCTGTCGGCGCTCGGCATCGGGCTCGCCGACATCAGGGTGCTGCGCGAGGCAACTATCGACTTGCCGCTCGGTGTCGATATCGTGGCCGCCGCCAACGCGCTTGCCACCGCCGCCGAGACTGCGCTTCACGGCCAGCTGGTGACGTTCGACCGGGTCGAGTTGGTCCGCACCGCGCTCGTCAAATACGCTGGGACCGACACCCCGCTCGAAGTCGCGATCGATAATCCCGTCGCGATGGCTAAGGCCTTTGCCGCGCAGCATGTGGCGCGGTTCGGCTTTGCGAGCGAGGCGCCGCTCGTCATCGACGCGTTGCGGGTCGAGGCGGTCGGCTCGACTGCGGCGATCGATATCGCTACGCCTGAGCCCGCCGGCGACCCTACGCCAATCATGGTAACGATGGCCGAGACGCCCGCGCCTCTATTCAACCGGGCGACGTTGCCCGTCGGCTTCGTCGTGACCGGCCCCGCGATCATCGTCGATGCGTCGGCAACCACCGTCGTCGAGCCGGGGTGGCGAGCCGAGGTCGACGGCGGGGGCAATCTGATCTTGACCCGCTCCGGCGAGTTGGTTGTACTGTCCGCGGCATCGAGTGATACCGTCGATCCGATCCGCCTCGAGCTGTTCGCGCATCGCTTCATGGGGATCGCCGAGGCGATGGGCGTCGCGCTGCAATCGACCGCGGCGTCGGTCAACATCAAGGAGCGCCTCGACTTCAGCTGCGCGCTGTTCGACGCCGACGGCAGCCTGATCGCCAACGCGCCGCACATGCCGGTCCATCTCGGGTCGATGGGCGAGAGCGTCGCCGCGGTCCGCCGCCGCCGCGACGGGCTGCGCCCTGGCGACGTCGTCATGCTCAACGCCCCGTACAATGGCGGCACGCACCTGCCCGACATCACCGCCATCATGCCGGTCTTCATCGACGACGAACCCGCCCCCGCGTTCTTCGTCGCCGCGCGCGGCCACCACGCCGACATCGGCGGCATCCCGCCGGGATCGATGCCGGCGAACAGCGTCTCGGTCGAGGAGGAGGGCGTGCTGATCGACGACGTCCTGCTCGTCGACGCGGGAGTCTTCCGCGAGGACGCGGTGCGCGCGCTGCTCGGCTCGGGAGCCTATGCGGCACGCAACCCCGACCAGAATATCGGCGACCTCAAGGCACAGGTCGCGGCCTGTGCGCGCGGCGCGGGCGAACTCCGCACGCTCTGCGCCGAGGTTGGGCGTGACACCGTCGAGGCGTACATGCGCTTTGTCATGGCGAACGCCGAAGAGGCGGTGCGCCGCGCGATCGCCGGGCTGGCCGACGGCGCGTTCGACTACCCAATGGACAACGGCGCGGTCGTCCGCGTCGCGGTGCGGATCGACCGGGAAAGGCGCGCGGCGACGGTCGACTTCACCGGAACCAGCGCGCAACTGCCAAGCAACTTCAACGCCCCGCGCAGTGTCGTCCGCGCGGCGGTGCTGTATGTCTTCCGCTGCCTGATCGACGACGACATCCCGTTGAACGACGGCTGCATGCGCGCGATCGAGGTTGTCGTCCCCCCGGGTTCGATGCTCGATCCGGCGTATCCGGCGGCGGTCGTTGCGGGCAATGTCGAAACCAGCCAAGTCATCACCGACGCGCTGTTCGGCGCGCTTGGCGTGATGGCAGGCGCGCAGGGGACGATGAACAACTTCACCTTCGGCAACGCCCGCCACCAATATTACGAGACGATCGCGGGCGGATCGGGGGCGGGAGCGGGGTTCGTGGGCACGAGCGCGGTGCAGACGCACATGACCAACAGCCGCCTGACCGACCCCGAAGTCCTCGAAAGCCGTTTTCCGGTGCTCGTCGACAGCTTCGCGATCCGGCGCGGATCGGGTGGCGCGGGCGAATGGCGCGGCGGCGACGGCGTTGTCCGGCAAATCCGCTTCCGCGAGGCGGCGACGGCGGGCATCCTGTCGAACCGCCGCCTCGTCCCGCCGTTCGGACTGGCCGGCGGCGGTGCGGGAGCCGCGGGCGAGAACAGCGTCGAGCGCGCCGACGGTTCGGTCGAACGCCTCGGCAGCACCGCGACGGTCGACATGGCCCCCGGCGACGTGTTCATTGTCGCGACGCCGGGCGGCGGGGGTTACGGAGAGGCGGAATGATCCTCATCGGGATCGCGGTGATCGTGATCGGCTTCGCGCTGCGGCTCAACCCGCTCGCGGTGGTCGTCGCGGCGGGGCTGGCGACCGGAGTCGCGGCAGGGCTGTCGCCGCTCGCGGTCGTCGCGGCGCTGGGTAAGGCGTTCAATACCAACCGTTATGTCTCGGTGATCTGGGTCGTCCTGCCGGTAATCGGGCTGCTCGAGCGCCACGGCTTGCAGGAGCGCGCGCGGGGTTTGATCGCTGGGATCGGCGCGGCGACGCCGGGACGGCTGCTGACGGTATATTTCGTCTTTCGCCAGATCACCGCGGCGCTCGGCCTGATCGCGATCGCGGGGCAAGCGCAGACGATCCGGCCGCTCGTCGCGCCGATGGCCGAGGCGGCGGCGGAGCGAAAGTGGCCGCTAACCCATTTGAATCGCCAACGGATTCGCGCGATGGCGGCGGCGACCGACAATGTCAGCGTCTTCTTCGGCGAGGACATCTTCCTCGCGGTCGCATCGATCCTGCTGATCAAGGGGTTTCTCGAGGTCAACGGCATCGTCGTGTCGCCGTTCGGGCTGTCGGTCTGGGCGATACCGACCGCGCTGGCGGCGCTGCTGGTCCACGGCTTCCGCCTGTGGCGTTTCGACCGGTCACTCAAGTGATTGGTCTGCCTGCACTTTATGCCCTGACCGGGGCGATGTTCGCCGCCTTCGCGGTGCTCGGCCTGCGCGACCGCAGCAACCCAAAGCGGATCGGCAATGCCGCCTTCTGGGGGCTGATGGCGCTGAGTTTCCTCGGCGGCGACAGGATCGGCGACCTCGGCAATGGCGTGATCGTCATCACGCTGGCGGTCCTTGCCGGAACGGGGGCACTTGGACGTGGCAGCCAAGCCGTTGATATCGCCGCACAACAATCGTTCGCGGCACGCTACGGCAACTGGCTGTTCGCCGCCGCGCTGATCATTCCAGCGGTCGCCTTGATCGGTACCTTCGCCCTGCCAGGGACCGGACTGGTCGATCCCAAGCAGGTCACGCTCGTCTCACTTGGCCTCGGCGTCGTGATCGCTTTCGCCGTCTGCATCGTCTGGTTGCGGCCCAAGCCGCTGGAATCGCTGGAGGGCGGACGGGCGATGATCGACGCTGTCGGCTGGGCGGCGGCGTTGCCGCAGGCTCTGGCGGCGTTGGGAGCGGTATTCGCGCTGGCGGGGGTCGGGACTGTCGTCGGCGGGTTGATCGCACCGATGCTCCCTCATGGGGCCCGGCTGGCGGCGGTGATCGCCTATACCGTCGGGATGGCGGGGTTCACGATGGTGCTGGGGAACGCCTTCGCGGCCTTTCCCGTGATGACCGCAGCGATCGGATTACCAATACTTGTCAATGGTTTAGGCGGAGACCCGGCACCGGTTTGCGCGCTTGGGATGCTCAGCGGGTTCTGCGGGACGCTGATGACGCCGATGGCGGCGAACTACAACATCGTGCCGGCGACATTGCTCGAGCTCGACGACCGCTACGGGGTCATCAAGGTGCAGATCATGACGGCTTTACCGATACTTGCGGTCAATACCGCGCTGATGGACTGGCTCGCCTTCCGATGATCCTGACCCCCGAACTCGCCGCCAAATTCGCCCGCATTGCGCTGGGCCATGTGGCGCACGCGTACCCGCACAAGGCCGATCACGTATCGAACTCGGCCGCCGACACGGCGTCACATACCGAACTCCACCCGGTGTTTTTCGGCAGTTTCGACTGGCACAGCTGCGTCCACGGCTGGTGGCTGCTGTTCCGCCTCCGCGCGGCATATCCCGACCTCGCGGGATCGATCGACCCGCTTGCCGCGACGACCTTCACCGCCGAGAAGCTCGCGGTCGAACTGGCCTATCTCGACCGCCCGAACAGCGGCGGGTTCGAGCGGCCGTACGGCTGGGCGTGGCTGCTCGCACTCCACGGCGCGGCGGCAGGCACCGAATGGGGGCCCCGCCTCGACCCCCTCGCCCGCGCCTTCGCCGCGCGTTTCGCCGCGTTCCTGCCCAAGGCGACCTACCCGATCCGGACCGGCAGCCACGCCAACACCGCATTCGCCAGCGTCCTCGCGCACGACTGGGCGGCGGTCCACGACCCCGCGCTCGCAGGCCAGATCACGGCGCGCGTCACCGGCTGGTACGGCGGCGACCGCGACGCGCAGGCGTGGGAGCCCGACGGCGACGCGTTCCTGTCGCCGGTCCTGTGCGAGGCGCTGGCGATGTCGCGCGTGCTCCCCGGCACAGAGTTCACCGCGTGGTTCGACGCCTTCCTCCCCCGCGCCCCCGCGCGCGAGCCGGCGGCGCTGTTCACCCCCGCCGTCCCGTCCGACCGCAGCGACGGCAAGATCGCCCACCTCGACGGACTGAACTTCAGCCGCGCGTGGTGCTGGCGCGAAATCGCCGCGAAACTGTCGCCCGCCCACCCGCTTTATACCGTAGCCGAATCGACCGCGGGCGCGCATATCGCCGCGAGCATCGACCATGTCGCCGGTGACTATGCCGGCGAGCATTGGCTTGCGACCTTCGCCTTTCTCGCTCTGACGTCGCCCTCCCTCTAAACGCCTGACAGGTCCCCATGCGGCTCTTCGCGCAATGCAATCTGGCGTACGAACTCGACGTCGCGGTCGAGGCGATTGCCAAGGTCCAGGTGCTCGCGGCATCCGATCAGGTTATCGTCGCCGAGACGCTCGGCCTGAGCGCGGGCGCGCGTCTGGTGTCGGTGACCACTGCCGACGGCACGCGGATGCTGCGCGGCGAAGTCGCGGGGGGTCATATCGAGATCGGCTATACCGCGACGGTCGACGTCGCGCCGCGGCTGCGCATCCCCGACGACGCGCGCCAGCATCGCTGGGATGAGCTCCCGCCCGAAACGCTCGATTACCTGCTGCCGAGCCGCTATTGCCCATCCGACAAGTTCGGGCGCTTCGCCCTCCGCGAATTCGGCCATGTCAGCCAGGGCGGGGCCAAGGTCCACGCGATCCTCGACTGGCTGCACGCGGAAGTCGATTACCTCCACGGAGTCAGCGACGCCGAGACGACCGCCGAACGCACCTTCGTCGACCGCGCCGGAGTCTGCCGCGACTTCACCCACCTTGGCATCACCCTGTGCCGCGCAGCGAACATCCCGGCGCGTGCGGTCGGAGCGTATGCGTGGCGGCTCGAACCCGCCGACTTCCACGCGGTGATGGAGGTCTATCTCGACGGCCAATGGTGGCTCGCCGACCCGACCCGGCTCGCCCCCGCCGACGGGCTGATTCGCATCGCCACCGGGCGCGACGCCGCCGACATCGCCTTCCTGACGACGGGCGGCGCGGTCCGCCAAATCGCGATGACGGTGTCGGTGATCAAACTGGACGGGTAACGGCTGCGGTTCGCCGAACAAACCGGCGTTACGGCTGCGGGAACGCCTTAACCTTCGCCAGCCGATCGACGAAGTGGGTGATGTTGCCCTGAACCGCGCGATTGATCGAATCGCGGATACGAACCGCGCCGAGGAAATTATCGCCCGACGCGACATGGCCGACGGTCTCTATCATCGCCTCGAACACCACGACGTGCGATTGGGCGTCGATCACCTGGTACCGCGCACGTGCCGGCGTGTTGATCGTGCCGCCGTGCCTCGGCGGCTTCATCTTGTAGATCGTCACGTTGACGTCGAAGACGCGCGAGCTGTGGTCGAACAGGCGCGACTGTTCGAGCGCGCTCGCCAGCCCGTGCTGCCATTGCGCCGGAATCGCATCGCTGCCGAAGGTCATGCCGACGCCACCTGCGCTTTTTGCCGCCGGATCGACCGATGCGGAGACGGTCCCGATCGTGCCGGCGAGGCGAACGCGGGCTTCGGGCAGGTTCGGCGTGAACGATGGCGGCGCGCCGACGCAACCGCTCATCGCCAGCGACGTCAGGCACAACAGCGCTGCGGCCGCTCCCCGGAAACGATTGTTCGCTCTGGCTGCGACTGGGCTCATCGACAACTCGCGGGGCTAAAGGTGCAGTTGCGCCGGGACTTCGGCACCGTCGTCGGGCGTGTAGGGTGATTTACCGGGGCAAGGCAAGCTGGCCATTGCCGGTGCGATCGCTTCCCGACGCCGCGCCTTACGCCGCGCGCGCGCGCAACTCCATCGCCAGCTGGGTCCGGCTTTCGAGACCGAGCTTCGCATAGACATTGTGGAGGTGCATCTTGACCGTGCCTTCGGAGATGCCGAGCGCGTCGCCGATCGCGCGGTTGCGCTGGCCGGCGGCGACGAGGGTCGCGACATCCTGCTCGCGCCGCGTCAATGCGGGCGCGGCCGGGCGCGCAACGCGATCGATGATCAGCCGGGTCGCCTCGGGATCGAGCCATTGCTCACCCGCCGCGACGGCGGTCAGGCATGCCGCGACCGCGGTCGCCGGGCTCGTCGTCAACACCACGCCCTCGGCGGCGAGCTCGACTGCGGCGAGCAAGGCGTCGGCGTTCGGCTGGTCGAACACGATGATTGTCGGGACGCCAGCCGCGCGACGCGCCTTCAGGACGTCGATGCCGCCGAGCTGGATTGAGACGACGGCAACGTCGGCCTCGACCAAGGCTTTGTGCCGCGCGCCATTGGTGGCTTCGATCGCCGCCTCGAAGCCGGCACTCGTGGCGATCGCCTTCAGCGCCTCGACGACGAGCGGAAATTGATGAGCAATCGCAACTTTACGCGATAGATTGACCGACCGACCTAACACACGCACTCCCCTTCGATTTCACCGAACTACGGTCGAAGGTGCGGCTGGGATGCGTTACGGATGTGTAACTTTTAACGAAGCGGTTGTCTCTGGCGCGTTTTCCCATCCGCCGCCGAGCGCCTTGAAGACCGCGACCTGGTCGGTCGTGAGCTGCGCCTGCGATGCGGCGAGATTCGCCTCGGCGGTCGCCAGCGTCCGCTGCGCGTCGAGGACGGCGAGGAAATTCTCCGCTCCCGCCCCATAGCGCAGACCGACGATCCGCGACGCCTCGGCACTGTAATCGCGCGCCGCGGTGAGCGCCGCCTGCCGGTCGAGCTCGCCCGAAAGCGCATTCAGCGCCGTCTCGGTCTCCTGCAACGCGTTCAGGACGGTTCCGTCAAAGCTCGCCAGCGCCGCCTCGGTCGTTGCCTCGGCCTGGCGGATGCGCGCCCGTGCGACGGTGATGTTCGGGAAGGTCCAGCTGAGCAGCGGGCCGACGTTGAAGGTGAAGCCCGAGTTGCTGCCGAGCTGGCGCGCGCTGATCCCCGAGGTCCCGACCGATCCGCCGAGCGATATCTGCGGATACAGCGCGGCGGTGGCGACACCGATCCGTGCGGTCGCGGCGGCAAGCGTCCGGTCGGCCTGGCGGATGTCGGGGCGGCGCTTGATCAGCGCGGTGCCGTCGCCGACCGGAAGCGGATGCTTGAGCAGCGGCGGCGTCGTGCACGCGGCGGCGGCGGCCGGCGTTTCTTCGGGCGGATGACCCGTCAGGACACTAAGCCGGAACAGCGCCTCGCGGCGTGACGCCACGAAGGTCGGAAGCGTCGCCCGGACCTGCTCGTACTGGGCACGCGCCCGCGAGGTGTCGAGCGGCGTGTCGCGCCCCGCCTGTGCCAGCCGTTCGGTCAGGTCGTAGGTTTCGAGCTGGAGCTGGAGCGACTTTCGCGCGACGCCGATCTGGAGCGCGGCCGAACAGGCGTCGGCATAGGCGCGCGCGGTTTCGGCGGCGACGCTGGTACGGACAGTGTCGCGCTGCGCCTCCTGCGCGGCGAGGTCGGCGCGCGACGCCTCGATATCGCGGCGGACGCGGCCGTAGAGGTCGAGTTCGTAGCTGACGTCGAGCCCGGCCTGGTAGAATTGGCCCTGATACGACGAGCTGGTGATCGTCCCGGTGCTGCCGCCGGTCGATCCGGTGCCCGTGCCCGTCCCGGTGCCGGTGCCAGTACCGGTGCCCGAGCTGCCCGACCCGGAGCCGAGTGTCGAAGTTCCGCTGGCGCCGCCGCCGCTCGAGCCGTTGCTGCGGAGATACGACGCACCGGCGCTGAGGCTCGTCGACGGCAGCAACTGGCTGCGCGTCTCGCTGAGGATCGCACGCGCCTTGCGGAGGTTCGCGGTCGCGACGCGCAGATCGGTGTTCGCGGTCAGCGCCTCGGTGACGAGGGCGTCGAGCGCGGGGTCGTCGTACAGCCGCCACCACTCGCCGGGCAGCGGTTCGGACGACACCGCGATCGAGTCGGAAGCGGCGTATTTGCCCGCCGCCGCACGCGGGGTTGTCGCAGGGTGGAAGTTCGGTCCGACCGTGCACGCGCCGAGGGCGAGGGCGACGATCGACGGCACGAGGCGTGAGATGCGGATCATTCGGCGGCCCCCGGCGCGGGAAGCGCAGCGGGCGTCTCGGTGCCCTTCTTGCGGATATGGACGGTCGGCAGCTTCGACGTCACCCAGCTGGCGATGACATAGAACACCGGGGTGAACAGCAGCCCGAAGACGGTCACGCCGATCATCCCGAAGAACACCGCAGTGCCGAGCGCCTGCCGCATCTCCTGCCCCGGCCCGACCGCGAAGACGAGCGGCAGCACGCCGAGGATGAAGGCGAACGACGTCATCAGGATCGGGCGGAGCCGGGTCCGCGCGGCGTGCTCGGCTGCCTCCCAGCGGTCCTCGCCGCGCTCCTCGTCTTGCTTGGCGAACTCGACGATCAGAATCGCGTTCTTCGCGGCGAGGCCGACAAGGACGACGAGGCCGATCTGCGTCAGGATGTTGTTGTCGAAGCCGCGTAGATTGACCCCGACGATCGCCGCCAGCAGGCACATCGGCACGATCAGGATGACCGCGAACGGCAGCACGAGCGATTCGTACTGCGCCGCGAGCAGGAGGAAGACGAACACCACCGCGAGCGCGAAGACGATCGCCGCGGTATTGCCCTGCGTCTTCTGCTGGTACGCGAGTTCGGTCCATTCGTAGCCGAAGCCTTCGGGCAGCGTCTTCGCCGCGAGATCCTCCATCGCCTTGAGCGCCTGCCCCGACGAGAAGCCGGGCTTGGTGTCGCCCTGCAGCTCGGCCGCCGGATACAAATTGTGGCGGACGACGCGATACGGCCCCGAATCGTCGCTCAGCGTCGCCACCGAGCCGATCGGCACCATCGCCCCCGACGCCGATCGCGTCTTGAGGTTGACGATATCTGCCGGCGCATGGCGATACTGGGCATCGGCCTGTGCGGTGACCCGGAAGGTCCGGCCGAACAGGTTGAAGTCGTTGACATAGCTCGACCCGAGATAGGTCTGGAGGGTCGAGAAGACGTCCGACGGCGCGACGCCGAGCTGCTGTGCCTTTTCGCGGTCGATGTTGGCGAACAGCCGCGGCGTGCCGGTGTTGTAGAGGGTAAACACCGACGTCAGCCCGGGAATCGAGTTCGCCTTCATCATCATCGCAAAGGTCGCCGCTTCGAGCGCCTTGGGGCCCTTATTGCCGCGGTCCTGGACCATCATCTTGAAGCCGCCGCCGGTGCCGATGCCGCGAACGGGCGGCGGGGCGATGACGAGGACGTTCGCCGCGTCGATGCCGCCGAGATTCTTGCGCAGGTCGGCAAGGATCGAGTCGCCGGTCTGATGATGATCGTGGCGGACGTCGAAGTCATCGAGCGCAAGGAAGATCGTCGCCGCGTTCGGCGCATTCGAGAAGCTCGCGCCGTCGAGACCCGAGATCGCGACGATGTGGTTGACGCCCTTGACCTTGAGCGCCTGCTGGATCGTCGCGCGCATCACTGCGTCGGTCCGCTCGAGCGTCGCGCCCGGCGGCATCTGGATGACGCCGATCAGATAACCCTGGTCCTGCGCCGGAATGAAGCCGGTCGGCGTCGCCGAGAAGCGCCACCCGGCGAGGCCGAGCAGGCAAACATACGCGATCAGCACGATGCCGATCGTCCGCACGGTCCGCGCGGTCAGGCGGCCATACCGGTCCGACAGCCAGTCGAAACCGCGGTTGAAACCGTTCGCCGCGCGCTGCACCGGGGCAAACCAGCCGTGCGGCTCGCTCGCGTGCGGATCATGCGGCTTGAGCAGCAGCGCCGCGAGCGCGGGCGACAGCGTCAGCGAGACGAGGCACGAGATCAGCGTCGCCGCCGAGATCGTCAGCGCAAACTGCTTGTAGAACTGGCCCGAGATGCCGCTGATGAACGCGGTCGGCACGAACACCGCGCACAGGGTCAGCGCGATCGCGACGAGCGCGCCGCCGACCTCGTCCATCGTCGCGAAGGCGGCGTCGTGCGGCGACAGGCCGTTGCGCAGCTCGCGCTCGACATTCTCCACCACGACGATCGCATCGTCGACGACGATGCCGATCGCGAGGACGAGCCCGAACAGCGACAGGTTGTTGAGCGAGTAGCCGAACGCCGCCATCACCGCGAAGGTGCCGATCAGCGACACCGGGATCGCCAGCACCGGGATCAGGGCCGCGCGCCAGCTCTGCAGGAAGACGAGCACGACGAGGACCACGAGGAGCACGGCTTCGAACAGGGTCTGCTGGACGCTGTCGATCGACTGCTGGACGTACGTCGTCGGGTTGTACGGGATCGAATAGGCGACGCCCGGGGGGAAGTCCTTCTTCGCCTCGTCCATCGTCTTGATGATCGCCGCCGCCGTCGCCAGCGCGTTCGATCCGGGCAGCTGGGTGATGCCGAGGCCGATCCCCGGCGTGCCGTTGACATAGGCATTGGTGCCATAGTCCTGCGCGCCGATCTCGACCCGCGCGACGTCGCTGACGCGTGTCAGCGCGCCATTGGCATCGGCCTTGATAACGATGTCGCCGAACTCCTCGGGCGTCGACAGCCGGCCCTGCGTCTGGACCGACAGCTCGAAGCCCGATCCGCCCCTGGCGAACGGCGGCGCACCGACGCTGCCGCCGGCGACCTGGACGTTCTGCGCGCGCAACGCATTGACGATTTCCGACGCGTTGAGGTTACGCGCGGCGGCCTTTTCCGGATTGATCCAGACCCGCATCGCATAGTCGCGCGCGCCGAAGACGTTGATGCCACCGATGCCTTGGAGCCGGAGCAGCTTGTCGCGAACCTGGATGCCGGCATAATTCGACAGATACTGGATGTCGTGGCTGCCGTCGGGCGATGTCAGGAACACCGCCATCAGGATGTCGGGCGTGTTCTTGAGCGTCGTCACGCCGAGTTCCTGCACCGCCTGCGGCAGGCGCGGGAGCGCGGTGGCGACGCGGTTCTGGACGAGAACCTGCGCGGTATCGAGGTTCGTGCCGAGCTTGAACACGACGTTGATCACCACCGATCCGTTCCCGGTCGACGACGACGTGATGTACAGCATGTTCTCGACGCCGTTGACCTGCTGCTCGATCGGCGCAGCGACGGTGTCGCCGAGGACTTCGGCCGACGCACCCGGATAGGTCGCGGTGATCGCGATCGTCGGCGGCGCGATCTCGGGATATTGCGCGACCGGCAGCGACGGATAGGCGAAGATCCCGAGCAGGACGATCAGGATCGAGATCACCCCGGCGAAGATCGGCCGGTCGATGAAGAAATGGGAGAAGCGCACCTTAGCGGACCGAACTCGCCGACGTCGCCGAGGTCGAGGGCGGCTCGATGAAGGTCGGCACTGCCGGTCCCGAGCCGGGATCGGGGGGCACGATCTTGCCTTCCTTGATCTTCACCGGCGTTCCCGGATGCGCGCGCTGGACCCCGGCAATGACGACATTGTCGGTCGCGTTGAGTCCCGAGCGGACGACCCGCAGTCCGTCGATGATCGGACCGAGCACGACGACGCGCTGCGCCGCCTTGCCGTCGGCTCCGACGACGAGCACCGCCTTGCGCGTCTGGTCGGTGACGATCGCGTCTTCGGGGATCAGCATTCCTGAGTAGGCGCCCGAACCGAGCAGTCGCATGTGACCGAACATCCCCGGCGTCAGCAGCCCGTCGGGATTGCTCACCACCGCGCGCCCGCGGATCGTCCCCGACCCGAGGTCGAGCGCATTGTCGACGAAATCCATCCGGCCGTGCCAGCGATATTCGGTCTCGTCGCCGAGCCGGATGTCGACCGGGTTCGCCGCGACGCGTGACGACGGACGGGTGCCGGCGCGGTTCGCCCGCTGATACTTGAGGTAAACCGCCTCCGAGCCGGTGAAGAGAAAATGGATCGGGTTGAGCGACACGATCGTCGTCAGCACTGTCGTTCCGCTGGTGACGTAATTGCCGGCGCTGACCTTGCGGTCCGACAGCCGGCCAGCCGCCGGAGCGGTGACGCGGGTGAATTCGACATCGAGCGCCTTGGCACGGGTGTTTGCCTTCGCCGAACCAAGCTGCGCTACCGCCTGCCGCAGCGCCGCTTGTGAGTTGTCATACTCTTCCTGGCTGACCGCCTTGAGGTCGAGCAGTTCCTTTTCGCGATTGAATGCGGTCTGCGCGACGGCGGCAGCGGCGACGTAGCGCGCCTCGTCGGCCTTCGCCTGCTCGAGGATCGCTTGGAACGGGCGCGGGTCGATGACCATCAGGAGCTGGCCCTTTTTCGCGAACTGGCCATCGCGAAAGTTGATCGACTGGAGATAGCCCGAGACGCGCGGCCGGACGTCGACGCTGTCGACCGCCTCGAAGCGTCCGGTGTAATCGTCCCAGTCGACGATCGGCTTGACCATCGGGTGCGCAACGGTGACCTCGGGAGCGGGTCCGCCAGGGGCTCCCGGCGGGGGGGCACCGGCCCCGTCATCCTTCTTGCCGCAGCTGGCGAGGGCCAGGACGCTGGCAAGAATCAGAATCGATCGCATGGGTTCGCCTTGTCGAGTGTGACTCACATCTACGCGCGAAATCGTACGGCGTCTACTGCAGCGCAGCATTAGGTGCAAAAAGCTGAACTATCGTCCCAGCCGGTTAGCGCTACCACTCCCTCTACCACGTTCCGGGCGTAAGCAGCAGCCGCGCAATTACCCCGGCGCCGGCGGCCAGCGCGATCGCCGCGAAAGCCCCCTGCATGCGCCGTCGCGGCACGCCGGGAGCCACCGATAGCGCGACACCGCCGAGGGTCGTCGCGACCATCGCCCACAGATGATAGCGCAGGTCAGACGCGATGCTGACGACCGCAAAGCTGAGCAGCATCGCCGCCGCCGACAGGGCCAGCGCCAGCGCCATGTCGCGCGGCCCCGATCGCGGCGTGCCCGCAGCGGTCCACCACAGGCCGAGGCTCGCCGCGAGCCACACCGCCGGCCAGCCGAACGGTGTCGCCGCGAGCGCGTCGGCGGCGACGGCGATCCCCTTGAGCAACGGATCGGCACGACGTCCGATGCCGACGTCGTTCGGCTGCGAATCGGGCGGGCCGACGGTCCGCGGCTGGCCGAACGGCACGAGCCAGCGCATCGTCATGTTGAAATGCCCGAGCCGGTGGCGGGCGTAGGCCACCGGATGCGCGGCGATGGTGCGCGCCCAGTCGCCGAACAGCCCGGCCCCCGCATCGCCGTCGAACCCGACCGCGTCGGCGACGAAGCCGCACTCCGCCGGGTCGCTGTACGCGTCCCACATCGTGACGTGATAGCACCCCCGCGCCTCGGCCTCGCGCCAGCGCGCGACCGGCAGCCCGGGCAGCGTTGCGATGCCGCCGAAATGCGCGATCCCGGCGAGGTCGTACAGCGGCAGCACCCGCTCGACATGCGATGGCCGCGCCCCGAGCAGCCGGTGATTGATCGACGGCGACACCGCCAGCACCGCGAGCACGCCCGCCAGCATCAGCCCGGCGCGCGCCGCCGGATGCCGCAGCCCGCCCCACCCCGCCCAGACGCACACCAACGGCACGACGCCGAACACCGCGTTCGCACGGAGCAACACCGCGTACACCAGCAGCACCGCGACGACCGCCGCCGCCGCTGCCGGCACCGCGCGCGACCGCAGCTTATACGCCGCGACGATCCCGGTCGCGGCGGTCAGCGCGGCGATCATCTGCGCGTCCTTGATGACGACGATCAGCCATTCGGCGGGGATCAGCAGCGCATCGAGCGCAAGTGCGGCAATGACTGGGCGAACCCGGGGGAGCGCGGCGGCGAACAGGACAAGCCCGGCAAAGAACAACGCGATCTGGAGCACGAACAGCGGCGCGGTGCCGAGGAGACCGGCAGACTCGAACCCCGACCACAGCCGCGCCATGACCGGCGGATGCCAGTCGTCGTAACTGCCGCTGCGGACTTGGGCGAACTGGCGGAGGGTGTCGAACAGCGCGATGCCCGGCCATGCGACGGCAAGCTCGACGACCGCGAGCGCCCCACCGGCGGCCGCGATGGCGGCGGTGGATCGTCTCAGAATTGTGCCTCGTAGCGGTCGAGCCCCGCGGCGAGGTCGGCGATCAGGTCGGCGGGGTCCTCGAGCCCGATACTCAGGCGGATGATCTGCCCCCCTGAATCAGTCGTCGTCGCGGTCCGGATGCCGTCGAGCTCGACCGGCAAAATCAGGCTCTCATACCCGCCCCATGAGAACCCGATGCCGAAATGCGCAAGGTCGTCGATCAGCGCCGCCGTATGCCGCCGTTCGCCGCGCTTGAGGACGAAGCCGAACAGCCCCGACGCGCCCTTGAAGTCGCGGACGAACAGCGCGTTGCCGGGGTCATCGGGCAGCGCCGGATGCATCACCCGCGCCACCGCCGGGTGGGTTTCGAGCCATTTGGCGACGGTCAGCGCGCTAGCCCCCTGCCGTTCGAGCCGCAGCCCCAATGTCCGCAAGCCGCGCAGCGCGAGAAAGGCGTCGTCGGGCCCGACGCAATAGCCGAGCAGATACGACTGCGTCTTCAATTTGCCGAACCAGCGCTTCGTCGTCGTGACCGACCCCATCATCAGGTCGCTGTGCCCGCCGGTATATTTGGTCAGCGCCTGCACCGTGAAGTCGATGCCGTGGCCGATCGCCGGGAACAGCAACGGCGTCGCCCAGGTATTGTCGAGGATCGTCGCGACCCCGCGTTCCTTAGCGGCGGCGACGATCGCGGGAACGTCCTGGACCTCGAAGCTCAGCGACCCCGGGCTCTCGAGCAGGATCGCCTTGGTGTTCGGCTGGATCAGCGGCGCGACGTCGGCGCCGGGCGCGTAATAGCTCGTCGTGATCCCGAGCGGCTTGAGCAGGCGATCGGCGAAGGCGCGGCTCGGCTCGTACGCGGTGTCGACCATCAGGACATGGTCGCCGGTCCGGACCACCGTCATCAACGCCGCCGCGATCGCCGCGACCCCCGACGGATACAGCTTGGTCCCCGCCGCGCCGGGCTCCTGCGCGGTCAGCGCCTCCTCGAGCGCCCATTGCGTCGGCGTTCCGCGCCGCCCGTAGAACAGTCCCGCATCGGGATGCCGCCGCGCCTCGTCGAGCGCGGCGAGATTGTCGAACACGATCGTCGACGCGTGCCACACCGGCGGATTGACGATCCCCGCCGCCATGCCGGGACCGCGCGTCCATTCGCTCCGCCGCCCGGCGTGGACGAGCCGGGTATTCGGACCGAGCTCGTCGTCGCTCACGCCGCTCCAGTCACCACCGGCGCCGTCGGCGAAGCGCCCCATTCGGACCACGAGCCGTCGTACAGCGCCACGTCCTTCGCCCCGAGCAGCGCCGCGCCGAAGCTCAGCACGGCCGCGGTGATCCCCGACCCGCACGTCGTCACCAGCGGCTTGTCGATGTCGATCCCGGCGTCGGTGAACGCCGCGCGCAGCGCGGTACCTTGCTTCCACGTTCCGTCGGCGTTGAACAGGTCGTTCGACGGCAGGTTGCGCGATCCGGGAATATGCCCGCTGCGCATACCTTCGCGCGGCTCAGGGTCGGTGCCGGCGAAGCGGCCCGCCGGGCGTGCGTCGACGACCTGCTCGGCCTTGGTCCGGAGATTGTCGATCATCGCCTGCATCGTGCGGACGCCCTTGGTGTCGCCCCAGACGGTGAAGTGGCGGTGGCGGACGACGGGCTTGCCCGACTCGGTGGGACGTCCCTCGGCCTGCCACTTGGCGAAACCGCCATCGAGAATCGCGACCTCGTGCGCGCCGAACAGGTTGAGCATCCACCACGCCCGCGCCGACGAATGGAACGGCGAGTTGTCGTAGACGACGATCCGGCTGCCGTCGCCGAGACCGAGCGCCTGCATCCGGCTGGCGAATTTCTCAGGCGATGGCAGCATGTTCGGCACCGGATTTCCGGTGTCGACCAGCTCGTCGAGATCCATGAACACCGCGCCCGGGATGTGCCCGGTCTCGAACTCGGCGCGCGCGGTCCGGCCCGTCTCGGGCAGGAAGATCGTCGCGTCGACGATCCGCAGATCGTTCGCGCCAAGCTCGGCGGCCAGCCATTCGGTCGTCACCAGCGGGGTCATTCGGTTGCTCTCCCAGGAATTATGCGCCGTGCATAGCGACGCCACCGGCCCTTGTCAGTGCGAGATTTGTGGCTCACCCCGTCGCGAATGATCGATCCGACCGAACTTCACGCGCTTGGCCATACCAGCGCCCTGCCCGCCAGCCCGCAAGCCGCCGTGCTCGACTACCCGGCGAACCCGCGCCCGGGGGTCGATTACCTCGTCCGCTTCACCGTGCCCGAATTCACTTCATTGTGCCCGGTCACCGGCCAGCCCGACTTCGCCCACATCGTCATCGACTATGTCCCGGGCGAAACGATCGTCGAATCGAAATCGTTGAAGCTGTTCCTCGGGTCGTTCCGCAACCACGCCGCGTTCCACGAAGACTGCACCGTCGGCATCGCCCAGCGCCTCGTCGCCGAAATGGCCCCGAAGTGGCTCCGCATCGGCGGCTATTGGTACCCCCGCGGCGGCATCCCGATCGATGTTTTCTGGCAGACCGGCGTCGCGCCGGCGGGTGTATGGGTGCCCGACCAGGGCGTCGCGACATATCGCGGGCGGGGTTAAGCCAGCCCCAGAATCTTGTGCGTCTGCAGCCCGAGCCGCCAGCGCGGGTGGTCGAGGCAATAGGCGATCGCGGCGCTGGTGTTCGCCTCGCGGTCGGGGCCGTCCATCGGCTGCAGGAAGAAATGGTCGAACGCCAGCGACTCGAAGCGGCCGGGCTGGGCGAGCGGCTGGGGGTAAACCAGCTTGAGTTCGTCGCCGCGCGTCAGGACCAGCGGCGCATCAGCCTTGGGGCTGACGCAGATCCAGTCGAGTCCCGGCGGCGGCGATTGCGTGCCGTTGGTCTCGACCCCGACCGCGAAGCCGAGGGCATGGAGCGCGTCAACCAGCGCGGTGTCGAGTTGGAGCAGCGGTTCGCCGCCGGTGCAGATGACGAGGCTGTGATCGGGGTCAACTCCCCACGCCGCCGCAACCGCGCCCGCGAGCAGGGCCGCATCGGCAAACTTGCCCCCGCCGGGGCCGTCGATGCCGACGAAATCGGTGTCGCAGAAGGTGCAGACCGCGACCGCGCGATCGACCTCGCGCCCGGTCCACAAATTGCATCCGGCGAAGCGCAGGAACACCGCGCGCCGCCCGGTCTGCGCGCCCTCGCCCTGGAGGGTGACGTAGAGTTCCTTGACCGCGTAGGTCATGCGATCTGCCTCCCCTTCCCTTCAGGGGAGGGGCCGGGGGTGGGGAACGAAGGCGCAGCCGAGTTCTGTTCGGCGAGCGGACCCCCACCCCCGGGCCGCGCCAAGGGGCGCGTCTCTCGCCCCTCCCCTGAAGGGGAGGGGAGGCGGTTTGGTAGCGCCGTCACAACGCCGGGTCGATCGACCCCGCCTCGGCAAAACCCTTCGCGCGCAGGCGGCACGAGTCGCAGACGCCGCATGGGCGGCCCTCCGGCGACGGGTCGTAGCAGCTCCACGTCATGCCGAAGTCGACCCCGAGCCGCGCGCCCTCGCGGACGATATCGGCCTTTGTCATCGCGCTGAGCGGGGTGTGGACGGTGAAGCCGCCGTCGCGGGTCGCGACGTTCGCCATCGCCTCGAACGCCGCGATGAAAGCCGGGCGGCAGTCGGGATAGCCCGAATAGTCAAGCGCGTTGACCCCGATGAACAGGTCCTTCGCCCCCGCCGCCTCGGCCCAGCCGAGCGCGACCGACAGGAAAATCGTGTTCCGCGCAGGCACGTACGTCACCGGAATCCCCGGCTCGACCCCGCCCTTCGGCACGTCGATGTCGGCAGTTAGCGCCGACCCGCCGAAACCGCGCAGGTCGAGCGGCAGGACGATATGCTTCTCGACCCCGATCGCGGCGGCGACTCGCGCGGCATGGTCGAGCTCGATCCGGTGGCGCTGGTTATAGTCGATCGTCAGCGCGAGGATGCGGTAGCCCGCCTCGCGCGCGATCGCTGCAACGGTCGTCGAGTCGAGTCCGCCCGACAGCAGGACAACCGCGAGCTTGCTCACACGTCCACCGCGAAGACCCGCGCGCAGAACGCACAATCGACCTTGATGCGGCCGTCGTCGCCCGCCATCTCGGCGCGCTCCTCGGGCGGAAAGCTGCTCAGCACGTCCTTGATATGCGCGAGGGTGCAGCGGCAGCCGCGGGTCGGGACCGGTCCGGGGACGACGCGGACCTCCTCGTCGTGGAACAGCCGCCAGATCAGCGTTTCCTCGCTGAGCGACAGATCGGTCAGCTCGTCGTCGCTCATCGTCGAGGCGAGCGCGAGGACGTGCTGCCAGTCAGGGTTCATGTCGGCGATCGACAGCCGCTCGCCGCCGATCTCGCTCCGCGCGAGGTGCTGGACCAGCAGCCCGCCGCCGACCCAGCCGGTCGTCGCATCCCAGCGCACCGCGAGGCGGATCAGCGTCGGCAATTGCTCGGAGTTGGCGAAATAGCCCTCGGCGGCCTCGGCGAGCGACGCGCCTTCGAGCGGGACGATTCCCTGATAGCGCTCGGCGGCGGCGGTCGGGTCGAGGGTGATCGCAAGGTGGCCCTCGCCGAACAGCGCGTGCAGATCGAGGCCCGGTTCGACGTTGCTGCCGTCGTGGCGGAGGTAGCCGCGCACCGCGCCCGCGCGATAATCGCAGACGAGCAGGTCGACCGGGCCGCCCTTGCTCTGCGCCTGCAGGGTCAGCTGCCCCTCGTCCTCGCGCAGCGTCGCGCCGAGGAGCGCGGTGAGGACGAGCGCCTCGCCGAGCACGGTCGCCAGCGGCGCGGGATAATCATGCGCGGCGAGAACCGCGTTGAGCGCCGCGTCGAGCCGGACGACGCGACCGCGGACATTGCGCGCGCCGACCGAGAAGCCGAGCACGCGGTCGGCGACGGGAGCGACGCCTTCGGGGATGGGAGCGGGTGTCATCGTGTCGATATAAGGTTTCATCCCCGCGAACGCGGGGACCCAATGTCACAGCCGGTCGTGACCTTGGGTCCCCGCGTGCGCGGGGATGACAGATTGGAGGCGGCGCCGTCCGCCATCATCCGATCTTGCCGAGGCACCACAGCACGATCGCCTTCTGGACGTGGAGCCGGTTCTCCGCCTCGTCCCAGACCGCCGATTGCGGACCGTCGATGACGTCGGCGGTGACTTCCTCGCCGCGGTGGACGGGGAGGCAGTGGAGGAAGACCGCTTGTTTGTCGGCGGCGGCCATCAGCGCCGGCGTGACCTGGAACGGGGCCATCGCCGCCATTTTGTCCTTCTCCGCTGTCTGGCCCATCGACACCCACGTGTCGGTGGCGACGACGCTGACACCCTCGACCGCCTGCAGGGCGTTGTGGAGGATATCGATGTTGCCGCCGCGCGCCTCGGCCATCGCCACCACCGCCGGGTCGGGATCGTAGCCGTGCGGCACGCCGAGGTTGAGGTCGAAGCCCATCACGCTCGCTGCTTCGATCAGCGAATGCGCCATGTTGTTGCCGTCGCCGACCCACGCCCAGCAGGTGTCGTCGACCGGGCGGCCGAGGCGTTCTTCGACGGTCATCATGTCGGCCATCGCCTGGCATGGGTGGGTCAGGTCGGTCAGGCCGTTGATCACCGGGATCGTCGCGACCTCGCCGAGCTCCTCGATCGTCGCGTGGGTCGCGCAGCGCAGGACGATCGCGTCGACCATCCGCGACAGGACGCGCGCGGTATCTGCGACGGTCTCGCCGCGTCCGAGCTGCATGTCGTTGGCCCCGACGACGATCGTCGACCCGCCGAGCTGGCGCATCCCGACGTCGAACGAGAACCGTGTCCGCGTCGACGGCTTCTCGAAGATCGCCGCAAGGACATGCCCGGCGAGCGGCGCATCGGCATCGGGCGCACCCTTGGGCAGCCCGGCGCGCGCGGCCTTGCGGCGGTGCGCCTCGTCGAGGATCGTGCGCAGCCCGTCCTTGCCCGCCGTCGCGAGGTCGATGAAGTGGCGCATCAGGCGAGCGCGCGCGACACGATGTGCAACCGCATCACGCCGCCTTCGCCGGGGCGTAGTCGCGTGCGGCGTCGGACAGGCGCTCGACGAATTCGCGGACGTGGCTCTCGTCGATGATCAGCGGCGGCAGGACGCGCACGACATTGTCGGCGGCGGCGACGGTCAGGACGCCGTAGCTGCGCGCGTGATTGACGAAGGCGCGGCTGTCGGACTTCATCTTGATGCCGAGCATCAACCCGACGCCACGTACGCTCTCGAACAGGTCGTCGTGGTTGGGGATCATCTGCTCGATCGCCTGCCGCAGCCGGTCGCCCATGCGGCGGACATTCTCGAGGAACTCGGGCGTCGCAACGACATCGAGCACCGCGCCGCACGCCGCCATCGCCAGCGGATTGCCGCCATAGGTCGAGCCATGCGTGCCGACGACCATGCCCTGCGCGGCATGTTCGGTGGCGAGGCAAGCGCCGACCGGGAAACCGCCGCCGATGCCCTTGGCGATCGCCATGATGTCGGGGGTGACGCCGAAATGCTGGTAGGCGAACAGCTGCCCGGTCCGCGCGACGCCGCACTGGACCTCGTCGAAGATCAGCAGCGCGCCATGCTCGTCGGCGAGGTCGCGCAGCGTCTGGAGAAACTCGACCGACGCCGGGCGGACGCCGCCTTCGCCCTGGATCGGCTCGACCATGAAGCCGCCGACCTGTTCCGCCAGCGGTCCGGCCATGAACTCGCGGACCGCGGCGATATCGTCGAACGGCAGGACGGTGAACCAGTCGGGGAGCGGTTCGAAACCGCCGCGCATCTTGTCCGAATCGGTCGCCGAGATCCCCGCCATCGTCCGGCCGTGGAACGCCTGGGCGAAGGTGATGATGCGGAACTTCTCGGGGTGGCCGAGGACGAACTGGCAGCGACGTGCGGTCTTGACCGCGCACTCGAATGCTTCTGCACCCGAATTGGTGAAGAACATCGTGTCGGCGAAGGTCAGGTCGACGAGGCGCTGCGCCACCGCCTGCTGCCCCGGAACCTTGTACAGGTTCGACACGTGTATCAGCGTCGCCGCCTGATCCTGGATCGTCTTGGTCAGGTGCGGATGGCCATGGCCGAGCGCGTTGACCGCGATCCCGGCGGCGAAGTCGAGCCAGCGGTTCCCGCCCGCGTCGTACAGGTAGCAGCCTTCGCCGCGAACCGGTTCGACTTCGCAACGGCCGTAGACCGGCATCACGGGGTTCATCGTGCTCGTCATCGACATGGGCAGGTGCCCTCAACGCAAAAAGGCGGTCCCAGCGACCGCCTATCGAGGTCACGATGTAGCGACTCGCTCAGTTAGTCTCAAGTCCTACAGTGATGGATACAGGCCTGCCCACAATGTACCGGTGAGGCGCGAATTACCCCGAAACGACGTCGCTTTCGTGTGGACTTCGTGGACTTCCGAGGGGGCTTGGTTAATCGTGCCGTTCAGTCATGGGGGCGTCCGAAGTCCACATCGTCGGTGTCCTGACCCGCATCGACGATCGTGCGCCGGACGTCGCGGGTGCGGGTGAACAGCGCCTCGAGCGCATCGCCGTCGCCCCAGCGGATCGCGCGCTGGAGCGCGGTCAGATCCTCGGTGAAGCGCTGGAGGACGTCCAAGACAGCGTCCTTGTTCGACAGGAAGACGTCGCGCCACATCACCGGATCGGAGGCGGCGATGCGGGTGAAGTCGCGGAAGCCGCCCGCCGAATATTTGATGACTTCGGAACGGGTAACCGCCTCCATGTCCGACGCGGTGCCGACGATCGAGTAAGCGATCAGGTGCGGCAGGTGGCTGGTGACGGCGAGGACGAGGTCGTGGTGCGCGGCGTCCATCGTCTCGACCGTCGCGCCAAGCCGCGTCCAGAAATCGCGGACCCGCTCGATCGCGACGGGGTCGGTCCCGGCGGCGGGTGTGAGGATGCACCAGCGCCCGGCGAACAGGCTGGCGAAGCCCGCGTCGGGGCCGGACTTCTCCGTGCCCGCGACCGGGTGCGCCGGGACGATCGCGACCCCGGGGAGCGCGGCGGTGAGGTCGGCGAGGACCTGGCCCTTGACCGAGCCGACGTCGGAGACGACGCAGCCGGGGCTGAGATCGGCGGCGATGCTGGCTGCGACCCCCGCCATCGCTCCGACCGGCACGCACAGGATGACGAAGTCGGCATCGATCACCGCTGCCCCGGGCGAGTCGGCAACGTCGTCGGCGAGGTCGAGGTCGATCACCCGCGCGCGAACGGCGGGGTCCGCGTCGGTGACGCTGAGCCGGACGGTCGGCAACCGTGCCCGGACCGCGCGGGCGAGCGACGAGCCGATGAGGCCCATGCCGATAATGCTGACGCGGGCGAAAGGGAGCATTTAACGTCCTGTCATCCCCGCGAAAGCGGGGACCCAAGGTCACTGCAGCCGGTGACTTTGGGTCCCCGCTTTCGCGGGGATGACACATAAGATGAGCGTGGGATCACGCCGCCGTCTCGACGAAGCGGCGCAGGCTCGCCGCCACCGCCCGCGTCTCGGCCTCGGTGCCGATTGTGATGCGGAGCGCATTCGGCAGGCCCTGCCCCGGCAGCCAGCGGACGAGGATGCCGTCGATCATCAGCGCGGCGTTGGCGGCCTCGGCTGTGATTGGGCCCTCGGCCGGGAAGGTAACGAGGATGAAGTTCGCTGCCGACGGGACCGCGCGCAGTCCGGCGTTGCCGAGCGCCGCGATCTCGCCTGCGAGCCAGTGACGCCACTGCTTGTTGTGGACCCGCGAGGCGTCGACCCAGTCGCTGTCACCGATCGCCGCGACGGCTCCCGCGCCCCCGGCGGCGGGGACGTTGAACGGGGCGCGGACCTTGTTGAGCACGTCGATCACCGCCTGCGGCCCGTACGCCCAGCCGATCCGTTCGGCGGCGAGGCCGTAGATCTTCGAGAAGGTTCGTGTCGTCACGACGTTGGGCAGGTCGCGCGCCATCGCGAAGCCGTCCTCGTAATCGGGGTCCTCGACATATTCGGCGTACGCCCCGTCGATGACGAGGAGGATGTCGGGGCGTAGCCCGGCGTGGAGGCGGTGCAGCTCGGCGCGGCCGATCATCGTGCCGGTCGGGTTGTTCGGATTGGCGACGAATACCAGCCGCGTCGCCGGGGTGACGCTTGCGAGGATCTTGTCGACGTCGGTGGTGTAGTCGGTATCGCCCGCCGCGACCGGCTCAGCCCCCGACCGGCGTGCGGCAATCGGGTAGAGCGAGAAGCCGTGGACGTCGTGGACGATCTCGTCGCCCTGCCCGCAGTACGCGGTGGCGAGAAGCTGGAGCAGCTCGTCCGACCCGGTCCCGCAGACGATCCGCCCCGCGTCGAGGCCGTAGCGCGCGGCGATCGCCTCACGCAGCGCAACCGACGCCGGATCGGGATAGCGGTGCGCGTGCCCCGCCGTTGCCGCCATTGCCGCGATCGCCTTGGGCGACGGCCCGAGCGGGTTCTCGTTCGACGACAGCTTGACCGGCTCGGCGAAGCCGCCGAGCTTGGCCTTGCCGGGGACATAGGCGTGGATCGCGTCGATCCACGGTTTGACGATGGGTGCATTCATGCCCGGCGCTTTGGCCGGTTATGCCGCGCTCCACAAGGCGGTCAGAACACCGCGTGGTCGCCGCGATCGTCGACGACCTCGCCCGAGATCAGCCGGGCGTAGTGATCGAACAGCGTCGCGGTGCCGGTCGACGGCGTCGCGGCGGCGTCGTAGCGCCCGGTCAGGGGATCGAGAACGAGCATCGATTCGGTCGCATAGTAACGCCCGATCCGCGCGAGCTCGGCCTTGGCGGCGAGCGCGGGGACGACGCGGCCGGCCACGCCGAGGACCGCGATGATCGTGTCGAGCAGCGCCACCGGCACCCGGCTGTAGCGCGGCGGCCGCCCGAGCAAGGCGAACAGCGCCTCGCCTTGCGCTCTGGGGGTGATCGCCTCCCTCGGCCCGCCGATCGGCAGGATACGGTCCCACCGGGCGGGATCGTCGAGGCACCCGGCAATGAACTGGCCAAGATCGTCGTCGCCGATCGGCTTGCACGCGGTCAGAGTGCCGTCGCCGAACATCAGGTACGGCTTGCCCGCACGCACCCGCTCGACCTGCCCCGACAGCGACTTGAAGAATGCGGTCGGCCGGACGATCGACCAGCGCAACCCCGAGCGGATCAACGCCGTCTCGAACGCGAGCTTGGCGTGCTGGAAGGCGAGGAGCGGCTTCTGCACGCAGATCGCCGATAGCAGGACGAAATGCGCGATCCCCGCCGCCTGCGCCGCAGCGAGCGCATCGAGATTGGCGCGATGGTCGACCGCCCAAGCATCATGCGGCACCCCGGTTCGCGACGCGAGACACGACACGATGGCGTCGAATCGCTCGCCGCAGATGCCGTCACGCGCAACCGACCCCGGCTCGGTCACGCTGCCGATCCGAAGGACTACACCATCGGGCTGCGACGTGGTGTCGCGACGACGGACGAGGGCCACCACTTCGCACCCGCGCGCAACCAGCGCTCGGACCGTCGCACGCCCGATCGTTCCCGTCGCGCCGAGCACGAGAACGCGGTGTGGCGAATTAGCCACGTTCAAATTAACCATTCTCGGGCGAGGGTCATGCCGCTTCCCAATGCAATCGTATCCTCGCATGGTCGAGTCTTGAAACTGTTGCAAAGTGCCCGATGCGCTTACTTTTTTCCGCGGCGGTCGTTGCCTTCGCAGTCCCCGCCGGCGCCCAGATCACCGCCACCGCGCCTTCGAGCGCGGTGCCCCAAGCCACGACATCCGCGGACATCGTCGTCTCCGCCGACCGCGACGCGGCGACGTCGACGATCGACCGCAAGGCGTACGCGGTCCAGCGCGACCTCGGCGCGGCAGCGGGATCGATCGCGGATGTGCTGCGCAACGTGCCGTCGGTCGATGTCGATGCGGCCGGCAACGTCAGCCTGCGCGGCGACACCAATGTCCAGGTCCTGATCGACGGCAAACCGTCGGCGCAGATGTCGCCGTCGACCCGCGCCGACGCGCTGCAATCGCTGCCGGCGAGCGGGATCGAGAGCATCGAGGTCATCACCAACCCATCGGCGCGGTACAAGGCCGACGGGTCGGGCGGGATCATCAACATCATCACGAAGAAGAACCGCAAGCCGGGCAAATCGGGAACCGCGACCGCGAACATCGGCAGCGACGCCCGCTTCGGCCTCGGCGCGACGGCGGCATACCA
The DNA here is from genome assembly GCF_018982885.2 of Polymorphobacter megasporae. Classification (NCBI taxonomy): domain Bacteria; kingdom Pseudomonadati; phylum Pseudomonadota; class Alphaproteobacteria; order Sphingomonadales; family Sphingosinicellaceae; genus Glacieibacterium; species Glacieibacterium megasporae. Next base: position 1,563,877 of record NZ_CP081848.1, on the reverse strand, counting down.
CCGGGACAAGCTCGATCTCAACGGCGCGCTGACGGTGAAGCGCACGGTCCCCGATTACCTGCTGACCGACCAGCGGACCGACATCGACCCGGTGACCGGCGCGGGGACGGGGAGCAGCCAGGAACGGCGGTACCGCGGCCACCGGACCGCGAAGATCGCGACGATCGGGGTGGGTTATGCCGTGTCGCCGGCCGACCAGCTGAGCGGCAATTTCACCTACAACGACCGCGCGGGCACGCTGCGCCGCGACGAACACGACCGGTTGTTCGACCCGGGCGGCGCGCTGGCCAGCGACTTCGACCGCGACAGCATCGGCACCGAACACGATGTCGCGACCGACGCGTCGGCGACGTACAAACACAGCTTCGCCGGCAAGGGCCATAGCCTGAGCATCGACCTGCGCTACAGCGGCGAGGCCGAGAATCAATCGAGCCGCTTCACCAACATCTACCGCCTGCCGCTGCTGCCGACGACGAGCGACCAGCGCCGGCCGCGGTCGAACCAGCGCGAGCGCGAGGTCACCGTCGAATACGACCGGCCGATGGCGGCGGGGGCGAAGCTGGTGCTCGGCTACGACTTCGAGCGCGAGGACGACGCCTTCGACACCCACGGCGACCTCGTCGACGTGGCGACTGGGGCGGTGATGCCCGACCCGACCCAGACGAGCCGCTTCGTCTACGCGCGCGACATTCATTCGTTATACGGGACCTACGAACGCGTCTTCGCCGAGAAGCTGACCGCGCTCGTCGGCGTCAGGGTCGAAGCGACGTCGGCGGTCGGCACCCAGGTAACCAACGCCGAGGTCGACCGGACCAATTACGTCACTGCCTATCCGACGATCCACCTCGACTATGCGCTGTCGGACGTGAAGACGCTGCGGCTTAGCTACAGCCACCGGATCGTCCGGCCCGACCCCGGCGAACTCGACCCGTACCCTTTATTCAACAATCCGCTCGACCAGCACGTCGGCAATCCCGCGCTCAAGCCGCAGGAGACCGACGCGGTCGAGGGGACCTTCGCCTTTGCCCCGCACGGTGTATCGATCGAGCTCACTCCCTATTACCGGCGGACGACCAACCTGTTTACCCAGGTCGTCCGCTTCATCACCCCGACGCAGCTGCAGACGACGCAGGCGAACCTTGGCACGTCGACCAAGGCAGGGGTCGATTTCTCGGCGAACGGCAAGCTCGGCAAGTTACTGTCGTACGGGGTCAGCGGCACGCTGTTCCACGACACGATCGACGCCGCCAATCTCGGCATCGCCGGTACCCGGCAGATCACCAGTGTCACCGCCAAGGCCAACCTCGACTATCAGGCCACGCCAAAGGACATGATCCAGCTCAACGTCACCTTCAAGGGCAAGCGGCTCCTGCCGCAGGGCTACCGCTTGCCGAACACGCGCGTCGACCTTGGTTTCAGGCATCAGTTGAAGCCTGGGCTGTCGGTCGTGGCGACGCTGTCGGACGTCTTCGATTCGGCGAAGGACCCGCAGGTATACGACACCCCCCTGCTCCATGAGGCGATCACCGGGCGCTATTCGGTCCGCGCGGCGACGATCGCTTTGTCTTGGGCATTCGGCGGCGGCCCAAAGAAAGCGGCGAAGATCGACTATCAGGACTGATCGCCCGACCCGGGGCCCGGTCCCCCTCCGCATTGCATCGCGCGACCGCACCCCCTACCCACCCGCGATGCTCGCCACCGACCAGCGTTTCGGCCTCGACCGTCGCATCCGGCTCCCCGGGACGTTCCAGCTCGAATCGGGCGCTACCCTCGACGGCGTCGAGGTCGGCTACGAAACCTACGGGGCGCTCGATGCCGACGGCGGGAATGCGATCCTGATCTGCCATGCGCTGACCGGCAACCAGCACGTCGCCGGGGTCGATCCGAAGACCGGGCGGCCGGGCTGGTGGGAGCGGATGGTCGGCCCGGGGCGGCCGATCGACCCGGCGCGCCATTTCATCGTGGCGACCAACGTGCTGGGCGGCTGCTCGGGATCGAGCGGCCCGGCGAGCATCGATCCTGCGACCGGTGCGCCCTTCGGCATGACGTTCCCCGTCATCACGATCCGCGACATGGTCCGCGCGCAGGCGGCGCTGCTCGACCATCTCGGCGTCGTCACGCTCGCTGCGGTCGTCGGGGGATCGATGGGCGGGATGCAGGCGCTCGACTGGGCGGTCGCCTACCCCGACCGCGTCCGTGCGGTGGTCGCGATCGCCACCGCGGCGCGGCATTCGGCGCAGAACATCGCGTATCACGAGGTCGGACGGCAGGCGATCATGGCCGACCCCAACTGGCGCGGCGGTGCCTACCACGCCGGGCCGCCCCCCGCGGCCGGGCTCGCAGTCGCGCGGATGGCGGCGCACATCACGTATCTGTCGGAGGAGGGGCTGACCGCGAAGTTCGGGCGTGCGCTGCAGGACCGGTCGGAGGTGTCGTTCGGCTTCGACGCCGATTTCCAGGTCGAATCGTACCTGCGCCACCAGGGCCTGAGTTTCGTCGAGCGGTTCGACGCCAACTCGTATCTCTACATCACCCGCGCGACCGATTATTTCGACCTCGCCGCGCCGCACGACGGGCGGCTGGCAGCGGCGTTCGCGGGGACGAAGACGCGCTTCGCGGTCATCTCGTTCACCAGCGACTGGCTCTACCCGACCGCCGAGGCCCGGCGGATCGTCCGCGCGCTTAACGCCGCCAACGCCCGCGTCAGCTTCGTCGAGCTCGACTCGCCCCACGGCCACGACGCCTTCCTCCTCGACACCCCGGCCATGAACCGCGTCGTCGACGGCTTCCTGCGGGCCGGCGAATGATCGAGCTGTCCGACGACAAGGCACGGCTCGACATCGGGCGCATCCACGGCTGGCTCGCGTCGAGCTATTGGTCGCCGGGGATCGCGCGCGGTCTCGTCGAGCGCGCCATCGCCGGATCGCATTGCCTTGGCGCCTATGCCGAAGGGGGGCAGGTCGGCTTCGCCCGCGTCATCACCGACTATGCGACCTTCGCGTGGATCGCCGACGTCTGGGTCGACGACAGCGTTCGCGGGCAGGGATTGGGGCGGAGCTTGACGCGCTGGTTCGTCGAACATCCCGACTTCGCCGGGATCCGACGCTTCGGCCTTGTTACCAAAGACGCGCACGGGGTTTACGCCGAGGTCGGCTTCGCACCGCTCGCGCGGCCTGACCGCTTCATGGAGCGGATGTCGCCCGAATACGCGATGCTGCTGGCAAGCCAGTCGTGACACTCCGCGCCGACCTCGCTGCAATCGCCGACGCCGTCCCTGCCGGAGCGCGCGTGCTCGACGTCGGCTGCGGTGACGGCGCGTTGCTCGCGGCGTTGCAGCGCGACAAGGGGGTCGACGGGCGTGGAATCGAATTGTCGGGGGCGAACGTCGCCGCTGCGGTCGAGCGCGGGCTGTCGGTCGTCCAGGGCGACGCCGACGCCGACCTCGCCGACTACCCGTCGCACGCCTTCGATGTCGCCATCCTGTCGGACACGCTCCAGGCGATGCGTTCGCCCGAGACGGTGCTTGCCGAGCTGCTGCGGATCGCGCGGACAGCGGTGATCTCCTTCCCCAATTTCGGCCATTGGCGGGTGCGGCTGAGCCTGCTCGTCGGCGGGCGGATGCCGATGACGGCGGCGCTGCCGGTGCCGTGGTACGCGACGCCGAATATTCATCTGTGCTCGATCGACGACTTCCGCGCGCTCGCGGCCAAGCTCGACGTCACCGTCGAGGGGGCGACCTTCCTCAGTCGCGGACGACGGCTGACATGGGCCGAGAACCTGCGCGCCGAGCAGGCGGTGTTCGTCCTAAGCCGGGGATAGGCGCGCGAGGGCAGCGGTCCCGCCGCCGCCGATCGCGGCCAACCCGTCGCGCTTGGTCGCGCGGACGACGTGAACCCCGGCGACCTTGGTCCACTCGCCCGGCTCGAACATCGCCGCGTCGAGCAGCTTGGTCAGGCTGCTACGCGAATGATGCGCCCCGGCGAAGCCGGTTTCGCGCGGGATCAGCGCGCGGCGCGGGACAACCGCGACGAGCACCCCCGCCGGTCCGAGTACCCGCCACAGTTCACGCAAGCCCGGCGGATCGAGCGGGGCCATCGCCAGCGCGGCGTCGAAAACCCCCTCGACGAACGGCAGGCGTATCGGATCGGCGGCGACCGTGATCGACAGCCCGGCGGGCCACGCGGCATCCCCGACGAGCGCCGCATACGCCACCATCGCGATGTCGGCCGCATCGAGAACCGCGCTGCCGCCGAGCGCGAGCAGCCGTGTCGTCGGCATCAGCGGTAGTACCGCGCGAACGGCGGCACGGATGTCCGGATCGATCGTCGTGGCCCAACTCCCCGGCGGTTCGCCGCCAGTCTAGCGCGAGACCATCAGTCGCGCTCGATGCACATCGCGATGCCCATGCCGCCGCCAATGCACAAGGTCGCAAGGCCCTTCTTGGCGTCGCGCTTGCCCATTTCGTAGAGCAGGGTTGTCAGCACCCGCGCGCCCGAAGCGCCGATCGGGTGGCCGATCGCGATCGCGCCGCCGTTGACGTTGACCTTCGCCGGATCGAGCCCGAGTTCCTGCCCGACCGCGAGCGCCTGCGCGGCGAACGCCTCGTTGGCCTCGATCAGGTCGAGATCGGCGACGGTCCAGCCGGCCTTTTCGAGCGCCTTCTTCGATGCGGTCACCGGGCCGATTCCCATCACGCTCGGGTCGACCCCGGTCGACGCCCAACTCGCGATGCGCCCGAGGACGGTCGAGCCGCGGCGCTTTGCCTCGTCGGCGGTCATCAGCACGAGCGCGGCGGCGCCGTCGTTGATCCCGCTGGCGTTGGCCGCGGTGACGGTGCCGTCCTTCTTGAACGCGCCTTTGAGCCCCGACACGCTCTCGATCGTCGCGCCGTCGCGGATATATTCGTCGGTGTCGACGACGGTGTCGCCCTTGCGGCCCTTGATCGTCACCGGCGCGATCTCATCCTTGAATCGCCCGGCGGCGCGCGCGGCGCTCGCCTTGTTTTGCGAGGCGACGGCGAAGGCGTCCTGCTTCTCGCGCGTCACCTGATACTGCTCGGCTACGTTTTCCGCAGTGATGCCCATGTGATAGCCGTTGAAGGCGTCCCACAGCCCGTCCTTGATCATCGTGTCGACGAGCTCGACCGCGCCCATCTTGGTGCCGGTCCGCAGCGCCTGGGCGTGGGTCGACTGGCTCATGCTCTCCTGACCGCCAGCGATGACGACGACGGCGTCGCCCGCCATGATCGCCTGTGCGCCCAATGCGACCGCGCGCAGGCCGCTGCCGCAGACCTGGTTGACGCCCCATGCCGGGGTTTCCTTGGCGATGCCGGCGTTGATCGCCGCCTGCCGCGCCGGGTTCTGCCCCTGCGCCGCGGTCAACACCTGCCCCATGATGACCTCGTCGACCTCGTCGGCCGCAACGCCCGACTGCGCGAGCGCCGCCATGATCGCCTGCCGCCCGAGTTCATGCGCGGGGACGGTGCCGAACGCGCCCATGAAGCTGCCGACCGGGGTCCGTTTTGCAGCGGTGATGACGATGTCGGTCATGGCTCAGGCTCCCAAGGAATTGTACTTGGCATCTAGGCGCGTTCACCAAGCGATGCCAGTAGGCCTGCGTTGCGGCGCAGCACAGGTTTGTGCTAGTGCAACATATTAACTTTTCTGGGAATCACGATGGATCAAGTGCGCTCCGCCGACCCGGCCAAACAAATCCCGGTCGTGATCAAGAAATACGCCAACCGCCGCCTCTATAATACCGACACCTCGAGCTACATCACCCTCGAGCATCTCGCCGTAATGACCCGGCAGGGGCGCGATTTCCAGGTGTTCGACGCGAAGACCGGCGAGGATATCACGCATAACGTCCTGACGCAGATCGTCATGGACGGCGAAAACGGCGGCCAGACGATGCTGCCGGTGCCGTTCCTCCGCCAGCTCATCGCGATGTACGGCGATTCGATGCAGTCGATGGTGCCGCACTATCTCGAGGCATCGATGGCGGCGTTCGCCAAGAACCAGGCGCAGTTCCGTGACTCGGTTGCAGGCGCGTTCGGCGGTGCGGCATTCAAGCCGTTCGAGACGCTCGCGAAGCAGAACATGGCGATGTTCCAGGCCGCCGCCGACATGCTCACCGGTCGCGCCGCACTGGTCAAGGCCGAGCCGGCGAAGGCGGAAACGGGCGAGCTCGACGCGCTCAAGGCGCAGATGGTGACGCTGCAGGCGCAGCTGGAGAAGTTGAGCAAGGTCTAGGCCGGGCCGTCGGCGGCCGACCGCGCCGCGGCACCGCCGCCGCAGCTACTGAGCGACCTTGTAGCTCTCAAGCTCCGATGTGCGGCTCTCGCTGCGCAAGCCGCCGGAATCATACGTCTCCTCGACGATCTTGACCGCGCGCTTGACCGCGGGGACGTACCAGAACGCCTTGTAGATTCGGCCCGTCGCGTCGCGCGGCTGTTGCCGGTCGATGCGGTTGGCGACGGCAACGCCCTGCGCGTCGCTCCTCGTCGTCGCGACGCCCGTCACCGCCCGCGCCAGCGTCGCCGTCCAATTCCCCGTGGCCTCGATCTTCACGGCGTCGAACGTTCCCGCCGGAACGGTCACGCGCTCGACGCCGACCACCTTGTAGGTCGTTACCCAATGCTCGGTGGTCAGAAGGCGGTTCGGGTTCGACTCGCTATAGTCGACCGTCCACGTCTTGCCCGCCGTCAACGGGAAGTCGAACGGCCGGTTGACGACCTGTTCGTGGCCATCGACGCTGCGGAAGCGCGACCAGTCGCTGCCGACGAGAAGCTCGGTCGGCTGGAGCGGCGAGTCCGAGGCGTGGACTTTCAAGACGATCGCATCGGCCTGCGTCCGCACGACGCTGCTCTCGTCGTGGGTCTCCGAGAAACGGCCCCGCAGTTCGATGCTGTTCTTGTACCGCCAGATATCATCGGCATGAACGGTCGGCCGCGACGCCGGCAGCCCGAGCGCCGGTCCGGACACCGCGCTCGCCTCCAAAAGGCTCAGGACGATCAAGGCTATCGACATCAGACCCGCTCCACCCCGTTCGACAACTGCATAGCCGAGACGCCAATCAACGATTGTACGAAGGCGGACGGACTACGGCTTGACGAACTTGAGCGTCATCCGGTCGCTCTCGCCGATCGCCGCGTACTTCGCCCGGTCCTTGTCGCCGAGCTGATACGTCGGCGGCAGGGTCCAGACGCCGTCGGGATAGTCGGCGGTGTCCCTGGGGTTGGCGTTGACCTCCGACGCGGCGACGAACTTGAACCCGGCGGCTTCGGCGAGGCGCTTGACTGTCGACACCTTCATATAGCCACTCGTCGCCTCGCGGTTGGCGGGCGCATTTTCGGGGAGGCGGTGCTCGACGATGCCGAGGACCCCGCCGTGCTTGAGCGCGGCGTAGAACGCCTTGAACGTCTCGGGCCCATAGCCGCCGGTGACGTAATTGTGGATCTCGCGGAACGTCAGGACCATGTCGGCGCTGCCCGGCTTGGCGATGTCATAATGGTCCTTGCCGAACGTCGTCACCTCGACCTTGCCGTAGTTCGCGGGATCGGCGTCGAGCTTGGCCTTGAACTTCGCCACGCTCTTGGCGCCGTTCTCGGTCCCGCCGAACGCCCCGGCGCCGATGTAGCGGCCATGATCGCGGAGATAAGGCGCGAGGATCTCGGTGTACCAACCGCCCGACGGAGTGATCTCGACGACGGTCATCGCCGGCTTCAACCCGAAGAAATTGAGCGTCTCGACGGGGTGGCGGAACTGGTCGCGCGCCTTGTTCGCCTCCGACCGCTGCGGCCCGGCAAGGATCGCCGCCATGTCGGCGGGAGCGGCCATCGCGGGGGCGACGATCGCGATGGCGGCGAACACGATCGGCAGAAAGCGCATGGAGAATCCTCGGTTGCAGGCTTTGCGCAGCTTAATCGGGTGTGGCGCGCGGAGCTAAGACTTTCGCGCCGCGAGGAACGCCTGGAGCCGCGCCTTGCGGTCGCTCACGCCTTTGCCTCGAACGCCGCCAGCAGGAAGGCGAACTCCTCCGCCGTCTCGCGCAGCGATTCGAAGCGCCCCGACTTGCCGCCATGGCCCGCGCCCATATTGGTCTTGAGCAGCAGCGGGTTGGCGTCGGTCTTGGTCGCCCGCAGCTTCGCCGCCCACTTCGCCGGCTCCCAGTAGGTCACGCGCGGATCGTTCAACCCGGCGGTGATCAGGATCGGCGGGTAATCCTGCGCCGTCACATTGTCGTACGGCGAGTATGCCGCGATCTGGCGATAGACCTCGGCATCCTCGCCCGGATTGCCCCATTCGGGCCACTCGATCGGCGTCAACGGCAGCGAGCCGTCGAGCATCGTCCCCAGCACATCGACGAACGGCACGTCGGCGACGACCGCGCGCCACAGCCCAGGGTCGGTGTTGGCGACGACCCCCATCAGCGTGCCCCCCGCTGACCCGCCCGAGATCGAGATATTGCCCGCCGAAGCGAAACCAGCGGCGATCAACGCGTGCGCGCTCACGACGAAGTCGGTGAAGGTGTTGGTCCGCGCTTCCAGCTTGCCGTCGAGATACCAGCGATAGCCCATGTCGTCGCCGCCACGGACGTGCGCGATGGCGTAAGCGAAGCCGCGGTCCAGCAGGCTCAATCGCGACGCCGAGAATGACGGCGGGATCGCCAGCCCGTAAGCGCCATAGCCGTACAGATGGAGCCGCCCCGACCCGTCGCGGGGGAAGTCGGCGCGATAGACCACCGACACCGGGACGAGCGTCCCGTCGGCGGCGGGGGCCATCAGTCGTTCGGTGCGATACGCGCTCGCGTCGTAACCGCTGGGGACGTCCTGGACCTTGCGGACGATCAGGCGGTCGGCGGCGACGTCGTAATCGTACACCGTCGACGGCGTCACCATCGAGCTGTAGCCGAGGCGGAGCAGCGGCGCGTCGGGCTCGGGGTTCGACCCGATGCCAACGGTGTAGCTCGCCTCGGGAAAGGCGATCTTCGTCTCGCGACCATCGTCGTACCGGAGGAGCACCCCGTCGAGGCCGTCGACGCGCTCCGAGATCGCGAGATACGAGGCAAAGGCGGTCAGTCCACGCAGATAAACGCGGTCGTCGCCAGGGATCAGGTCGGTCCACACACCCGGCGCGGCGAGGGTCGCGGTGGCGATGCGGAAATTGACGTGAGTGTCGTTCGTCCGGACGAACACCGTCGCGTCGCGGACGTCGAGATCGTATTCGCGGCCCGTCTCGCGCGGGCTGACGAGGACTGGCGGCGCGGCGGGGTCGCTCGTCGGGATCAGCCGGACCTCGCTGGTGACATGGTCGGCGGCGGTGATCAGGAAGTGCGAGCGGTCGGTCGAGCGGTCGAGCCCGACGAAGAAGCTCGCATCGGCTTCCTCGTACAGCACTGCGTCGTCCTCGGAGCCTGCGGCCTCGCCGAGCCGGTGGAGCCGGACACGGTACGGCCGCCACGCGTCATTCACCTCGGTCCACGCGAAGCTCGCCGAGTCGGCGGCCCAGACAGCGACCCCGATTGCGGTCGTCGCGACGAGCGTGTCGGCCCCGGTCGACAGGTCGCGGAGGTACAGCTTGAAGCGCTCCGATCCGTCGTCGTCAGCGGTCCACGCGGCGAGCGCGCCGTCGGGCGACACCGAGATCCCGGCGAGGCGGAAATAGTCCTTGCCCGCGGCCTCGACGGGCTCGCTGAGGATGACCGCATCGTCACCCCCGGCGGCGGGGCGGCGCAGCCAGATGCGGTACTGACCGCCGGCGTCGAAGCGCCACCAATAATCGAACGCGCCATCGCGCACCGGCACCCCGGAATCGTCGTCCTTCACCCGCCCCTTGAGCTCGGCGAACAGCGTGTCGACGGTCGCCGCGTGCGGGGCCATCCACGCGTCGAACCAGGTGTTCTCCTCGGCGAGATAGCCGAGCACCGCCGCGTCCTCGACCTTCGGATAGCCGGGGTCGCGCAGCCAGTCGTACGGGTCGTCGCGGACGATGCCGTGATGGGTGGTGGCGTGGGGGATGCGCGCGGCGACGGGGGGCTGGGTCATCCGGCGCATGTAGTGCGGGCGCGGACGCGGGGCCATGGCGGGACGATATAGCGCTGTCCTACACCCCGGTGTGGCGAGTAATGCTCGCGCGTCGGGCAACTGGCGGATCGAGTCGCCACCGGCCGGCGGTTTTCGATTCTTTTCTCATTGTTGGTCGCGATGTTTTTTTGCATTTCCTGCTCCTCCCTCTCTTTCTGGCTCCCCTCCCCTTCAGGGGAGGGGTCGGGGGTGGGGCAGTCGCCACAGACCCTCTACCCAAGCAAGCCCCACCCCCGGGCCACGCCAAGCGGCGCGTCTCTCGCCCCTCCCCTGAAGGGGAGGGGAGGCAGATCGAAGGTCAAAATCCGATGCGAAGTCGATGTCCATTTCCGTGAACTTCGTGTGACCTTTCAACCCCGCCACTACTCCGCCGCCAGCAACTACTCCCGCGAAATCAATGTCGATAACCGTGAACTTCGTGTGACCTTTCAACCCGCCACCAGCGCACCGCCGACAACCACCGCAGCTAACCCCTGCCTTCCGCCCCGCTTTCCCGCGCCGCGCCTTGGGCCTATCATCGACCCGCCACAATCGGACACCAACCTCATGTCGACCCCCGCCGCCCGCCTTGCCGCCCTCCGTGAGCAGCTTGCCGCCGACCGCCTGACCGGCTTCGTCGTCCCGCTGACCGACGAGCATATGAGCGAATATGTCGGGGCCTATGCCCAGCGGCTGGCGTGGCTGACCGGCTTCGGCGGGTCGGCGGGATCGGCGGTTGTGCTCGCCGACAAAGCGGCGATGTTCACCGACGGGCGCTACACGCTTCAGGTCCGCGCGCAGGTCGACGGCGGGCTGTACGACTATGTGGCGGTCCCGGCGACGAGCGCGACCGACTGGCTCGCCGCGAATGCCCGCCCCGGCGACCGCGTCGGCTATGACGCCTGGCTCCACACGCGTGGCTGGGTCGCGGCGACCGGCAAGGCGCTCGGCGAGCATGGCGCAACGCTCGTCGCGGTCCCGGCGAACCCGATCGACGCGGTGTGGACCGACCGCCCCGTCCCGTCGACCGCGCGGCTCGAGGTCCACCCCGACGAGTTCGCCGGAGAGACGTCCGAGTCGAAGCGCGGCCGCATCGCCGCGTGGCTCGATGCGAAGCACGCCGACGCCGTCGTCGTGTCGGCGCTCGACTCGATCGCGTGGCTGTTCAACGTGCGCGGCAAGGACGTCGAGCACACTCCGGTCCCGCTCGCCTTTGCGCTGGTCCACGCCGACGCCTCCGCCGACCTGTTCGTCGACGCCGCCAAGCTGTCGCCCGATGTCCGCGCCCATCTCGGCGAGCACGTCCGCGTCCACGACCGCGGTGCCTTCGCCACTGCGCTTGAAGGCCTCGGCGGGCGCACCGTCGTCGTCGACCCGACATCGGCGGTCGCCGCGATCTTCGCCCACCTCGACGCCGGCGCGGCGACGATCATCGAAGCGCGCGACCCGTGCGTCGTCCCCAAGGCGGTCAAGAACCCGGTCGAGATCGCCGGCAGCAAGGCAGCGCACCTGCGCGATGGCGCGGCGCTGACACGCTTTCTCCACTGGTTCGCCGGAGAGGCCCCCAAGGGCGAGCTCGACGAGATAAGCTCGGCGGCCAAGCTCCGCCAGTTCCGCGACCAGACCAACCAGCTCGAAGACCTCAGTTTCGACACGATCTCTGCCGCCGGGCCGAACGGGGCATTGCCGCACTACCGCGTGTCGGCGGAGAGCAGCCGCCCAATCGAACTCGATTCGCTCTACCTCGTCGACTCGGGCGGGCAGTACCGTGACGGCACCACCGACGTGACGCGCACCCTTGCGGTCGGCACCCCGACGCCCGAGATGCGCGACCGCTTCACCCGCGTCCTCAAGGGCCATATCGCGCTCGCCAGCGCGGTCTTCCCGCACGGCACGCGCGGCAACCAGATTGACGCGCTCGCCCGCCAGTTCCTGTGGTCGGTCGGGCTCGACTACGCCCACGGCACCGGCCACGGCGTCGGCAGCTATCTTGCGGTCCACGAAGGTCCAGCGCGCATCGCCACCGCCGCCGGCGGCTATGGCGCGATGGGCGACGAGGCGCTGCGCCCCGGCATGATCATGTCGAACGAGCCCGGCTACTACAAAGCCGGTGAGTACGGCATCCGCATCGAAAACCTCGTCCTCGTCGAGGAGCGGGCAATCGAGGGGGCCGAAAAGCCGATGCTCGGATTCGAGACGCTGACGCTCGCGCCGCTCGACCGCGCGCTGATCGACATTGCGCTGCTGACCCCCGCCGAGCGCGGCTGGGTCGATGCGTACCACGCGCGCGTTGCCGCAGCGCTCGGGCCGCTGCTCGACGACACCGCCCGGATATGGTTGGATGAAGGCACCCGCCCGTTGGAGACCGCGTGATGAAGAAGCTCGTCCCCCTGCTGATCGCCGCCGGAGTGGGTGCCGTCGCCATCACCGGCTCGCTGACCGGCGCGTTCGCCGCGACCCCCGATGCGCCCCCGGGAATCAATACCGCGTACGACGTCAACATGACGACGATCGACGGCAAGCCGATGCCGTTCAGCCAGTATCGCGGGAAGGTATTGCTGGTCGTCAACACCGCGAGCTTCTGCGGCTTCACCCCGCAATATGAGGCGCTCGAAAAGGCGCAGACGACCTACAAGGACAAGGGCTTCACCGTCATTGGCGTGCCGTCGGGCGACTTCATGGGCCAGGAGTACAAGACCAACGCCGAGATCAAGCAGTTCTGCGAATCGAAGTTCGGGATCAACTTCCCGCTGTCGGAAAAGAGCGTCGTCACCGGCAAGAACGCGACGCCGTTCTTCGCTTGGGCCGCCGCAACCCTCGGCAAGTCCGAAGCCCCGTCGTGGAATTTCCACAAGTATCTCGTTGACCGCAGCGGCAAGATCGTCGCGTCGTTCGGGTCGAAGACCAAGCCTGATTCGCCCGAGGTGACTGCGGCGATCGAAAAGGCGATATCCGCCCCAGCAGGCTAATCGGCGGGCTGCTCGACCGCCTTCTCCTCCCGCTCGCGCGCCTTGCGCCGCGCCAGATTGGCGCGGAGGGCGGCGGCGAGGCGGGCGGCGCGGGCGTCGGCTTGGGTCTGGTCGGCCATGGATAACGCTAACGCCGACGCGCTTTCCTTGACAACCCCGCCGCGCGCCCCGATACGCGCCGCTCCGCGACAGTGCTGTCGTAGCTCAGTGGTAGAGCGCATCCTTGGTAAGGCTGAGGTCGGGAGTTCAATCCTCCCCGACAGCACCAGTCGCGGCATTCGATAAAAGCGTGAATTCCCTCTGCGGGGGCCGGCTCTGCCCGGACTAGGCCGTCGAGCGTCCGCGGATGAAGTGGATGACGATCGAGATCACCGCGAACAGCAGCAGCAGGTGGATCAGACCGCCAGCGATGTGAAACGCGAGGAAGCTGACCAGCCAGACGACAACCAGAACAAGTCCAATACCGATCCACATCGCGAAAATCCTCCAGGCGGCGAGCGAAGGCTCGCACACACGCGGATCGAACGAGGCCGGGAGCGCGATGTTCCACCACCGAACCGAAGCACGCGGGCCCGGCGGGTCGTCGCGCGCTTGCGCCGCCGTCGCCGCTGGCTAGTGTCGATCCAATCAACCGGGGGACCAACGATGTATCGAGTTATTGCTGCCACGATGTTGCTCGCCGCGCCGGCCGGCGCCGAGACGATCGTCATCCATGCGGGCCGAGTCGTCACCGACGCCGCTTTGCCCGCGCGCGGTCCGTCGAGCATTGTCGTCACCGACGGCAGGATCGTGTCGATCGGCGCCGCCGACATGGCGGTCCCGGCGGGCGCGCGGGTCGTCGACCTGTCGACCAAGACGGTGATGCCCGGGCTGATCGACGCGCACGTCCACCTGACGCAGGATTCGGGGCTGCCGTGGTACGCGACGCTGCGCCCCAAATTCTCCGAGCCCTACGCCGCCGCGACCGGGCTCAAGAACGCGCTGATCACCGCCCGCGCGGGCTTTACCACGGTCCGCGACGCCGGCGGGCCGATCCTCGCCAGCCTCGCGATGCGCGACGCGGTCGCCGAGGGATCGTTTCCCGGGCCGCGCATCCTCGTCGCGGGGACGCCGTTATCGATTTCGGGCGGGCACGCCGATGCCGTCGTCGGGCTTGCCCCTGAACTTGCCGAGGCGATCAACGCCGCCGGGCAGAACCCCGGTGTCTGCGACTCACCCGAGGCATGCGCTGTCGACGTCCGCAAGATCGCCGCGAAGGGGGTCGACGTGATCAAGTTCATGGCGACCGGCGGGGTTCTCGACGACGGCGCGATCGGGCTCGAACAGCATTTCAGCGACGCCGAGATGAAGGCGATCGTCACCACCGCGCACGGCGTCGGATTGAAGGCGATGGCGCATGCCCATGGCGCGCGCGGTATCGAGGCGGCGGTCGAGGCCGGTGTCGATTCGATCGAGCACGGCACCTATCTCGACGAGAAAGACGCGAAGCTGATGAAGGCGCGCGGCACCTACATGGTCGCGACGCTGATGGCGTTCGAAGGGTTGAAGCTCCACATCGGCAAGGGCTTCTACACCCCGAACGTCGAGGCGAAGGCGCTCGAGACGCTCAAGATCGTCGGGCGGGGCCTGAGCATCGCCAACAAGTACGGCGTCAACATCGCGCTCGGCACCGACGCCGCGGTCTTCCCGCACGGCCGCAACGCCGAGGAGCTCAACCTGATGGTCACCGAGGGCGGCATGACCCCCAAGGCGGCGCTGATCGCCGCGACGATGGGCGGCGCGCGCTTGCTCGGGGTCGACAAGGTCACCGGCACGCTCGAGCCCGGCAAGTTCGCCGACCTGATCGCGATCGACGGCGACCCGCAGACCGACCCCAAGGCGGTGCTCAGCGTCAGCTATGTCATGACCGAGGGACGCGCGATCCCGATGAAATGACGTCGTGGCAACGGTGCCGGCTACAGGAATCGAACCCGTGACCCCCTGATTACAAATCAGGTGCTCTACCATCTGAGCTAAGCCGGCCTGTGCCCGCTATGCGGCGGCGGCGGCGCGGGTTCAAGCCTCCCCGCGCCGCAGGCGGATTAGGCTTCGCCCGGCGCGGTCGCCTCGATGACGAGAGCGTGGACCTGATCGGGGGCCATCAGGTCGCCGAGCGCGGCGTAGACGGCGCGC
Organism: Polymorphobacter megasporae; assembly: GCF_018982885.2. Lineage (NCBI taxonomy): Bacteria > Pseudomonadati > Pseudomonadota > Alphaproteobacteria > Sphingomonadales > Sphingosinicellaceae > Glacieibacterium > Glacieibacterium megasporae. The sequence goes on along the minus strand of NZ_CP081848.1, from coordinate 1,548,673 downwards.
TGGCGTTCGACCCGCGACTTGCCGGCGAAGGTCGCGGCCTCGACGCGGACGGTGAAGTGGCTCTCGCCCGCTCCCGAATGCCCGGCGTGGCCGAGATGGTCGTCGCTGTCGTCGATCACCTCGACTTGGCTCGGCGCGAGCCCAGCCACCAGCCGCCGTTCGATTTCTGCTGCGCGTGGTCCCATGTCGCTCTCCCGTTGTCGTTGCGAACGCCTATATCGGCTGATTGCGAACAGGATAACGCAGTTTGACCGAAAGCGGCCCCGATACCCCCCCCCCTGGAACGTCCCGCCCCCGCAGTCCCCGCTTTCACGGCCGCGTCGAGCGCGCCGAGCCGACCCCGTGTGCGCGCCCCGGCTGCCCCAACCCGGCGGAGTTCCGCGCGCCGCGATCGAACCGCGTCGCGGGCGAGATCGGCGGCTGGCAGTGGCTGTGCCTCGACCATGTCCGCGAATTCAACGCCGGGTACAATTTCTTCGACGGCATGTCGCCCGAGGCGATCACCGCCGCGCAGTCGCCGCTCGCCGGGTGGGAGCGCGCCGCACACGATCCGACGGTCCGGTTCAACGACCCGCTCGGCATGGCGCGCGACCGCTACGGCCCCGACGTCTTCGCCGGGCGGCGCGCCAAGTCGGGGCATGTCCTGTCCGACGTCGACATGAAGGCGTTGAAGTCGCTCGATCTCGGCGTCGATGCCTCACCTGCCGACATCCGCCGCGCGTACAAGTCGCTCGTTCGCCAGTATCACCCCGACGCCAATGGCGGCGACCGGACGCATGAGGGAAAGTTGCAGGCGGTGGTTCAAGCCTATACGCACCTCAAGTCCGCCCCCGCCTTCACGCGCCCCCGTTAGGAGCAGCCTTCCCGTGGCAAGTTTGCATTCGTCCGACGTCGTCCTCAGCAACGAAACCGTTCTCGACGCCCCCGACATGGAGGTCGATGCGCGCGAGATGTTCGGCGTCGACGTCGACATGAAGATCCCCGCCTTCTCGGTCGCCGACGAGCGCGTTCCCGACCTCGACCCCGGTTATGTCTTCGATCCCGACACGACGCTCGCGATCCTCGCCGGCTTTGCCTTCAACCGCCGGGTGATGATCCAGGGCTTCCACGGCACCGGCAAGTCGACCCACATCGAGCAGGTCGCGGCGCGGCTCAACTGGCCGTGCGTCCGGATCAACCTCGACAGCCACATCAGCCGCATCGACCTGATCGGCAAGGACGCGATCGTTCTGCGCGAGGGCAAGCAGGTCACCGAATTTCGCGAGGGCCTGCTGCCATGGGCGCTGCAGACTCCGACCGCGCTGGTCTTCGACGAATATGACGCGGGCCGCCCCGACGTCATGTTCGTCATCCAGCGCGTCCTCGAGGTCGAGGGCAAGCTGACCCTGCTCGACCAGAACCGCGTCATCCGCCCGTCGAAGTGGTTCCGCCTGTTCGCCACCGCGAACACCGTCGGCCTCGGCGACACGACCGGGCTGTACCACGGCACGCAGCAGATCAACCAGGGCCAGATGGACCGCTGGTCGATCGTCACTGCGCTCAATTATCTGCCCGCCGCTGCCGAACTCAAGATCGTCGCGCACAAGGCCCCCGGCTTCAACGACAAGCAGATCGCCAACATGATCAAGGTCGCCGACATGACCCGGCAGGGCTTCATGGCGGGCGATATTTCGACGGTGATGTCGCCGCGGACGGTGATCACTTGGGCGCAGAACGCGACGATCTTCAAGAATTTGGGCTTCGCGTTCCGGTTGAGCTTCCTCAACAAGTGCGACGAGGCCGAGCGGTCGATCGTCGCGGAATATTACCAGCGGGTGTTCGGCGAAGAGCTGCCGGAAAGCGTGGCGGTGAAGACGCGGCGGTAGATCCCGCTTCCCTCTCCCCTCGAGGGAGAGGGACGATCGCCCCTTGGCGATCAGGGTGAGGGTGCGGACCTTCAGTTCTGCCACCCTCACCCTCACCCTGGCGCAAGTGCGCCGTCCCTCTCCCTCAAGGGGAGAGGGAAGACGGACCTTCCGGGCGGAGGGAGGACGAAGCCGCAGGCGGTGATTAAGGCTGTCCTACAGCCGCGTGCACGAGGTAGTTTAGGCGCATGACCGTATCTCCCTTTTTGAATCTCGCCACGAAAGTACCGCTTCGGTGCACAGAGATGAGATTCGAGGCGAGCGTGGCGTCAGGTTCGTCAACTTCCAAATCCAACGCAGTGCCGGCCTGGTTCGCTAACCGGTCTGCGGAGCGCGTCTGACCATGCCCCAACCCGAAAATCCCCTCGAAGATTTCCGCGTCGCGCTCGCCGCGACGCTGCGCGCGCTCGGTCAAGAACCCGACTTCGACCTCGCCTACACCGCCGACAAGCCGTCGTGTTATGGCGACCAGGCACGCGTGCCGCAGCCCGGGCGCGCACTCGCCGCCGAGCAGGTCGCCGAGTCGCGCGGCTGGGCCGACAGCTTTGCGCTGCGCAAGCGCCACCACGACGCCAAGACCCACGCCGCCGACCTGCCCGATGCGGGGGTGGCGCGCGACATCGTCAACGCGGTCGAGCAGGCGCGGATCGAGGCGATCGGCGGGGCCGACATGGCGGGCGTCGCGCTCAACCTCGACCGGATGACCGAGGCGCGGATCAAGACCGACCCGATCGTTCGCGCGCGCACCGCCGACGAGGTGCCGCTCGCGACCGCGCTCGGTCTCGTCGTCCGCCAGCGGCTGACCGGGATCAAGCCGCCGCGGCTCGCTGAAGCCGGGATCGCGCTCGTCAGCGCCGATATCGAGGCGAAGGCAGGGGCGCACCTCGACGATCTCGCGGCAAACATCGACGACCAGTCGAAGTTCTCGCTGGTGATGCGGCGAGTGCTCAACGACCTCGGCCTCGGCGAGGATCCCGACGCGACGCCCGAGGAGAGCGACGACACCAGCGAGGACGACGCCGACGACGATTCGCCCGGCGACGAGGGCGACGAGCAGGAGGGCGAGACCGCGGGCCAAGAGTCCTCGGTCGAAACCCGCGCCGAGGAGTCGTCCGACTCGACCGACGAGACCGAGACCCGCGAAGTCGACATGGATACCGAGACGGTCTCCGAGGCCGAGATGGGCGAGGAAGGGCGCGAGGGGACGACGCCGTGGCGGCCGAACGCGCCGCTGTCCGACCTGCCCGCCGGGTTCGACTATCACGCCTTTTCGACCGCGTACGACGAAACGATCGATGCCGAGGACCTGTGCGACGCCGAGGAATTGACCCGGCTGCGCGGCTATCTCGACCAGCAGCTGCTCCACCTGCAGGGGGCGGTGACCAAGCTCGCCAATCGGCTCCAGCGGCGGCTGATGGCGCAGCAGAATCGCGCGTGGGATTTTGACCAGGAGGACGGGCAACTCGACGCCTCGCGGCTGGTGCGAATCGTCACCTCGCCCGGGCACGCGCTGAGTTACAAGATCGAGCGCGACACCAAGTTTCGCGACACCGTCGTCACGCTGCTCATCGACAATAGCGGGTCGATGCGCGGCCGGCCGATCTCGATCGCGGCGATCTGCGCCGATATTCTCGCGCGCACGCTCGAACGTTGTTCGGTCAAGACCGAGATCCTCGGCTTCACGACCCGCGCGTGGAAAGGCGGCCAGTCGCGCGAGAAATGGCTGGCGGAGGGGCGTCCGGCGAAACCCGGGCGGCTGAACGACCTGCGCCACATTATCTACAAGCCCGCCGATGCGCCGTGGCGGCGCGCGCGCAAGAACCTCGGGCTAATGATGCGCGAGGGGCTGCTCAAGGAGAATATCGACGGCGAGGCGCTGCTGTGGGCGCACAACCGGATGCTCGGGCGCTCCGAGGACCGGCGGATCTTGATGGTGATTTCTGACGGAGCGCCGGTCGACGACTCGACGCTGTCGGTCAACACCGGCAACTACCTCGAGCGGCACCTGCGGCAGGTGATTGAGTGGATCGAGACGAAATCGCCGGTCGAGCTCATCGCGGTCGGGATCGGTCACGACGTGACGCGTTATTATCAGCGCGCAGTGACGATCATGGATGCCGAGCAGCTTGGCGGGACGATTATCGAACAGCTGGCGCAGCTGTTCGAAGAAGACGCCGCCGCGTCCCGGGGGGCACGGCGGCGCTAGATTGTTGAGTTAGATCAACGTTTTAGTGCGCGTGATAACGGTCGGCGCAATGCTCGGTGCCTCGCCCGATCACGCTTCCGGCAGCACCACCGGCAGCTGCGCCGAGCAGCGCGCCGCCGACGCCGCCACCGAGGAGGGCCGTACCGGCACCACCGGCGACTGCGCCGATGGCGATACCCTGGTGGCCGGCGTTACGCTTGTCGGTCCGGCACTGGGTGTGGCTGCGCTGGCCGTTGTAATAATGGCGACGCGCTTCGACCGGAGCGGCGGCAAACGCGGCGACGGCGACGGCAATGGTGATCAGGCTACGCATAATCAGTCCTTCTGTTGGCCCCAAAGTCGTTACGCACAAGGGCTGAACGACGGGATTGTTCCGCGCGAACCCAGTTCAGATATGGTTCACGCCGGATCGATCATATCGATCAGGCGTTGTGAAGTGCATGTGAACGGATGATCTCAAGCACCTACCCGCAGTCTTGTGTAAGGAATTTGCCATGAAGCGGTTGATTATCGGAGCATTGCTCGCGACGACTGTCGCAGCATCGGCGGCGGCCCCGGCTGCTGCCTACTGGCACGGCGGCGGCTATTACGGTCGCGGCTATTATGGTTACGGATATGCGCGCCCTTACTATCGGCCGGCATATTACCGCCCTTATTATTATGGTGGGTATTATGCACCGCCAGTCGTTGTCGCGCCGGCTTACGGATACGGCTACGGTTACGCGCCCTACGCCTACGCCCCGGCATACGCCTATCGCGGCTACCCGGCGGCGTATCCGTATCGCGGCTATGCCTATGGCGGCGGCTACGGTGGCGGCTACGGCTATCGTTGCCATTCATCGGGTGGCGGCGCGGTGCTCGGCGCGATTGCCGGTGGCCTGATTGGAAATTCGGTCAGCCGCCGCTACGACCGCGGCATCGCCACGGTTGCTGGGGCCGGCGTTGGTGCAGCGATCGGCGACAGCGTCGAGCGCAACTGCTAGCCCCTCATGGAGCGAGCTCGACCTAGTCGGTCAGCTCGCTCCATACGTCCTTGAGCTTGGCAAAGAAGCCCGACTGGGCGGGGAAGTTACGTCCATCCTCGCCGGCCTCGAGCGCTTGGAATTCCTCCATTAGCTCGCGCTGGCGCTTCGACATCTTGACCGGCGTCTCCACGTCGAGCTGGACGACGAGGTCGCCAAAACCGTTGTTGCGCCCGTTGCTCGACAGCGCCGGCATGCCACGCCCGCGGACACGAAGCTGCTTGCCGCTCTGCGTACCCGCCGGCACCTTGATCGTCGCAGGCTGCTTGTCGAGCCCCGGCACTTCGATCTCGCCGCCGAGCGCTGCCGTGGTGATCGAGATCGGCACCTGGGCGAACAGCGTCGTCCCCTCGCGCTTGAAGATCGCATGCGGCTTGAGCGCGACGAAGATGTAAAGATCGCCCGGCCCTGCCCCGCGCTGACCCGCCTCACCCTCGCCGGCCACGCGGATCCGCGTGCCGTCGTCGACGCCGGCAGGAACCTTGACCTCGAGGTTCTTCTCGCGCTCAACCCGGCCGGCACCGTGACAAGTATCGCACAGGTCGGGGATGATCTGGCCAGCGCCATGGCATGTCGGACAGGTGCGTTCGACCATGAACATGCCCTGCCGCATCCCGACCTTGCCCTGCCCGCGGCACGTCGCGCACGCCTTGACGCTGGTGCCGGGCTTGGCCCCGCTGCCTTCGCAGGTCGTACAGGCAACCGAGACTTCCATGGTGAGGGTCGCGGTCTTGCCGGTGAACGCCTCCTCGAAGCTCATCTCGAGATCGTAGCGCAAGTCCTGCCCGCGCCCCGACGGCTGGCGACCGCGACCGGTGAATTGGCCGAAGATGTCCTCGAAGATGTCGGAGAAGCCGCCGAAGCCTTGTGCCCCCGCACCTGCGCCCTGCGCGCCAGCCCGGCCGTAGCGGTCGTAGGCAGCGCGCTTCTGCGGATCCTTGAGGACGTCGTACGCCTCGCTGATCGCCTTGAAGTGCTGCTCGGCGGCGTGATCGCCCGGGTTTTTGTCCGGATGCCAGCGCACCGCCAGCCGCCGATAAGCCGTCTTGAGCGTGCCGTCGTCGGCGGTCCGCTCGCATTCGAGCAGCTCGTAATAATCGATTTCGGTGGTCATGGTCGCATCGCCCCCCGGTTGCCGCGCGCCCGGAGGCGCGCGGCCCGGTTCTTACTTGTCGTCGACTTCGGAGAATTCAGCGTCGACGACATCGTCGTCCTTCTTCGCCGCTGCCGCGTCGGGCGCCGGAGCTTCGCTCTCAGCCTTGTAGATCTCTTCGCCAAGCTTCATCGCGACGGTCTGCAGCGCGGTAGTCTTCGCGGTCAATGCTTCCGGATCGCCGCCGTCGAGGACTCCCTTCAAATCGGCGATCGCCGATTCGATGCTCGTCTTGACGTCGGGGGTCACCTTGTCACCGTGCTCGGTCATCTGGCGCTCGGTCGAGTGAATCAGGCTGTCGGCCTGGTTCCGCGCCTCGGCAACCGCGCGACGCTTCTTGTCCTCCTCGGCAAAGCGCTCGGCATCCTTGACCATGCCGTCGATGTCGTCCTTCGACAGGCCGCCCGACGGCTGGATGCGGATCTGCTGCTCCTTGCCGGTGCCCTTGTCCTTGGCATTGACGCTAACGAGGCCGTTGGCGTCGATGTCGAAGGTCACTTCGATCTGCGGCAACCCGCGCGGTGCGGGCGGAATTCCGACGAGGTCGAACTGGCCGAGCAGCTTGTTGTCCGCCGCCATCTCGCGCTCGCCCTGGAAGACGCGGATCGTCACGGCCGACTGGTTGTCGTCGGCGGTCGAGTAGGTCTGCGACTTCTTAGTCGGGATCGTCGTGTTACGGTCGATCATCCGGGTAAACACCCCGCCCAACGTCTCGATGCCGAGCGACAGCGGCGTCACGTCGAGCAGCAGGACATCCTTGACGTCACCCTGGAGCACGCCCGCTTGAATCGCCGCACCCATCGCGACCACTTCATCGGGGTTGACGCTGGTGTTGGGCTCCTTGCCGAACAACTGCTTCACGAACTCGCGGACGCGCGGCATGCGGGTCATGCCGCCAACAAGGACGACTTCGTCGATCTCGCTCGTCTTGACGCCGGCTTCGCTGATCGCGTCGAGGCACGGCTTACGGGTGCGCTCGATCAGGTCGATCACGAGGCGCTCGAGGTCGGTGCGGGTAACGGTCTTGACGAGATGCTTCGGCCCGGTCGCATCGGCGGTGATGAAGGGCAGGTTGACCTCGGTCGACGCCGACGACGACAGCTCGATCTTCGCCTTTTCAGCGGCTTCCTTGAGCCGCTGGAGCGCAAGCTTGTCCTTCTTCAGGTCGATACCTTCGGCCTTCTGGAAGTCGGCGGCGAGGAACTCGACGACCTTGGCGTCGAAGTCTTCGCCACCGAGGAAGGTGTCGCCGCTGGTCGACTTGACCTCGAACACGCCGTCGCCGAGCTCGAGGACCGACACGTCGAAGGTGCCACCGCCGAGGTCGTAGACCGCGATCGTCTTGGCACCCTGCTTGTCGAGACCATACGCCAGCGCCGCAGCGGTCGGCTCGTTGATGATGCGGAGGACTTCGAGGCCGGCGATCTTGCCGGCGTCCTTGGTCGCCTGACGCTGGGCGTCGTTGAAGTAAGCCGGGACGGTGATGACGGCCTGGGTAACGGTCTCGCCGAGATAGGCTTCGGCGGTTTCCTTCATCTTCTGGAGGATGAACGCCGAGATCTGCGACGGCGAATAGTCCTCGCCACCGGCGCCGACCCATGCGTCACCGTTCGGGCCCTTGACGATCTTGTACGGAACCAGCGCGGCGTCCTTCTGCGTCAGCGGATCGCTGAAGGTCCGGCCGATCAGCCGCTTGACCGCGAAGATCGTATTCTCGGGGTTCGTCACCGCCTGGCGCTTGGCCGGCTGGCCGACGAGGCGTTCCTTGTCCTTGGTGAAAGCAACCTGCGACGGCGTCGTGCGGGCACCTTCGGCGTTCTCGATGACCTTGGGGGTGCTGCCTTCCATGACGGCAACGCAGCTATTGGTCGTACCCAGGTCGATCCCGATAACTTTGGCCATGTCAGTCCTTCGTATCATGTGTTTGTCGACAATGCCGTGGACCAGCTGCCCTCCGGGAAGCGGCGCCGATCCACTGCGCCCGGCGGATATAGGGAGCCGCAAAATCGCTGCAAGCCGCGAACACCGCGCGATCAAAAGTCGCCGGGGCGCGCCGCCGCATAGACGAGCCGCTTACCACGCTTTAGAGGCGAAGAGTGACTGTGGGAAATCGTACAATGCGGAGGATCATCGGTTGGTCGGCATGCGTTGGCGCGATAGCGCTTCTGATCGTCGCGATGATTACGGGAACTGTTCCGGCTGAAGCGACGGTTACGCCGCGAGTCACGGCGGCCTGGATAAGGCTCCCGGCTGTGCCCGGTCGTCCTGCGGCGGGCTACTTCACCCTCGAGACGAGAGCCGCGCCGATCGAATTGATCGCGGTCGAGTCGCCGCTCGCACGAATCGAGATGCATGGGATGAGCATGGCGGGCGAGGTGATGCGGATGGACAGGCTGCCATCGGTCCGCGTCGCCGCCAACGAGCGGATGCGCTTTGCCCCAGGCGGTCGCCACCTGATGATCTTCAACCTTCCGTCCACCTTCAAGCCCGGCGAAACGGTGCCGCTGATGTTCCGCTTCAACGGAGGCACGATGATCAAGGTCGAGGCGGTCGCCAGCGCCGCCGGGGCCGATGCGATGCCGATGGTGATGCCGATGTCGGGCCATGGCGCGCATTGAGTTTGCCCGCCCGCTGACAACCGGCGAGCGCGCCATTGCCAACCGGGTATTCGGCCACGCGCTCGACCCCGCTCCAATCACATTGCGTCGCGGGAGATGGTTTCCGTTCCAGCCGCGCGGCGTCGTGATGGCCCCCGACGGTCATGTCTGGTTCCATCCCAAGGGCATCGAGTGGCGTGAAGACTTCTCCGTCGCAGGCCTCGCATCGCGAACGCTGCTGGTCCACGAACTGGTCCATGTCTGGCAGCATCAGTCCGGCATCCGGCTCCCGCTGCGCCGCATGCCGTGGGCACGGTACGACTACCTACCCCTGGTGCCGGGAAAGCCATTTGCCCGGTATGGGATCGAGCAGCAGGCCTGTATCGTCGCCGACGCCTATTTCATCGATGAAGGCGCTCGCGTCGCGAACGCTCCATCGCTCGATACTTACGCTGCGCTGATCCCGTTTCCGCGCGTGACGATGGTCAGCACCGGCGGCGGCTTGGCGTCGGGAAGCGGCCGCTCACCGGTAACATCGTAAATCCGCGCATCGACGGTGATCTGCTCCGGGGTGAACTCGGCCTTCAACGCCATCATCGCCGGAGTCGCAAGGTAGGCGTGAAGCGCCGCTTCGTCCTGCCAGCGTTCGACGAGGCTAATGATGCCATCGCTCTCGCTTTCGACCGCGATCGAATAGCTGAGGCAGCCGCTCTCGTGCCACGTCATCTGGCTGAGACGGTCGAGCAACGGCCTCAGCCGCGGGAGCGATGTCGGATCGACCTCGATTCGGGCGACGACGATGATCATGCGGCTGCCCCAGTCTCCGGCGCGACTAAGCGGAGGCGTCGGTGCGCGCCTTGGCGACGCTGACCATCGCCGGGCGGAGCAGCCGGTCCTTGATCGTATAGCCCGCCTGCAATTCGGCGACGATCGCACCCGGCTCGTGATGCTCGCTGTCGACTTCGAGCATCGCCTGATGGCGGTTCGGGTCAAGCTTGGCGCCGTCGGTGACGACGCGGGTGATGCCGTGGCGCGCAAGCACGCTCGTCATCTCGCGCTCGGTGGCCTCGATGCCGGTCTTGACCGCTTCGAAGCCGGGAGCCTCGGCCGGAAGTGCCGATATCGCGCGGCGGAGGTTGTCGGCAACGCCGAGCAAATCGCGGGCGAACCCGGTCATCGCATAGCTCGACGCGTCGACCTTCTCGCGCTCGAGGCGACGGCGGACGTTTTCGGTCTCGGCAGCAGCGCGGAGCAGCCGGTCCTTGAGGCTGGCGATTTCTTCGTCGCGCTCGCGGATGACGTCCTCATGGCTCGGCGCGCCGGTGTCGGCCTCGCTCGCGCCAGTGACAGCATCGTCGGGGGAGATCATCGTTTCGTCGGTCATGCGATCAACCTGCTCAATGTTTTTGCGGTATAGTCCACCATCGGAACGACCCGGGCGTAATTCAAGCGGGTCGGCCCGATCACGCCGACGACGCCGACGACGCGGCCCGCCGAACGGTACGGTGCCGCTATAACGCTCGACCCGGACAACGAAAACAGCTTGTTCTCGGCCCCGATGAAAATCTTGCACGCCTCGCCGCCCGATGCAGAGTCGAGCAGCCGGACGAGTTCTTCCTTGCCCTCGAGGTCGTCGAGCAGCAGCCGGACGCGGTCGAGGTCGTTCGCATCGCCCGCAACGAGGTGCGCGCTGCCGCGGACGATCAGCACCGGACGCGCTGCCCCGTCGGACGACCAGCTCGCCAGCCCCGCCTGAACCAGCGTTTGCGTCAGGACATCGAGCTGCGCGCGGTCGTCGTCGATCTCGGCTCGCAACCGGACGGCCGCCTCGGCGAGCGTCAGCCCATGGAGCCGCGCGTTGATATAGTTCGCCGCCTCGATCAGGGCGGTCGGCGGCAATCCCGGCGGCAGGTCGATCACCCGGTTCTCGACCGAGCCGTCGCCCCCGACGAGAATCGCCAGCGCACGCACCGGCGACAGTGGGACGAAGCTGACCTGACGGACGTACATCTCGTGACGCGGGACGAGGACGATGCCCGCGCATGCGCTGAGGCCCGAAAGCACGGAAGTGGTGCGCCCGAGGATGTCCTCCATCGACGCCGTCCCCGCGACCTGGCTCTCGATCGCGCCGCGCTCGGCGTCGGTCGGCGCGGTCGTCTGCATCATGCCGTCGACGAACAGCCGCAGACCGAGTTCGGTCGGCAGCCGCCCCGCCGACGAATGCGGCGACGCGAGCAGCCCGAGTTCCTCGAGGTCCTGCATGACGTTGCGGATCGACGCCGGCGACAGGCCGAGCATCGTCAGCTTCGACAGCGTCCGCGACCCGACCGGGCTGCCGTGTTCGATGTACGACTCGACGATTTGGCGGAAGACCTCGCGCGCGCGGTCGTTAAGCTCGGTGATCGGCGGCGACTGCATTGCCGCAATGTAGGGCGGCACGGGGTTCCGCTCAACCGTCCGAGCGGCTAAGCGTCCGCGTTCACAGTGTAAGGACCGACCATGCGCCCTTCAGGCCGCGCCCCCGACGCGATGCGCCGCGTCGAGCTGATTCCCGGCTTCAACGCCCACGCCGAGGGGTCGTGCCTCGTCAAGTTCGGCGACACCCACGTCCTCGTCACCGCCTCGGTCGAGGAGCGCCTGCCGCCGTGGTTGCGCGGCAAGGGCGAGGGCTGGGTCACCGCCGAATACGGCATGCTGCCGCGCGCGACGCACACCCGCGGCCAGCGTGAAGCGGCGAAGGGCAAGCAGTCGGGGCGAACGCAGGAGATCCAGCGGCTGATCGGGCGGTCCTTGCGCGCCGTGACCGACCTGAAGCTGCTCGGCGAGCGCCAGATCACGCTCGACTGCGACGTCCTCCAGGCCGACGGCGGGACGCGCACCGCGTCGATCTCGGGCGCATGGGTCGCGCTCCGGCTGGCGATCGACGGGATCATGAAGAAGAACGCGCTGACGATCGACCCGCTGACGAGCCAGGTCGCGGCGGTCAGCTGCGGCGTCCACGACGGCAACGTCGTCCTCGACCTCGACTATATCGAGGACTCGGGCGCCGGGACCGACGGCAATTTCGTCCTCACCTCGACCGGCGGACTCGTCGAGGTTCAGGCGACCGCGGAGGGCGCGACTTACGACGAGGAAGCACTGCTCCGAATGCTCCGCCTCGCACGCATCGGCTGCAACGAGATCTTCGCCGCGCAGCTGGTCGCGACGGGGCGCTGATCGTGGACGGCCAGCATCACGACGGGCAGCAGGTCATCGGGCGACGGCTCGAGCCGGGGCAGCTGGTGCTGGCAACGCATAACCCGGGGAAGGTCCGCGAGATCGCGGCGCTGCTCGGCCCGTTCGGGATGGACGTCGTCGCGGCGGGCGATCTCGGCCTGCCCGAGCCCGAGGAGACTGGCCTGACCTTCGCTGCCAATGCCGAGTTGAAGGCGCTCGCGGCGGCGACCGCGAGCGGCCTGCCCGCGCTCGCCGACGATTCGGGGCTGTGCGTCGACGTGCTCGACGGCGCGCCGGGGATCTATTCGGCGCGTTGGGCCGGGGAGGCCAAGGACTTCACCGCAGCGATGGCGCGGGTCCACGAAGAGATGGCGGGCGGCCCCGACAGTGCGCACTTCGTCTGTGCGCTGACGCTGGCGTGGCCCGACGGGCATTTCGAGACGTACGAGGGCCGGGTGTACGGCACGCTGGTCTGGCCGCCGCGCGGCGGCCTCGGCTTCGGCTACGACGCGATGTTCGTCGCCGAAGGGATGACCGAGACCTTCGGCGAGATCGATCCGGCAGTAAAGCATGCGATGAGCCACCGCGCCAAGGCGTTCGCGCAACTCGTTGCGGCGTGTTTCTAAGCAAGGAGCGACCATGACCGCATCCGACGGCGACCGCGCCGCAATTCTTGCCATTCTCGCCGCCGAAGATGCTGCATGGGCCGCGGGCGACGCCGTTGCCTTTGCGGCACCCGTCACCGACGAGGTCGTCTTCACCAACGTCGTCGGCATGTTCTCGGTCGGGCGGATGCCCTTCATCGGCCAGCACAAGCACATCTTCGCGACCTTCTATCGTGGCAGCACGCTGCGGCAGACGGTCGCCCACATCGCCATGATCCGCCCCGATGTCGCGGTCGTCGACACGCTGACCGAGGTCACCGGATTTGGCGACCTGCCCCCATTCTTCTCACCCGTCGACGGCGCGCTCCGCACCCGGCTCGAACAGGTCATGGTCAAGACCGATGGCCGCTGGCAGGTCGCGGCGTTCCACAACGTCGAGATCAACGCCGCCGCCATCGCCGCCGCTGCCGGACCGCCGCCCGCACGATGAGCGACCTGCTAGCGGTCTATATCCACTGGCCGTTCTGTGTCTCGAAGTGCCCGTACTGCGACTTCAACAGCCACGTCCGCGCGAGCATCGACGAAGCCGGCTGGACGGACGCGCTGGTCGCCGACCTCGCGTTCGAGTCGGCGCTGACTCCGGGCCGGACGGTCGGCAGCATCTTCTTTGGCGGCGGCACCCCGTCGCTGATGGCCCCGGCAACGGTCGAGCGCATCATCGCTGCCGTCGCCGCGAACTGGCCGATCGATTCCGACTGCGAGGTCACCCTCGAAGCCAATCCATCAAGCGTCGAGGCCGCGCGCTTCGCTGGGTTCGCCGCCGCCGGGGTCAACCGCGTCAGCCTCGGGCTGCAGGCGCTCGACGACGCCGCCCTCGCCGCGCTCGGCCGCCCGCACGATCTCGCGCAGGGGATGGCGGCGCTCGACGTCGCGCAGCGGCATTTCCCGCGCGTCAGCTTCGACCTGATCTACGACCGTCCCGGGCAAACGGTAGCGGCGTGGAGCACCGAGCTGACCCGTGCGCTCGCCTTCGGCACCGAGCATCTGTCGCTCTACGGCCTGACGATCGAGCCGGGCACGCGCTACGCGGTGCTCCACGCCAAGGGCGAACTGGTGCTGCCGCCCGAGGAGATTTCCGCCGACCTGTTCGACCTGACGGCCGAGATGACGGCGGCGGCGGGCATCGCGGCGTATGAAGTGTCGAACCACGCCCGCCCAGGCGCGGCGAGCCGCCACAACCTAGCTTACTGGACCTACGCCGATTACGTTGGAGTCGGCCCGGGGGCACACGGTCGGCGGGCGGGCGAAGCGACCGCGCGGCACCGCAAGCCCGAGAATTGGATCGCCGCGGTCGCCGCGCACGGCCATGGCATCGTCACGACCGAGCCGCTGCCCCCCGCGACGCGCGCCCGCGAGGCGCTGCTGATGGGGCTGCGGCTGGCGGACGGGATCGATGCGAGCACTTTTGAGCGGCGGACAGGGGAGGCGCTCGACGCCTCGATCGACCGCACGCGGCTGGCACGGCTGGTCGAGCTCGGCTTCGTCGAGTCGGATGTAGCGGGACTGCGACTGACCCCAAAGGGCCGGCCGCTGGTGAATGCGGTGCTCGCCGAACTCGCTTAGTTCAGCGCCTTCGGGGCGGCAGCGACGACGGTGAAGCCCTGCGGCCCGACCTGCTCGACCTCGAGCCCGCGTTCGGCGACGCCCGCGCCCGAAAAGCGGAACACGCCGTCGATCCCCGTGAAGCCGCCCGCTGCCGATAGCCCGGCGCGCGGGAATGGCGCGCCGGTCGCCCAGCCGTTGCCGGCGACGCCGTTGACCAGCAGCACCGCGTCGTAGCCGAAGCTCGCCAGCCTTGACGGCGCGCCGCCGAACTTCGCCTTGTAGCGCACCGCGAGCTGGTGGAAGCGGTCGTCGGGGACGGCGGCAAACACCGCGCCGCTGAGCGCCGGAGCCTGGGCGATCGCGGGTTCGCTGTTCCACAATTCGGTTCCCATGATGAGGACCGGGGTCGCGCCGAACTGGACAAGCGCGGGGGCGACAGCGGCCGCGATCGATCCCGAATCGGCGATCAGCAGCGCCTGGAACCCGACCGGCGCGAGATTGTGGCTGACCGAAGCGATCGTCCCGTCGGGACGGAGCGCAGCGGTTTTGGCGGCGGCGGCGTGGCGCGCATCGTAATCGGTGAGCTTGCGCGCGGCGGCAAGCAGCCCCGCCGAAGTCCGGGCATAGCTCGTCACCGCGACCGCCTTGCCGCCCGCGGCCTCGACCGCACGGAGGAAGGCGGTCCCCGCGCGTTGGCCGTAGACCCCCGACGGGACCAGCGCGGCGAAGCGCTCGACGCCGCGCGACCGGGCGTAGGCGACGACGCGCGCGATTGACTGGCCGGGCTGGAAGCCCATGACGAAGGTGCCGCCGCCCGCGAGCGCGGCGTCGTTCGAGAAGGTCAGGACCGGCACGCCGTTGGCGCTCGCGACGCCCTGCACCGCGCGAACATCGCCCGCGAGCAACGGCCCGAGGAAAAGCTTCGCACCGTCGCCGACCGCCTTCGCCGCCGCCGCGCCGGCGCCACCCGCCGCGGTATCGTAGACCTGGAGGTTGATGCGGGTATCGCCGAGATCGAGCAGCGCCATCGTCGCGGCATTGGCGATCGACTGGCCGACAGCGGCGTTCGCGCCGGTCATCGGCACGAGCAGCGCAACACGGTTGCGCGCCGCATCGGGGGCGCGGGTGGGCGCTGCCACCACGACCGGGGCGGGAGCGGCCGGACGCGGCCCGACAGCCATTCCGGTCTGGGTCTTCGGTCCCGCACACGCGGCTGCGACGAATGCGAGACCAACACCCGCGATCCGCAGCCGCTGCGCTAACGGTTGCCGCCGGGGCCCAAGCCCGTCCAGAGTACGCAAATGGAATCTCCCTCGACCACTGAAGACATGGCCTTGTTAACCGGCACGTTGTCGCCCGGCCTCTACATCGTCGCAACCCCGATCGGCAATCTCGGTGACCTGTCCCCGCGTGCCGCGCGGATCCTTGCGGGTGTCGCACTGATCGCCGCCGAGGACACGCGCGTCACTGCCAAGCTGCTGGCTCATATCGATGCCAAGGTCCCGATGCAGCCGTACCACGACCATAATGCCGATGCGGTCCGCCCCGCGCTGATCGAGCGAATGCGCTGCGACGCGGTCGCCCTCGTCTCCGATGCGGGTACCCCGCTGATCTCCGACCCAGGGTACAAGCTCGTCCGCGACGCCCGCGCTGCCGGGATCGAAGTCATCACGATTCCCGGGCCTTGCGCTGCGGTTGCTGCGCTGACGCTCGCTGGATTGCCGACCGACCGCTTCCTGTTCGCCGGCTTTCTTCCCGCGAAGGCCGGCGCGAAGGCGGCGGCGATCGACGAGCTCGGCGCGGTCCGCGCAACTTTGGTATTCTATGAGTCCGGGCCGCGGACGTCGGCGACGCTCGCGCTGCTGGCGGAGCGGCTGGGGGACCGCCCGGCGGCGGTCGCGCGCGAGATCACCAAGAAGTTCGAGGAAACCGTCGACGGCACTTTGCTCGGCCTCAGCGCGCGCTACGCCGAAGCGCCGCCGCGCGGTGAAGTCGTGATCGTGGTGGGGCCGCCGGGCGAGGCGGTCGCGCCGTCCGCCGCCGATCTCGACACCGCGCTTATCGCTGCCATGGTGTCGCACCCGCTCAGTGCTGCGGTCGCCGAGGTCAGCGCGACGCTCGGTGTGGCACGAAAGACAGTTTACGCGCGTGCCCTCGAACTCAAGTCCAGATAGCCGCTCGACAAGCCGCGATTGTCACTCCAATCTGTAACAACTTGGGGAACGACAGGCAGGGTGACGCGAAGGGACCGAGGCGATGGCTAGCGCGAGTGACGTGATGCTGCGAACGAGCGACCTGGCCCGGCTGGGACTTGTCGACGACGCCGCGATCGATCTAGCCGATGCAGCGCTGCTGCTCGCCGCCGCCGACCAGCCCGCCAACGACACACGCGCGACGCTCGACACCGCCCGCGCCCGCCTGACGGGCATGGCGCTCCGCCTTCAGCGGGAATCGGCGGGGCTGACGACACCGCGCAGCCGCGCGCGCGCGCTGACCGAACTCATCGCCCAGTCCGAAGAAATGACCGGCGACGCGCAGGATTACGACAACCCGCGCAACGCCGACCTGCTCGAACTGCTCGACCGCAAGCTTGGCCTACCGGTGACGCTGTCGATCCTGTACGTCGCACTCGCCCGCCGCGTCGGCTGGGCGGCCGATCCGCTCGGACTGCCGGGGCACGTCCTCGTCCGCATCGGCCATGACCCTGTCGCGCAGCTGGTCGATCCGTTCGACGGCGGCCGCCTGCTCGGTCCGACCGGCCTCAACGCAGTGCTGACGCGCGTGCTCGGCGGCTCGGCCACGCTCGACGCCGACCATCTTACCGCGTTGAGCAACCGCGCGACGCTCGTCCGGCTGTTGTCGAACCAAGCGACACGCGCGCGGCGCGGCGGCGATGTCGCCCGCGCGCTGACCCTCCACGAACGGATGACGCTGATTGCGCCGGGCTTCACCGGCCTGTGGTGGGAGCGCGCCCGGCTCGAGCAGCTGACCGGTGCGGTCGGCGCGGCGCGGATGTCGCTCGGCGCGATGCTCGAGACGACGCGTGACACCGCGGTGCGCGGGCGGATTCGCGCCGCGCTCGAAGCGTTGGCGCGCAGCCCGAGCTAGACCCACTGGCGCGAAGCCCGAGCGAGGGTCTACGACGGCGGCTCACGCCACGGGAGCCGCCTGCATGTCACTGACCGTCGCCGTCCAGATGGACCCGATCGAAACCGTCAACATCGGCGGCGATTCGACCTTTGCGCTGATGCTAGAGGCGCAGTCGCGCGGCCATACGCTGTGGCACTATCTGAGCACCGACCTGACCTATGTCGCGGGCCGGGTCCGCGCGCGTGCCCGCCCGCTCACGGTCGAGCGGACCGCGGGCGCGCATTTCCGCTGGACCGGCGAGACGACGACGATCGATTTGGGGCGCGATACCGACGTCGTGCTGATGCGGCAGGACCCGCCGTTCGACATGGCGTACATCACCGCGACGCATCTGCTCGAGCGCGTTGCCGGCGAGACCTTGGTGGTCAACGACCCCGCCGAGGTCCGTAATGCGCCCGAGAAATTATTCGTCCTCGGCTATCCGGACCTGATGCCGCCGACGATGGTGACGCGGCGATTGGACGAGGCGGCGGCGTTTCGCGAGGAACATGGCGCGGTTGTCGTCAAGCCGCTCTACGGCAACGCCGGGACCGCAGTCTTCCACGTCGGCACCGGTGACGCCAACCTCGCCGCGCTCGTCGAACTGTTCAGCCACGTCTGGCCCGAGCCGTTCATGGTCCAGAAGTTCCTGCCCGACGTCTCGGCGGGCGACAAGCGCATCGTCCTCGTCGACGGCATCGCCACCGGGGCGATCAACCGCCTGCCGAAAGCGGGCGAAATCCGCTCGAACCTCGCCGCCGGCGGTGCCGCGCACGCGACCGCGCTGACGCCGCGCGAGGAGGAAATCTGCGCGCGCATCGGGCCGGAGTTGAAGCGGCGCGGACTGGTGTTCGTCGGCATCGACGTCATCGCGGGCTATCTGACCGAGATCAACGTCACCTCGCCGACCGGGATCGTCGCGATCGACCGCTTCAACGGCACCGACACGCCGGGGCTGATCTGGGATGCGATCAAAGCGCGGATCGGCGGCTAGGCCGGGGGCGCGGCAACAACGCGCTGTTCCGCCTGGGCTTGGCAGGGCAGACTTGGGACCATGCCAGCGCCGCGCCTCTCGTTAGCGACCGTCACCACGCGATGACGCGCGGCGCGATCATCCGCTTTGCGCTGGCGCTGACGATACTGGTCGTTGCGGGCTGGCTGGCGTTGCGGTTCGCGCGGGTGCCGCGGATCGACCGGGCGGAGGCGGAGACGCGGGCGACGCGGCTGCTCACCGCTTATGCCGGGCAGACCGGGCAGCCGGCGGGGCATTTCGGCAATCGGCGCGTGCTCGAATATTCCGACGAGTGGCAATTCGTCTGGACCTACCGGCCGTGCGCTGCGGTGGGGGAGTTGCGGATCGCGGTGCGGCGATCGGGGGCGGCACGGTATATCGTACTGCCGGATTGCTCCCCGGTGCGGGGGTTCGCGGTCGGGCCGCGGGTGGCTTGAGGGTGGGTAGTTAGGAAGGGGTCGCGGCAAAGCCGCGCCGTCGGTCGGGCTCGGCGCGAAGGTGCACCGACTCGCCGGCCGGACCTGCCGCGAGTCCCGCGATAGCCGAATAATGCAAGGGCATTACTCGGATATCGCGGGCCGCGTTTGGTCCTACTTCAAATGCTGGGCGAGATACTTGTTCATCTCGAACATCGTGCACTTGTCGCGCCCGAAAACCTTCTTCAGCTTCTCGTCGGCGAGGATTTCGCGCTTGTCGGCGGGGTTCTGCAAATTGTGCTTGCGGATATATTCCCACACCTTGCTCACGACCTGGCCGCGCGGAAGCACGTCCTTGCCGACGATCTCTGCGAGTTCGGGCGAGGGCTGGAGTGGCTTCTGGAGCGCATCGACCTTCTTCGGCGCGTTCGGGTCGACGGGGGCCTTTTCCTTCTTCGCCGCAGGTGCCTTCTTGGCCGCTGGAGCCTTCTTGGCTGCCGGTGCCTTGTCGGCAGCGGGCTTCGCGGTCTTGGGTGTCGTCGCCATCAGTAATGTCTCCCCTGCCCCGGTCGGGCTTGTGCCAACTGGCCATGATCGCCGTTGTTCCGTGTGAGGAACCTTAGTCGTTTTGCTTTTCGGTGCAATTACCCCGCGCGACGATTTTATGACGGCCTAAAACGTCCGTTTGGCATGAAACAGCCATGTCCGCGGCGGCGCGAGATACGCAACCGTACCAAGGCTCGACGCGACATAGTTGCGGTCGAGGCAGTTGTTGCACTCGATGCTGAGCACCCAATTGCCGTCGTCGGTCTTCATCGCCAGCGCGGCGTTGGCGACGACATACGACTTGGCGCGCGATCCGGTGATGAGCGTCCCGCCGAACGGGTTGGCCGGATAGGTGATGCCGCTGCCGCCGGTGACCCCGCCGGTGTACAGCGACGCGTTCGACGCGCCGGTGTCGAAGCTCGACCGGTAGATCACGCTGCCGCCGGGCTGAAGGATGATCCCCGCCGCCGGGATCGCATAGTCGAAGGTGCCGCCGACCGCCGCGCTATAGTCGGGCGTGTAGTCGGGCCGCGCGAGCGAGCCATCGGCCGCAACCAGCCCGCTGCCGCAATCGGGGGCGTTGTCGACGAACGGCGCGCCGGGAACGCGCTTGGCGGCGAGTTCGGTGCGGCAGTCGGCCTGTTGTTGTGCGATCGCCTTCGTGCCGAAGCGATCGGCGCCGGTCGCGCCGTTCACGCGGTAGCGGGCGTGCTGATACCCGAGGTTAGCGAACAGGTTGAGCCCCTTAAACGGCGTCGCGGTCGCTTCGAACTCGGCCCCGTAATTGTGCATGCCCGCGCTTGCGGTCGAATACGACAGCGCGCCCGACGCCGGGTCGACGCCGGTGACGGGGACCGCGACGTTGCTCGCGTCGATGTAGAAGCCGGTGACGCCGACCTTGAGCCGGTGATCGAACAGGTCGCTCTTGACCCCGCCCTCGTACGTCCAGTTGCGCGACGCGGCGTACGGCAGCAGCGCCTGCGGGACGATCGCCTGCGTGTTCCACCCGCCGCCGGTGAAGCCGCGCGTCGCGCTGGCGAAAACGAGGACACCGGGTAGCTGGTAGCTGGCGGCGACGCGTGGGGTCCACAGCTTGGTCGACTGGTTGACCGGCACGGCGATGCCGCCGCTGACGAGGCTCGCGGTGTTGAGGCACGTCAGGCAGCCCGCACGATTGTCGCTGACCCCGAGCGTCTTGCGCTCGTCAGTGTAATGCACCCCGGCGGTCAGCTTGAACGCATCGGTCACGTTGGCGTCGACCTGCGCATAGCCCGCGGTCGACTTGGTCGAGGTGCGGAGCGTTCGGTCGGCGAGGACTCCCGGATTGCCGCGCGGTGCGGGCGCGGCGGCGGTGGTCAGGATGTCGGCGACGTCGGTGGTATCGTCCTCGTCGGAGTAATAGGCCCCGACGACGTAATCGAGGAAGCCGCCGAACGCCTTGCCGTCGAGGCGGACCTCCTGGCTGAACTGGTGGGTCGACCCGTCGCTTAGCGTTGTCGATCCGCCGGCGGTATAGCCCGCCACCGCCGGGAACGGCGTCGCGACGCTGGGGACGAGGCGTCCGTCGGTCAGGTCGGCGGCGTATTTCTGCTTGAGGTCGGCGTAGCCGGTGATGACCGCGACGTTGAAGCCGTCGCCCGCCCACAGGAATTTCGACGTTGCCAACGTCGTGTCGGCATAGTCCTGCGCGCCGAAGCCAGCCTTGCGGCCGGTGACGCCGAGCGCGGTGAACGGCGACGGATGCGCCGTGTCATAGCCCTGGCGCAGCCCGCTCGTCAGGAAGCGCCCCTTGCAGTTCGACGGGTTGCGCGGATCGCAGTCGGAGGTTGCGAAATTATCGGCGTCGTTGCGCAGATATGCGACCGATCCGTTCCAGCTCAGTCGGTCGGTGACGTTGATCCGCAGCGCACCGCGGATGCCCGCGCCGTTGCTGTCGTCATTACGCTGCCCGGTGGTCGAGTTGATGCCGTAGCCGTGGTCGTCGTTGTAGAATCCGCTCAGCTTGATTGCGATGTCGGTGCCGAACGGAATGTTGAGCGAACCGCGGAATTCGCGGCGCTCGTAACTGCCGTAGCCGCCTTCGAAATAGCCCGCGATCCGGTCGCCGGGTTCGGCGAGATTGACGTCGAAGCTCCCGCCGCTGCTGTTCGCCCCGCCCGTCGTCCCCTGCGGTCCGCGCCGGACATCGACGCCTGTGATGTCGAAGAAGCCGAAGTTGTTGGCCGACTGCCGCGGCAGGTAGATGCCATCGATCGAGGTCGTAACCGGGGCGCCGACCGACGGTGCAGCCGACGTCGTGCCGAGCCCGCGGATGTAGTCGATATTGCCCGCGCCGATGCCGGGGAATGACGCGCTAACCGAATTGGGGACGTACTCGAGCACGTCGCGCGTCGTAACGAGGCCGCGCTGGGCGAGGACGTCGGTCGACAGGCTCGTCACCGTCGTTGCATCGATAGGGGCATCTGGGGCGGGGGCGACCTGTGCCGGCGGTGTCGCCGCCGGAGTTGCGGTCGCGGCCGGCGTCGCGGCCTGGGCAAAGGCTATCCCGCCGAAACTGGCGCTGGCGAGGGCGATGACGGCGGTCGTCGTCACCAGGCGATATCGTACCATCAAGTCGCATTCCCTACTGAACCGCCGCGCGCCGTCTTTGACAGATGCCGCCGGCCCGCCGATAGCCCCCGCAGCGACCTAGCGTGGAGCAGCCGTGAACGATACCGAAAATCTGCCGAGGCCCGCCACCCTGCTGCTTACCGCGCGGGTGAGCGATGCGCGGAAAATGGCGGCGTATGCCAAGGCGCTCGCCGAGTCGGGACTCTATGCCGCGCACGGCGGGGTCGTGACGGTCGACGGCCAGCCGGCCAATCGCCTCGAAGGCTGGCCCGACGGCGTCGGCGCGGTGATGATCAATTTCCCGTCGCGGACCGCGGCGGAGAGCTTCTGGTTCTCGGCGAAGTATCAAGAAGAGTTGAAGCCGCTGCGGCGCGGCGCGGCGACGATGCAGGCGGCGATCTTCGAGGCAGTGTAGCGCGCGGGCGGCGGTTCGATCGCCGTTTGATTCCGCTGTCCTACAGCCCCGCGAACACGTTACGGTCCCGGCGAGTCGAGCCGCGCGGGTCCGGCACCGTGTTCTTTCTCATTGTTGGTCGCCGCCTTAGTCGGCTCCCTTCCCTGCTCTTCCTGCTCCCCTCCCCTTCAGGGGAGGGGTCGGGGGTGGGGGAGTCGCCGCGCGCTCTTCGCCCGAGAAAGCCCCCACCCCCGGGCCACGCCAAGAGGCGCGTCTCTCGCCCCTCCCCTGAAGGGGAGGGGAAGATGCCGTCCCGCCCTTAGGCAGGGGGAGGTCAGACACGAAAATGCATGTTCAAAACCGTGAACTTCGTGTGACCTTTCAGCCCCACGAAGCACCGTTGCGGTCGTAAGCAGCCCGCTCCTCAATAGACTTCGAACAGTCCCGCCGCGCCCATGCCGCCGCCGACGCACATCGTCACGACGACATATTTCGCCCCGCGCCGCTTGCCCTCGATCAGCGCATGACCCGTCAGCCGTGCCCCCGACATGCCGTACGGATGCCCGATCGAGATCGCGCCGCCGTTGACGTTGAGCTTCGCCTGGTCGATGCCGAGCACGTCGGCACAGTGGAGCACCTGCACCGCAAACGCCTCGTTCAATTCCCACAGGTCGATGTCGTCGATCGTCAGGCCGTTGCGCTTCAACAGCTTGGGCACGGCATAGATCGGGCCGATGCCCATCTCGTCGGGGTCGAGCCCGGCCGACGCCATGCCGACGTAGCGCCCGAGCGGGGTCAGCCCGCGCCGTGACGCCTCGCCGGCTTCCATCAGCACGCTCGCCGACGCGCCGTCCGACAGCTGTGACGCGTTGCCGGCAGTGATGACCCCGCCTTCGCGGACCGGCTTGAGGCCCTTCAAGCCTTCGAGCGTGGTCTCGGGGCGATTGCCCTCGTCCTTGGTCAGCGTGACGTCGTGGAACGTGACCTCGCCGGTTTCCTTGTTCGCCATGCCCATGCTCGACGGCAGCGGCACGATCTCGGCGTCGAACCGGCCTGCCTGTTGCGCGGCGGCGGTCCGCATCTGCGACTGGTAGCTATACTCGTCCTGCCGGTCGCGGCTGATGCTGTACCGCTTGGCCACGACCTCGGCGGTGTCGATCATCGGCATGTAGACGTTCGAATGCATCGCGAGGAGGCCGGGATCGGGGTCGATGCGCATCTTGTTGGTCTGGACCATCGAGATCGAATCCTGCCCGCCGCCGATCGCAATCTGCATCCCGTCGACGATGATCTGCTTTGCCGCGGTCGCGATCGCCATCATCCCCGACGCGCACTGCCGGTCCATCGACTGGCCGCTTACGCTCGTCGGCAGCCCGGCGCGAAGCAGCGCCAGCCGGGCGATATTGGGGGCCTGTCCGCCCTGCTGGAGCGATGCGCCCCAGACGACGTCGTCGACCTCCGCCCCGTCGATCCCGGCACGCTCGACCGCGTGCTTGATCGCATGGCCGCCGAGCATCGGCGGCGGCGAGGCGTTGAATGCACCGCGAAAGGCGCGCCCGATCGGGGTCCGCGCGGTCGAAACGATGACAGCTTCACGCATGGGTCTAATCCTTGTTGTCAGGGAAGCGGGGCATGCCGGCCTCGGGCTGAAGGTCGAGTGCACCGACGATCAGCGCGATACCGTTATAGAAAGCAACGAGTTGGACGATCTCAAGAACCTGCGCGGTGTCGAACTCGGCCGCCAGCCGCGCAAACTCGGCGTCGCTCAGCCGGTTGCGCGCCAGCAGGGCATCGACCGTCGCGATGAGCGTGGCGTCGTGCGCAGTCCAGTTGCCGTCATCGGCATGACCGTCGAACGTCGAACGGACCTGCTCTTGGGTCAGTTCGGCCTTCTTGGCGAAGACCTTGGTGTGGATGCCCCACTCATACTCGTTGCCGGTCTTCGCGGCGGTCCGGTCGATCACCACCTCGCGGTCGCGCATCGACAGCGGCGACGGGCCCGCCATTGACGCGGCGGCAAAGCGCTCCCAGGCCCGCGGGCTCTGGGCGACCGCGGTAAACAGCGCGAGCGGGTCACGCCCCGGGGCAGTCATCCGCTCCATCGCCGTCGCGAACTCGGGCGGCCACGCGTCGCGCGGCAGGGTGCCGATGCGGCTCACAGGTAGATCAGGGCGATCGACTCGGCGATCAGCGCGGGTTTGGTCTCGCCTTCGATCTCGACGGTTACCGAGGTCGTCGTCTGGATGCTGCCGTCGGGGCGGTCGTCGACCGCGACCATCGTGAAGCGCCCGCGGACGCGCTTGCCCGACTTGACCGGGGCCATGAAGCGCAATTTGTTGAGGCCGTAATTGACCCCCATCTTCGCGCCCTCGACGCCGGGCACCGAGCTATAAGTCATCATCGGGATCAGGCTGAGGGTCAGGAACCCATGGGCGATCGTCGTGCCGAACGGGGTCTTCGCCGCAGCGACGGGGTCGACATGGATGAACTGATGGTCGCCGGTGGCTTCGGCAAACGCGTCGATCCGCGCCTGGTCGACGAGCACCCAGTCGGACACGCCGACTTCGGTCCCGACCTTCGAACGGTATTCTGCCAGCGGCAGGCTGTCGCGCATTCGATCACTCCCCGGTGTTTTGCGGCACCCTAACCGCGGTTGCCGCTAACGTCACCCTTCATTTCTCGGCGCGACGGCGTAGGAGGCGGGGATGACCAGCCTCACCTCCGCCCGCGCCGAGATGCGCGACCTTCGCCGCGCTCCCGAGCCCGCTGTCCTCGCCCGCCTGCTGCCCGCCGCAACGCTGGCGCCCGCAACCCGCGCCGCCGTCGAGAACCGCGCGCTCGGCCTCCTCGCCGACTTGCGCGCGGCGCAGGGGAGCGGGTGGGTCAACCGGTTCCTCCAGCAATACCGGCTCAATACCGCCGAGGGCGTCGCGCTGCTCAGCCTCGCCGAGGCGTTCCTCCGCGTCCCCGACGCCGCGACCGCCGACCTGCTGATCCGCGACAAGATCGGCGGGGCCGACTGGGGCGCGCATACCGGCAAGTCTGATTCGCTCCTCGTCAATTCAGCGACCTGGGGTCTCGTGCTGACGCGTGCGGTGGTCGGTGCGGGCGAGCGTGCATCGGTGTTGCAGCGGCTGATCGCACGGTCGGGCGAGCCCTTCGTCCGCACTGCGGTCGGCGCGGCGATGCGGATGATGGGCCAGATCTTTGTCATGGGACGGACGATCGATGAAGCGCTCGACCGCGCATCGGACAGCGATAACAAGGGCTTCACTGCCAGCTTCGACATGCTCGGCGAGGCGGCGCGGACACGCGACGATGCCGTGCGCTATTACGACAGCTATGTCGCCGCGATCCAGCGCATCGGCGCGTCGAACCAGGCCGCGGGCCATTCGATTTCGGTCAAGCTGTCGGCGTTGCACCCGCGCTACGAAACCGCACACGCCGCGACATGCGTCCCCGAACTCACTGATATGCTTGGCTCACTGGCAAGTGCCGCCGCAGCCGCTGGCATCGGCCTGACGGTTGACGCCGAGGAAACCGAGCGACTCGACATGTCGCTCGATATCATCGCCGCGGTCGCGCAGCACCGGCAACTGCGCGGCTGGGACGGCCTCGGCATGGCGGCACAGGCCTACGGCAAGCGGGCAGCCGCGGTGATCGACTGGGCGCAGGCGCTGGGTGCCGAGACATCGCGCCAGCTCGGCGTCCGGTTGGTCAAGGGCGCGTATTGGGATAGCGAGATCAAGCGCACCCAAGTCGAGGGCTTGGCGGACTACCCCCTGTTCACCCGCAAGGCCGCGACCGACGTATCGTACCTCGCCTGCGCCGCGAAGATGCTCGCCGCGCCGAACATCTTCCCCGCGTTCGCGACGCATAATGCACTGACCGTGGCGACGATCCTCGAATGGGCGGGCGGCCCCGAGGGCTTCGAATTCCAGCGACTCCACGGCATGGGCGAGGGGCTGTACGAGCGGCTGGTCCGTGAAGATGGCTACGCCTGCCGCAGCTATGCGCCGGTCGGCGGGCACCGCGACCTGCTCGCCTATCTGGTCCGGCGGTTGCTCGAGAACGGCGCGAACTCGAGCTTCGTCCACCAGCTCGCCGACGCCGGGGTTAGCGATATCGACCTTCTCGCCGACCCGGCGGTACGGATCGCGGCGGTCGGGGGCACGCCGCATCCGAGCATCCCGCTGCCGCGCGACCTTTTCCCGGGCCGGGTCAATTCGAGCGGACTCGACCTTGCCGATGCCGAGGTCTTGGCGCGGGTCGAACGCGACGTCCTGCACCTCGACGAGGCCGATCGGTTGTTCGGCAAGCGCTCTAAGATCAATGATGTAGACCCTTCGACCGGGCAAGTGGCGTGCGCCGTCGCCGCCGCGCATGCCGCCTTCCCGGCGTGGGACGCGACCCCAGTTGGCAAGCGCGCCGACATCCTCGAGCGCCTCGGCGACCTGCTCGAGCGCGACCGCGCCAAGCTGATGGCCTTGTGCGTCGACGAGGCGAAAAAGACGATCGGCGATGCGCTCGGCGAGGTCCGCGAGGCGGTCGACTTCTGTCGCTATTATGCCGCGCAGGCCCGCGAGCATTTCGTGCCCATGCTCCTTCCCGGCCCGACCGGCGAGCGCAACGAACTTAGGCTGGCGGGGCGCGGCGTCTTTGCCTGCATCGCCCCATGGAACTTCCCGCTGGCGATCTTTCTCGGCCAGGTCACCGCCGCGCTCGCCGCGGGCAACACCGTCGTCGCCAAGCCAGCGCCGCAGACCCCGCGCATCGCCGCGGCTTCAGTCGCGCTCGCCCATGAGGCCGGCGTGCCCGCCGATGTCCTTCGTCTTGTCATCGGCGGCGGCGATGTCGGCAGTGCGCTGGTCGGTGATCCGCGCATAATGGGGGTCGCGTTCACCGGCTCGACGCGGACCGCGCGCGCGATCGCCCGGACGCTGCTCGACGACGACCGCCGTCCGCTCGTGCCGCTGATCGCCGAGACCGGGGGGCTCAATGCGATGATCGTCGATTCGACCGCACTGCCCGAGCAGGTCGTCGTCGACGTCGTCACCAGCGCCTTCCGGTCGGCGGGGCAGCGCTGCTCGGCGCTGCGGCTGCTCCTGCTGCAGGAGGATATCGCCGCGCGGACACTCGACATGCTCAAGGGGGCGATGGACACGCTGATCGTCGGCGCGCCCGGTGATCCGCGAACCGACGTCGGGCCGGTCATCGACGAGGCGGCATTCGACCGTCTCGAAACCTATCGCCAATCGAAGCAGGATCGCTGGGTTCATACGATCGCGGCTCCGGCAGAGGGCAACTTCGTCGCCCCGACGATCATCCGGCTGCCGGGCGTCGAGGCGCTGCGTGAGGAATGGTTCGGGCCTATCCTCCACGTCGCGACATGGCGGTCGGGCGAGCTCGACGCGACCGTCGCGGCGGTCAATGCCAGCGGCTACGGCCTGACGATGGGACTCCACAGCCGCATCGCCTCCTCCGCCGAGCGCGTCGCTGCCACCGCGCGGGTCGGGAACCTGTACGTCAACCGCGCGATGATCGGTGCGGTTGTCGGCTCGCAACCCTTTGGCGGCGAAGGGCTTTCGGGGACCGGGCCGAAGGCGGGCGGTCCGCATTACCTGCCGCGCTTCGCCGTCGAGCGAGTGGTGTCGACCGATACGACGAGTGCTGGCGGCAATGCGAGCCTGCTTAGCATCGAGGATGCAGCCGGTATTTAGTCGGAAATAGCTTCCGGTTGCGCCCATCGCTTTTTTGCGTATAGATACTCCGCATGAACGCAATGACGCCTCCCAGCGACTTCGTCATCACCGCGCCGAAGCGTGATTGGCTGAAAGCCTTGCGCGCAGTGCGGCGGCTGCTCGCCGACAAGGACGACACCGTCCAGGTGTTCGAGATCATGCGGTCGCTCAACGGGCGGGCAACCCGCGATGGGTACCTCCAGCTGCTTCGGACGGCGCAGGGCGGCCGGATCGCCTACCAGCGGCGCGAGCTGCCCGAGGTGCTGATGGACCGTGCGACGCTTGCCACCTATCCCGCCGGCAGCGTCGCGGCGCACTACCTTGCCTTTACCGAGGCCGGCCAGATCAGCGCCGATGGCCTTGCCGACGTCAGCCGCCAGGCAGCGCGCCCGGAGGGCATCGACCTTGTCCACCCGGTCGCGTGGTATGGGCGGCGCATCCGCGATACGCACGACCTTTGGCACATCCTGACCGGCTACGATCTCACCGGGCTCGGCGAGGCGTGCCTCGTCGCGTTCTCCTACGCACAGACCAAGGCGCTCGGCTGGGCGTTGATCGGGACCGGTGCCGCGCTGCGGGGTGCGCGCCAGCCGGGACACAAGTTCGCCCGCGCGATCTGGGAGGGCTATCGCCGCGGACGATCGGCAGCATGGCTGCCCGGACAGGATTACGAGGCGTTGCTTGCCGAGCCGCTCGAGGCCGCTCGAGCCCGGCTTGGGTTGCGGCCTCCCGCGCTTTTCGATGCCATCCCCGTCGCAGCCCGCAATCACGCGCTGCCCAAGACCGCCTAGCCCGTCGCGCCCTGCGGCGGGATGGCGAACGCGACGGGCGGGTCGATCACCCGCCCATCGGCGCGCCCGGTCAGCGCCACCTGCGTCGGGTAGGCGAAGTCGATCCCAAGTTCGTTGAACCGCCGCAGGATCGCCAGTCCGATCGCGTGGCGCGCATCCATCATCGTCTTGAACGACTGCCCGGCGCTGAAGAAGGCGATCTCGAAATCGAGCGACGAGTCGGCGAAGCGCACGAAATGACAGCGGTCGAAGCGGCACTCGGGCCGAGCGTTCACGATCGCCTCGATTTCTGCAGGGATCGACTCGAGCAGCTCGCTGCTCGTCTGGTAGGTGACGCCGATCACCATGATGACCTGCCGCTCCTCGATCCGGGCGAGGTTCGAGATCTGGTCGCCGAGCAGCTTGGTATTGCCGACGACGACCTGTTCGCCCGACTGCGAGCGGATGCGAACGGTTTTGAGCCCGATCGCCTCGACCTTGCCGGTGACGCTGCCCCAGCGGATCGTGTCGCCGACCCGGAACGGACGGTCGAACAGGATCGCCAGTGCCGCGAACAGGTCGGCGAAGATGCCCTGCGCGGCGAGACCGATGGCGATGCCGCCGACGCCGAGACCGGCAACCAGCGCGGTGACGTTGACCCCGAGATTGTCGAGCACGAGGATGAACGCGAGCGACCAGACGACGACGTTGACCAGCACGCGGATGATGCCGCCCGCGCTCGCCAGCGCGGCTTTGTCCTCGGCGAAGGCGGCACGGCGGTCGACGAGGCCGAGGATGAACTCCCGAACCCAGATCGCGCCTTGGATCGCGGCGGAAACAGTGAAGACCAGCTTGATGAAGCTCAGCAGCGCTCCCGGCGGTGCGGCGGTCCGAACCGCGATCTCGGCGGCAAGCGCGCCGATGAAGAAGGTGCGCGTCTTGCGGACCATCCGCCCGATGAAGCCCTGCCACGTCGTGACGTCGTGACCGGTCCCGAGCAGGCGGCAGATGCCGAAGCGGATACCGAGTAACACCAGCGCGATGACGACCGCGCTGCCGATTCCGATCAGCGCGGCGACGCTGTCGGTCTGGAGCCACGCGATCGTGTTGGACGTCAGCCGCTCGACCTGGTCCGGCATATGGAGCAGATCGCCGGATAGACCGGTGTTCAACGGATGCGGGGTGATGGCCATAAAGCGACTAACGGTTGCGAATAGAGACGGTTCGACCGGGGTTTATCGGTCGGGTACGTTGACCCGCGATTAACAGGGCGGGCGTTGCACCACGACTAACGGTAGAGCCGGACCCGGAACAAGCCTAATCGACTGGCAGCCAATTCGGCCAGTCGACCGTCACCGTGGCGCTCCCGGCGACGAGCGGGCGGCCAGCGGCCTCGACCTTGAGGTAGACGATTCCCCGCGTTCCGGCGTGGCTGCGAAGTTCACCCGCAGCGAGGCCGTCGGCGGTAATCGCGACACCGTTCTCGACGTCGCCGTCGATCGTCACCGGCAGCAGGCGGCGGCGGAGCTTGTCGCGGTGATGCATCCGCGCGGTATTCTCCTGCCCGACATAGCAGCCCTTGGTGAAGCTAACGCCGTTCAACTCGACCGCGTTTGCCTCGAGCCACAGCATCCGGTCGAGCAGCAGGTCGGCGCTGTCGGGCACCCCGAGCGCAAGGCGGTGGCGGGCATAGTCGTGGACCCCGGTGTTGGTCTCGGCGGCGTCGGCGATCCAGCGCGTGCCGAGCGCAGGCAGTTGCGGGTCGGCGGGGAGGCCGATCGCCGGTTCGTCCCATCCGGCGAAGACGTGGAGTGCGGGTTCGGCGGCGATCGTCACCGCGCGGCGCAGCCGGTACATCGTCAGCCGCCTCGCCAGCGCCTCGGCGGCGGTGGCGAGGACGTCGACGAGGACCGCGCCGGGCTCGACGTCGCCATGATCGAACAGGATCATGTCGAACAACGGTTTGCCCTGCGCGCTGAGCAGGCCCGCCCATAAGGGTGTATCGCGGGTCAGCCGGTCGACGTCGTTGGTGACGAGGTCCTGCAGGTAGGCGCGGGCGTCGGCCCCGCCGATACGAAGGACGACGCGGTCGGTGAGGCGGGCGATGGGCATTGCCCGAAGCTGGGGCGGCGCGGGGCGGATAGCAACTAAGTTCAGAATAAGTTCACACAGAAGACGGTGATTTTGCGTTCCCGGCTTTCCCCTTCAAGCTGACCCCGATCGCCTGAAAACGGGCACTGCCACGGGTGCGGCAACGCCCTGAGGAGGTCGCGGCTGGCGGGTCGATCCGACGGCGGGAAGAGCGGATCGATGCTAAGTTCAAAATAAGTTCACACAAACGACAGTCGTTTTGCGTTCTCGGCTTTCCCCTTCGAGCTGACACGAACAGCCGAAAACCGCGGAAAAAATGCGAAGACCAACGATGAGAAAGAGCGTCGCCGTCCCGGTGGATGGCGAGTCGAGGCGAAAGCCTAGGCGCAGTCGCAGGGTGTAGGACAGCGGAAATGCCGCCGGCAGCTCAGGCCGATGCGACGGCGATCGCGCGCTCCATCTGCGGGTCGCGCGCGCTGACGATATCCGCCAATCGCCGCGGCACGACGATATCGGGTGTGACGCCGGCATCAGGCTGCGGCCGGTCGGGCCAATAGGCGATCAGCGGCAGGTCGACCTCGATCCCCGATCCCGGCAGGTTGACGAAGAAGAACGCGCCGCCGTTGATCCCGCGCAGATTCCCGCCGGTCGCCTCGCCGATAAGCGTCGCCAGCCGGTGCTGCTTGATGAGCGCCGCAAACCCGAACGTCGCCGAGGCGTTCTTCGGCCCGATCAGCACCGCGACCCTGCCGGTGAAGCGGCGCTTGGCCGGCAGGATCGTGTCGGTGTCGGTGGCATCGCCGGGCTGGTCGAGCGTGTAGAAGCCGTTGGCGTCGGGCCCGATCGCCGACGCTCCCCAATCACGGAAGCTGCGATCCCATGTCTTGAGATACGGTGCCAGACGCTCGGGAATTGCCCGGTAACGGACATGCCGCGAGTAATTGTCGGTCTTGAGGGGGGCCGTGATCAGGCGCGCCAGCACCGCCGCGCCGCAATCGAGGCCGCCGCCGTTCTCGCGCAGATCGATGACGAGGCCGGTGAGCTTGCGGTCGATCGCGGTGTCGATGCTGGTGTCGATGAAGCCCTGCCAGTCCCATTTCTCGTGGAACACCGCCCATGTCGGCATCGTCAAGACGGCGACAGCGCCGCGCGGTTCGAACCGCCAGCCGTACGGCGACGCGGTTGACTTGGGATCGAGCGTCGCGTCGCGAGCTGCGGCGGACAATAACGGGCAATCGATCGTCCGCGTGGCGCCGTCCGAGCGGACTTCGAGACGCGCCAATCGCCCCGTTGCGGGAAACATCAGCGTGCGCAGGATGTCGAAGCTCGGCTGATCACCATCGCCGGGGATGCCGAGATCGGCGAGCTTACGCGCTTCGTTGCTCCCGTCGGTGCGCGCGTACGGCACCATGCGGGCGAGCATCGCGCCCGAATTGATTCCGTCGATCGTCACGACCTCGGTGCCGGGAGCGAGCCCGTGCCCGCTCCCCAGATCGCGCGTCACGATCATCCGTCCGTCGAGCCAGATGAAGGCGAAGGGCAGGCGATCGGCGGCGTCGAACAACGCCGTGATCGCCGGGGTCTGGTTAGATGGGTTGGGGTAGCTATGCCCGCACCGGATGCTCGCCGTGAACGCCGAAAGCGCGAGGTAGAAATCGCCACGCGACAGCGGCTTGGCGGCGATCAGGTCGAGCCGCTCGCGCGCTTGGGCGAACTGCGCCGGGGTCAGGTAGCGATAGAGGCCGGGGTGGAGGCTGGTATAGGCGTCGGTGAGGACCGCGATGTCACCGCGCATCGTCGCGGGCTCGAGCAACTCTGCGCTCGCGCGCGCCGACGCCGGAACGAGCGCGGTCAGCGCGGCGCAGGCAATGCCGCCGAGGACGAGGCGGCGATCGGGACTGAACATTGGCATCGGCTCCGAGAGGGATGCCCGCACCGTGACGAAGTTGGTCAGGCCGTGCGCTGCAAATCCGGGTCGCCGACATCGTTTTTGCTGTTTGAGACGCGCCGGTATGCCGATGGCGTCATGCCGAAGCGCTCCTTGAAGACCCGGTTGAAGGTCGCCTTCGAGCCGAACCCGGCGTCGAGCGCGATCGCCAGGATGTCGTCGTCGCTCGAGCCGCGCAGCCGCTCGGCGGCATGGTCGACCCGCAGCCGGTTGATCGCGTCGGCGAACCCGACCCCGAGACCCTCGTTCAACCCGCGCGACAGATACGCGGTGTTGGTGCCGAGGCGGCGCGCCAGTCCCGCCAGATCGAGGCCGGGATCGCGCCACCATTTGTGCTCTTCGATTCGCCCGACCCAGTCGCGCGCGATGCCCGGCCAATCGCGCGGTGGCGGCTCGACGATCGGCTGCAGGCGCGCGCCCGACTGCCGCCAGCCCTCGATCGCGAGGTAATTCCCGATCAGCGCGAGCGCGACGTAGAAGCCGAACATGTCGAAATACGACAGCGGCACGATGAACGTATCCACGATCGTGTACGCCGTCCGCAGCGCGACGATGACCGCAAACGCGACCAGTACCCCGCGAACGCGGTCAGCCGCGGCCAGATCGGTCCGCCGCGCGCGCAACCATGCGCGGTGACGCTTGACCAGCCGCCACCCGGCGACGGCATAGCCGATCATCGAGCCGAGCAGCAGCACCGCAAGCAGCGGATCGAGCCACGGGCGCTGGATCTCGCGATCGAACACGCCGCGCAGATCGAGCGGCAGGCAGAACACCGCCGCCTGATACGCGAACTGGACGACCGGCAGCGCCGCGTGCCACCGCGAGATCGGGCGGTCGAGAACCAACGCGTTGAGATGCGCGTACAGCAACGGACCCATCGCCAGCGGAACCGCGAACGGCGCAAACGACAGCCACGGCCAGCGATCGTAAAATCCGGCATAGCCGATCGCGAACGGCGTCAGCATCCCGCACAGGACGACGAGCAAGGCGCCGAGCGTGCGATCGGCCCGGCGGACGTGCCGCACGAGGATGGCGGCCGCCAGCAGCAGCATCTGACCTTCGAACAGGCCGAGGACGATGCTCATGGGTCCGACGCCGGTCACGCGACCATCGACCCTTCCAGGGGCGGAAGGTCAAGCGCGTGTGATGGCCGCCTAGAACGGCAGCAGTCGGCTCGACCGCGTGTAGTTGACCCACCCCGCATTGACCCCGAGCCGCCAGCCGACGCCGAGCTTGATCGGCACGAGGATGACGTTGTCGCGCTGGTTGTACGTCGCGGTGAAGCCGCCGATCAGATACGCTTTGCCCTCCGCCGCGGGGTAGCGGCGGAACAGGTCGTTGGTGTCGTCGAGGTGGTAGATCAGCGTAAAGACGCGGTCGCCGTCGCCGCCGACGTCGAAGCCGACCGACGGCCCGGTCCAGTGGACCGGCTGCTCGCCCTCGACCTTCGAATACAGCGTCCCCGAGCCGTAGCGCAGCCCGATGAAGAACGCCCCCGACGCCTCGCGCCCGACGATATAGCCGTTGGGGCGGCCGAGGTCCTTGAACGCCTTTTCGATCAGCTTCGCCGCGCCTTCCGCACCCTTGCCGAACGCGCCCTCGGCAGCGGCGATGACATCGCCCTCCTCATAAGTGTCGGCGGGCGGATGCGCGAAGCCAGGGTCGACCGGCGGTGTCGCGGGATGCACAGACTGGGCGCTCGGAGGCTGGGGCGTTTCGGTCTGCGGCACAAGCGCTGCGTCGGGCGTGGCCGGCGGTTGCTCCTGCGCCAATGCCGGCACCGCACATAGAATTGCCGCCAGGGCCAGCGTGATCCGCATCGATTTACTCCCGCTCGACGATCGACGCCCCCGTGCATCCTTGCCGCGCGGCTCCGCCAAAGTCCAGAATGCCCGCGCTCGTCTGGGCGCGCCTTCCCAACGCCCGGCACCGCTGCTACCGCAGTGCAGCAGCGGACGGGAGCAGACATGCGGATAACGATGATCGGCGCGGGCTATGTCGGCCTCGTCTCAGGAGCGTGCTTTGCCGATTTCGGCCATGATGTCGTCTGCGTCGACAATGATCCGTCGAAGATCGAGCGGCTCCGTGCCGGGGTCATGCCGATCTTCGAACCTGGCCTCGCCGAGCTGGTCACCGGCAACGCCCGCGCCGGCCGCCTGACCTTCACCACCGATCTCGCCGCCGGGGTCGCCAACGCCGAGGCGGTGTTCATTGCCGTCGGGACCCCGTCGCGCCGCGGCGACGGCCATGCCGACCTCAGCTATGTCTTTGCCGCAGCGAAGGAAATCGCGCGGGCGTGCACCGGCGACACCGTCATCGTGACCAAGTCGACCGTCCCTGTCGGCACCGGCGACGAGGTCGAGCGCGTTCTCCACGAGGCCAATCCCGACGCGCGTTTCGCCGTCGTGTCGAACCCCGAATTCCTTCGCGAGGGCGCGGCGATCCGCGACTTCAAATTCCCCGATCGCGTCGTCGTTGGCACCGAAGACGCGGCGGCGCGCGCGGTGATGACCGAGATATATCGCCCGCTGTTCATCAACTCATCGCCGCTACTGTTCACCGCGCGGCGCACCGCCGAGCTGATCAAATACGCCGCAAACGCCTTTCTCGCGACCAAGATCACCTTCATCAACGAGATCGCCGACCTGTGCGAGGCGGTCGGCGCGAACGTCCAAGACGTCGCGCGCGGCATCGGCCTCGACAACCGGATCGGCTCGAAATTCCTCCACGCCGGCCCGGGCTATGGCGGGTCGTGCTTCCCCAAGGACACGCTCGCGCTGATCAAGACCGCGCAGGACTTCGGCACGCCGGTGCGGATCGTCGAGACCGTCGCGGCGGTCAACGACCAGCGCAAGCGGGCGATGGCGCGCAAGGTCGTCGCCGCGTGCGACGGCAGCGTCCGCGGCAAGACGATCGCGATCCTCGGCCTGACCTTCAAGCCGAACACCGACGACATGCGCGATTCACCCGCGATCGCGGTGGTCCAGGCGCTTCAGGACGCCGGCGCAAAGATCCGCGCGTTCGACCCCGAGGGCGTCGAGCAGGCGAAGCTCGTGCTGACCGAAGTCGATTATGCGACCGACCCGTACGACTGCGTCGCCGGGGCGGATGCGACCGTGCTGATGACCGAATGGGACGCATTCCGCGGGCTCGACATCGACCGGCTGGGCAAGGCGATGGCGCACCCGGTGCTCGTCGACCTGCGCAATGTCTACCGCCCCGACGAGATGGCGCGCCGCGGGATCGCCTACACCAGCGTCGGCCGGTAAATCCGCACATTGCAGAGCGTATAACGCTTCGGTATAGCCCGTCGCTTCGCGGAGTCGTGGGTGAGCGGCTGAAACCAGCAGTTTGCTAAACTGCCGTACTGGGTAACCGGTACCGAGGGTTCGAATCCCTCCGACTCCGCCAGTCGAATCCCAACAGCAAGCGCGACCACGACCGGATTGTGCCGCTCGAGCGTGATCGCCAGCGGCGCGGACTCGCCTGCGGCGAGGGTCATGGCGTTGAAAATCCAGCGCTGCGGCGGTGACGTCAGGTCACGGCCGTTCGCCTTGAGCGCGGCCTCCTTTGCCGCCCAGATTCCGGCAGGTCCGTGCCAAGCTGCGAGGTCGGCGGGGTTCGCGTCGAACCCGGCGAGAGCGATGTCGCGGGCGGCCTCAGCCTCGGCGACGAGTTCGACGTCGATCCCGATCGGCGTCGGGGCGATCGCCGCTGCGATCCAGCCAGGGCGCCACGCGACGCTGGCGAACACCGTCGGCTCATTCAGGAACCGACGTCCATCCGCGCCGCACAGCAGGCGCACATCACGCGCATCGATCCCGAGCACCCGCTGCGCCAGCGCCCCGAGGAGCTGACGGCGGAGGACGCTCGGGGCCCCCCCATGCGCCGCGTCGGCGAGCTGCGCGGTCGTCAACGGGGCGAGGCCTGCGACCTCGGCCTCTGGCAGAAGTAGCGCCACCGGGCCGGTGAAGCTGCCGACGTCGCCGCCGACATCCGCCAGCCGCCAGCCGATCACCGCGCGGCGGGCCGGGCGGGCGATCCTTCCCACGCCGTGCCGGGAGCGAGTGATTCGCCCTTCATCAGGACCGACAGGTCGCCGAGTTCGGCGCCGTCGTCGACCACGGCGTCGTACAGGACGATCGCGAGCGACCCGACCGTCGCGCGGGCACCGATGCGGACCGCCGACACTTTCATCACGCGGTCCTCGAACAAATGCGTTTGGAGCCCGGCGGCATCGTTCAAGGCCGCGTCGTCGCCGATCTCGATCAAGTCAAACTCGGTCATGTCGGTGGTGTCGAGATAGACGCGGCGGCCGATCTTCGCCCCCATCAAGCGGAAATACGCCGCCAGCCACGGGGTTCCGCGCAACGGTGCGAGGAGGAGATTGACCGCGAGGTTCTCGTACGTCGCGGTGACGAGTTCGGTCCGCCAGACGAACCAGCTCCACAGCGGCTTGGTCGTCGCGCGATATTCACCGACGACGATCCACTTGAGCGCGACGACCGCAAGTCCGGCGACGAGGACGAAGGCGAAATACAGCGGCGCGAACCAGATCGCAATCGCCTCGGCGGGGTGCGGCATGTCGGCAAGGTCGCCGACGACGCTGAGCAGGAGGCTGAGCAAGGAGATGAAGATCGACAGCGGCAGGATCGTCCGCAGCGTCTCCATCGTCAGTCGCGCCGCGACCAGTCGCTTCGGCGGATTGAAGCGCGCGCCTTCGTCGAACATCGTCGCGACCTGCCGCGCCGGCAGCCGCAGCGGCGGCGAGCCGAACCACGTCGCCCCCGGCGTCGCGGCGAGCGCAGGCTCCTCGGGCGGGCGCGACAGCACGCCGATCAGCGAGTCGTCGCCGAGGATGCTCCCGGCAGGAATCAGCGCGCTGTTGCCGACGAAGGTCCGCCGCCCGACTATCGTCGCGGCAAGGCGGATGCGCCCCGGCTCGGCCTGCGCCGCACCGAGGACGACGCCGTCGGCGATGAAGCTTTCGGGGCCGATCGTGACCAGATCGTGGACCACCGAGGTCGCGGTCGAAATCTCGGCGCGGCGGCCGACGTTCGCGCCCATAAGCCGGAACCACGGGCGGACGAACAAGGTCGCATAGATCGGGTGGAGCAGTTCGAGCGCGAGCGCGCCGAGCTGGCGGACGATCCAGAAGCGCAGGTAGAAGCCGCTCGTCACGGCGTGGACACCCGGGCGGACGCGGCCGAGCAGGGCCCACTTCACCGCCGCCATCAGCGCGCACATCAGGATGACATAGGCGGTCGCGAGCAGCGGCGAGAAGGCGACGAAGCTATACCCCTCAGTCGACCAGTCGACCTCGATCATCGCGATCAGGCCGGGGGCGATCGGGATCAATGCCGCGATCGGCAACAGGCCGGCGGCGACGAGCAAGGCGAAGGCGGTGACGTGGCGGCGGACAGCACTCGCGCGCGGCGGCAGGTCGGCGGCGTGCTTGCCGGCGAACTCGGCAGGCGATCCCGACCAGCGCTCGCCCGCCGGAATGATCCCAGCGGTCGGCAGCGCCGACAGTCCGTCGAGCATCGCGCCGTCGCCGACGTGCGCGCCGCGCCCGACCACCGCCATCGCGCCGATCGTCGCGCGCGCGCCGACCACGACCGGGCCGAGCTTGAGCAGTCCGCCCTCGACCGCGCTCGTCGCGAGCATCGATCCCGAATCGAGCGAGGCATCATCGCCGATCGTCGCAAGGTCGGCGGTGTCGATGAAATCGCACAGCAGCAGCGCGTCGCGCCCGACCTTCGCTCCGAGCAACCGATAGTAGGATGCAAAGGCGGGGGTGCCCGCGAGATACTGCGAGGCGACGGTCTCGAGGACGCGGCGGACGAACCACCAGCGGAAGTAATAAAGGCCCCACAGCGGATACTCACCCGCCTTGGTCCGCCCGAGGACGAGCCATTTGCACGCGACCGAGATCAGTAACAGGATCGGCGGCAGCGCGATGAACGCCGCGGCTCCTGCTGCCGCCGCCTGCGCGCGCGTCAGGCCGTTCGACGCCCAATAGACATAGGCCAGATACGGCAGCAGCCACTGCAACCCGGCGAAGGCGTAGATCAGCGGCAGCGCGAGCGTCTGCGCGATCGTGCAGAGCACAAAGCGCAATTGCGGCACCGGCGCGAACGCCGTCGTCATCGTCGCCCCGGCCGAGACCCCGCGCGCCGCCAGTCGCGTCGCCAGTGCGCGGATCGTCGGCGCAGCGTACAGGTCGTTGATCGACAGCTCGGCGAGCCCCGGCAGCTGGCGCGCGCGCGATACCGCCCGCGCCGCGCGCAACGAATGGCCGCCGAGGTCTTCGAAGAAATCGGCGGTCACCGAGACCGGCAGCGGCGCGAAGATCTCGCTCCATGCGCGGTGGAGTTCGGTTTCGAGAGCGGTCGCGGGGGCCTCGATCGAGGTTGGCGCCGCGCGCGCGACCGGCGCAGGGAGTGCCTTGCGGTCGACCTTGCCCGACACGAGCAGCGGCAGCCGGTCGAGCGGCTCGTACAGGCCGGGGCGCATGTACGACGGCAGGCGGTTCTTGAGCGCCGTCGCAATCCGCGTTGTGTCGATCGTCGCGCCAGGACGCGCGACGACGTACGCGACGAGCGTTTCGATGCCATCGGCGGCGTGGAGCGCGCAGACCGCCGCGGCGACGGCGGGGTCGTCGCCGATCGCGGCCTCGATCTCGCCGAGCTCGACGCGGTAGCCGCGGATCTTGACCTGCGTATCGATCCGCCCGGCAAAGGCGATGTTTCCATCGGCGCCGACGGTGACGAGGTCGCCCGATCGGTAGACGAGTTCAGGACCGGCGTCGGCGTCGAGCGTCAGCGTAACGAATTTGGCGGCGGTCTGCTCGGCGAGGCCGACATAGCCCTCCCCGACCCCCGGACCGCCGATAACGAGTTCGCCCGGGGTTCCCGGCGGCACCGCGATGAGGTCCTCGCCAACGACCCATGCACGGTAGCCGGGCAGCGGCGTGCCGATCGTGACCGGCGCAGTCACACTCAACTCGGCCCACGTCGCAGTCACCGACGTCTCGGTCGGGCCATAGGTGTTGAGCAGCCGCAGCCCGTCGCGCGCCCAGCGCCGCGCGAGATCGGGCGGACACGCCTCGCCGCCGAGGTTGATCAGGCGGACGTGCGGCAGCGGCGTATCGACGACCGCGAGGAGCGACGGCACGCAATGCCAGACGGTGACGCCTTCGCGGGCGATCGCGACGGCGACTTCGGGGCCGCTTTTCGCCAGCGCTTCGCTCGAGACGACGAGCTCGGCCCCGGCGAGGAAGGCGGGCCACATCTCCTCGAGCGACATATCGAAGGCGAGGCTGAAGCCTTGGAAAACGACGTCGGCGGGGGTCAAGCCGAGGATCGCGCTTTCCGAGCGGACCAGATGCGCGATGTTACGGTGGCGGATCGCGACGCCCTTGGGCCGCCCGGTCGTCCCCGAGGTGTAGATGATATAGGCGAGGTCGTCGGGAGTGTTGGCGGTCGAGCTTCGCGTGAAGTGCCACGCCTCGCCGGTCGCGATTTCGCCGAGGCGGTCGTCGAGCGGCACCACCTGCGGGTGGGCGAAGTCGTGGAGGCGTTCGACCGTCGTCAGGATCAGCTTGGCCGCAGCGTCGGCGGCGATGAAGTCGATCCGTTCGGCGGGAAAGCCCCAGTCGACCGGGACATAGGCGGCACCCGCCTGGAGGACGCCGAGGATCGCGGCAAACTGATCGAGGCCGCGCGGCAGGCAGAGAACGACGCGGTCGCCGCGCGCGACGCCGCGGTCACGGAGGAAGTGCGCGACCTGCGCTGCCCGGCGGCCCAGATCGGCGTAGGTGAGCGTGCTGCGCCGTCCACTCGCGACATCGGGATCGGCGAGGCGCAGCGCGGTCGCATCGGGCGAACGCGCTGCGGTCGCAGCGAAAATCTCGTGAAGCAGTTCGTCGCGCGCGTACGGCGGCTGGGGGTACGGCGGCGATGCCGGTTCG
The DNA here is from genome assembly GCF_018982885.2 of Polymorphobacter megasporae. NCBI lineage: Bacteria > Pseudomonadati > Pseudomonadota > Alphaproteobacteria > Sphingomonadales > Sphingosinicellaceae > Glacieibacterium > Glacieibacterium megasporae. Next base: position 1,507,736 of record NZ_CP081848.1, on the reverse strand, counting down.
ATCGGGTGCATGGGGCTTCGGATCGGTCCAGCTGCGCGGAGAATTGGCTGGCTTTACGTCGTGGCGGCGCGATCGGCTAGGGTCTGCGGTGTCGCCGGAGTGCGCTGCGTATCAATCGTGCTGCGCGATGACCCCTGCCGCGATGAGGCTGTCGAGCGCCGCGTCGTCGATCGTGAGCCAGTCGGACAACGCCTCACGCGTGTGTTGCCCGAGGAACGGCGGCGGAGCGCGATAGTCGGCGGGGGTCGCCGACAGCTTGCCGGGAAACGCGACCGAGGGGATGACGACGCCGTCGTCGCGCTCGAAATTGTGGACCGTTCCGCGTGCGGCGATGACGGGATCGGCGAAGACCTGCGGGATCGAGTTGACCGGCCCGGCGGGGACGCCGCGCGCCGACAGGCGCTCGATCAATGCGGCAGCGTCGAAGACGCCGACACGCGCCTGGACTTCGGCCTCGATCGCATCGCGGTTGGCGAGGCGGGCGCGGCTGGTGGCAAAGCGCGGGTCGGTCCCGAGGTCGGCGATGCCGAGTTCGGCGCACAGGGCGCGGAACTGCCCGTCGTTGCCGACCGCAATGACGATCGTCCCGTCGGCGGCGTCGAAGGTCGTGTACGGTACGATCGTCGGGTGGCGGTTGCCCATACGGCCGGGAGTGACACCGCCCGCGAGCCAGTTGAGCGACTGGTTGGCGAGCATCGCGATCTGCGTATCGAGCAGCGCGACGTCGATATGCTGGCCGACCCCGGTCGCCTCGGCATGGCGCAGCGCCATCATGATGCTGACCGTCGCGTACATGCCGGTGGCGAGATCGCACGACGCGACCCCGGCGCGCAGTGGCGGGCCATCGGCTTCGCCGGTGATGCTCATGAACCCGCCCATCGCCTGCGCGACGAAATCATAGCCCGCGCGATCGGCGTACGGCCCGGTCTGGCCGAAACCGGTGATTGAGCAATAGACCAGCCGTGGATTGATCGCCGCGAGTGCGGGGTAGTCGAGGCCGTATTTCGCCAGCCCGCCGACCTTGAAGTTCTCGACGACGATATCGGCCTCGGCCGCGAGGCGAAGCAGCAAGGCGCGCCCTTCGGCATGCGCGATGTCGATCGCGGCCGAGCGCTTGTTGCGGTTGCACGACAGGTAATACGCGCTCTCGCCGAGCGCGTCGGGATCGTCGGGCGCCCCGACGAACGGCGGGCCCCACGCGCGGGTATCGTCACCGCGACCGGGCAATTCTATTTTGAGAACGTCGGCACCAAAGTCGGCCAGGATCTGGGTGCACCACGGCCCGGCGAGCACGCGTGAGAGATCAAGCACGCGGACGCCGTCAAGAACTCGGATCGGTACCGGACTAATTCGAGCCACCCGTGTAGCTCCCAGCGTCGGTAATCAAGCTGGCAGCCAGTCTGATGAAAGAGATCGTCGCACCCTGGAAATATGATTGCGGGCAATCGTTACCGCCATCGACCAGATCGAATCAAGATCGCAAGGGGATTCAGCCGGACCCGATGTAGAAGGCCAACGCCCCAACAAACAAACTCCGCCGTCGACCAAGAGCCGACAGCGGAACTATGTCTTCGTCAATACGAGCGACTTCTGACGAAGTCTTCTCGAATAGACTATCCGCGTCTTACTGCGCCCAGGGCGGGATGTCGCGGAAAAAGGTAGAGATAATACCGAGCAGGATACCCATAATTCGAACTCCACAGTTGGCGTCGTTGCAGTCTATATTCTGTTGACCATATTTTCTCTTGACGCGCAAGAGGCCACGTCCAAAAGTTAGTGGTTTTTTTCCATTAATACCGATTTTTCTCTGAAGACGCGAAAATCCCTTTAACTATAAACACTTATAAACCTTCGTAAATAGTCTGTTAAGGAGTTGCGCGTCATTTTTGGCGGGGCGAGCGGCTGAAAAGCACTGCTACCGGGTCGAACCGCACAGACGGGAGACTGATTTCTGCCCTATGCTGATTCGCGACCTGATAAAAGCTGTCGATAGCGAGCCGGTTTAGCGCTAGGCTGCAGCGTGACCGACGCTCTTCGCCTCTATACCAAAATCGCCGCTGCGGTCGGTCAGACGTTTGCCCGTTTCTCGAACCCCGCCAATGCCCGCACCGACCCGGCCGAGCGGATACGGCGGCGGCGCGCCCGCGATTATGCGCGGCTTCTGCGCAGCGAACTCGACTGCGCGCTGGAGAGCGGCGAAATCTATCTCGTCTACCAGCCCAAGCTCTGCCTGCGCCGCGGGATCTACGACGGTGTCGAGGCGCTTATCCGGTGGCAACACCCCAATCTCGGTGAGGTCGATCGCGGCAGTGTCATCACGATCGCCGAGGAGTCGGGTCAGATCAACAGTCTGACCTTATGGGTGCTGCGACAGGCGATTTCCGACCAGAAACGCCTGCTCAAGCAAGGCATCGAGCTTCGCTTCCACGTCAACATGTCGGGAAAGTCGCTCAGTAACGACGTCTTCGTCGCCGACGTGTGCGCGATGGTGAAATCGGCCCCGGGCGTGATCGGTTTCGAGATAACCGAGACAGCATTCATCGATCATCCCGCGGCGGCGCTCGTCAATTTCCACCTGCTCGCGGCGTCGGGCATTCGCCTCTCGATCGACGACTATGGCTCGGGCCATTCATCGCTCGCGTATTTGAAGGAATTGCCAGCCGACGAATTGAAGATCGACAAGCTGTTCGTCAGCGGCATGACCAAGAGCAACCGCGACCCGCTGATCGTCAGGTCGACGATCGACCTTGCCCACGCGCTCGGCATGCGGGTCGTCGCCGAAGGCGTCGAAAGCCATGCGACCCTCGCCTTGCTCCGCGTCATGGGCTGCGACGTCGCCCAAGGCTTTTTCATCAGCCCCGCGCTCAGGATCGCGCAGCTCGAGACATTTCTTCGCGACACCGCGCACCTAACACGGCTGACCAACACCGACACCTCGCTCACGCCGGCAAAAGCGTTCTGGATCCGGTCCGAGCGCGACAACCCACCGGGAGCAGTCGCAGATGGCGCAACCGCGACGGATTAGCTTTACACGCAGCATCTGCGCGGTTGGCCTGGCACTTGCCGTCGCGCTGTCGGCGCCGGCCGCCGCATCGACGCCGCGAACGGCCGCCCCCATCGATCACAAAGCGTTCGATGCCGCCATCGTCCAGACCCGGGCGGCGATGCTCGGCGATCCGGTTCGCGCTGCGCGCCTGGCGGAGGATGCCGGCAAGATCGCGGTCGGATGGCCGCCGGGCGATGCGCGCGACATTGCCTTCGCGACCTCGCAATGGCTCGAAGGCGAAGCCGCGTTTCGAACCAACGACGTCTCGACAGCTCAGGCGCGGATCGTGGTCGCCTTGCACACCGTCGAGCGTATCGCGCCGGGTTCGAAGCTGCAGGCCGACCTGCTGCTGACGCGGGCGAGGATCGCGGTCGAGCAGGGGCGGCCCCAGGCCGGGCTGATCGACCTCCAGCAGGCCTATGGCATGTTCGCCAAACTTGGCGATGCGCGTAACGAGGCGAAAGCGCTGCAGAGCATTGGCTCGATCTATCAGGACGCGCAGGACTTCAATCGCGTCCTTTATTACTACCGGCAGGCGCGCGAAGTTTACCCGAGCGATCCGACGCTCGGTCTGTCCGCCAGCAATAATATGGCGAACGCCTACGCCCAGACCGGCCGGCCGGATTCGGCGATGCAGGAATATAAACACGCGCTCGGCCTCGCGCAGCAACTGGGAAGTCCGCTTCTGAGTGCTCGTATCCTGAACAATATCGCCGACCTGCAAATCATCGACAGGAAGTTTGCGGCCGCCCGGCTGACGATCCGGCAGGGGCTCACGTTGACGACCGATCCTAAGGCGAGTGCCGAGCGGCCCTCACTGCTCGGCGCGCAGGCGCGGCTCGAACTCGCGGAGGGAAATCCCGACGCTGCCGTCCGTGCGATCGAGTCGGCCTTTGCCAACGCCGAGAACACGACGACCGATCAGACTTACCGCCCGATCCACCTGACCGCATATCGCGCATACAAGCTGACGGGAGATTATCAGCGCGCGCTCGACCACCTCGAATCGTTCCGCACGCTCGACGAAGCCGGGCGGACCCTCGCCACCTCGACGAGCTCGTCGCTGATCGCCGCGCGCTTCGATTTCGTGAACCAGAATGCCAAGATCGCCACGTACAAGACGGAGAAGCTCGAGGCGGCGGTGACGCTGGCGCGGCTCGAGGCGCGGCAACGGACCTTGCTGCTTGCGGGCCTGCTCGTTCTCGTCGCCGGCGCCGCGCTATTTCTGATCATCTACCTCAAGGCGCTTCGTCGCAGCCGCAACGAGATCCTGGCGGCAAACCGCCAGCTCGAGCAGACCAACTCCGAACTCGCCGAGGCGCTCCTGGCCAAGTCGCAGTTCCTCGCGACGACGAGCCACGAAATCCGCACCCCGCTCAACGGTATCCTCGGCATGACCCAGGTCATGCTCGCCGACCGGACCGTCACCGGCGGGACTCGCGAGCGGCTTGGGCTGGTTCATTCGGCGGGGCAGGCAATGCGCACGCTGGTCGACGACATTCTCGACTTCGCCAAGATGGATTCAGGGGCGCTGGCGATCGAATCGGGCACGGTCGATGTCGCCGTCGTGCTGCCGGACCTCGTCGCACTGTGGCGCGTCGAAGCGCTCGACAAGGGGATCACCCTCGATCTCGTCATCGACAAGACCCTCGTGCCGATCGTCACCGACGTCGTCCGGCTGCGCCAGATCACCTTCAACCTGCTGTCGAACGCGGTAAAATTCACCACCGAGGGGTCGGTCCGCATCACCGCCGCGCCGATAACGGTCGATGGCACCGAACAGGTCGAGATCGCGTTTCGCGACACCGGTGTCGGCATCCCCGCCGAGGCCTTCGAAACGATTTTCGAACCCTTCCGCCAGCTCGACACGAGCACCACCCGGCGCTTCGGCGGGACCGGGCTCGGGCTCGCTATCTCGCGCCATCTCGCCCGCGCGCTCGGCGGCAACATCGTCGTCGACAGTGTTCTCGGCGAAGGGTCGGTCTTCAAATTGCGGATTCCCTATACGATCGCCGTCGCGGCCGTGCCGGTCGTGCCGCAGGTCGCCGACCGCGCCAGCCGTGCGCGACCCGAATTATTGATCGTCGGCCCCAACCCGATCGCGCGAAGCATGCTGCGAACCCGGCTCGATCCGCACTTCGACCGATGCAGCGCCTGCGATGTCGCCGAGGCGATCGAGCGCACCGGGCACGACCAGCCAGACATCGTCCTGATCGATGCCGAGGGTCTCGAAAGCGACGATTTGACCGGCGTGGTCGCTCGGCTCGCGGCGCTGCCGGTCGCAGTCGCGGTGCTCGTCCCGGCGGGAATGGCGGCATCCGCCGAAGCCCTTTACAGTCATGGGGCCGGCGCGGTCATCGTCAAGCCGGTCAGCATCGACGGGCTCCGCGACGCCCTCGCCGCTTTGCCCCAAGCGGCACTCGTGTCATGCTAATCCCGGTCATTTATTGTTCAGCATGGTTTTTTGGACCCGAGTGAACTAGCGATGGATTGACGGACGGACATCGGTGAGTCCGCATGAGGTATCGATGCAGGTACTGGCGATCGAGGACGATGCCCTGAATCGACGCGTCGTGCGCGATATGCTCATGGTTGCGGGTGTTGGCATGGACGAAGCCGACAGCGCCGAGAAGGGCCTGCGGATGATCGACGGGATGGATTTCGATGCCATCCTGATGGACTTGCGGATGCCCGGCATGGATGGATTTGAAGCGATCGGACTGATCCGCCAGCGTCACGACGCCAAGGCGTTGCTGCCGATCATCGTCATCACCGCCGACGCCGCCGATAATTTGCGCGCGCAGTGCCTCGCGCACGGTGCCGATGAGCTCCTGCTCAAGCCGGTCGCGATGGAGGAACTGTTCGACGCGATCGGTCGCGTCATCGCCGCGCGCTCCGATGGGTCGATGATGGTCTAACGCCTGTAAGGCCTCACCTCCAGGCCTAAGCCGACCTCAGCCACCGACGACGAACCGCATGCTTCCTTCCGCGCTTTCGCTGGCAACGATCTTCAGCCCGCGCTCGGCCGCGAACGCCGCAACCTCGCCTGCCGCCGCCGGGTCGTCGCTCAGCAGTTCGACGGACGCGCCATCGCGCAACGCCCGCGCCAGCCTTAGCACCGGCCATGGGCAGCGAAGCCCGCGCGCGTCGATCAGGGTCGGGCCGGTCATCGATCTTCTATAGCATGACACGAGCGGAGGACGGGAGCAGCGCCACGAGACGACGCGCGACCCGGCTATCTGGTTGCGCTAATGCTGCCGCCGATGACCAGTTCACTCCCCGCCCCGGACCCCACCACCGCTCCATCACGCCACCCCCACGCACTCGCCTTCATCTTCGTCACCATCCTGATCGACGTGATCGGCTTCGGCATCATCATGCCGGTGCTGCCGGAGCTGATCATGTCATTGGCGCGGGTCGAAATCGGCGAGGCGGCGCGCATCGGCGGCTATCTGATGCTGGCGTATTCGGCGATGCAGTTCGTGTCGGGGCCGGTGCTCGGCGGCCTGTCGGATAAATACGGCCGGCGACCAATCCTCCTCGCGTCATTGACCGCGTTCGGCCTCGACTATCTGCTGACCGGGTTCGCGCCGACACTGGCGTGGCTGTTCGCCGGTCGAATCATTGCGGGCATCACCGGCGCGTCGTTCAACAGCGCCTATGCCTATATCGCCGACGTCACCCCGCCTGAGCGCCGGACGCAGGACTTTGGGCTGCTCGGCTTTGCGTTCGGCGCGGGATTCATCATCGGACCGGCAATCGGCGGATTGCTTGCGGTGTACGGCGCGCGGACGCCGTTCTTCGTCGCGGCGGGTCTCGCGCTGGTCAACGTCGCTTATGGGTATTTCGCGCTGCCCGAGTCGCTCGCCAAGGCCGACCGGCGCGCCTTCGACTGGCGTCGCGCGAATGTCTGGGGATCGCTCGTCCGGTTACGCGCGCTGCGCCCGATCGTCCTGACCCTCGCCTCCGCGACCTTCCTATGGAGCTTCGCGCAGATTTCGCTCCAATCGACGTGGAATTACTTCACCCTCGCGCGGTTCGGCTGGAGCGTGAAGCAGGTTGGCTGGTCGCTTGCGGCGGTCGGCGTCTCGGCGATCATCGCGCAGGCGGTGCTGACCCGTGTGCTGATCCCGCGCTTTGGCGAGAAGCGGTTGATACCGTGGGCGGTAATGAGCGCGATCGCGAGCTATGTGATCTACGCCAGTGCGATTGAGGGCTGGATGATGTACGCCGGAATCGCGGTCGGAACGCTCGGCGGCTTGGTCTACCCGTCGCTCCAGTCTCTGATGTCGCAGGAGGTCGGGCGCGATTCGCAGGGGGAGTTGCAGGGCGCGGTGTCGAGCCTCGTCAGCCTCGCGGCGATCGTCGGGCCGCCAGTGATGACGCAGGCCTTCGCCTATTTCTCGAGCCCCGCCGCCCCGGTCCATCTGCCGGGGGCGGCGTTCGTGCTCGCGGCGCTGCTCGCCTGCGGCACGTTCTTCCTGTTCGAACGTGCGATCGGGACTAGATCCGACCCATCAGCACCAGAATGACGACGATGACGACGATCAGGCCGAGCCCGCCCGACGGGCCGTAGCCCCAGCCGCTCGAATAACCCCAGCTCGGCAAAGAGCCGATCAGGAGGAGGATGAGGACGATAAGAAGGATCGTGCCGATGCCCATATTTTTGCTCCCTGTATCTATGGTTGGGACTCAACGCCCCGCCTCCGTAACGGTTGCGTCGCCCGGTCACCGTCCCTAAGTCGCGACTATGCTTAAAGTCGATGCGGCGATCGATCGCCTGACCCATGCCCTTGCCGCCGCCAAGGCCGCCGGGGCCGACGCCGCCGATGCGGTCTATGTTGGCGACGCCTCGACCTCGGTCAGCGTCCGCCTCGGCGCCCTCGAGGATATCGGTCGCTCCGAAGGTGAGGAGGTCGGCCTGCGCGTCTTCGTCGGGCGGCGATCGGCGAGCGTGTCGACGTCGGACCTGTCGATCGCGGCGATGACCGCGGTCGTCGACCGTGCGGTCGCGATGGCGCGCGAGGCCCCCGAAGACGAATACGCCGGCCTCGCCCCGGCCGACCGGCTGATGCGCGACGATCCCCCGGCGCTCGATCTCGATGACGGCGGCGACCCCCCGGCCGAACTTCTCAAGGCGCTCGCGATCGAGGCCGAGGACGCCGCGCGCAGCGTCGCCGGCGTGACCAACTCCGAAGGCGGCGGCGGCAGTGCCGGTCGCGCGGTGATGGCGCTGGTGACGTCGACCGGTTTCGCCCGCGGCTATCGCGGCACGAGCTACGGCGTGTCGGCGAGCGTCATCGCCGGCGAGGGCCAGGCGATGCAGCGCGATTACGCCTATCACAGCGTCCGCCACTTCGCCGACCTTGACGCCGCCGCCGTCATCGGCCGCGAGGCGGGCGAGCGCGCGACGCGACGGGTCAATCCGTCGAAGCTCGACACGCAGGCGATCACGATCGTGTTCGATCCGCGCGTCGGCTCGTCGCTGCTCGGGCATCTCGTCGGGTCGATCACCGGCTCGTCGATCGCACGCGGGACAAGTTTCCTGCGCGACAGCCTCGGCGCCGAGATATTCGCCCCCGGCGTGACGATCCGCGACGAACCGCACCGCATCCGCGGCCTGCGCTCGCGCCCGTTCGACGGCGAGGGTCTGGCGACGACGGCGCGGTCGATCATCGACGCCGGGCGGCTGACCGGTTGGCTGATGGATTCGGCGAGCGCGCGCCAGCTTGGCCTCGAGCCGACCGGCCACGCCGCGCGGGGCGTGTCGGGCCCCCCGGGAGCGGGGCCGTCGAACCTCCATATGGTCGCGGGGACGACGAGCCGCGCCGACCTGCTCAAGGGCATCAAGCACGGCTTCTACGTCACCGAGCTGATCGGCATGGGCGTCAACGGCCTGACCGGCGACTATAGCCGCGGCGCGAGCGGTTATCTGATCGAGGACGGCGAGCTGACAATGCCGGTCGCCGAGGTGACGATCGCGGGCAATCTCAAGGACATGTTCCGCAACCTGACCCCCGCCGACGACCTCGTCTTCCGCCACGCGACGAACGTCCCGACGATCCGTATCGACGGGATGACGCTCGCGGGGGGCTGACGGCCGGGACCCGGCCTACTTCGCCTTCTTCAACGCTTCCGGTTTGTGCGCCGCCTCGCCGCCCTTGTCGGACTTGACGATATATTCGGGGTTGTCCTTCGACGCGGCGACCTTGTGGCCCTTGATCTTCGTCGGGGTAGTGACCTTCTTGACCACCTTGCCGACCGAGTGGCCGCCGCTCGAATCCCACTCGACCTTATCACCCTTCTTCAAGTCCGCCATCGCTCACTCCATCACGCGGGCCACGACGCCGATTGATCCGGCGTCGATCGTCAGTTCGTTGAACGACGGCGGCGAGACGCGGATGCGTTCGGACAACGTCCCCGCGCCGATCAGCCGCACGCCGTCGACGACGATGTCGAACGGCTCGTGGGTATGGCCGCTGAGCACGGCGTCGACCCCCCTTGCCGCCAACGCCGCCAGCGCCCGCCGCCCGCCGCGCGTCCGATGGCGGCTCCCGAGCCCGCCGAGCGGATGGTGCCCGGCGACAATCTTCAAGTTTTCAGGCGGCGCCTTCGCCAGCAGCGCGAGCGTCTCGGCGAGGCGATGCGGCCGGACGATCCCCTCGGCCCAGTTGCGCCGGAGCTGGGCGCGCGTTGCGGTCCGCAGCGGCACGATCGACACGCCCGGCAGCACCAGCGGCCGCTCGACGGTGCGTTCAAGCCGGTCGAAGCGCTTGGTCGGATCGGTGAAGCGCTCCCACAGGTTGAACAGCGGCATGTCGTGATTGCCGAGCTCGACCGTCACCGGCACCTTGAGCGCGACCAGCCACTCGCACGCGGCGGTGAATTCGCGGCGGCGCGCAGCGGCCGTGAGGTCGCCGGTCATGATCACCGCGTCGGGCTGCTCGGCGGCGACGGCGGCGGCAAACCACGCCAGCGCGTCGCGGTCCTCGGTCCCGAAATGCAGGTCGGAGACGTGGAACAAGCGCGTCATGAAATCGGCCCTCGGCCTTGGGTCGTCATGCCTTGGTCGCGATGAACGTGAGGCGGGTCACCGCGTGCTCGACATGGACCGGCGCGCGCAGCTTCGCGGGCTCGCCATCGAACAGCACCGACACCTGCCGCGACGAGGCGAGGTCGACCGACGGCGCATAGGTGACGGTGACGCCATCGGCATCGCGCCAGTCGCCGAGCAGCCACGACCAGCCGAGCCGCGCAGCGATGAACCAGCTGTCGGTGCTGACCGCGGCGATTTCGAGATCATGGTCGCGCGGGGTGACGATCACCGCACGGTGCCGCCCTGCATTGGGCCCTTCCCCGACGACGCGGATCGTCCGCGCGAAGGTCTTGCGCGCGGCGTAACGCAATGCGCGGGTCACCTTCGACCACGCGCCGCTGCGGACATATTCGCGCGCGTGGAACCACGACGACGCCGGGCCGAGGATGACCCCGACCATGGCCCGATGCTGGCCGCAGATTGCGACAGGGACGTGGATCGCGTGCCCGTTCGGCGCGCGCTTGAGGACTTCGGCCCAGCCGATGTCGCCGTGGAGCTGCTTCGCCAGCCCGTTCATCGTTCCCCCGGGCAGGATAAGCGCGGTCCCGTCCCAGTCCTCGACGTTGCACGTCGCCGCATTAATCGTGCCGTCGCCGCCGAAAACGACGAGCGTATCGACCCCGGCGGCGTCGAGCACCGTCGCATCGGGCAGCGTTTCGGCCGGAAATGCGGTGCGCCCGGCGATGACATAGTCGCCACACGCCTGCTCGAACTCGCCGACGATCGCGTCGCTCGTCGATCCGCTTGCGGTATTGAGGACGAGCCAGAGTGTCTTCATGCGTCCCCCCAGCGCGCGGCCGCGCGCCTCCCTTAGCGTCCTAGCGCGAGAGCGCGCGCCTCCCTAGCGCCCCATCGTCGTCGCGGTTCCCGAATCGGCGGCGGAACGACTCGCGCACGCATAAGTTGATCCGGCGACAATGGAGAGACGACATGGCCGCGCGCGCCTATTGGTCGGGACAATTGCGCCTCGCGCTCGTCTCGATCCCGATCGAACTCTATTCGGCGACACGGAGCGCTGGGACGATCGCGCTCAACCAGATCCATGAGCCGAGCGGCAAGCGGATCAAGTACGAGAAGACCGTCCCCGGGCTCGGCACCGTCGACCCCGACGAGATCGTCAAGGGATTCGAGGTCGAGAAGGGCAAGTACGTCATCCTGTCCGACGACGAGATCGAGGGGGTCAAGCTCGAGTCGAAGAAGACGCTCGAACTGACCCAGTTCGTCGACGCCGCCGAGATCGACCCGATCTATTTCGAGAAACCGTATTTTTGCGTGCCCAAGGACGAGCTCGCCGAGGAAGCGTTCTGCGTCATCCGCGATGCACTCAAGGCGGCAAAGAAGGTGGGGCTCGGCCAATTGGCGATGCGCGGCCACGAGTATCTGATCAGTCTCAAGCCGTGCGGGCGCGGGATGATCCTCGAGACTCTGCGCTACGAGGAGGAGGTCAACAAGGCGAGCGGCTTCTTCCGCTCAATCCCCGACGACGCTGCGACGCCTGAACTGATGGAGTTGGCGACCGCGCTGATCGACAAGCGCACCGCGAAGTTCGATCCGGGCAAGTTCCATGATCGCTACGAGGATGCGCTGCGCGCGCTGATCGACGAGAAGCGCGGCAAGAAGGTCGCCGATGTCGAGAATAATGAGCCTGCGCCCAAGGCATCGAACGTGATCGACCTGATGGCGGCGTTGAAGGCGTCGATCGAGAGGGGCGGCGCGGCCCCGGCGGCGGCTTCGCCGAAGGTTGCACCGCGCAAGGCGAAGGCGGCAGCGAAGGCCGAGCCGGAGGCCAAGGCTCTCGCAAGGAAGCGCGCGTGACCCTCTGGGTTGCCACGATCAAAGTGCGCGACTGCTCATTTTTATAACGTCATTCCCGCGAAGGCGGGGACCCATCACCCCAACCGTCCGTGGTGATGGGTCCCCGCCTTCGCGGGGATGACGGCAGAGATCGGGATCACACCATGCCCACCCCCGCTGATGCTCTCGCTAAATACAACAGCAAGCGCGACTTCGCGAAGACCGCCGAACCCGCGGGCACCCCCGGGCGCGCGACCGGCGACAGCTTCATGGTCCAGCGCCACGCGGCGTCGCGGATGCACTGGGACTTTCGTCTCGAACTCGACGGTGTCCTGCTGTCATGGGCGGTGACCAAGCCACCGAGCGGCGATCCGTCGGTCAAGCGCCTCGCAGTCCGCACCGAGGACCACCCGCTGAGCTACGCGACCTTCGAGGGGACTATCCCCAAGGGCGAATACGGCGGCGGCACGGTCATGCTGTGGGACCGCGGGACGTGGACCAACGAGATCGACCCGCGCGAGGGGATGGCGAAGGGCAAGCTCCATTTCACCCTGACCGGCGAGCGGATGAAGGGCGAATGGGTGCTAATCCGCCTCAAGCCCGAGGGCAAGGCGGAGAACTGGCTGCTCGGCAAGATCGCAGATGAGTTTGCGACGGGGGCCGAGCTCGACTTCGATACGAGCGTGGAGACGGGGCGGACGATGGAGGCGATTGCGGCGGGTGAGCCGCCCGTGAAAACGACCACCGCGAAGGCCCGCAAAAAATCGACTGTCATCCCCGCGAAAGCGGGGACCCAAGGTCCCGATGTTTCGACATTGGGTCCCCGCGTTCGCGGGGATGACAGAAAGTTCGAAGGCGATGGGAGCAAGCCGAAGTCGGGCAAATTCCCTACCCTCAAACCGCCCCCCTTCCGCGAACCCCAGCTTGCCACCCTCGTCGACACCCCGCCGACCGGCAACGACTGGCTCCACGAGACGAAATACGACGGCTATCGCGCCCTCGTTGCGGTCGGCGGCGGCACGGCGATCGCCTATTCGCGCAGCGGGCTCGACTGGACCGCGAAATTCGGCGCGGTGCCGGTGGCGTGCGCAACGCTGCCGTGCGCGTCGGCGCTGATCGACGGCGAGATCGTGGCGCTCGACGCCGCCGGCAAGCCGAATTTCTCGACACTCCAGGCGGCGCTCAAGGACAATGGCCCGCTACTGTATTTCGCCTTCGACCTCCTCGAACTCGACGGCGAGGATCTCGCAGGTCTGCCGCTCATCGAGCGCAAGGCGAAGCTCGCGCCCCTCCTCGCCGACGCCCCCGCGCCGCTGCATTATTCCGAGCACGTCCGCGGCGGCGGCGAGGCGATGTTCTCGGCGTTGTGTGCGGCGGGCTACGAAGGCGTCGTGTCGAAGCGCGCCGACGGCAAGTCTCGCCCCGGCCGGTCGGGGTCGTGGCTCAAGTCGAAATGCACCCACCGCCAGGAATTCGTCATCGGCGGCTGGTCGAAGTCGGAGAACGGGCGCGGCTTCGCCTCGCTGCTCCTCGGGGTCCAGGAGGACGGGGGGCTGCGCTACGCCGGGCGCGTCGGCACCGGCTTCGACGACCGCACGCTCGAAGACGTCACGGCGAAGCTCGCCATGCTCGCCACCGACAAGTCGCCCTTCGCCGGAAAGCTACCTGCGATCGCCAAGCGCGGCGCGAATTTCGTCCGGCCCGAGCTCGTCGCCGAGATTGCCTTCGCCGAGTTCACCGCCGACGGCCACGTCCGCCACGCCAGCTTCCTCGGGCTGCGCAGCGACAAGAAGGCGGCGGATGTCGTTCTCGAAGCCCCCGCAAAGGATTCGGACCCGGTTCGCGCCGCCCCGGCCGCCGCACCCGCCCCCGACCGCCACGGCGTCCGCGTCACCAGCCCCGACCGCATCGTCTTTCCCGACCTCGGCATGACCAAGGGCGCGCTCGTCGACTATTATGCGGTCGTCGCCGACGTCATGCTCAAGGAACTCGGCGGACGCCCGATCAGCCTCGTCCGCTGCCCGCAGGGACGCGCGAAGGCGTGTTTCTTCCAGAAGCACGACAGCGGCATGTTCTCCGACGACGTCCACCACGTCGACATCGCCGAATCCGACGGCAAGACCGAGCCGTACCTCTACGTCGACAACCCCGAGGGGCTGCTCAACTGCGTCCAGATGGGGACGATCGAGTTCCACGGCTGGGGCAGCCGCGTCGCCGATATCGAGCGCCCCGACCGGCTGGTGATCGACCTCGATCCCGACGAGGGGCTCGACTTCGCCGTCGTCCGCACCGCCGCCGTTCTGATCCGCGACCGGCTGAAGTCGAAAGGGCTGGCAAGCTTCCCGATGCTCACCGGCGGCAAGGGCGTCCATGTCGTCGCGCCACTGATCCCCGACGCCGAATGGCCCGCGGTCAAGGCATGGGCGAAGGCGTTCGCCGAATCGCTCGAGGCCGAGATGCCCGACGCCTTCGTCGCCAACATGAGCAAGGCCAAGCGCAAGGGCCGCATCTTCGTCGACTGGCTGCGCAACCAGCGCGGCGCAACTGCGGTCCTGCCGTATTCGGTCCGCGCCCGAAGGGGCGGGGGTCGCGGTTCCGATCACCTGGGCGCAGCTAAGCGAAACCGTCGCGGGGAGCGCCTTCACCGCCGCCGATCCCGCCGCAGTTCTCGCCCAGTCGAAGCGCCCGGCGGAGAAGGCGAAAGCGGCGAAACTGCCCGCCTAACCGCCCGATCGCGCCAGCAGGGCGACAAGCTCGTCCTTCCACAGCGCCGCCGAGGTATGCGACCCGTGCCCGCGCGTCGCGAGGCTCGCGGGGATCAGCACGAAACGCCCCTGCGGCACTCGCCCGATCGCGCCTTCGACCAGGTGCAGCTCGGGCGGGTTGATCAGGTCGTCGCCCGAATTGACCCATGTCAGCGGGACGTCGATCGTCGCCAGCTTCGGCCCGGGATCATAGTCGCGCGACGAATCGAGCTGGTAGATCAGGTCGTTGGCATCGCGCAGCGGCATGTCGCGCGCCATCCGTGCGGTCACCGCGGCGTCGACCGCATCGCCGGTCGGCAGGTCGTGCTGCATCAACACCGGCGCGCTGCCGAACGCGACGAGCAGCGACAGCGCCGTCCGCAGCCCCGCCTCCGGCTCAACCTTATAATCGCCCCCGGCCCACGCCGGATCGAGCTTGATCCCGTCGATCGCGAGCTTGCGCCACTGCCGGTTCGCCCCCGAAATCGGCACCGGAACACACGCCAGCGGCATCAGCGCGCGGGCGAAACCGGGGTAGGCCTCGGCGTACGTCAGCGTGTGCATGCACCCCATCGACGTGCCCATCAGCAGCCGCAGCCGATCGACACCGAGCCCTTTGGTCAGCAGCAGATGGTCCGCCGCGACCATGTCGGCATAGCCATAATGCGGAAACCGCGCGTGGAGGCCGTCGCTCGGCTTCGACGACGCGCCGTGGCCGATCTCGTCGGGAAGGATGACGTAATAGACCGACGTGTCGAGCGGCTGGCCGGGGCCGAACAGCGCGTTGGCGAACTGCGGCGCGAAGAACTGCTTGCCGCTCCCGCCGGTGCCGTGGAGGACCATCACCGCGTTGGTGACGTGCCCGGCCGCATCGCGCCGCGGCGTGCCGAGCGTCGTATAATGCAGCCGCAACTCGGGCAGCTTCTCCCCCGACGCGAAGGTGAAATCGCGGACGACATAGTCGCCCTCGACCGGCACCGCGGCGGCGCTCGCGACACCTCCAGTAAGGAATAGGGCGAGCGCGGCGATGAGGATGCGGACCATGCGCGCAGTCTAGCGCGCGGTCACCAGCATCGGCAATCCGCGCTTGGGGCGCAGCGTGATCCGGTGTTCGGGCATGACGACCGCCCCCGGCAGCAGGTCGAGGCGGCAGCGCTGGACGATCGTCGCCAGCGTCACCACCGCCTCCTGCAACGCGAAGCTCGCGCCGATGCAGACGCGCGGTCCCGCCCCGAACGGCAGATACGCGAAGCGGTCGATCGGCGGCGCTCCGGGCAGGAAACGCGTCGGGTCGAACTCGCCCGGCCGGTCCCACAATTTGCGATGCCGGTGGAGCACCCAAGGCGCATAGACCACGGTCGACCCCGGCGGGATCGTCACGCCGTGGAGCGTGTCCTCGGCAACCGCCATCCGCTGGATCAAGGGTGCCGTCGGGTACAGCCGCAGCGTCTCGTCGATCACCGCGCGGGTCCACACCAGCTTGGCGACATCGTCGGCCGCGACCGTCCGCCCGCCGAGGACGTCGTCGACTTCGGCCTCGATCCGCTCGCGCGCGGCGTGATCCTGCGACAGCAGATATAGCGCCCAGCTCAGCGCGCTCGACGTCGTCTCGGTCCCCGCACCAAGGAAGGTCAGCACGTTGTCACGGACCACCGCCGGGGTCAGCCCCTCGCCGGTCTCGGGGTCGCGCGCCTCAAACAACAAGGTCAGCAGGTCGCGCGGCGCGGCGGCGGGATCGGCGGCGATGAGCGCACGGCGGTCGCTGACGAGGCGGTCGATCAGCCCGTCGAAGTAGCGCCGGACCGGGGCCGCGCGCAGGCGGCTGACGCGCGGAATCCACGCCGGCGCACCGAACAGGTCGAGCGGATCGATCGCCCCGGCAGCGGTGACGAACGACTGCGCGTCGTGGACCTGCGCCCGGTCACCGCCGAGCCCGCCCGAGAAGATCGACGCGTCGAGCCCATCCAAGGTCACCTGCGTCATCTCGCGGTCGACCTGGAGCAGCCTGCGCCCGCCGCGTCTTGCCCAGCGATCGGTCAGCGCCACCGCCGCCGCCGCCATCGGCCCGGCGAACCCGGCGACGGTGCGCGGGGTGAACAGCCCGGCGAGCGCGCGCCGCTGAACCTTCCACGCCGGCCCCTCGACAGTGAACAGTCCCTCGCCGAGGCTCGGCTTGAGCACCCGCAGCTGGAGGTCGTCCTTGACGTAATTCGCCGCGTGATCGAGCATGAAGGTACGGATCGACGCCGGGTCGCTGACGATCGTGATATGCCCGAGCAGCGACTTGCCGCTCAACACCCACTCGTCGAAGTGCCGCTGCGTCCACATGCCGAGCGGATCGCTGAGCAACTGCGCCGCCCCGCGCAGTCGCGACAACGGCTTGGCCAGGGGCACCGGCGCGGGGGGCGTGAAGGCGATGTTCATGGGGCGAAGATAGGGACGGCGGGGGGCAGCGTCACCCGGCGGCGGGGTCGCAGCGGGTGACGGTCTTCCCTCTCCCCTTGAGGGAGAGGGACGGTTGCGCCCTTCGCGCGACCAGGGTGAGGGTGCGGATGGCATTTTAAGCCACTCTCCCCGCACTCACCCTCACCCTGCGCGCAAGGGCGCGCCGTCCCTCTCCCTCAAGGGGAGAGGGAGGAAGTCAGCGCCAACCCCCGGCCCCCGCAAACGTTGACAACCGCGGCCTCACCCTCTAGCAACCCGCTTCCCGTACGACCGCCCCCGTGGCGGACCCGTGCGCAAATCGATTCGGCCAAGGTTAAAGAACATGTTCGCGGTAGTGCGCACGGGCGGCAAGCAATATCGGGTCGCCACCGACGACAAGATCATCGTCGAGAAGCTCGACGGCGTGGCGGGTGATACTGTCACGCTCGAGACGCTGATGCTCGGCGACGGCGGTCTCGTTTCGGCGGGCGGCGTCACCGCCGAGATCGTCGCGCAGACCAAGGGCGACAAGGTCATCATCTTCAAGAAGAAGCGCCGGCATAACTATCGCCGGAAGAACGGGCACCGTCAGCAGCTGACGGTCCTGAAGATCGTTTCGGTAGGTTAAGGCACCATGGCACATAAGAAAGCAGGCGGCTCGTCCCGCAACGGTCGCGACTCCGCAGGGCGCCGTCTCGGCGTCAAGCGCTTCGGCGGCCAGGACGTCACGGGCGGCTGCATCATCATCCGCCAGCGCGGCACGCGCGTCTATCCGGGCCGCAACGTCGGCCTCGGCAAGGACCACACGCTGTTCGCCACCGCCGAAGGTGTCGTCGTGTTCCACTCGGGCAAGCTCGGCCGCAAGTACGTCAGCGTCGACGCACGACCGGAACCGATGGCAATCGCCGCCGAATAGTTTGCTGGAGCGCGGTTCGCGGTCGTCAATCGATCGGCCCCGCCCTCAATTCTGTCATCCCCGCGTAGGCGGGGACCCAAGGTCACCAGCGGCGTGACTTTCGGTCCCCGCCTCCGCGGGGATGATGCCGTTTAGAGGTCGCGTTCGTCCAGGGTTGCCGTCGCAAGTAATCGCAACGCACCGCTCCAAGGTGCGACGCGCTGCCCGTGAGCATCTGATCGACCCTCGCCCCGCCCCATTCCCGCAGCAAGCACCTCGCGCCAGAATCGTGTATTAGTCCGCCATGAAGTTCCTCGACCAAGCCAAGATCTACCTCCGCTCGGGTGCGGGCGGCGACGGTGCCGTCTCGTTCCGGCGCGAGAAGTTCGTCGAATACGGCGGCCCCGACGGCGGTGACGGCGGGCGCGGCGGCGATGTCGTCTTCGAAAGCGTCGCCGGGCTCAACACGCTGATCGACTTCCGCTATTCGCAGCACTTCAAGGCCGGGCGGGGGCAGCACGGCATGGGCCGCGACCGCACCGGCGCCGGGTCCGACGACCTCGTCATCAAGGTCCCGGTCGGCACGCAAATCATCGACGATGACGAAGACCAGACGATGCTCGCCGACTTCACCAAGGTCGGCCAGCGGATCGTCCTGCTGCGCGGCGGGGAGGGCGGCAAGGGCAATGCCTTCTTCAAGACGTCGACCAACCGCGCGCCGCGCGAGTTCGAACCCGGCGGCGACTATGCCGAGGCGTGGGTCTGGCTGCGACTCAAGCTGATCGCCGACGCCGGGCTGCTCGGCATGCCGAATGCGGGCAAGTCGACCCTGCTCAACGCGATCACCAACGCCCACGCCAAAGTCGGCGCGTACCCGTTCACGACGTTGAAGCCGCAGCTCGGCGTCGTCGGCCACAAGGGGCAGGAATTCGTCCTCGCCGACATCCCCGGGCTGATCGCCGGGGCCGCCGACGGGGTCGGCATCGGCGACCGCTTCCTCGGCCACATCGAGCGCTGCCGCATCCTCCTCCACCTCGTCGACGCCAACGAGCCCGACCCGGTCGAATCGTACGAGATCGTCCGCGACGAACTCGACGCCTATGGCGCGGGCCTCGAGTCGAAGGACGAGATCATCGCGCTGAACAAGAGCGACCTCGTCGAGCCGAAGGTGCTGGCGAAGAAGAAGAAAGCACTGGAAAAGGCGAGCGGCAAGCCGGTGTTCGTCCTGTCGGGGGCAACCCGCGACGGCATGGATGCGGTGCTCGACCGGCTGGTCGAGGCGGTCGGCAAGGCGAAGGCCCCCGCGGCAGGGG
This sequence comes from Polymorphobacter megasporae, assembly GCF_018982885.2. Taxonomy (NCBI): domain Bacteria; kingdom Pseudomonadati; phylum Pseudomonadota; class Alphaproteobacteria; order Sphingomonadales; family Sphingosinicellaceae; genus Glacieibacterium; species Glacieibacterium megasporae. The sequence continues at coordinate 1,488,424 of NZ_CP081848.1, read as the reverse complement.
CAGCGAAGGACAAGGCGTGGACGCCGGTCTAGGGAGCGACTCCAATCCCAACCGCGCACCCAGCGAAAGCGTGGATGCAGTTGACGCTGGCGGGTCCAACCCCAACCGTCATCCCCGCGAAGGCGGGGGTGCGGCTTCAGTTGAGGGGGGCGGTCCTAATCTCAACCGTCATCCCCGCGCAGGCGGGGACCCATCAGCCCAGCCGGTCGGGGTGATGGGTCCCCGCCTGCGCGGGGATGACGAGCTTAATGGGGGGGACGACGCAATCCGCCAGCGCGTCGCGCGCTTCTCCCCCGCGCAATGCCCCCGACTCATCGTCAAGATCGGCTCCTCGCTCCTCGTCGGTGACGACGGCATCGTCCGTCGCGACTGGCTCGCCGGCGTCCTCGCCGATATCGCCGAACGACGCGCCGCAGGCCAACAGGTCGCGATCGTCACCTCGGGCGCGATCGCGCTTGGGGCGCAGCGGCTCGGCCTGCCCAAGCGCGGGCGGGCGAGCCTCGAGGACGCGCAGGCGGCAGCCGCGACGGGACAGATCATGCTCGCATCGTGCTATGCCGAACTGCTCGCAGCGCACGATATCCAGGCGGCGCAGATCCTGCTGACGCTCGGCGACCTCGAGGACCGGCGGCGCTACCTCAACGTCGCAGCGACGCTCGACCGGCTGCTGACGCTCGGTGTCGTCCCGGTGATCAACGAAAACGACAGCGTCGCCACCGCCGAAATCCGCTTCGGCGACAACGACCGCCTCGCCGCGCGCGCCGGACAGGCCGCCGGGGCCGCGGCGGTGATCCTGCTGTCCGACATCGACGGACTGTATTCGGGCGATCCGCGGCGCGATCCGGCGGCGGCGCTGATCCCGACCGTCGACGCGATCGGCCCCGAGGTCGAGGTCATGGCGAGCGCCGAATCGGGCTCCGGCGTCGGCACCGGAGGGATGGCGGCGAAAATCGCGGCGGCGAAGATCGCGCTCGCGGCGGGCATCCACCTTGCGATCGCCGATGGGCGCGTCGACCGTCCGCTCGCGCGTTTCGCCGCGACCGGCCACGGCACGGTGTTCGTCGCGGGACCGGCTGCGCGCGCGCGCAAGGCGTGGCTGGCAGGGCGGCTGACTGTCGCCGGGCGCATTTTCGTCGACGCCGGGGCGGTCGTCGCCCTCGCCGCCGGGCGCAGCCTGCTCGCCGCCGGGGCGATCCGCGTCGAGGGCCGGTTCGAACGCGGTGACGTCGTCGAGGTCGTCGGCCCCGGCGGTGCGGTCGCGCGCGGGCTTTCCGCCTATGACGCCGCCGACGCCGCGCGCATCGCCGGCCAGCGCAACGACGCGCAGGCCGGGCTGCTCGGCTATGCCCCGCGCTCGGCGCTGATCCACCGCGATCATCTGGTGCTGCTGTGACCGACGCGACGGCGATCATCGCCGAAATGGGGGCCGCTGCGCGCGGGGCGGCGGTGCTGCTAGCGCGCGAAGAGGCGCGGGCGAAAGCCGACGGGGTGCGCGCCTGTGCGGTGTCTGTGCGCGCGAGGGCCGGAGCGATTCTGGCAGCGAATCGGCGCGATCTGGCGGCGGCACCTCATCTTTCACCCGCTTTGATCGACCGATTGACCCTCGACGAGGCCCGAATCGAGGCAATCGCCGCCGGACTCGACGCCGTCGCCGCCCTGCCCGACCCGGTCGGTGCGGTGATCGCCGCCTGGGAACAGCCCAACGGCCTGCGATTCGAACGGGTTAGGGTGCCGCTCGGCGTGGTCGGGATCATCTACGAAAGCCGCCCGAACGTCACCGCCGATGCCGGAGCCCTGTGCCTGATGGCCGGAAACGCCGTCATTCTCCGCGGCGGCAGCGAAGCAGCGGCATCGAACGCCGCAATCCACGCCGCATTGGTCGAAGGCCTCGAATCCGCCGGGCTCCCCGCCGCCGCGATCCAGCTCGTCGCCTCCCCCGACCGCGCTCTGGTCGGCGCAATGCTCGCCGCCCATGGTCTGATCGACGTCATAATTCCTCGCGGCGGCAAGGGGTTAGTCGCGCGCGTCGTGGCCGAAGCGCGGGTCCCGGTGCTCGCGCATTTGGACGGAAACAACCACGTCTACGTCGATGCCGCCGCCGATCCGGCGATGGCCAAGGCGATCGTCCTCGACGCCAAGATGCGCCGGACCGGCGTCTGCGGCGCGATGGAAACGCTGCTGATCGACCGCGCGTGCCCCGATGCCGCCAGTTTGATCACCGCCCTCCTCGACGCCAACTGCGAAGTCCGCGCCTCCGCCGACCTCATGCCCCTCGACACCCGCCTTATCCTCGCTTCTGACAGCGACTGGGACACCGAGTATCTCGATGCAATCACTGCGGTAATCCTCGTTGATGGAGTTGCCGGAGCAGTCGACCACATCGCCCGTCACGGCTCGCACCACACCGACGCGATCGTCACCGCCGACCCCACTGCCGCCGCGCGATTCCTCACCGAGGTCGACAGCGCGATCGTCCTCCACAACGCCTCGACCCAGTTCGCCGACGGCGGCGAGTTCGGCTTCGGCGCAGAAATCGGCATCGCCACCGGCCGCCTCCACGCCCGCGGCCCTGTGGCACTTGAAGGGCTTACAACGTACAAGAACATCGTGCGGGGCACCGGACAGGTGCGCGGCTGAAGACCGTCGGGCTCCTCGGCGGGTCGTTCAATCCAGCGCATGCCGGGCATCGCCACATCAGCGTCGAGGCGCTGCGGCTGCTCGACCTCGACGAAGTGTGGTGGCTGGTCAGTCCGCAGAACCCGCTCAAGACGAGCTCCGACATGGCCCCGCTCGCGGCGCGGGTCGCCTCGGCGAACCTTGTCGCGCGGCACCGGCGCATCGTCGTCAGCGATCTCGAAGTCGGGCTCGGCACCCGCTATGCGGTCGATACCGTCGCCGCATTGCTCCGCCGCTACCCCAAGGTCCGCTTTGTCTGGCTGATGGGCGCGGACAACCTCGTCGACTTCGACCAGTGGTCGCGGTGGCGCGCGCTGGCGCGTCTCGTACCGATTGCGGTTTTTGCGCGTCCGGGCTATATGGGCCCAGCTTTGACGGCGCCGGCGATGGCGTGGTTCAGGCGTTGGCGGCATGCTTCGGCATCCGCACGACGCTGGCGCGAATGGAGGCTTCCGGCGATCGTCGTTCTCGACATCAGGATGAGCCCGCTGTCGGCGACAGCGATCCGGAGTGCTGACCCGACCTGGGCCGATCGCGGCCGGGCTTCCCGATGATGAGGACTACGACTTGGCTTTGACTCCCGCCGCCGCTCCCCGGACGGCTTTGACGACCGCTGCTGCACCGCGTGCCGTCGGCGCAAACGACCCCGCGGTGATGGCGCTCCACGCGCTGGTGATGTCGACGCTCGAGGACGACCAGGCGGTCGAGGTCGTGTCGATCCCGCTCGCCGGCAAGACATCGATTGCCGATCATATGGTCATCGCGAGCGGCCGGTCGACCCGGCAGGTCGCGTCGATGGCAGCGAAGATCGCCGAGCGTGCCAAGGCTGAACTCGGTCGCAGCGTTCGGATCGAAGGCCTGCCCGCCGCCGACTGGGTGCTGATCGACGCGCAGGACGTCATCGTCCATCTGTTCCGCCCCGAGGTCCGCACCTTCTACAATCTCGAGAAGATGTGGGCGTTCGATGGCCCGAGCGGATCGACCAGCGAGCGCCGCGCCCCGCCGAAAGCCTCCGCATTCAAGGATCTCGACCCGGTTCCCGATGCGACTCCGTTCGAGGCCGCCTCACTTGGCACCGAAGAGGCCTTCGACGACGGCGAAGACGACTAATTGCGCCTTCACGTCGTTGCGCATGGCCGGATCGGACGCGGACCGGAGGCCGACCTCGTCGATCGTTATCTCAAGCGCATCACGTGGCCGCTGACGCTGACCGAGTTGAGCGACGCGGGCAGCGGCAAGGTCCCCGACCTGCCGACCCCCGCGGTGACGGTCCTGCTCGACGAACGCGGCACCGCGCTGACGTCGCGCGCCTTTGCCGACCGGCTGGCGGGGTGGCGCGACGACGGGATGCGCGAGGCGCGCTTTATCATCGGTCCGGCCGATGGGCATGGCGAAGCTGCGCGGGCGACTGCCGGCTTGTTGCTCAGTTTCGGCCCCGCGACATGGCCGCACCTGCTCGTTCGCGCAATGCTCGCCGAGCAGCTTTATCGTGCGACATCGCTGCTGGCGGGACATCCGTATCATCGTGATGGCTAGCTGCGGCCGAAATGCTATATCTGGCGGATTGCCGAAGGAATTGCTTATGCTGTCGACCCGCGTCCGACTTGCGCTGACCGCGAGCCTTCTCGTCCTGCTCCCCGCGCCGATGCTCCAGGCGGCGCCCGAGACCGATACCAATAAGCGCCTCGACGCGCTGATGGATGTGTTCGAACGTGTCCGCGCCGATTACGTCGACAAGGTCGATGACAAGAAGCTGATCGAGGGTGCGATCAACGGCATGCTCGCCAGCCTCGATCCGCATTCGAGCTACCTCGACGCACGCGACTTCGCCAACATGAAGCAGGTCACCGACGGCGAATATGGCGGGCTCGGCCTGACCGTCTCGACCGAGGAGGGCGCGGTCAAGGTCGTCGCCCCGACCGACGACACGCCCGCCGCTCGCGCCGGGATCAAGTCGGGCGACTACATCACTCGGATCGACGGCGAGCTGCTGTACGGCGTGACGCTGACCGAGGCGGTCGACAAGATGCGCGGCGCGGCGGGCACGACGATCAAGATCACCGTGATCCGCGAAGGCGCGCCGAAGCCGCTCGAATTCACCCTCAAGCGCGAGATCATCCAGATCAAGCCGGTCAAGTGGGAGGTCAAGGGTGACGCCGGGATCATCCGCATCGCCTCGTTCAGCAAGCAGACCGGACCCGCGACCAAGGCGGCGATCGCCGGGATCGAGAAGCAGCTTGGCGACAAGCTCGGCGGCTTCATCATCGACCTGCGCTCGAACCCCGGCGGGCTGCTCGACCAGTCGATCGAGGTCAGCGACGCCTTTCTCGACCACGGCGAGATCGTGTCGCAGCGCGGGCGGACAAAGAACGATATCCAGCGTTACTACGCGCATAGCGGCGACCTGACCGGCGGCAAACCGGTCGTCGTGCTGATCGACGAAGGCTCGGCGTCGGCCGCCGAGATCGTCGCCGGGGCGCTGCAGGACCAGCGCCGCGCGATCATCCTCGGCCAGCGCAGCTTCGGCAAGGGATCGGTCCAGACGCTGATCCCGCTCGACGAAACCAGCGCGCTGCGGCTGACGACGGCGCGTTACTATACCCCGTCGGGACGTTCGGTGCAGGAAGCCGGCATCGAGCCCGACATCGTCGTGCCGCAGCTCAGCGATCCGCTCGCCGCCGACGCGTCGCGCCCGAAGTTGCGCGAGGCCGACCTCAAGCGCCACCTGATCAACGAGGTCAAGGCGGGCGACAAGCTGATCGAGACCGACGTCAAGGCTGATCCGCGCTTCGCCGACACCCCCGAGACGCTCAAGAAAAAGGGCATCACCGACTATCAGATGGACTATGCGGTCAAGCTGATCGGTCGGCTCGCGCCGGGCGCGGCGGTGCAGACCGCCGCGAAGGGCTAAGCTGCCATCGCATAGCGGCGGCAGTGTTCGAGGTAGCCGGCCTCGTGGCTGGCGACGAGGTCGACCACCGCGCGCCAGAGCCACGATGGTGCCTCGATGCCGCTGCCACGGTAGTCGCCGAGCAACGACCGCCATTCCCGCCGCGTTGCGCGATCCATCTGGCGTGCATGCGCCTTGCCGACGACCTGGCCGAGGTAACGCGCCGCTCTCGTCGCCTCGACGCGCGAGAACTGGTCGATCTCGAGCTTGAGGTCTTGCGGCATCAACTCGCGCAACACGACCGGACTGCCGAGCAGCTTCGCCGCAAGCATTCGTTCGCCGAGGTTTGGGGACAGCGCGCGCGCTCCGGTGACGACGCGGATTGCGTGGTCGGCCGGAATAGTCGAACTGGCGGCTGCCGGGGCCGCTGCCGCGACCGCCTCCTTGATGTCGACCAACGCCATTTGTGGCGGTTTGCCGTGGCGTTCGATGGCGATCAGTGCTGCAAAGCGCAGCTTCCCGAGCGAGCTGCACCCCTTCATCCAGTACGCGGCGTCGACCAGCGCAACGTCATTGTGATCGTTCCGTCCGCTAAGCGTGGTCACCATCTGCTTGACCCCGTCCTCGGCAAACAGCGCGTCGAGGCCGGAACGCTCGGCATCGGTCAGCGCCCAGAACTTCTTGCCGAGCGGGATCGTCGGCTTGATGTCGCTCAGCCGCTCCTCGGCAAGGTGCCGCCAGCGCCGGCCGAGAGCACGCCGCCTGACCGCGCGGACGGCGTCGGGCTCGGGGGCCGGGTCGTGATGGCTGGGATCGGCGAGGGCGGAATCGTAGCCGTCGACGATTTCCTCGATCATCCGCGCGGTCGTGACCCCGGGCAGGTCTGCACCCCGCGCGGCGGTGGCGAGCGACAGCCCGAGCCGGATCAGGTCGTGGGTCGGATTGCCGATGACGGTCTGGTCGAGGTCGCGGATTTGCACGTCGACCTTGCCGTCGGCATCTGCGAGCGGCCCGAGATTGCCGAGGTGGCAGTCGCCACAGATCCATACCGGCGGTTCGGCGGGCAGCGCGGCGGCGGCGGACGATTCGGCGAGCCACTCGTAGAATTTTACGGTGTTGCCCCGGACGTAGGCGTGGGTAGACTCCGCCATCTTGAGCGTCCGCTTCCGCTCGAGTGTCGCGCCGCGGTCGTCTTTGTGGTCGTCGATCAAAAACATGCTCCTTTGATCACTACCGAACGCTCGGCGACACCTTTGTCGACGACTTGAGCCGCCGACGTGCTAGACGGCAAATCGTCGCTGCCGGAAGGGTCCCTGCTTGCTCCGCTCACTTTACGACCGGCTTATCGTCCTCGCTGGCCGCCCAGATGCCGAGCGCTGGCTGGCGCTGGTCGCGTTCATCGACGGGGCGCTGTTCACCATTCCGCCCGAATTGCTCCAGCTGCCGATGTCGATCGCACAGCCGAAGCGGTCGCTGCGTTATGCGGTGATCGGCGCGGTGGCGTCGGCGGCAGGTGCCGTGATCGCGTATTACATCGGCGCGTCGCTGTTCAACGCGGTGGCCGATCCGCTGCTGATCTTCCTCCACAAGAAGGCCGAGTTCGACCAGTTCAAGGTCCAGGTCGCGGGCAATGCAGCGCTGTGGCCGGTCGCGTTCCTGCTCGCGCCGATGCCAGCAGCAGTGGCGGCAGGGAGCGTCCACCTCGGATTGGCAGGGGCCCTGCTTGCCTCGATCGTCGGACGCGGCGGGCGCTTCCTTGTCGTTGCGCTGCTCCTGCGCCAGTTCGGCACGGCCGCGCAGCACTTCATCGAGCATCACTTCCATTGGGTCGCGATCGTCTGCCTGCTGTTGCTGACCGCTTTCGTGGTGATCCGCTATGCGCTCTAATCAGGCCGCCAATGCGCTCGTCCTTGTCGGCAGCACTGCGCTGCTCGGCGGGGCACTCGCGTTCCAGTACATCGGCCACCTTGCCCCGTGCGAGATGTGCCTGTGGCAGCGCTGGCCGCATGTCGCGGCGCTTGCCCTCGGGCTGGTCGCCTGGGCAATGCGGAGCAACCGCGCGGTCGTCGCGCTCGCCGCGTTGGCGGTGCTGGCGACGGCGGCGATCGGATATTTTCACGCCGGGGTCGAGTATCACTGGTGGGCCGGGCCGCAGGCGTGCACCGCCGCGGGTCTGGCTTCGGGCCCCGACTTCATCACTGCCGCGCTGGCGACGCCGATGATCCGTTGCGATGCGGCGGCGTGGACGCTGTTCGGTATCTCGATGGCGGGGTATAACGCCTTGTTTTCGACCCTGATTGGAGGCGTTGCGTTGTGGCTGGTGAGACCGTCGAGCAGATGATCCGGGTCGACCACGCTGGCGAGTACGGCGCGGCGCGGATTTATGCGGGGCAGCTCGCGGTGATGGGCAACCGGTCGCCCATCGCGCCCGAGATCGGGCGGATGAAGGCGCAGGAGGCGCGGCATCTCGCGGTGTTCGACCGGATGATCGTCGCGCGGCGGGTCCGCCCCACCCTGCTCCACCCGATCTGGCACATCGCCGGCTATGCGTTGGGTGCGGCGACCGCGCTGCTCGGCCCCGACGCCGCGATGGCGTGCACCGTTGCGGTCGAGACCGAGATCGACCGGCACTACCAGTCGCAGCGCGACGCGCTTTCCGACGGCAAGGGCGGCGACATCGACCCCGAGCTCGCCGCACACATCGCCGACTTCCAGGCCGAGGAGGTCGAGCATAAGGAGACCGCGAGCGCGATGGGCGGGACCGGCTTCCCGGTGATGTCGGCGGTAATCCGCGCCGGCTGCCGGGTCGCGATCGCGCTGACGAAGCGGGTCTGAACGAACCTATCTGGGAAGTTCAAAATAAGTTCACACAAAAGGCGGTGGAGTTCGCGCCTCGTTTTCTGGCGACACGGAGATGATTCCGCCCTCTTCGTCGCACGTCTTCGTCGCACGTCCGCGTCGCTGGAAAGTCTAGCATGACGGCGCACCTGTAGGACAGCGCCGTACTCAAGCGTCAGACCAGCCCCAACGCCGCGATCAGGCGGCAATCGATCACGCAGCCACGCCCCCGCTGTACTGCGAGCCAGTCGCCGATCCCGTCGAGCGGCACGACATGGACGGTAATGTCCTCCCCGGCGACACCGCCGCCCGAGCCGGTCTGCTTCAGCCCGCTTGCGCGGAACAACGTGAACATCTCCGACGACATCCCCGGCGACGTCGCGAAGTCGCCGATGCGCTCCCAGCCGGTTGCGGTGAACCCGGTCTCCTCGTCGAGCTCGCGCGCCGCGGCGGCGGCCGCGTCGAAGTCGCCGTCGTCACCGATCAGCCCGGCGGGCAGTTCGATCGTCGGTTTCCCCAATGCCCGGCGCAGCTGCTCGACCAGCACGATCTCGCGCGCGTCGGTCACCGCAAGGATAACCGCCGCGCCCATCCCGCCGACCCGAGCGGCATACTCCCACGTCCCGTCGCGCCGGACTTCGAGGTATTTGCCCTGCCAAAGAAGGTCGGCCATCGTGTTTCCATCGTCGTTGAAGACCATGGATAGCAGCTCGTCCCATGATTCGTTCCCCGATCTGTGCTAGGCTCGCCAAAGTCTAAGCGGGGGAAGCGCGATGGATTTACCGGCCAGCCTGATCGACGGCGTCGCCAAACTCGCGCAACTCGGCGGCATCGGCGTCGGCATGGCGGTGTTCCTGTTCGCCTTTCTCCTCGTCTGGCGCGGGCAGCCGGTCGATCCGGGGCTTGCCGCCTTCCGGATGCGCGCGCTGACGCTCGGTGCCGCCTTCGCGCTCGTCGCCCTGCTGATCTCGCTCGCGCAATTTACCATCGGGCAGGGCGCGCCCGCCGGGCCGGGCCGCATGACGGTGACCTTCTCACCGAGCTTCGCCACCGAAAACCTGCCGACCCCTGCGATGCGCTTGCTCGACGCAAGCGGAGGTGCCGCCGTCGTCGAGGACACGCCGTTCGACGTCGCATCGGGGGCAACGCTCAAGATCAGCGCCGACAATCTGATCGAACAAGCGCGCAGTCTTCAGCAGGTCAAGGCGACGGCGCAGAACCTCGCCGCGAGCAACGGCCAGCTCGTCGCGGCGCTGACGGCGGCCCCGGTGGGGGCTGCAGTTCAGCCGTCGGCCCCCGCGCCGGGCATTCCGGTTCCCGCAAGCCCGCATTTGATCGCCCCGTCGGAGCTGCTCAAATTGCGCAGCGCGCAGATCGCGATCACCGCCAACCTCCAGCGCGGCAACTATGCCGCCGCCGCATCGACCTCGAACCGGCTGTCGCAGGTCGTCATCGGCGGTCAGGCCTTTGCCGTCGGCGCGCCGCAGAAGCAGCCATAACCGCCTAGCGGTTCTGCCGCCCCTCGATCAGCGTGTCGACCACCCCCGGGTCGGCGAGCGTCGACGTATCGCCGAGCGCGCCGAAGTCGTTCTCCGCGATCTTGCGCAGGATGCGGCGCATGATCTTGCCCGACCGCGTCTTCGGTAGTGCCGGGGTGATGTGCAGGTGGTCGGGGGTGGCGATCGGGCCGATGATCGTGCGGACGCTGGTGCGAAGTTCGGCGAGCAATTCGTCGGAACATTCGATCCCGGCGATCAGCGTGACGTACGCGTACAGCCCCTGCCCCTTGATGTCGTGCGGGAAGCCGACGACCGCCGCCTCGGCGACGTGCGGGTGGGCGACGAGCGCGCTTTCGACCTCGGCGGTGCCGAGGCGGTGGCCGCTGACGTTGATGACGTCGTCGACCCGCCCGGTGATCCAATAATAGCCGTCGTCGTCGCGGCGCGCGCCGTCGCCGGTGAAGTACAACCCTTTGTAGGTGCTGAAGTACGTCTCGGCGAAGCGGGTATGGTCGCCGTAGAGCGTGCGCGCCTGCCCGGGCCAACTCCGGGTGATGACGAGGTTGCCGCTGGCAGGTCCGTCGATGAACTTGCCCTCGGCGTCGACCAAGGCGGGTTCGACCCCGGGGAGCGGCAGCGTCGCCGATCCGGGCTTAAGCGGCGTCGCGCCGGGAAGCGGCGAGATCAGGATGCCGCCGGTCTCGGTCTGCCACCACGTGTCGACGATCGGCAGCTGGCCCTTGCCGACGACGCGGTGATACCAGCCCCACGCCTCGGGATTGATCGGCTCGCCGACCGAGCCGAGCAACCGCAGCGACGACAGGTCGTGCGCCTCGACGGGCGCATCGCCGTCGCGCATCAGCGAGCGCAATGCCGTCGGCGCGGTGTAGAAGACATTGACCTTGTGCCGCGCGATGATCGCCCAGAACCGCCCGCTGTCGGGGAAGGTCGGGACGCCTTCGAACATCAGCACCGTCGCCCCAGCCGATAGCGGGCCATAGACGGTATAGCTGTGCCCGGTGACCCAGCCGACGTCGGCGGTGCACCAGAAGACCTCTCCGGGGCGATAGTCGAAGACGATGTCGAATGTCAGGTTCGCCCACAGCAGATAGCCGCCGGTGGTGTGGAGGACGCCCTTCGGCTTGCCGGTCGACCCCGAGGTGTAGAGCAGGAACAGCGGGTCCTCGGCCCCCATCGGTTCGGGGGTGCATGTCGCGGGGACCGCGTTCTTGAGGTCGTGCCACCAATGGTCGCGCTCGGGATGCATCGTCACCGGCGCGCTCGAATGGCGGACGACGAGGATCGCCTCGACGGTCCCGGCGATGTCGGCGGCCTTGTCGACCGCGGCCTTGAGCGGGAGCGGCTTGCCGCCGCGCCAGCCGCCGTCGGCGGTGATGACGACGCGGCTCGCGGCATCGGTGATCCGCCCGGCGATCGCCTCGGGCGAGAAGCCGGCGAAGACGACCGAATGGACCGCGCCGATCCGCGCGCACGCAAGCATTGCGACGACCGCCTCGGGAATCATCGGCAAATAGATCGTGACGCGGTCGCCCTTGTCGACGCCGAGGCCGATCAGGACGTTCGCCATCCGGCAGGTGTCGGCGAGGAGTTCGCCATACGTGATGCGGCGCGGCGCGGTCGCGGGGTCGTCGGCCTCCCACACGATCGCGACGACAGCGGGGTCGTGGCGGTCGAGGCAGTTGGCGCTGGCGTTGAGCACGCCGTCCTCGAACCAGCGGATGTCGACGGGGTCGAAGCTCCAATTGCCCATCTTCGTCGGCGGCTTGACCCAGTCGAGGCGGTCGACCTGCCCGCGCCAATAGGTGTCGGGGTCGTCGTGCGCGGCGGCGCGCATCGCGGCGGCGGTCGCGGTGTCGATCCCGGTATGTGCGGCCGCAGCGGCGGTCACGGGATAAAGCTCGTCGGTCATCATCGTCCCCAAGACGTTGTACGCGGACGCTACGGCCCGCGCGTGTTGCAGCAGAACCTAGCAGTGCGGAACGGCGCGGGCGAGGCGGACGTTAACCCTCGCAGGAGGACGGACTATGACCGACCACAAGGATCATCGCGAACTCGGCTTCGGCAACGTCGACGCCCGGCCCGATATCGACGGCACGCCGGGTGCAAACGGCGGCGGCGAGTCGGGTGGTGGCGCACGCTCCGAAACAACCGAAACGACCGGCGGCGCGGGCTCGCCCGGCGGGCAGACCGACCCGGCGTATCGCGGCGGCGACAATCCGAACGCGACTCGCGACGGCGACGGCGGCGACGCGCAGTGACCGGCAGCAACGAAGACCGCGACCTCCCCGCGGCGGCAAACACCTCGGGTCACGCGACCGGGGGGACCAACGCTCAGTCGGGCACGGTGTCGGGGAGCGAAACCGAACGCGACGCTCCGGGGATCTCGACCGACAAGAAGGCCGACGACACGAAATAAGTCCAGCCGCTCGATTCTAACCGCTTAGCGCTTGGGCGATCAGCGCATGGAATAGCGTCGTCGCCACCGGATCGGCTCCCGGGGCATCGGCGTAGACACGGAACGACGTCAGCACCGCTTTGCCGCGCCCGAACCAGCGTTCGGCAATGACTGCGCTGGCGCGGTGGCCCCAGCCGACGACGAGCCCGGCTGGAACGTGCGCCTCGTGCTCCCACGGCTTCATGCCGACGAGGACGTGATGCGGCACGATGCGCTCGAACGACAGGTCGAACATCGGGCCGTTGGTCGCGTGCGCCGGGATCGCCGCGAAATGCCCCGACCGCTGGAGCCAGCTGAACGCGGTGATCCAGTCGCCGCGATACATCGTGTTGTCGCGGTTCTGCGCGAACAGCCCGGGGAACGCCTGGTCCATGTGATACGGCACCGGCATCAACGACGGCGGCTCGTCGGACCGCAGCCAGCGGCTCGGGCCGTCCTCGACCACGACCAGCGCGCGATGACCGCGCCGCACCGCCTCGACGAGCCGCGTGTCCATCGCGCGACCAAGCGACAGCGCCGCGTCGGGGGTATCGGCAAGCGTGTAGCCAAGCGCGACGAGCCGGTGGCGCATCCCCTCGTCGTCAGTCCAGATCGGCGGAGTCTCGGGCGTGGGCAGGCGCGGATAAATGCTCAGCGCTTCGTAATTGCGCGCGAGGACCCCGCCGTCGGCATCGCGCAGGATCATCTGCAGCGTCACTGCGACCGAAGCTTCGACCGCCGGGAGGACGACGTCGAACCCTGCAATCGCCGTGACGCAGCCGGTCCCCGCCGCTGCGACCGGCACGCGTCCCGATAGCCCGAGCGGTTCGAGGCTCCAGTCGAGGACCGCGCCGGGCTCGACCGTGCAGCCGCCGGTAGCGACGGCGGGCGTGAAATCGATTGCCTCGCCCGCCCAATACCCCCAGCGGCGGAAGCCGGGGACGAGGACGATGTCGGCGTTGACGTCGGCGAAGGGGAGATGGAAGGCGCGAAGGTTGCGCTCCATGTCCATCAACCCATTGGCTTCCCAATAGATATCGGTCAGCTCGGTGATGACATAGCCCTGGATCGACGCGCTGCTGCGGAGCTTCTCGATCTGGTATTTGAGCCCGGTGAACTGATACCATTGGGTCGCGGTAATGAACGCGTCGAAGCTGCCGAAGGCGCGGTCGAGGAAGAAGCCGCGGTAGCGTTGCTCGAGCCCCTTGGGGTAGGCGACGCCCTCGCCCCATTGCGCGCCGGTCTCGAACCACCACGGGTCGACGGTACCGCCGCGACGCAGGTCGCGCGGGTTGGGCAGCCCCCAGACGCCGAATTCGGAGCAGACCAACGGCTCGTCGCCGCGCCGCTCGGCATCACCATACGGGCTGAAGGTCCAGTCCTCGCGCGCGGCGAAGCGGTCGGTCAGATGGTCCCATTCGCCGCGCCGGTCGGGGACGCCGCGGTAATAGTGATAGTCCTCGATGTCGGTCTTGACGTGGAAGTTGGGGAAGCACGCCGAATTGTCGACCGCGAGGCGGCTCGGGTCGTGCTGCTTCAGCCAGTCATATTGGTCGATCAGCCAGCGGCGGTGATCGGGGTCCTCGGTGAGCCGGGTCCCCCAATCTTCGTTGATGATCGTCCACGCGATAATCGACGGGTGGTGGCCGTCGCGCGCGATGATGCCCTCGGCGGTGATCCTCGCGCGCTCACTCGCCTTTTCGCTGAAGCGTTCGAAGTTGGGAAACTCGGTCCACACCAGCAGCCCGAGCCGGTCGCAGACTTCGTAGTATAATGGGTCGGGGACCTTGATGTGGCAGCGGACAGTGTTGAGGCCGAGCGCCTTCGCCTTGCGGAACTGGTCTTCGAGGTAGGCGAGGTTGGGGACGGTGTAGAGCCCCTCCGGATAGTAATCCTGGTCGAGAGCGCAGCGCATGTAGAACGGCTTGCCGTTGAGCAGGAATTGCCCGTCCTTCGTCGCGATCGTGCGAAAGCCGAAGCGCCGCGTGCCGCTGTCGCGCACCGTCGTGCCGGTAACGAGTTCGACCGACAGGTCGTAAAGATGCGGCGTGTCGGGGGACCATGCCTGCGGATCGGCGACGGTGATGCCGAACGGGACGAGTGCCCGATCGCCGCAATCGACCCGCGTGCGCCCCACCACTGCGCCGTCGGGTCCGGCAATCGTCGCGACGAGCACCGCACCGGCCGCGCCAGGCGAGACCGCGACGGATACCCCGACCGCGCCGGAGTCGAGATCGGCACCGAGGATGATTGCGCCAAGATTCGCCACCGCGCGGCGTTCGAGCCAGACCGGCTGCCAGATTCCGCCCATTGGGCCGTACCAGCTCTGCTTACCGTGCGGGATTTCCTGAAACGGGTGGTCGGGAAACTCGGCGCGGTCGTTCGACGGCAGCGTCACCTTCACTTCGAGGCTGTTGTCGGACCACAAGGCGTCGCGGTCGAGCGTCACTTCGAACGACAGATAACCGCCTTCGTGGACCGTCACCCGGCGTCCGTTGACATAGACTTCGGCGAGATAGTTGACCGCGCCGAAGCCGAGGACGACTTCATGGCTGGCGTCGCCACTCTGCCATTTGCGCGGGACGGTGAAGTTGCGCCGGTACCATGTAACGCCCTGCGTCTCGCGCAGATCGTCGAACTGCGCCTGCCAGACGCCAGGGACCTGAATCGCGCGCCATGTCTCCTCGCGGTCGAGGCGGAAATCCCAGACGCCGTCGAGCGAGACGCGCTCACGCAACAGGGCGGGGGCGGAAAGTGCAGTGGCCATCGCCCAAGCCTAGCAGCCGAGAATCACGGGTCTAGCGTGAAAGCGCCGCGACATACTGCGATGCAGCATTTCTTACGTCGGCGGGGGTCATGCCGGGGCGAAACACGCCGCCGCCAAGCCCGAAACCCGCGGCACCGGCGTCAATCCATGCCGCCATGCTTTCGGGAGTGATCCCGCCGACCGGGAGCACAGGAACGTCCTTCGGCAGCACGGCCTTCTGCGCCTTGAGGACCGTCGGCGTTGCGGCTTCGGCCGGGAACAGCTTGAGGATGTGCGCCCCGGCGGCGAGCGCGGCGAACGCCTCGCTCGGGGTAAAATAGCCGGGGGCCGATACCAGTCGCGCGGCGACCGTCGCGGCGATGACCGCGGTGTCGGCGTTGGGCGAAACGATCAGCGTCCCCCCGGCGGCGTGGACGCTTTCGACGTGCGCCGCCGACAGGACCGTTCCCGCGCCGACCGTCGCCGCATCGCCGAGATGCTTCGCGAGCCGCTCGATGCTCGTGAACGGATCGGGCGAATTGAGCGGGATCTCGATGATACGGATGCCTGCGGCAACCAGCGCATCGCCGATTGCGACGACCTCGCCCGGCGTGACGCCGCGGATGATTGCGATCAGCGGACATTCGGCGAAATGCGCGCGGAAGGTGTCGAGATGGTTCATGCCAAGGCTCCCGCGATCGCGTTCATTCCAGCGACAAAGGCAGTGTCGCCGTCGCGCTCGATCGTCTCGCGGCCGGCGCGGGCCAGCGCCACGGCGAAGCGGCCGGTCAGATCGGGGCTGCCGAGTACGGGAACGACGTCGGCGCGCAGCCGCCCGAGGCCGATCTTGACGTCGTTGCCGATCAGCAATCCCGAGACGTACGACGCGGCGTTGACCGCCTCCGCCTTGCCGAGAATGACGCGCGCGCGAACCGCGAACAGTTCGGCGGTCAGGTCTGCATTCGCCAGCGCGTGATCGACCCCGGCGAGGAAGGCCTCGTCGACCGGGGCGGGGCAGGCGAGCAGGTCGGACAGGATCGACTTGTGCGCGAGCGCGGCAAACACGTCGCCGGTCATCACCGTGCGGAAGCGCGCGATCCGGCCCTCCTCCATCTCGACCCACTTGGTGTGCGTGCCGGGGTGGCAGACGAGCCCGTCGCATTCGACGCTCGCCGCCGCGCACGCGCCGAGCAGCGCGACTTCCTCGCCGCGCATGATGTCGGCGCGGAGGTCGCCGTCAATGAACGAAACGCCCGGCACGATGCCGACTCCCGGTTCGACCCATGTCACCGCCGCAGCGATTTCAGCGAGCCCGGCGGGGGCAGCGACGTACGGCACCTCATGCCAGCCGCGGTTCGACCCGATCATCCCCGCCATCAGCAACGGGCGGCCCCCGGCGCGGTCGCGGAGTGCGGCGACGGCTACGGGGAAGTCAGTCACGCTGAGGATGCCCTCGGCGTCGGTCACCGGCGCGCTCGCGGCCCCGGCGGCGTCAATCATCCACGCCCGGCGGTTGGTCGTGCCCCAGTCGACCGCAACGAAGCCGTTCGATAAGTCGGTCCCCGCCATCAGTGCGACTCGCGGGTCACGACGCTTCCGCTCGATCCGCGCAGGAAGTCGAGGTCGGCGCCCTGGTCGGCCTGGGTGACGTGGTCGATGTATAACTTGTACCAGCCGCGGTCGTAGGCGGGGGGCGTCGGCACCCATGCGGCCGCGCGGGCCTCCATCTCCTCGTCGCTGATTTCGAGCGTCAGCGACGCATTCGCCGTATCGAGCGCGATCATGTCGCCGTCGCGGACCAACGCGAGCGGCCCGCCGATATGCGCCTCGGGGGCGCAATGGAGGACGACGG
The DNA here is from genome assembly GCF_018982885.2 of Polymorphobacter megasporae. Lineage (NCBI taxonomy): Bacteria > Pseudomonadati > Pseudomonadota > Alphaproteobacteria > Sphingomonadales > Sphingosinicellaceae > Glacieibacterium > Glacieibacterium megasporae. The sequence continues at coordinate 1,471,468 of NZ_CP081848.1, read as the reverse complement.
TGCCGAACGCGGTGCCGCTCATCCGCGCGTCGGACACGCGGACCATGTCGCGGACCCCGGCCTCGAGCAGCTTGCGTGGCAGCGGCATGTTGCCGACCTCGGGCATCCCCGGATAGCCGCGCGGGCCGCAGCCCTGGAGGACCATCACGCACGACGCGTCGATATCGAGATCGGGGTCGTCGACGCGCGCGTGGAAATCCTCGATCGAATGGAACACGACCGCGCGACCGCGATGCTGGAGAAGCTCGGGCGACGCCGCGCCGGGCTTGATCACCGCACCGCGCGGGGCGAGGTTGCCCTTGAGGATGACCAGCCCGCCTTCGGCCATCAGCGGCTTGTCGAGCGGGCGGATGACCTCGGGATTATCGTTGCGCGCCGTCCCCGCGATATCTCGCAGGCTCAGCCCCGACACGCCGACATGATCGAGATGGAGCGCCTCGCCGAGTTCGGCGACCACTGCGGGCACGCCGCCGGCATAATGGAAATCCTCCATCAGGAAGCGCCCCGACGGCATCAGGTCGACGAGCAGCGGCACCGATGCGCCGAGGTGCTGCCAGTCGGCGAGGTCGAACTTGACCCCGGCGCGCCCGGCGAGCGCGAGCAAATGGAGGACCGCGTTGGTCGAGCCACCGATCGCCGCGCACATCTTGACCCCGTTCTCGAACGCCTCGCGCGTCAGCACATCGGCCATCGTCGCGCCCGAGCGGACGAGCTCGACGATGCGGTTGCCGGTACGGTGCGCCATCGCCTTGCGTCGCGCGTCGACCCCGGGGATCGTCCCGTTGAACGGCAGCGACAGCCCCATCGCCTCGAAGATGCACGCGAGCGTCGACGCGGTGCCCATCGTCATGCACGTGCCGGGTGAGCGCGACATGCCGGCCTCGGCGGCCATGAAGTCGGCGTTCGACATCGTCCCCGCGCGGACCTCCTCGCTGAAGCGCCAGACGTCGGTGCCGCTGCCGATGTCGGTGCCGCGGAACTTGCCGTTGAGCATCGGCCCCGAGCTGACGAGCATCGCCGGCAGTCCGACGGACGCCGCGCCCATCAGCATCGCGGGCGAATTCTTGTCACACCCGCCGAGCAGGACGACGCCGTCCATCGCATAACCGCGGATCGATTCCTCGACGTCCATGCTCATCAGGTTGCGGAACAGCATCGCGGTCGGGCGAATCTGCGTCTCGCCGAGCGACATCGCGGGGAATTCGAGCGGGACGCCGCCCGCCTCCCAGACCCCGCGCTTGACCCCCTCGGCGATGTCGCGGAGGTGGCTGTGGCATGGGTTGAACTCGCTGAAGGTCTGGCAGATGCCGATGATCGGCTTGCCGTCGAAGACATGGTCGGGGAAGCCCTGCGCCTTCATCCAACTCCGGTGGATGAAGCCGTCGCGGTCGCGCTTGCCGTAGGTTGCGGCGGAGCGGAGGGGCTTGGGATCGGTCATGCGGTTTCCAACGTTCATGGCCACGGTCGGCCCAGGCGATAGCGTATCTAGTCTCTCGGCGCTAAGGAGCAACGATGGAAACAGCACTCGACGGTCCCGGCTGGCGCTGCGTGTGGCCGGCGCACTGCGACCTCGGCGAGGGGCCGATCTGGGACGCGGCGCGCGGATTGCTGTGGTTCGTCGACATCGAGCGATCGACGATCCACCGCTTCGACCCGGCAACCGGCGAGCGCCGCGACTGGACCGCTCCGTGCCGGGTCGGGTCGATCGGCCTGCGCGCAAGCGGCGGTTTCGTCGCCGGGACCAAGCTCGGCTTCGCTTTCCTCGACCCCGACACCGGCGCATTCGAGGTGATCGACCATCCCGAACCCGATTTTCCGACGAACCGCTTCAACGACGGCAAGATCGACCCGTACGGCAATTTCTGGGCGGGAACGATGGACGACCTCAAGCGCGACCGGTCGGGCGTGCTCTACCGCCTTGGCGCCGACCGTCGCTGGACGAGCATCGACACTGGCTACCGCATCTCGAACGGCCCGGCGTTCAGCCCCGACGGCAAAATCCTGTATCACACCGACACGCTCGACCGGACGACCTATGCCTTCGACCTCGCCGCCGACGGCGAGGTGTCGAACCGGCGGGTGTTCAAGGTCTGGCGCGACGTGTCGGGCAACCCCGACGGAATGACGACCGACGCCGAAGGGCATCTGTGGGTGGCATTCTGGGGCGGGTGGTGCGTCCGCCGCGTGTCCCCAGAGGGCGAGATCGTCGCCGAGCATAAATTGCCCGTGTCGAACATCACCTGCATGGCGTTCGGCGGCGCGCGCTTCGACCGGCTGTTCGTCACCAGCGCGGCGCAGGAGCTCGACGCCGATGCCGCCGCCGCGCAGCCGCTCGCCGGGGGGCTGTTCGAAATACTCGGCCACGGCGTCACCGGGATGCCGGGCGGGATCTACCGTGGCTGATGCAGCGGCAATGATCGCCGCGCTCGGACTTGCGCCGCACCCCGAGGGCGGGTGGTACCGCGAGACGTGGCGCGCCGACACCGAGCCGGGCGAGCGCGCGGCAGGGACGTCGATCGTCTTCCTCCTCGAAGCCGGGCGATCGAGCCACTGGCACCGCGTCGATGCGAGCGAGATCTGGCTGTTCCACGCCGGGACGCCGCTCACGCTGCGGACCTTCGACCGGACCGAAACAGTGATCCGCCTCGGCCCCGACCCGACGGCAGGCGACGCCCCGCATCACGTCGTCGCGGCGGGACTATGGCAGGCAGCGACGGCGGGCGACGGCTGGGCGCTTGTCGGCTGCGTCGTCGTCCCCGGCTTCGATTTTGCCGGATTCGAGATGGCCCCGCCCGGGTGGGAGCCGCGTTAGACGCTGCGTGTTGCCGCTGCCCCTCACCACCGCGCCGATGGAGGCGAAGCTCGTCGCGGCGCTGCCCGACGGCGACGGCTGGCAGTACGAACCGAAGTGGGACGGCTTCCGCTGCGTCGCCTTTCGCGATGGCGGCGATGTCGCGCTGATGTCGAAGTCGGGCAAGCCGCTCCAGCGCTTCTTCCCCGAGATCGAAGCGCTGGTCGCGCGTCTCGCCGCCGATCGCTTCGTCCTTGACGGTGAAGTGATCGTCACGATCGACGGCGCGTTGGCGTTCGATGCGCTGCAGGCACGGCTCCATCCCGCCGCGAGCCGGATCGCCAAGCTGTCGCGCGAAACCCCGGCGCAGTTCATCGTCTTCGACTGCCTCGCTGCGGGCGGTCAGGACCTCACGGCCGAGCCGCTGAGCAGCCGCCGCGAGGCGCTCGAAACGCTGATGGCGGGCGAGGACGATCCGATGCTGCAACTGTCCCCGATGACCCGCGACGCCACCGCCGCGTCGGCGTGGCTCGCGACGAGCGGCGGCGCACTCGACGGCATCGTCGCCAAGCGCCGCGACGATCCCTATGGCAGCGGCGAGCGCGCGATGCTCAAGCTCAAGCCCAGTCGCACCGCCGACTGCGTAGTGGGCGGCTTCCGCTACGCGAGTGGCAGCAAACAGGTCGGGTCGCTCCTCCTCGGGCTGTACGACGCCGCCGGCCAACTCGATCACGTCGGCTTTACCTCAGGGATCAAGGACGTCGACCGCGTGGCGCTGACCGAACGGCTCGAAGTCCTCGTCGAGGCCCCGGGTTTCACCGGCAAGGCCCCCGGCGGTCCGAGCCGATGGAACACCGAACGCTCGGCCGAATGGCAGCCGCTGCGCCCCGAACTCGTCGTCGAGGTGACGTACGACCAGGTCACCTCGGGCCGCTTCCGCCACGGTACCGGCTTCGTCCGCTGGCGCCCCGACAAGGCCCCGCACCAGTGCGACATTGCGCAACTCGCGCCGCCATTGCGTCCGGCCGAAGTCGCCGCCATCGTCGCCCGCGCATGACCGATCTCTTGACCCTCACCAGCGGCGACACGCTGCTGACGCTCGCGCCCGAGGCGGGGGGCGGCATCGCCGCGTTCCACTGGCGCGGGCGGCCGGTGCTGCGCGATGCGTTGCCGGGGGCGGTCGACAAGCGCGATCCGCTCAGCCTGAGCGCCTTTCCGCTGGTGCCGTACAGCAATCGCATCGACCGTGGCCGCTTCGACTGGGACGGGCGGCGCGTCCAGCTCCCTCTCAACTTTCCGCCGTCGCCGCACAGTATCCACGGCCTCGGCTGGCATAAACCGTGGGCGCCGAGCGGGGTGACCCAGTCGACTGCGCGATTGACCTATGTCCACGTCGCCGACGAATGGCCGTGGGATTTCGTCGCGACGCAGGATTTCGTCATCCAGCCGAACGGCATCGACTGGGTAATTGCAGTGACCAACCACGGTGCGACGCCGATGCCCGCCGGGCTCGGCCTCCACCCTTATTTCCCCAATCCGCCGGGAACGCGGCTGATCACGCGGACCGAGGGCTGGTGGGAGACCGACGCGTTCGTCATGCCAACCGCCTTCGTCGCCGACCCGTCGACCGAGCTGACCGACCGGCTCCATCCCGCCGACCACGATACCGACAATGTCTTTGCGGGTTTTGGCGGCGACGCCACGATCGAATGGCCCGACGGCGTCTCGCTCGACATCGTCGCAGGGCCGGCGGCGCGGTGGATGGTCGTCTTCGCCCCGGTCGGCGACACGATTACGGCGATCGAGGCGGTGACCCACCCGACCGATGCGCTCAACATCCCGGGGCATCCGGGGATCGCAACGCTTGCTCCGGGCGAGACTTTTGCACTCGGCACGAGCTACCGCCTGCGCGGATAGCCAGTCCGCAAAAGATCGGCTAGCCTCTCAATGACTTGGGTGGAGGCGCGGCAATGACCGAGCATTTCGACGTTCTGATCGTGGGTGCGGGCCTGTCGGGCATCGGTGCGGCGTACCATCTGCAGACGCTGTGTCCGGGCAAGACCTATGCGATCCTCGAGGGACGCGGCGCGATCGGCGGGACGTGGGACCTGTTCCGCTACCCCGGCATTCGCTCCGATTCGGACATGTACACGCTCGGCTATTCCTTCCGCCCGTGGCGCGAAGCGAAGGCGATCGCCGACGGGCCGTCGATCCTGAACTACGTCCGCGACACCGCCGCCGACCACGGCATCGACCGCCGCATCCGCTTCGGCCACCACGTCGACAGCGCCGCATGGTCGAGCGCCAACGCTTTGTGGACCGTAACCGCGACCCGCGATGGCGTGCCCGTCGAATTGACCTGCAACTTCCTCTTCATGTGCAGCGGCTATTACGATTACGCGCAGGGCTACGCCCCCGAGTTCGCCGGCAGCGCCGACTTCGCCGGGCAGATCGTCCACCCGCAGCACTGGCCCGCCGACCTCGATTATGCCGGCAAGCGCGTCGTCGTCATCGGCAGCGGCGCGACGGCGGTAACCCTCGTGCCCGCGATGGCGCGGAAGGCGGCGCATGTGACGATGCTCCAGCGTTCGCCGTCGTACGTCGTCGCGCGCCCGGCGGTCGACGGCATTGCCGACCGGCTGCGGCGCAACCTCCCCGCCAAGCTCGCTTATGCGCTCGTCCGCTGGAAGAATGTCCTGCTCGGCATGATGTTCTTCAACCAGTCGCGGAAAAATCCGGGGAAGGTGAAGGGGCTGATCCTCGACGGCGTTCGCGCCCAGCTCGGCTCCGACTACGACGTCGCAAAGCACTTCACCCCGGCGTACAATCCGTGGGACCAGCGGCTGTGCCTCGTCCCCGACGCCGACCTGTTCGACGCGATCAAGGGCGGCAGCGCATCGGTCGTCACCGATCACATCGACCATTTCACCCGCGACGGCATCGTCCTCAAGTCGGGGGCCGAGTTGCCCGCCGATGTCATCGTCACCGCAACGGGGCTCAATCTGTCGCTGCTCGGCAAGATGGCAGTGTCAGTCGACAGTGCGCCGGTCGATTTCGCGAAATCGTTCAATTACAAGGGGATGATGTATTCCGACGTCCCCAATCTCGCGAGCGCATTCGGCTACACCAACGCCTCGTGGACGCTCAAGGCCGACCTGACGAGCGAGTACGTCTGCCGTCTGCTCAAGCACATGGACCGCACCGGCACGCGCATCGCCACGCCCCGCCGCGACGCGGGGGCGAGCGGCGAGACGCCGTTCCTCGACTTCTCGTCGGGCTATGTCACGCGGTCGATGGACAAGTTCCCCAAGCAGGGGACTGCAGTGCCGTGGAAAGTCCACCAGAACTACGTCCGCGACCTGCTCGCGCTGCGCTACGGCAAGGTTGCCGACGGGACGATGGAGTTCACCGCCCCAGCGAAGCTACGCGAGGCCGCCTAGCTGTTCGTTTCGAGCTGCGTCAGGTTGGCGTGCTTGGCGCGGCGCACCGCGGCGGCGTCCTCGCGGCGGCGTTGCGCCCACGGATCGTTATACTCGCTCGGCTTGACCAGCGGCACGACCATGCACACGCTCTGCGTCGGCAGGACGAGCGCCCAGTCCTTGATCAGTTGCTTGTACGCCGCGCCGACGGGGCGAATCTTGCGGTCGAGGTCATAGAGCCCGAGCGGGTTGACCCTGCCATTGTCCTCGCGGAGCGCGGTGTCCCAGTCGACCTGGTCGGTCAGCGAATACCAGGTGAAGCCGACCATCGGGATACCGTCGTTGCGCACCTTGAGGACGCTCGCCCACTGCTTCCACAGCCAGTCGACCGACGCTTGCCCGTCGCCGTAGTCGGCGAGGTTGGTCTCGGTGTGCATCGTCGGCAGGCGGTAGCGCTGGAAATACTGCCACGTGATCCCATCGTAGCCGAACACCTCGCCCGACGCTCGGCTGCTGCCGTCGGCGGCGACGCGATGCTCGTTCGTCAAGTAATAGTCGTTGCCCATGATGCAGTGCTGCTTGAGCCGGACGTTCATGAACCAGTCGTACTCGTCGCGGCTCATCCCGTTATCGAGGAGATACTGGTACATTTCCGATCCCGTCCGCCGCCCGAAGTTGAGGTCGAGGCTGAGGAAGCGCAGCGAGTTGAGCACCTCGGCGGGGCCGATCGCGGCGGGGTTGTCGGCGTGGTAATATTCCGAGCTCTCCGACTGGATGAAGATCGCGTCGGGGCGTGCGTCGAGGATCGCCTGCATCGCCAGCACGTTGCCGCGAACGATGTGCTTCAGCGCGGTGACGAAACCGAGGTCGCTCGACAGCGCCTCGTTCCACCAGCCGTATTTCGCCGAGAACAGCGCGCAGATGAACATCTCGTTGACCGGCGTGTAGAGCTGGACCCACGGGAAGCGCGCGGCAAAGTCGCCAGCGTATCGCGCGAACAGTACCGGGAAATCGGGGTTCTGGAAGTTGCCGAGCCAGTCGGGCACGCCGAAATGGCAAAGGTCGACGATCGGCGTGATGTCGCGCCGCAGCAGGTCGCCGAACACCGTGTCGGTGAAGCTCCAGTCGTACTTGCCGTCGCCGAGCCATGTCGTGTGGATCGGCGGCCCGTAGCGCAGATAACCGATACCGAGGTCCTCGACCGCGTCGAAATCGGCCTGCCAGTGATCGTAGTGACGGCACTTCGCCATCTCGTCGACCCGCTTGCCACCGACCATCGGGTAGGAATTCTCGATGCCGGTGGCAAACATGAACATCGTCATCGGGTCGTGGTCCTTCGCTCAGGAGGCGAGACTGATAGATCGTTCCTAGTCAGCGAATCGGCTGCCGCGCACAAGTCCGATCACAGGATAGAGCCGGGACGGCCGCTATCCCTTGCCCATTAGCGCGAGAACTTCTTTCCGCGACCGGTCGTCGTCGCGGAAGACGCCCATCATCCGGCTGGTGGTCATCGTCACCCCCGTCGTCATCACACCGCGCGCGCTCATGCAGCTGTGTGTCGCCTCGATGACGACGGCGACGCCGATCGGATCGAGTTGCTTCTGAATGCAGTCAGCGACCTCGGCAGTGAGACGCTCCTGGACCTGGAGCCGCCGCGCATAGCCGTGGAGGACGCGCGCCAGCTTCGAGATGCCGACGACGCGGTTGCGCGGCAGATAGGCGATGTGCGCTTTGCCGATGATCGGGGCCATGTGGTGTTCGCAGTGCGACTGGAACGGGATATCGCGGAGGAGGACGATGTCGTCATACCCGCCGACCTCGCCGAAGGTGCGGGCAAGGTGGACACCGGGATCCTCGAGATAGCCGCGGAAATATTCGCGATACGCGCGCGCCACCCGGCCCGGCGTGTCGAGCAGCCCTTCGCGATCGGGGTCATCCCCTGCCCAGCGGATCAAGTCGCGGATCGCCGCCTCGACGCGTTCCTGCGGGATCGGCGCAACGCTGGCGAGTTCGGGCGAAAGGTCGGTATCGTCGTCGTGCTGCATGGGAGCCCCGGATTTATACCGCTCCGAAATGGCGTCGCGGGCCGCCCGCCGCAACCCATGCGTCACCTCTGCTGGCTGCAAAGTAGCGATGACGGCCTGCGTCCGCCTATCGGCGATTATCGTAGTCAGCACGCCAAAAACATCGTCCTAAATGTGGCGTCTGCATCAGCATTGAGCACTATAGTTAATCAAATGACCAAAGTCGTTTGGCAAGCGGAACATTATTTGTGTCTAGGCGTCCAGCTTGACAATGCGACTTGCCCCGGTATTTCCTTCGGCTTCGGGGGTTATTACACGGGTCTGGTGATTATTCTGCAAGTGACGGCTTGATCTCGATGCGCATCCAGCCGACTGCTTTTGTCGCCGAAGGCGCGAAGCTCGCCGGACTGGCAGCGCGTCTCGGCACCCTGCTGGCAAATCGCGGCCGGCATCGCGCGGTCCGCGAGGCGGTCGGACGGCCAATCTTCGCGGCGATCCGCGCGCGGCAGCCTCAGCTCGCGCGAAAATATCTGAACCCTTTTCATCTGGCGATCGGACTGACGAGCGACGAGCGCGCCGCGCTGATGATCCATCACTATGATTTCATCGCGACGAAAGTCCCGGCTGCCACTTTTTCGGCAATCGTCGACGGGGGGAAGCGACTTTGGTGCCACGACAGCGACGCCGGGCATCACCGCGTCGACGTGGTGTTCTCACATCCGACCGATAACGAGGGCGAGTTGACGCTTAAGTACACGCTCGACGATGCGATCCTTTCGATCTGCTCGTTCAGTTTCGCGCCGGGGTCGCTGGCGGGGTCGCCCGCCGAGACGATAATCGCGGTGACGCGCATCCAAGGCATGCCGGCGGATCTCAACCGTTTGCGGGCGGCAATCCGGTCGCTCGGCAACCTGTCACCGGCGATCGTCTTCATCGCTGTCCTGGCCGGGATTGCCAATTGCTATGGCATCCCTGCGCTCGCCGGGATTGCAGGGAGCGCCCAACCCGCTCGCGATACTGGCGACGAACAAGCCTTTGCAAACGTGTACGACGCTTTTTTCGAGAGTATCGGCGGCGTGCGGGCAACGCCCGCCTTCTACCGGATCGCTCTCCCCAGGCCCGAAAAGCCGTTGAGCGAGGTCAAGCGCACCAAGCGCGCCCGGACCGTGGGGCAACGCGAACTCCGCGCATGCATCAGGCGCTCGGCCTGCATGGCGTTCAGCAGCTAAAAGACGCGCATCAGCACTTCGTTGTAGATCGCCGTCAGCGCGGCGATGTCGGCGACCGGCACTGCCTCGTCGACCTTGTGCATCGACGCGCCGACAAGCCCGAACTCGACGACCGGGCACAGACGGCGGATGAAGCGTGCGTCCGAAGTGCCACCGCTCGTCGAGAGCACAGCCGCTTTTCCGCTGACCGATTCGATCGCTCCGGCGACGAGGGCCGACAGCGCGCCGGGCTCGGTCAGGAACGCTTCACCCGAGATCCGCACGACGACATCCGCCGACGGTGCTTCCTCGGCGACGAGCGCCCGCAGCCATGCTTCGAGGTCGGCCCCGCGGTGGAGATCGTTGAAGCGGATGTTGAACCGCGCGCTCGCCTGTGCCGGGATGACATTCGCCGCCGGGTTTCCGACGGTGAGGTCGGTGACCTCGAGGTTCGACGCGTCGAACCAGTCGCTTCCGGAATCGAGCACGCGCTCCTTGGCGCGCGTAAGGATGCGGACGAGGCGCGTCACCGGATTGTCGGCCTTGGCCGGATAGGCGACGTGGCCCTGCGCGCCGTCGACGGTTATCCACGCGTTTAGCGACCCGCGTCGACCGATCTTGACCATGTCGCCGAGCACCGCCGCGCTGGTCGGCTCACCGACGAGGCATAGGTCGGGGACATGGCCGTTCGCCTCGATCCAGTCGAGCAGCGGCGCGGTGCCGAAGGTCGCGGGGCCTTCCTCGTCGCCGGTGATGATCAGGCTCAGCGTGCCGTCGAAGCCGCGCGCGACCGTGGTCGCGGCGGCAGCGACGAACGCGGCGATTCCGCCTTTCATGTCGGCAGCCCCGCGCCCAACAAGCCAGCCATTATCGACTGTTGAAGCGAATGGATCGCCCGTCCAGCCGTTGCCGGGCGGAACGACGTCGGTATGTCCGGCAAAGGCGAAGTGCGGAGCGCCGCTGCCGATCGTCGCGAATAAGTTGGCAATCGGCCCGTCGGGCGCTTCGCCGAAGGTCAGCCGGTGGATGGTGAAGCCGATCCCCTCGAGCGCGGCGGCGAGGACATCCTGCGCGCCCGCATCGGCCGGAGTGACGCTCGGACAGGCGATCAGGCGGCGGGCGAGGTCGAGGGCATCGATCATCCGTTCCGCCTAACCGCTGTCCGCCCCCTTCTCAAGCGACGACGGTTGCGACTAGATGAGCCATGCCCAAACTCGACCTCGCCGCTCTCCCGGAAGTCAGCCGCACCGGTTACCTCCCGCCGTACGACCAACTCGTCGCCGGGCGCCGCAACCGGGCAATCGGCGGCGACCTGACCGATTTCGGGGCGAACATTGTCACCCTCGCGCCCGGCGCAATGTCGTCGATGCGCCACTGGCATTCGGACGAGGACGAACTCGTCGTCATGCTGTCGGGCGAGGCGGTCCTGATCGACGACGCCGGCGAGTCCGTGATGCGTCCCGGAGACGTTGCCAGCTTTGCCAAGGGCGTCGCCGACGGCCATCACCTCGTCAATCGCAGCGCCGCCGATGCGGTCTTCCTCGCAGTCGGCACCGACCGGCCCGCGACCGACCGATGCACCTACCCCGACGTCGACATGTTCTGGAGCGAGGCGACGGGTTACGTCCCCGCCTCGGCGCTCGGCGGCGGTTAGTCTCGCGAAGGCCCGGCCTCAGGCGGGAACGCCGCCGTCGACGCCGCCGTGCTGCTCGAAATAGTCGCGGTTGAACGGATAGGTCTCGGCCTTCGCGGCGTCGGTCCATTCGATCATCCACGGATGCGCGAGTATGTCGGCGACATAGGCCGTGCTCGTCTCGCTCAAGGCGATCCCGTAAGTCTTGAAGCGGGTGACGACGGGGGCGAACATGATGTCGGCGGCGCTGAGCGTGCCGAACAGGAACGGCCCTTCATGCGCATCGTCGATCGAGTGGAAACGGGTCCGCGCCTCGGTCCACAGCGCGTCGATCCGCGCGATGTCGGCGGCGACCTCGGGCGTCGGCGCATAGCCGGGATAGTCGCGCTTGAGGTTCATCGAACACCCCGCGCGCAATGCCGCGTACCCGCTATGCATTTCGGCGCACATCGACCGCGCAAACGCGCGCGCGGCGGGGTCATGCGGCCAGAAATGCCCGCGGCTGATCCGCGCTGTCCGGAGGTGATCGGCTAGCCAGTCGATGATCGCAAGGCTGTCCCACACCGCGATGTCGCCGTCCCACAAGGTCGGCACCTTGCCCGAGGGCATCAGCGTCTTCGCCGACCCGTCGACCCATTCGGGCGTGTCCATCGGGATCAGCACCGTCTCGAACGGCAGCGCCGACTGCTTGAGCGCGAGCCACCCGCGCAGCGACCACGACGAATAAGCGCGATTGCCGATGATCAGCTTGAGCATATCGTTTCCCGCCCCTTGTTAAGCCGCGATCGCCAGATGACGCTCGACTCGATCGCTTCGAACCGCCCTAAGTCAGCGCCGCCACCACCGCCGCGCGGAGTTCGGGGATACCCTCCCCCTTCTCCGCGCTTGTCGTCAACACATGGGGGAACGCCGCGGGATGCGTCCGCGCGATATCGGCAACCGCCTTCGCGGTGCCGACCAACGCGGTCGGCTTGATCTTGTCGCCCTTGGTCAGGACGACCTGGTAGCTGACCGCCGCCTTGTCGAGCAGCCCCATGATCTCGGCGTCGACCGGTTTGATGCCGTGGCGCGCGTCGATCAGGAGGAGGACGCGCTTCAGCGCCGCGCGGCCGCGCAGATAGTCGAACACGAGCGCCTTCCAGTTGCGGACGACGTCCTTCGGCGCTTCGGCATAGCCGTAGCCGGGCATGTCGATCAGGCGGAAGTGGAGCGGGTCGCCGACATCGAAGACGTTCAACTCCTGCGTCCGCCCCGGCGTGTTCGACGTCCGCGCGATCCCGGCGCGCCCGGTCAGCGCATTAAGCAGCGACGACTTGCCGACGTTCGATCGCCCGGCGAAGGCGATTTCGGGTACCTTCGGCTCGGGGAGGAATTCGAGCTTGGGGGCCGACAGCAGGAACTCGATCGGCCCGGCAAAAACGCGCCGCGCGGTCTCGATCCGGTACGCGGCGGCCTTCGGGTCTTCGGGGGGATCCTCGGGACCAGTGGGGGGAGCGTCGATCACTTGATGACGGCGGGCGTCGCGGGCATCGGATGCCGCCGCATCATCACCCATTGCTGGAGCATCGTCAGGCAGTTGTTCGTCACCCAGTACACCACGAGCCCGGCGGCGTACGGGGCCATGATGAACATGAACACCCACGGCATCAGCGCGAAAATCTGCTTCTGCGCCGGATCGACCGGGGGCGGATTGAGCTTCTGCTGGAAGTACATCGTCACGCCGAGGATGATCGGCAGCAGCCCGATGCCGATCATCGCGGGCGGCGTGAACGGCAGCAGCCCGAACAGGTTGACCGGGGTCAGCGGGTCGGCGACGCTCAGATCCTTGATCCACAGCACGAACGGCTGGTGGCGCATTTCGGTCGACACCAGCAGCGTCTTGTACAGCGCGTAGAAAATCGGGATCTGCAGCACGACCGGCAGGCAGCCCGCGACCGGGTTGACCTTTTCCTTCTTGTACAGCGCCATCATCTCGGTCTGGAGCTTGGGCTTGTCTTCCTTGTAGCGCTCCTGAAGCTCCTTGAGCTTCGGCTGGACGACCCGCATCCGCGCCATCGAACTGAACTGCTTCGCGGCGATCGGGAACATGATCAGCCGGATGATGCACGTCAGGCCGATGATCGCGACGCCGAAGTTGCCGGTCAGCTTGAACAGGAAGTCGAGCAGCTGGAAGATCGGCTGGGCGATGAACCAGAACCAGCCCCACGAGACGATGCGGTCGAACAGCGGGATGCCGAGCGCGGTCTTGTAGCGGCCGATGACGTCGACCTCCTTTGCGCCCGCGAACAGATGCGCGGTGGAGGTGATCGTGGCGCCCGGCGCAACGACGACGGCGGGGCTGAGGTAATCAGTTTGGAAGCGGTTGTCGGGAGCCTTGGCAAAGCGTGCGACGACGGCGGTCTTCTGGTCGGGGATCAATGCCGCCGCCCAGTATTTGTCGGTGATGCCGAGCCATCCGCCGGTCGTCGGGAAGCTCTGCGGCCCGTCGTCGGTAAGTTTTTTATACGCGACCTCGCTGTCCTTGAGCCGGTCGCCGACGACGCCGATCGGGCCGACGTGGAGGTTGCCCGCGTCCTTCTCGAGCCCCTCGCCGGCGTGGCTGACAAGGCCCCATGCGCGGACGGTGACGGGCGCGGTGCCGGCGTTGCGGACGCGCTGCGTCGCGGTGAACAGATAGTCGTTATCGACCGCGACGACGATCTCGTACGCGGTGCCGCCCGGCGCGGTGTACGACAGCGTCACCGGGGTCGACGGGGTCAGCTTTGCCGCGCTCGCGGTCCACAGCGCGTCGGCGGGGGGAGCGTCGGTCCCGCTCCAGCCGAACTGGCTGAAATACGCCTGCGCCGAGCCGCTCGGCGCGAGCAGGCGGACGTCGGGCGAGGTCTTGGCGATCGTCTCGGTATAGCCCTTGAGGACGAGGTCGTCGAAACGCGCGCCCTTGAGGTTGATCGATCCCGAAAGGCGCGGCGTGTCGATCGCGACGCGCGGCGTCTCGCGCAGCACTGCGCCGCGATCGCGCAGCTGCCCGGCACCGCCGACTGCGGGGACGACTGTGCCATCGGCGGCGACTGCGACCGGGTTCGCCGGTTGCGACGCGATCACCGGCTTTGCCACAGGGGCCTTGGGGATGTACCGGTCCGACAGGAAATTCCAGCCGAGCAGCACGATCGCCGACAGGACGATGGCGAGGAGAAAGTTGCGATTATCGGTCACGCGGAGGCTTTCTTCTGGGCGGGCGTCGGGCGGGGCGTCATTGCGTCGGGGCGATATGTGGGGTCGCCGCAGCGTCCGGAACAGGGTCATAGCCCGACCCGCCCCATGGGTGACAGCGGCAAATGCGTTTCGTGCCGAGCCAGACGCCCTTGACCGGGCCGTGGCGCTCGATTGCCTGGATCGCATAGGTCGAGCACGTCGGGGTAAATCGGCATGACGGCGGCATCAGCGGTGACAGCACGAGCTTGTACGCTCGGATCGGCGCAATCAGGACGTTGCTCAGCCAGCGCATCGCGCGAGCGCCTTGACAAGATCGGCGGCGAGCTTGTCGAAGCCGCGGGTCAGCCCTTCGCTTCGTCCAATCAGGATGTGATCGGCGTGAGCGACGCCGTTTGCGGGGAGCACCTGCCGGACAAGCGCGCGCATCCGCCGCTTGAGCCGGTTGCGGATCACCGCGTTACCGATCTTCTTGGTCACGGTGTAGCCCGCGCGCATCGGCGCATCGTCATCGCGGCGACGGACGAGCAGGACGAAACCGGGAGTCGGCGCGCGACGGCCCGAATTGGCGGCAAGGAAGTCCTTACGCGCCGAAACCGTCGGAATATGCGTCTGTGCGACCGGGGCCGCAGAAACGGCTAGGCGCTCAGCTTGGTCCGGCCCTTGGCGCGGCGGTTCGCCAGCACCTTGCGGCCGCCCGGGGTCGCCATGCGTGCGCGGAAGCCGTGACGGCGCGCTCGCACCAGTCGGCTCGGTTGAAAGGTCCGCTTCATCGCTCATTCCTCGGGCGTCGCGTTGCGGCCACGAAACTCGGGGCCGAAATCAAGGTGGTGCGCTTAGCGGCACGAGCGCCAAGAGTCAATTCGGCGACAGTTGCAGCGCCGCCGGTTGCGTCGCGCCGGGGGGCAGCGCGGTCGTGCCGGGCTTGGCCACGCACCCCTTCGGCGGCAGGAAGTCGATCTCCACGACGCGCTTGGTCTCAGGCTGCAGCCAATGGTTCGCGAGCGACGACCACTGGCCGCACGGCAGGCGGATTTCGAGCGCGTTCGCCCCGGTCCAGCGGTATTCGACGTTTCGGAAGTCTTCGCTTTGCAGAAGGACCGCGGTTCCGGTCAGCGGATCGCCACCCTCCGCGACGACGACGATGCCGCTGGTGTGCGGCTTGCCCATGCCACGCTCCTCCCAGACGAGCGCGGCGACCAGTGCGCCGTCGGGATTCGGTTTCGTCTCGACGACATCGGTGAACCCGTGCTTGTCGAGGAGGCCACTGCACCCGGCGACGAGCAGCGCAACGGCAACAAGCAAACTTCGGGCGGCAATCATCTCTTGAGGTTTAGCGCCACAAATCGCGAACGTCACGGTGCCCGCGCCGCTGCAGGCTGAAATCGGCGACGCGCCCAGCGCGCGGATGACGGCGATGCCAGCGGACATAGCGGCGTCGCGCCCAGCTCGAATTGCGCAACACCAGCGCGAGCCCGGCACCGGCGACGATGATCGCGATCGGGAACGGCTGCGGGATCAAAGCAAGCGGCGGGGCGACCGCGATCAGCACCAGTCCGGCCCCGAGTTGCGCGACGCGCGCCGGCTCGTTGCGGATCAGGCTGGTGACGAAGCTTTGGTGGATCATTTGAAGCAATTCTATAGCGGCAGGCTGTGGCGCAATTTGGACAAGCGCCGATGCATCCGCTGTGAACAGCGTCACACCCGGAACGATCCCAGCGATTTGCCCACGCGCGCACCTTGCCGCTACAGGGGGAGCGGGGCGTGACGGGAGCGTAACGAAATGGTGGCACATGTCGGGACGGTCGCGTTCCTCGGGCTCGAGGCGCGCTCGGTCGACGTGCAGGTCCAGGTCAGCGGCGGGCGTCCCGACTTCATCATCGTCGGGCTGCCCGACAAGGCGGTCAAGGAAAGCCGCGAGCGCGTCCAGGCGACGCTCGACGCGATCGGTCTCGCGCTCCCGCCGAAGCGCGTCGTCGTCAACCTGTCGCCCGCCGATTTGCCGAAGGAGGGGTCGCATTACGACCTGCCGGTTGCGCTCGGGCTGCTCGCGGCGATGGGGCTGCTCGATAGCGAGATGCTCAGCGGGTTCCTCGTCGTCGGCGAACTCGGGTTGGACGGGCGGATCGCGCCAGTGCCGGGGGTGCTGCTCGCGGCGCTCCACGCGGCGGCGCACGACCTCGGGCTGATCTGCCCGGCGGCACAGGGCGGCGAGGCGGCGTGGGCGGGCGAGGTCGACGTCATCGCCGCGCCCGACCTGCTGACGCTGATCAACCACCTCAAGGGCACGCAGTTGCTGTCGCCGCCGATCCGCAGCGTCGCCGAGATCGTCCGCTCGGGCCCCGACATGGGCGAGATCAAGGGGCAGGAGACCGCCAAGCGCGCGCTAGAAATCGCCGCCGCCGGGGGGCATAATTTGCTGATGTCGGGGCCGCCGGGGTCGGGCAAGTCGCTCCTCGCCGCCGCACTGCCGGGCATCCTCCCCGACCTGACGCCGTCGGAGGCACTCGAAGTGTCGATGGTCGCGTCGATGGCGGGCGAACTCGAAGGCGGCAAATTGCTTCGTGCCCGCCCTTACCGCTCGCCGCACCACAGCGCGTCGATGCCGGCGCTGGTCGGCGGCGGCGCGCGGGCGCGACCGGGCGAGGTCAGCCTCGCGCATCTCGGCGTGCTGTTCCTCGACGAGCTGCCCGAGTTCCAGCGCGCGGTACTCGATTCGCTCCGCCAGCCGCTCGAAACCGGGACGGTCACCGTCAGCCGTGCGGCGGCGCACCTGACCTACCCGGCGCGGGTCCAGTTGATCGCGGCGATGAACCCGTGCCGCTGCGGGCATCTGGCGGACGCCGCGCTCGCGTGTTCGCGCGCACCGAAATGCGCCGCCGATTACCAGAGCCGGATTTCGGGGCCGTTTTTCGACCGCATCGACCTCCACGTCGACGTCGCCGCGGTCAGCGCCGCCGACCTGACGCTGCCCCCGCCGACCGACGACAGCCTTACCGTCCGCGCGCGAGTTGCGGCGGCGCGCGAGATCCAGAACGCGCGCTACGCCGGGACGACGACGCGAACCAACGCCGAGGCCGACGGCAAACTGCTCGAAGCGGTCGCGACCCCGGACGACGCCGGGCAGAAGCTGCTCGTCCAGGCGACGCAGGCGCTGCGCCTCTCGGCGCGTGGTTATCACCGGGTCCTGCGCGTCGCGCGGACGCTCGCCGACCTGGCGGGAGCGGAGAAAGTCACGCGCATTCACATTGCCGAGGCGTTGAGCTATCGCCGCCATGCGCCGGTCAATTGAGCGAATCGCCCTGATCGTCGCGCAACCGACGCTCCTGCCGCGAGGAATTTTGCCCCGCGCTCTGGATCCGCTGCACGCCGCTAACCGCTACGCGGGAAGGAGCACCGGCCCGTCTTCGGTCGCGCCGAGCTCCCCCTCCCACTTCGCCACCACCGCTGCCGCGACGGCATTGCCGATGACGTTGGTCGCGCTGCGGCCCATGTCGAGGAAGTGGTCGACTGCGAGGATCAGCAGCAGTCCGGCCTCGGGGATGTTGAAAAACGGCAGCGTCGCCGCAATCACGACCAGCGACGCGCGCGGGACGCCGGCGATGCCCTTCGACGTCACCATCAGCAGCAGCAGCATGCTCGCCTGCGCCGCAAGGCTGAGGTGGATGCCGTACGCCTGGGCGATGAACAGCGAGGCGAAGGCGCAGTACATCATCGACCCGTCGAGGTTGAACGAATAACCGAGCGGCAGGACGAACGACGCGATCCGATTGGGCACGCCAAAGCGTTCGAGCGCCTCGAGCAGCTTGGGGTAGCTCGCCTCCGATGAGGCGGTGGCGAAGGTGATTAGGAACGGCTCGCGGATCGCGCGCATCAGCCCGCCCGTCCGCGCCCGCCCGATCACCGCCGCCCCCGCGCCAAGCAGCAGCACCCACAGGATCGCCAGCGCGAGGTAGAAGCCACCCATGAATTTGCCGAAGGTGATGACGATCGCAAGACCCTCGGTCGCGATCGACCCGGCGACCGCGGCGAACACCGCGAACGGCGCGGCGTACATGACGTAGCCCGTCACCTTGAGCATCAGCGTCGCCACCGCGTCGAGTGCGCGGACGATCGGCGCGCCCGCCGGTCCGATCGCGATCAGCCCGCACCCGGCGAACACCGAGAAGACGACGATCTGGAGCACCTCGTTCTTCGCCATCGCGTCGAAGATCGAGCTTGGCACGAGGTGGGTGACGAAGTCCTTGAGATTGAACGCGGTCTTGGCAAGCCCGGTCGCTGCGTCGGCAGCGGGGAGCGCGAGGCCGACCCCTACCCCGGGCTGGAGCAGGTTGACGATCACCGCGCCGAGCGTCAGCGACACGAGGCTCGCGACGACGAACCAGCCGAGGGTCCGCCCGAACATCCGCCCGAGCGACGCGCCGCCATCCTTCGCCCCCATGTGGGCGATGCCGACCGTCAGCGTCGACAGCACCAGCGGCGCGATGATCATCTTGATCAGGCGGAGGAAGACGTCGGTCAGGATCGACAGGTTGGCGGCAATCGCCTTGGCTTGCGGCGCGGCATAGGCCGAATGGACCCACCACCCGGTGACCAGCCCGAGGACGAGCGCAACCAGGATGAAGCTGGTGAGGCGCGTGCTTTTCATGACGGTTCCCGCATGACGCCGTGGTGCGGGAGCAGCGGCGGCGGGTCAAGCGGGGCGGGCGGATGCCTCGTCGCTTAGGGGATCAGGCGGTCCGCACGCAGGCTTTCGAATAACGCAAAGAACGCATCGTCGGTCGGCTCGTACCCCGTGAAACCGAGGCGGCGGCTCTTCGACATGTCGGTCACCACCTCGATCGGGCGGCCGAGATCGGCGTCGGTGTGCCACGGCGACGCGAGGCGCGCGAGGTCGGGCTCGGCGAGCCCGTGCCGCGCAGCGATTTCGCGCCAGAGACCCGCGTCGTCGGCCATCTGTTCCGCCAGCGGATGTTCGGCACCGGTGAACGGGGCGGCCTCGAGCCCGAACCAGTCGGCGATCCGGCTCCACATCCATTGCCAGCGGAAGACATCGCCGTTGACGACGTTGAACGCCTGATCGTGCGCCGCCTCGGTCTCGGTCGCCCACAGCAGATGGCGGGCAAGTTGGCGCGCGTCGGTCATGTCGGTCAGCCCGGCCCATTGCGCGGTCGACCCCGGGAAATAGAACGGGCGCCCAGTCTCCCGACACAAAGCCGCGTAGACCGCGAGCGTCGTCCCCATGTTCATCGCGTTGCCGACCGCCTTGCCGATGACGGTGTGCGGGCGGTGGACGCTCCAAGTGAAGCCATCACGCTCAGCGGCGGCGAAGACCTCATCCTCCTGCGCGTAATAGAAATTCTCGACGTCGAGCCGCCCCTGCTCCTCGCGGAACGGGGTCTGCGGCAGCGCGCCCTTACCGTATGCCTCGAACGGCCCGAGATAATGTTTGAGCCCCGTCACCAGCGCGACATGGCGCGGCGCAGTCGCTTTCGGCAGTCCGTCGAGCAGGTTGCGGACCATCATGCCGTTGACGCGGATATTCTCCGACTCGCTGTCCTGCCGCAGCCATGTCGTGATGAATACCGCGTCCGGGTTTACCCCGGAAAGTGCCGATCGCGTCGCATCGGCGTCCTGCAGGTCGGCAGCGACCGGATGCACCCCCGGCTGGCCCGTCGGGCGTCGCGCCAGACCGTGCACCGTCCAGTCGTGCTCGATCAGCAGCGTCGCGGTCGCGCTGCCGACGATACCGCTCGCCCCGACGACCAACGCCGTTCCCGCCAATGCCCGTCTCCCGTGGTTCGCACGTGCAACACCACAGCGATCGATATAGTTTCACCCGGCGCCGGCGACGATCGGCCGGCTAAGCGTCTTCGAAGTCCGGAATTCGCCCGCGGCGCAGCAGGTTGACCGGCAGCAGACAGTCGGGGAGCGGCTTCGGCTGCGGGCCGATGACCGGGGGGCGGCGGTCGTCGTCGCCGCCGCGCGGGCCTTTTCGCATCGTGACGATCTCGTAGACCGCAAGCGCGAGCGGCGCGCCGAAGCTGAGGGCGCTGCTGAGGATCGCGATGGTCGTCGGCGTCATCATCGTCTCCTTCAGGCTGCCATCAATCCGGTCAGCGTGTCGTGGAAGCGCTTGATCCCCTGCTCCATCCCCCCGAGCAAGACATGGTCGACCGCGCCCGATTCGAGCCCCTGCTGCCCGAGCGTGGCGGCGCGAAAATCCTCCCCCGCGAAGACGCCGCCGTCGAGCAAATTCCACGACTTGTCCCAATGCGCCTCGGCCTTCGGCGTCACCGGTGCCTCGGGGATCAGCATGAAATCCTCGACCAAGGTCGTGTTCACGCTCTGCGGCATCAGCGTCATGATGTTGATATAATCGGGCGACGCGACGATCACCGTCCCCGGCACTAGCTGGTAGGCGAAGGTCACCGTCCGCCGCAGCGCGCCCCAGTCGCTCCAGTCGACGCCGTCGAGCTTCTCCGCCCGACCGACCGCCGACCGGGCGTGGGGGCCGATCGTGTCGCCGGTGGTGACGCCGTCCTGGAAATACGGGCCGATTGTCCCCGCGTGGAGCCGGGTGACGTGATAACTCTCGAGAAACGCGTCCATAATCAGCTTCCAGTTCGACGCGACCGTATGGGTCCGGCGGCAATACAGATACTGGTCGGCGAACCCCAGCGCGTCGAAATCGGCACCGAGCGGTCCGCTCGCAAGGCTGAAATCATAGTCGTGGTCACGGTCGAGCCCGACCCAGATCAGGCCGCCCGCTTCGACGCTCGGCATCTCGACCAGCCCGCGCGACGCCTTGTCGAGCCCGGCGAAACTCTCGGGCCGCGGCAGCCCGGTCAGCCGCCCGTCGAGCGCGTAAGTCCAGGCGTGATAAGGACAAACCAGCCGCGGCGCGGTCGTCGGTTCATCGGCCTCGACGAGCCGCGTCCCCCGGTGGCGGCAGACGTTGAGGAACACCCGGAGCTTGCCCTTGCCGTCGCGGGCGAGGAGCAGCGGGACGCCGAAGCCGTCATGGGTCACGCTCATATTGCGCCCTGGCAGCAACGCCGACGGCGCGACGACGACGGGCAGGCGGCGGAGCGCGTTTTGCTCGGCGACGAAGTGTTCGGGGTCGGTATAGACCGCCGCTGGAACCCGGCTGGTGGTCCCGCTCACCATGGCCCCTGTGGCGCGCGGAATCGCCTCGGCGAGCGCGAGCTGCCCAGCGGTCGGGGTGCGGAAGGGAACGTGCAGGTCCACGCGCACATGGTACCGCACACGCCCGCACCGTGAAAGCACGAAGCCGCTGCGCTGGCGTCACATGCCGCGCGAGCAACTACGTCGTCGCGCTGACGCTCCACGTCGCGCTGTCGATCTCGTCGTGCCCGACAAGGTGGCCGACGATCGCATCGAGGTCCGCCGGTATCGCCGTCGTCGGCACGAGGATCGCCGCGAGTTCGACGACATCATCATTGTCGGACAGCAATTCGACCTCGCGCACGGGGTAATGGAAGCGTTCGAGTTCGGCATCGAGCAGGTCGCGCGCCGCGGCGACCGCTTCGGGATCGCAGGTGACATGGACCCGGTAAAGCGCCTCCGTACTGGTATCGATCGGCTGGCGGTTGACGAGGTCGACCAACGGCCGGAGCAGCGTGTTGCCGGCCAGCACGAACGCCGTCACCAGCGCCGCCTCGACCAACAGCCCCGCGCCTGCCGTCGCGCCGACGGCGGCTGAGGCCCAGAGCGTCGCGGCGGTGTTGAGCCCGCGGACCTGCGCGCCGTCCTTCATGATCACGCCGGCGCCGAGAAAGCCGATCCCGGACACGACATAGGCAATGATCCGAACCTGACCTTCGCCGCCGAGCAGACGCCCGCCGAGCAGGGTGAAGGCCGCGGCGCCGAGCGAGACGAGCACCATCGTGCGCAGACCTGCGCTGCGCTGGCGGATCTGGCGCTCGAGACCGATAATCAGACCCAGCACGAACGCGGCACCAAGGCACAGCGCCATCACCCCGAAGGCGTCGGCATAGAAGGTCAGCAGGCGGTTCACTTTGCCCTCATACCGTGACGCCCCACGAAGGCGAGCCCCAGGAAGGCTAGCATCGTCGCCCAACCATCGCCGTCACTGCGGCACAGGCCTGGCCAACGATCCCGCGCACCGCGAAGTTCGGCGCTTGCACCACCATGGGCCCCGGCCTGCGCCGGGGTGACGGGGAAGAGCGTGAGCGGCGAAGCATCTTAGGCGGGCGGAAAACACGCCAACCCCGCCGTCACCCCGGCGCAGGCCGGGGCCCAACTCGCCGCGCAACGCGAACTTCGGTGCTTGCACCACCATGAGTCCCGGCCTGCGCCGGGGTGACGGGGGAGTGTGACCGTAATTAGCGCTGTCCTACACGCGAGCCGAGCGGGTAACATCGCTCGATGAACACCGCGCCCTTCCGCTCCCAGCCGAAAACACCGACCCGGTTCACCGGGGGTGCGTTTCTTTTCGACGTGGCGTCAACTTCGTCAACTTCCGATCGCGTGAACGAGTCGGAGAGCGCGCTTTGACCTCCGCGACCGGCTGGCGCGCGACCATTCCCGCCGGCATCCGCCCGTATACCGAACGCGCGCCGGTCGGGGCGTTGCTGCTCGGGATTTCGTCGGGATTCCCGTTTGCAATGATCGCGGCTACGCTGACGACACGGCTGGCCGAGGCGGGGATCGACAAGAAGGCGGTGACCGCGTTTACCCTCGCGTTCCTGCTGTACAACATCAAGTTCCTCTGGGCTCCCTTGATCGACCGCTTCCGCATCCCCGGGCTGGCGCGGGCGATCGGCCAGCGGCGGGCGTGGCTGGTGGTGATCGGCATTGGCGTCATGGCGTCGGTGTGCTGGCTCGGCCTCGCCGACCCCGCCGCCGGGCTCGCCCCAGTCGTCGCGGCGACGCTGACGGTCGCGTTTTTCGGCGCGAGCTACGACATCGTCATCGACGCCTTCCGCATCGAGACGCTGACCCCCGAACAATTGGGCGTCGGGTCGGGCATGTCGCAATACGGCTGGCAGCTCGGGGCGAAGGCGGCGGGCGGCTTCGCGCTCGTCATCGCCGCGCGACAGGGCTGGTCGACCGCCTATGTCGCGATGTCGCTGTTCGCGCTCCCCGCGATCGCGGCGGGATGGCTGCTCGGCGAGCCGGTCCAGCGGCGGGTCGCCGATACCGCGCGCGGCGCGAGTGCGGTCATCGATGCGGTGATCGCGCCGCTCGCCGACTTCTTCAAACGCGACGGCGCACTGCTCGTCCTGCTCTTCGTGCTGGTCCACAAGCTCGGCGACACGCTGGCGAACCTCAGCTTCCGGCTGCTGTTCCACGACCTCGGCTTCACCAAGGACGAGGTCGCTTTCTACGATGTCGGGCTCGGGCTGGTCGCGACGCTCGTCGGAATCTTCGTTGGCGGGATCGTTTACACCCAGCTTGGGCTGCGCCGTGCGGTCCTCGTCAGCCTCATCCTGATGATGGTGTCGAACCTCAGCTTCGCCGCATTGGCGGTCGCCGGACATACCAACATCGGCATGGCGGCGTCGATCGGCTTCGAGAATTTCAGCAGCGGGGTCGGGGGCGTCGCGGTCGTCGCCTATCTGTCGGCGCTGTGCGACCTGCGCTTCACCGCGACACAGTTCGCACTTCTGTCGGCGGCGGCGTCGGTCCTTGGGCGGCTCGTCGCGGGGTTGAGCACCGGGGCGTTGATCACCGCGATCGGCTATCCGTCGTTCTACCTGCTGACCACCGTCGCCGCGCTGCCGGGGATCCTGATCTACCTCTACATGCTTCGGCGCGGGCTGATCGACGAAGCACCGCGCGTTTCCCCGCTCCGCGATGCGACAACCCCGAACGGCACCGCTGGCCCGACCCCGCCCGTATAAGTTACACTGTAACAATTCACCGGTAGATGCCCGGACTTGGGCGCGGCGCGGGGACGTGATCATGGGTTTTGCGGCGAAGCAGGCGACGGCGGTGGCGGCTCATTTGCTGGCGGGAGCGCCGCACATCCACCGGTCGGGGCAGCTCGACGTCCGGCTGGCGACGTCGGAGGCGGAAATCGCCGCCGCACAGGCACTGCGCTACCAGATTTTCTACGACGAGATGGGGGCGACGCCGTCGCCCGCGATGGTCGCGGCCAAGCGCGACGTCGATACGTATGACGCGATCTGCGACCACCTGCTCGTCATCGACCACGGCATGCCCGGCGACGGCCCGCACGTCGTCGGCACCTACCGCCTGCTCCGCCAGGTCGTAGCGCAGATGAACCACGGCTTCTATTCGGCGGGCGAATACGACCTGTCGCCGCTGATCGAGCAGTCGACCACCGGCGGGCAGTTGCTCGAGCTCGGGCGGAGCTGCGTCGCTCCGGCGTACCGCAACAACGCGACGATCACCCTGTTGTGGCGCGGAATCGCGAGCTACCTCCAGACACATGCGATCGGCCATATGTTCGGCTGCGCGTCGCTCCACGGGGCCGACCCGCGGGTCCATGCCGCCGAGCTGTCGTATCTGTACCACCACCACCTTGCCCCGCCCGAGCTGCGCGCAAGGGCGCTTGCGGAACATTATGTGCCGATGGACCGGATGACCGCGCTTGCCTACGACCAGCGGCTGACCGCGCGGGCGCTGCCGCCGCTGGTCAAGGGCTACCTCCGCGTCGGGGCATTCATCGGCGACGGGGCGTATGTCGATCCGCAGTTCAACACGGTCGATGTGTTCGTGGTGATGCCGGTCGAGCGGATCACGAAGCGGTACGCGGGGCGGTTTACGGCGGGCGCGAACGACACGAACTGAGCTTTTCTCCTCCCCTCCCCTTTAGGGGAGGGTCGGGGGTGGGGCAGTCACCACGAGCCGCATCGCTCGGAGAAGCCCCCACCCCCGGGCCACGCCAAGAGGCGCGTCTCTCGCCCCTCCCCTAAAGGGGAGGGGAGCCGTCACGCCGGGCTCTGCCCGTTCGCCGCGAGCACCTCGCCCGCGAGATGGAGCGACCCCGTGATCAGCACCACCGGCGGCCGCGCGCGGTCGGCCCCCTTGGCGATCGCAGCGAGGGCGTCGGCGACCGAGGCGGCGGCGATCCCGGGCAGCCCGGTATCCTTCGCCCGCGCGACGATCGTTTCGCCCGGATGCGACGCATGGCCCCGGATCGGCACGGCATAGACCGCCGTCGCGCGCCCCGCGAAAGGTTTGAGAAAGCCGGCCGGGTCCTTGGTATCGAGCATGCCGACGACAAGATAGAACGGACGTTCAGCGAGCGGATGGCCGCGGAAGGCATCGGCGATAACCCGCCCCGCCGACGGGTTGTGCCCGCCGTCGAGCCAAGCCTCGCTCCCCGCCGGCAGCGTCGCCACGAGCGGCCCGCGGTCGAGCCGTTGCAGCCGCGCCGGCCATTCGGCCCAGCCCATCCCTGCACGCAGCGCGCTATCGGGCACCGGCACCGCGTTCTGGTGGCGCAGCATCGCCACCGCCAGCGCGGCATTGTCGAGCTGGTGCGCGCCGGTCAGCCGGGGCAGCGGCAGCGCGAGCTTGCCGTCGATATCGCGGTAGTGGAGCGCGCCCTCGTACAGCGCCGCGTCCCAGTCGTCGCCGCGGATGCGAAGCTTCGCCCCCGCCAGCCCGGCGACCTCGGCGATCCGCGCGGTGACCGCCTTGGGATAGCGCGACAGCAGCAGCGGCACGCCGCGCTTGGCGATTCCGGCCTTCTCCCCGGCGATGTCGAGGATCGAATTGCCGAGCCACGGCTGGTGGTCGAGGCCGAGCGCGGCGATGCCGGTGACGACCGGCGTAACGACGTTGGTCGCATCGAGCCGCCCGCCCATGCCGACCTCGATCACCGCCGCGTCGGCGGGCGAGCGGGCGAAGGCGAGGAAGGCGACCGCGGTGGTCAGCTCGAAAAAGGTGATCGCCGCCGAGCCGTTGGTGTCGAGAACGTCGCGCAGCGTCGTGATCAGCGTCGCATCGTCGATGATCGCCCCGCCGAGCCGTATCCGCTCGTTGAAGCGGACCAGATGCGGCGAGGTATAGACATGGACCCGCCGCCCCGACGCCTCGAGCCCGGCACGCAGGAACGCGACGGTCGACCCCTTGCCGTTGGTTCCGGCGACATGGAACACCGGCGGCAGCTTGAGATGCGGGTTGCCGAGCCGCCCGAGCAGGCGTTCGAGCCGCCCGAGCGCGAGGTCGATCGTCGCCGGATGGAGCTTGAACGCCGCCGCGAGCAGCGCATCGAGCACCGGGTTGTCGGACCGCGCCGCCTCCATTGCCCCCTGCCCCGGATCAGGCCGCGGGAGCGACGGGGGGCGTCACGCGCTGCCGCATCAACAGTCCGATCAGCCGGGCGAGCGTCGCCTTGAGGTCCTTCCGGTGGACGACCATGTCGAGCATGCCGTGGTCGAGCAAATATTCGGCGCGCTGGAAGCCTTCGGGCAATTTCTCGCGGATCGTCTGCTCGATCACCCGCTGTCCGGCGAAACCGATCAACGCGCCGGGCTCCGACATCTGGATATCGCCGAGCATTGCGTAGCTCGCGGTGACGCCGCCGGTGGTCGGGTCGGTCATCACGACGATGTACGGCAGCCCCGCCTCGCGCAGTTCGGCAATCGCGACCGTCGTCCGCGGCATCTGCATTAGGCTGAGGATGCCCTCCTGCATCCGCGCGCCGCCGGCTGCGGTGAAGATCACGAACGGGCACTTCGCCTTGACCGCCGCCATCGCCCCCGACAGGAACGCCTCGCCGACGCCCAGGCCCATCGACCCGCCCATGAAGGCGAAGTTCTGCACCGCGACGACCGCGACCTCGCCGCCGATCGTGCCGGTCGCGACGACCATCGCCTCGGGCTCGCCGGTGTTGGCCCGCGCGGTCTTGAGCCGATCGACGTAGCGCTTCTGGTCGCGGAACTTGAGCGGGTCCTCGGGCACCTTGGCGACGTCGAGCCGCTTGTAATCGCCGTCAAAAATCTGGTGGAAACGCGTCGTCGGGTCGATCCGCTCGTGGTGACCGCAGCGCGGGCAGACGCCCAGCGTTTCCTCGAAGTCCTTGATGTACAGCATTGCGCCGCACTTGGCGCACTTCCGCCACAGGTTCTCAGGCGTCTCGCGCCGGGTCAGCATCGCCGTCAGGCGCGGCCGGATGCGGGTCAACCAGCTCATGCGGCGGTCCTGATACGCGCGGTGCGGACAGCGTCGGCAAGCCCGCGGACAAAGGCTTCGACCTGTTCGGGAAGGTCGTTGGCGCGGGTTTCGGCGGCCGCGCCGATCAGCGACACGAGCGCCGAGCCGACGACGACGCCGTCGGCATGGAGCCCGACCGCGGCGGCCTGAGCGGGAGTCTTGATGCCGAAGCCGACCGCGATCGGCAGGCTCGTCGCCGCCTTCAGCCGCGCGACCGCGCTGGCGATGTCGGCGTCGGCGGCGGATGCGGTGCCGGTAACGCCCGCGACCGCGACGTAATAGACGAACCCCGACGCCCCCGACAGGACCGTCGGCAGTCGCGCCGCATCGGTCGTCGGTGTCGCCAGCCGGACATTATGGAGGCCGTGCCCCGTCAGCATCGGCGCGAGTTCGGCGTCCTCCTCGGGCGGCAGGTCGACGACGATCGTCCCGTCGAGCCCAGCGGCGGCGGCATCCGCGGCGAACGCCTCGACTCCATAGGCGAGGATCGGATTGAAATAGCCCATCAGGATCAGCGGCGTCGCGGTGTCGGTCGCCCGGAAGGCGCGGACCATCGCCAGCACGCCGCGCAGCGTCGTCCCCGCGATCAGGCTGCGGATATTGCCCGCCTGGATCGCCGGACCGTCGGCCATCGGGTCGGTGAACGGCATGCCGAGCTCGATGATGTCGGCGCCACCGGCAACGAGCGCGGCGAGGATGCTCGGTCCCCGGTCGAGATCGGGGTCGCCCGCGGTGACGAAGGTGACGAGCGCGGCACGATCCTGCGCGGCGCATGCGGCAAAGCGGCGAGCCAGACGGTCGCTCACATCTGGGTCCCGAGCGCTTCGGCGACGGTAAAGATGTCCTTGTCGCCGCGCCCGCACAGGTTGGCGAGGACGATCGTGTCGCGGCTCATGCCCGGCGCGAACCGCCGGATTGCAGCGAGCGCGTGGGCGGGTTCGAGCGCGGGGATGATGCCCTCGAGCAGGCACAGCTGCTGGAACGCCGCGAGCGCCTCGGCGTCGGTCGCGGATTGATATTCAACGCGCCCGATCGAGTGGAGCCACGCATGCTCAGGACCGATGCCGGGATAATCGAGCCCCGCCGAGATCGAATGCGCCTCGGTGATCTGGCCGTCGGCGTCCTGCAGCAACATCGTCTTGTTGCCGTGGAGCACGCCGGGCACGCCGCCGGCAAGGCTGGCGGCATGCTCGGTCGTATCGAGGCCATGACCCGACGCCTCGACCCCGATCATGCGGACGTCGTCGTCGAGGAACGGGTGGAACAGCCCGATCGCGTTCGATCCGCCGCCGATCGCGGCGCACAGCACGTCGGGCAGGCGGCCCTCGGCCTCGACGATCTGCTCGCGCGCTTCCTTGCCGATGACCGACTGAAAGTCGCGAACGAGTTCGGGATAGGGGTGCGGCCCGGCGGCGGTGCCGATGATGTAGAAGGTGTCGTGGACGTTCGCGACCCAGTCACGCAGCGCCTCGTTCATCGCGTCCTTCAAGGTCTTCGACCCCGATTCGACGCTGCGCACCTCGGCCCCGAGCAGCTTCATGCGGAACACGTTCGGTGCCTGCCGGGCGATGTCGCGCGCGCCCATGTAGATCGTGCACGGCAGCCCCGCGCGCGCGGCGACGGTCGCGGTGGCGACGCCGTGCTGCCCCGCCCCGGTCTCGGCGATGATCCGCGTCTTGCCCATCCGCTGGGCGAGCAGCATCTGGCCGATGCAATTGTTGATCTTGTGCGCGCCGGTGTGATTGAGCTCGTCGCGCTTGAAGTAGATCTTCGCCCCACCGAGGGCGTTCGTCAGCCGCTCGGCGAAATACATCGGCGACGGACGGCCGACATAATGCTTCATCAGATAATCGAACTCGGCGGCGAACGCCGGATCGGCCTGCGCCGCGCGGTACGCGACCTCGAGTTCGAGGATCAGCGGCATCAGCGTCTCGGCGACATAGCGTCCGCCGAACGCCCCGAAATGCCCGCGCGCGTCGGGGCCGGTCCGCAGGCTCGGGCGGCCGTTGGTTACTGCTGCCGTCGCCATTACGCGGCCCGCGCTGCGGCGATGAACGCCTTGATCTTCGCCACCGACTTCACTCCCGGCTCGTCCTCGACTCCCGACGACACGTCGACCAGCGACGGATGCGCGGTCCGCACCGCCTCCGCCACCGATTCCGCGTCGAGCCCGCCCGACAGGCCCCAGCATGCGCGACCGACGCGGTCGAGCAGCCGCCAGTCGAAGCGCAGGCCGTTTCCGCCGGGCAAGGCGGCTCCCCTAGGCGCTTTGGCATCGAACAGCAATCGGTCGGCAGTGCCGCCGAACGCCGCGACCGCCGCGTCGATGTCGTCGCGCGTCGCGACGCCGATGCCGCGCCACACCGGGCGGCCGTAGCGGCGGCGGACCTCGGCGACGCGCGCTGGGGTTTCGCCTCCGTGCAACTGGATCGCGTCGAGCCCGGCTGCCGTGCGGTCGAGCAGGGCATCGTCGGGATCGACGAACACGCCGACGCGGGTGATGTGCGACGGCACCCGCTGGCCGAGCGCCGATGCCCGGTCGGGATCGACATTGCGAGGTGAGGCCGCAAAGAACACGAAGCCGACATGGCTCGCGCCTCCACTGACGGCGGCGTCGATCGCTTCGGGCGTCGACAGCCCGCAGATCTTGATGTCGAGGGTCACAGCGAAGCGGCGATCGCGGCGGCGGCGGCGGCGGGATCGGTGGCGGCGGTGATCGGGCGGCCGACGACGAGGATCGACGCGCCTGCGTCGACGGCGGCATGGGGTGTCATCACGCGCTTCTGATCGCCAAGCTCGCCGCCCGCAGGCCGCACGCCTGGGACGACGATCATCGCGTCGGGCCAAGCCGCGCGCGTCGCAGCCGCTTCGGCCCCTGAGCAGACGATCCCTTGCAACCCGGCGGTGCGCGCCATCGCGGCGAAATGCGCGACCTGATCACGAACGCGTGCCTGAACACCGATTGCTGCGAGGTCGGTGTCGTCGAAGCTGGTCAGCACGGTCACCGCGATGATCGCCGTCTCGGGACCGATTGCCGCGCGCGCTGCCTTCATCGCCTCGACCCCGATCGAGGCATGGACGTTGACGATCGCCACCCCGAGCGGCGCGAGAGAGGTCATTGCCCCGGCAACGGTGTTGCCGATGTCGTGCAGCTTGACGTCGAGGAAGATCGGCAGGCCGAACGCCTGTATCCGGCGAACCCCGTCGGGGCCGTGCGCCATGAAGAACTGCAGGCCGAGCTTCAATCCGCCGACATGCGGCGCGACCGCGCGGGCGAGCGCCTCGGCCGCAGCGAGGTCACTCGTATCGATCGCGACGTAGATCGGGTTGGCGGTCACGCGGCGGGGGGAAAGCTCGACGGCATCGGCGTCACGATCGGCTCGGTGACCGGCGGGGCGACGCGCGGCCCCAGCGCCTGCGCCTCGTCGAGCAGGCGTTCGACCCGCGTCGTGCGCCGCCGCCACGCCGACTTCGACGCGACGTGGACGAGCAGCATCGGCAACCAGCCGATCAGGATCGACACCAGCACAATTACCGGCAGGAAGATCAGCACGATCGAGCCGTTGGGCAGGTCGACCGACACGCGCGTCCAATTGTTGAACGCAAACAGCACGAACAGCGCAAGCAACGCGCCGAAGCCGATCAACTTAATGGCCTTCATCGCGGCATTCTCCTCATAGCTCGCCGTCGACTGCCTCGATACCTTCATCGGCAAGCGCGGCGATCAGCGCGCTCGCCGTCGTGTCGAGCGTAATCCGGTCAACGCTGCGCAGCACGAAATTGGCCCCGGTCTTGCCCTCGCGCCAGAATGGGTAGCTGCCGATCTGGATGCCGTCGTGCGCTTTTTCAACGCTCGCGAGCAGCTCGGCGACCCGGCTTTCGTACGTCCACGCCGCGATCGTCCGCGTCAGGACCGGCAGCCCGCCCGGAAGCTGGCCGTCGAGCGAGGCGAGCATCGACCGGGTGATCGCCGGCACCCCCGCCATGATGAAGACGTTGCCGATGCGGATGCCCGGAGCCTGGGTGCGCGGATTGGCGATGAGTTCGGCACCGTCGGGAACCCGCGCCATCCGCAGCCGCGCATCGTTGATCCGGTCGCCGTAATGCTCGGTCAGGATCGCGACGGCGCGCGGATGATGGACGACCGCGACCCCCAATGCGGCGGCAATTGCGTCGACGGTGATGTCGTCATGCGTCGGGCCGATGCCGCCGGTGGTGAACAGATAGTCGTGCGCGACGCGGAGCGCGTTCACCGCATCGGCGATCGCCGCCATGTCGTCGGCGACGACGCGGACCTCGCGCAGGCGGATGCCCTGGACCCCGAGCCACTTCGCCAGATACGCGGTATTCGCGTCCTGCGTCCGCCCCGACAGGATCTCGTCGCCGATGACGACGAGCGCGGCGGTGTAGATGCGATCGGCGGGGGCAGCGGCGGTGGTTGACATGGGCGCGGTTTAGCCCAGCCCGCCCCGGGTGTCGACAACGCCGCCGTGGTTGCCACGTCGCACCCGGCGGCTTACCTTGTGACCATGACCTACGCCGCCACTGCCGATATCCTCGACGAGCCGTCGACCGCGATCAAGCTCCACGGGCCCGAAGCCTTTGTCGGCATGCGCGCCGCCGGGCAGCTCGCCGCACGCGTCCTCGACATGCTCGTCGCCCACGTCGTTCCCGAGGCGGTGACCGCCGATCTCGACCGGATGGTTCACGAATTCGTCATGGCCGCCGGGTCGGTGCCGGCGACGATCTTCTACCGCGGCTACGCCCATGCCTCGTGCATCAGCGTCAACCACGTCGTCTGCCACGGAATTCCGGGCGCGAAGCGGTTGAAGGACGGCGACATCGTCAACATCGACGTCACCGTCGTCGTCGACGGCTGGCACGGCGACACCAGCCGGATGTATCTCGTCGGCGACGTCCCGCTCAAGGCGCGCCGCTTGGTCGATATCACGTGGGAATGCCTCCAGCGCGGCATCGCGGTCGCCAAGCCGGGCGCGACGTTCGGCGACA
Source organism: Polymorphobacter megasporae (assembly GCF_018982885.2). Classification (NCBI taxonomy): domain Bacteria; kingdom Pseudomonadati; phylum Pseudomonadota; class Alphaproteobacteria; order Sphingomonadales; family Sphingosinicellaceae; genus Glacieibacterium; species Glacieibacterium megasporae. The sequence goes on along the minus strand of NZ_CP081848.1, from coordinate 1,438,997 downwards.
TCGGCTGGGCGATCCAGTCGTTCGCCGAGGGCCAGCGCTGCTCGGTCGTCCGCGATTTCTGCGGCCACGGCGTCGGGCGTGTGTTCCACGATGCGCCGAACGTCGTCCATGTCGGGCGTCCGGGCAAAGGCCCGGTGCTCCAGCCCGGCATGATCTTCACGATCGAGCCGATGATCAATCTCGGCCGCCCCGAGGTCAAGCTGCTCGACGACGGCTGGACCGCGGTGACGCGCGACCGCTCGCTTTCGGCGCAGTTCGAGCATTCGGTGGGGATCACCGAGACCGGGTGCGAGGTGTTCACCACCAGCCCCGCCGGGTTGAGCCATCCCCCCTACGCCATCTGACACCGACCCGGGGGGGCACCGCGAACGACTCCGGGCCCGGCTGCTCGAAGGCGGCGGCGATGCCTTTCTCGACTACGAACTCCTTGAATATATTCTTGGGCTGGCGATCCCGCGGCGCGATACCAAGCAGCTGGCGAAGCGCCTGCTGAGCGAATTCGGTTCGTTCCCCGCAGTGCTTGCAGCATCTCCTGCCGAACTGTCGCGCGTCGAAGGCCTGTCGGCGGGCGGGGCGGCGGCGATGAAGTTCGTCGAGGCGGCATCGCTGCGGTCGCTCCGCGCGGCGGCGCTCGACCGCCCTGTCCTCGCCGGCTGGCAGGCGCTGACCGATTATCTCCACGCGGCGATGGCGCATCGCGTCACCGAGGAATTCCGCGTCATCTTTCTCAACAATCGGAATATCCTGATCCGCGACGAGGCAATGGGCAGCGGCACCGTCAACGCCGCCCCGGTCTATCCGCGCGAGATCGTCAAGCGCGCGCTCGAACTCGGCGCGTCGGGGCTGATCCTCGTCCACAACCACCCGAGCGGCGATCCAACCCCGAGCCGCGATGACATCACCATGACCAAGTCGGTGATCGAGGCGGGACGGCACCTCGGCCTGTCGGTCCACGACCACGTCGTCATCGGCAAGACCGGCCACGCCAGCTTCCGCGCACTCGGCCTGCTGTAGCGGGCCGGGCGGCTGTCGGCGCAGGTCGGTCCTACGCCTCCAGCTCGCTGTCCCAGTACAGATAGTCGCGCCACGTCGCGTGGAGGAAATGCGGCGGGAATGCCCGGCCGTTTTCCTGCAATTGGTGATTGTTCGGTTGGAACGCGCGCTGGTTCAACTGCATGTGCGCCTCCGCCGGGGTGCGGCCGCCCTTGCGCAGATTGCACGGCGCGCAGGCGGTGGTGACGTTCTCCCATGTCGTGCGGCCGCCGTAGGCGCGCGGGACGACATGGTCGAAGGTCAGGTCCTCGCGTTCGCGCGCGCCGCAATATTGGCAGGCGAACTTGTCGCGGAGGAACAGGTTGAAGCGGGTGAACGCCGGGTGCGTCGCCGGGCGGACATACTGGCGCAGCGCAATCACCGACGGCAGCTTCATCGCGAAGCTGGGTGAGCGAATCTCGCGGTCATATTCGGCGACGATATCGACGCGCTCGAGGAACGCCGCCTTGATCGCAGTCTGCCACGACCACAGGCTGAGCGGGTAGTACGACAATGGTGTGTAATCGGCGTTGAGCACGAGCGCCGGGCAGGCTTCGGGGGGCGACAGAAGATTGGGATGATACATGCGCGTAGCCTGCTCCCGTGCTGGAGCGGCCGGTTGGACTCGCAGGCCTCGTCGCACTCAAGACCGCAAATCGTCTGCGGCCGTTCGTTCTATCCGTGATACGCCCTTACAACAGAAAGTGTGTCGTGCGTATGACAGCACCGGATATAGCTGCCTCGATTTACTGCGGCAATGACGTTGTGCGGATGGCCTTTCGTTTCGCACCGCGCACGCCCATTTAAAGCTGGACACTCCAAAGGCCCAGCTCATGCCGCAGACAGTCCTGATCGTCCTGATGATCGCCGCCGCGCTGGCGACGCTCGGCATGCTCGCGCGCGGCATCATCGTCATGGCGCGCGGCAAGGACGTCACCGGGGTCCAGTCGAACCGGTTGATGAGCTACCGTGTCGGCTTCCAGGCGCTGGCGATCGTATTCATCATCATCCTGTTCCTGATCAACCGGCATTGATGCAAAGCGCGCAAATCACCCTACCGTCACCCCGGCGCAGGCCGGGGCCCAACTCACCCCGCAACGCGAAATTCGGAGCTTGCACCACGATGGGCCCCGGCCTCCGCCGGGGTGACGAGACGTACATCCGAGCAGGATCAGCACGACCATGGTGAAACTCAACGTCATCTACACGCGCACCGGCGACGACGGCTCGACCGGGCTCGCCGACGGGTCGCGCCGGGCGAAGGACGACGCTCGCGTTGCCGCCTACGGTACCGTCGACGAGGCGAATTCGGTGATCGGGATCGTACGGCTCGCGGCGGACGCGGAGACCGACGCGATGCTCGCGCGCATCCAGAACGACCTGTTCGACGTCGGCGCCGATCTCGCGACCCCGGGCGACGACTTCGCGGCGGATTCGAAGTCGCTCCGCGCGACCGCATCGCAAGTCGACCGGCTTGAGGCGGAGATCGACGCGATGAACGCGACGCTCGCCCCGCTTAGTTCGTTCATCCTGCCGGGCGGGACGGCGGCGGCGGCGCATCTCCACCTCGCCCGGACTGTCGTCCGGCGCGCCGAGCGGCTGGCGGTCACGGCGGCGCTGGTCGAGGTGATCAACCCGACCGCAATCCGCTACCTCAACCGGCTATCGGACCATCTGTTCGTCCTTGCCCGGGTGACAAATCGCAGCACCGGCGACGTGTTGTGGGTACCCGGAGCGGGTCGTTAGCGTTACAACCAGCGGAACAGGAGGGGACCGGCGACGGGGCAATGGCAACGGCGGCGAAACTTGAGGACGATATGCTGCGCGATCGCTTCCAGGCGACGCGTGCACTGACCGTTGCGCTCGCCGCGCCGCTGTCGGACGCCGACGCGACCGTCCAGTCGATGGCCGACGCGTCACCGGCAAAGTGGCACCTCGCCCACACGACGTGGTTCCTCGAGACATTTATTCTGAACGAAGCCGCCGGCTACCGCGTGTTCGACGACCGCTTCAACTTCCTGTTCAACAGCTATTACGAGTCGATCGGCGCGCGGCATCCCCGCGCCGCCCGCGGCTTGATCACGCGCCCCGCGCTTGCCGAGATCATCGCGTGGCGCGCGCATGTCGATGCCGCGCTCGATGCCGCATGGGGCCGCCTGCCGCCTGCCGCGCTGACGCTGATCGAACTGGCGATTGCTCACGAGCAGCAGCATCAGGAGCTGCTGCTGACCGATATCCTCCACCTGTTTTCGGCGAATCCGATCGAACCGCGTGTCTATACGCCGACGCCGGCCGCGCCGGCCGGGGCTGCGCCCGATGGGCGCGCGTGGACATCGCATCGTGCGGGCATTGTGCGGGTCGGTGCGGAACGAAGTTCGCCTGCGTTTTCATTCGATTGCGAGGGACCGGCGCATGAATTGCTGCTTCGCCCGTTCGCCCTCGCCGGGGCTTGTGTCAGCAACGCCGACTGGGCCGCGTTCATCGCCGACGGCGGGTACCGGACCGCGGCATTGTGGCTGTCCGATGGCTGGGCATGGGTCAAGCGCGAGGCGATCGCAGCGCCGCTTTACTGGTTCGACGACGGCACCAGCTTCACGCTCTCGGGACGGGTCGAGCGCGCCGCCGATGCCCCGGTGGTCCACCTAAGTCATTATGAAGCCGACGCTTTCGCGACTTGGGCAGGCGCGCGGCTGCCGACCGAGTTCGAGTGGGAAATCGCCGCGCAGGGGGTCGACCCGACCAGCGGCAACCAGCTCGATGGCCCCGGGACGATCGCCCCGCGCGCCGGCGGCGAGCTGTTCGGTGACGTCTGGAATTGGACCGCGAGCGCGTTCCTCCCCTACCCCGGCTTCCGCCCCGAAGCGGGCGCGGTCGGCGAGTATAACGGCAAGTTCATGAGCGGGCAGATGGTCCTCCGCGGCGCCTCGTGCGCCACCCCCCGCGGGCATAGCCGATTGAGTTTGCGTAACTTTTTCTATCCCCATCAGCGCTGGCAGTTCACCGGACTGCGGCTGGCGAAGGACGTCTGATGCTCCATCTGGCCGTACGCGACGACGACGACGGCGACTTTGGCGAGGCGGTGCTGGCCGGCCTCGCCCAGCCGCAAAAAACGATCCCCGCGCGCTTTTTCTACGACACGATCGGGTCCGAACTATTTGAGAAGATTACCGCCCTCCCCGAATATTATCCGACGCGGACCGAGGTCGGCATCCTCACCGCCAATGGCGCAGCGATCGCTACCGCGGTCGGCCCGGGTCGCGCAGTGATCGAATTCGGCTCCGGATCGTCGGCCAAGACCCCGCTGCTGCTGCGCACCGTCGCCGCCTCGGCCTATGTCCCGATCGATATCTCGGCCGAATTCCTCGACATGGCGGCGGCCGATCTCGCGCGCAAGCTGCCGGAATTGCCCGTCTTTCCCCTCGCCGCCGACTTCACCCGCCCGCTCAAACTGCCCGCCGGCATCGTGGGTCGCCCCAAGCTTGGCTTCTTTCCCGGCTCGACCCTCGGCAACCTTGCCCCCGCCGCCGCGATCGACCTGCTCCGCGCCTTCTCCGACACGCTCGGCGAGGGATCATGGCTCGTCATCGGCCTCGACCTGCGCAAGGACTCGGCCACCCTCGAAGCCGCGTACAATGATGCCGCCGGGGTCACCGCAGCGTTCAATCTCAACCTGTTGCACCGGATCAACCGCGAGCTCGACGGCACCATCGACGTCGATGATTTCACCCATTGGGCCCCGTTCAACGCCGATCTCGGTCGCATCGAGATGCACCTCCGCGCCGTCCGCGACACGAGCTTCACCGTCCTCGGCTCGCCGGTCACGATGGCGGCAGGCGAGACGATCCATACCGAAAACAGCTACAAATGGACCCTCGACGAAGCGCGCCTCCTCGCCCGCGCTGCCGGCTGGGATCCCGTCGACGCATGGACCGACGACGCAGCGCGCTTTGCACTCCACCTGTGGCGTCGCGACGACGGCGCGATCGAACCGTGATTGACGGACCGCGCCTGCGTTTCCTACAGACACCGCCAAGTTCCTTGGGAAAGCCAACGCGATGAAGCTTCTCGTCCCCGTCAAGCGGGTCGTCGATTATAACGTCAAGGTCCGGGTCAAGACCGACGGCACTGGCGTCGAGCTCGCCAACGTCAAGATGAGCATGAATCCGTTCGACGAAATTGCGGTCGAGGAAGCGATCCGCCTCAAGGAAAAGGGCGTCGCGACCGAGATCGTCGTCGTCTCGATCGGCGTCCAGCAGTGCCAGGAGACGCTGCGGACCGCGCTCGCGATGGGCGCCGATCGCGGCATCCTCGTCGTCACCGACCAGACCACCGAATCGCTGATGGTCGCCAAGATCCTCGCGGCGATCGCCAAGGAGGAGCAGCCCGGGATGATCATCCTCGGCAAGCAGGCGATCGACGACGACGCCAACCAGACCGGGCAGATGCTCGCCGCTTTGCTAGATTGGCCGCAGGGTACCTTCGCGTCGAAGGTCACCGTCGAGGGCGATCACGTCACCGTCGCGCGCGAAGTCGACGGCGGCGCCGAGACGGTGTCGCTCAAGCTGCCCGCGATCATCACCACCGATCTGCGCCTGAACGAGCCGCGTTACGCCTCGCTGCCGAACATCATGAAGGCGAAGGCGAAGAAGATCGAGCCGAAGACCCCGGCGGATTACGGCGTCGACCCGACGCCGCGGCTGACGGTCGTGAAGGTCAGCGAACCGTCGAAGCGGACCGCCGGCGTCAAGGTCAAGACGGTCGACGAACTTGTCGACAAGCTGAAGGTTTTGGGAGCGATCGGATGAGCGTCCTGGTTCTGGCCGAACACGACAACAGCGTCCTCAAGGATGCGACCCTCGCTGCTGTGACCGCCGCCGGCGAGCTCGGCGGCGACGTCCACTTGCTGGTCGCGGGCCAAGGCGCGCAGTCGGTCGCCGACGCGGCGGCGAAGGTCGCGGGCGTGACCAAGGTGGTCCTCGCCGACGACGCGGCGTACGGCCGCGCGCTCGCGGAAAATCTTGCCCCGCTGATCGTCGGGCTGATGGCGAACTACGACGCCTTCGTCGCCCCCGCGACGACGCGCGGCAAGAACGTCGCGCCGCGTGTCGCCGCTGCGCTCGACGTCGCCCAGATCAGTGAAATCCTTTCGGTCGAGGGTCCTGACACGTTTACCCGCCCGATCTACGCCGGCAACGCGATCGCGACGGTCAAGTCGTCCGACGCGAAGAAGGTCATCACCGTTCGCGGCACCGCCTTCGCCAAGGCAGCGACGACCGGCGGCAGCGCAACGATCGAGACGGTCACCGCCACCCCCGACGCTGGCCTGTCGAGCTTTGTCAGTGCCGACCTGACGACGAGCGCGCGCCCCGAACTGACGGCGGCGAAGATCATCGTTTCGGGCGGCCGCGCGCTCGGTAGCGGCGACAAGTTCCACGAGATCATGGACCCGCTCGCCGACAGCCTCGGCGCCGCCCTCGGCGCGAGCCGTGCCGCGGTCGATGCCGGCTATGTCCCGAACGACTATCAGGTCGGCCAGACCGGCAAGATCGTCGCCCCCGAGCTGTATGTCGCGGTCGGCATCTCGGGCGCGATCCAGCACCTCGCGGGGATGAAGGATTCGAAAATCATCGTCGCGATCAACAAGGACGACGACGCGCCGATCTTCCAGGTCGCCGACATCGGCCTCGTCGGCGACCTGTTCACGCTTGTCCCCGAACTGACCGCGAAGATTACCGCCGCCAAATAGGCCGACCCTTCGCTGCAGCGCGCCGGGATTGACGTGAACTCGCCGGTCGGGCCACCGTGTGTCCGGGCAGCGGGGACGACGGGATGGCGACACAGGCGGCGACGTTGGCACCGGGCCTGAAGCGAACGCTTGGCCCGGTCGCGGTGTCGCTGCTGACGCTGTCGGTGCTGTCGCCGGCGGCGTCGGTGTTCATTACCGGGGCCGACATCATCCATCAGGCGGGGACCGGCGCGGCGCTGGCATTCATCGTCGGCGGGCTGCTGACACTCATCTTCACCTTCGCGCAGGCCGAGCTCGGGTCGGCATTTCCCTTCGCCGGCGGTGATTACGCGACGATCGGACAGGCGCTTGGTCCGCGCTGGGGGTTTGTCCAGTTCGGGATCGACATGCTCAGCACACCGGTCCTGCTCGCGCTCACCGCAAGCGGGATCGCGCTCTACCTCCACGGGGTTGCGCCGGTCCTGCCCAACGTCCCGACCGCGATCGCCGCGCTGGCGGTGGCGACGGTGCTTGCCGTGCTCAACGTCCGGACTAACGCCGTCATCACCGGAGTCTTCCTCGCGATCGAACTGTCGGCGCTTGCGCTCGTCAGCGTCCTTGGCCTCGGCAGTCCTGCGCGCGGAATTGGCGAGGTCTTGACCGCACCGGTCACGTTCACCGGCGGACTGGCGGCTCCCCTCACGCTCGGCATCGCTGCGGTCGCGATATCCGCAGCGTCGTGGGCAATCAGCGGATCGGGGCAGGCGATCTATTTCGCCGAGGAGCTCCACGATCCGGTCCGCGTCGGGCGCCTCGTTATCCGCATAACCCTCGCGTCGATCGTGACGATGGTGCTGCCGGTGTTGGCACTGACGATCGGCGCGCGCGACCTGCCCGCGACGCTCGCCTCCGATTCGCCATTCGCTGCGCTGATCGCGCAGCACGCCTCCCCGCTCGTCGCGACGCTGATCGAGCTCGGCATTGCCGCGGCGATCTTCAACGCGGTGATGGCCGGGGTGATCTGCTACGGGCGCTGGCTGTGGAGCTCGGGGCGCGACGCGATCTGGGCCGCGCCGATCAACCGGGCATTGATCAGCATCCATCCGCGCTTCGGCTCGCCATGGGTCGCGACCATCGTGGTCGGGGTGACGGCGATGGGCTTCACCCTGCTCGGCCTGCCGATGCTGGTGCTGCTGTCGGCGGCAAACGGGATCGCCAACTGGGCTTTGCTCAACACTGCGGCATGGGTCGGGCGGCAACACGGCGTCACCGGGCAGGGGGACGCCTATCGCGCGCCGCTCTTCCCGCTCCCGAACATCGTCAGCCTCGTTGTGACCGCAGTGCTCGCGGTGATGACGTGGCAGGACGCCGAGACCGGGCGAACCGGCGAGCTGGTCGTCGCGGGAACGATCATTGGAGCGCTGCTGTACCACCGCTTCGTGCTCGCGCAGCGACCCGGCGGTTGGAGAATGGTCGCGCCCTCATTCGATCGAGTAAGTTAGCCCGCCATCGCCCGGCAGCTTGCGGCGCACGCCCGGCACGCGTCGATGCACGGCTCCATGCCGTCGAGCCTGGCGCAACTGTCGGCGCAGGCTTCGCAGACATCGGCGCACAGGCGGCAGCTGTCGGCGTGGAATTGCGACGAGCGCAGCATGAAGTCGGCGGCGGTAGCGCACATCGCGGCGCAGTCGGCCATCAGGCGGAAATGCTTCGGCTCGACATGGTCGCCACCGGTCTCGAGGCAGTGATTCATCGCCATCCCGAGCGCGATGCCGTGGGCGCGATTACAGGCTTCGATACAGGCAGCGACTTGGGGGTCCATCGGCGGTTCCTTGGGTGCGTTGCGGCATAACCGGCGGCTGCCATCGCGTGTTCCGCGTCCGCGTTGCATCGCGGCAAGCCGCCGCTATGGTGCGCCCGCGCTGCCCCGAGGAACGAAGATGCGAAACGACGACAAGGCTCCGGTGAAGAAAGTCGTGCTCGCGTTTTCGGGCGGGCTCGACACCAGCGTCATCCTCAAATGGCTCCAGCAGACGTATAATTGCGAGGTCGTCACCTTCACCGCCGACCTTGGCCAGGGCGAAGAGCTCGAACCCGCACGGGCCAAGGCCAAGCTGCTCGGGGTCAAGGAGATCTTCATCGAGGACCTGCGCGACGAGTTCGTCCGCGACTATGTCTTTCCGATGATGCGCGCCAACGCGCTGTACGAAGGCCAGTATCTGCTCGGCACGTCGATCGCGCGCCCGCTGATCGCGAAGAAGCAGATCGAGATCGCCCGCGCGACCGGGGCCGATGCGGTCAGCCACGGCGCGACCGGCAAGGGCAACGACCAGGTCCGCTTCGAACTCGGCTATTACGCGCTCGCTCCCGACATCCGCATTATCGCCCCATGGCGCGAATGGGACCTGACCAGCCGCGAGGCGCTGATCGCCTTCGCCGAGGCGCACCAGATTCCGGTGTCGAAGGACAAGCGCGGCGAGTCGCCGTTCTCGACCGACGCCAATTTGCTCCACACGAGCTCGGAAGGGAAAGTCCTCGAGGACCCGTGGGACGAGGTCCCCGATTATGTCTATTCGCGCACCGTCAGCCCCGAGGATGCGCCCGACCTGCCGCAGTACATCACGATCGACTTCGAGCGCGGTGATCCGGTCGCGGTCGACGGCGAGGGGTTCGGCCCGGCAGCGCTGTTGGCCAAGCTCAACGATCTCGGCCGCGAGCATGGCATTGGGCGCCTCGATCTCGTCGAGAACCGCTTCGTCGGGATGAAGTCGCGCGGGATGTACGAGACGCCGGGCGGGACAATCCTGCATCTGGCGCATCGCGGGATCGAATCGATCACGCTCGATCGCGGCGCGGCGCACCTCAAGGACGCGCTGATGCCGCAATATGCCGAGCTGATCTACAACGGCTTCTGGTTCGCCCCCGAGCGCGAGATGCTCCAGGCGGCGATCGACAACAGCCAGGCGAAGGTGACCGGGACGGTGCGGCTCAAGCTGTACAAGGGGTCGGTCAGCGTCGTCGGGCGCAAGTCGCCGCTGTCGCTGTACTCGCCGAAGATCGTCACCTTCGAGGACGACGCCGGGGCCTACGACCAGCGCGACGCGGCGGGGTTCATCAAGCTGAATGCGCTGCGGCTGCGGCTGCTCGGACGGCGCGACCAAGGAAACCCGGAATGAGCATCGACGCGGAAATCGCCGCCTTCATCGCGGCGCACGCCGATGCGTGGAACACCGGCGACGTCGACGCCATCGCTGACGTCATGGGCTTGCCGCAGATGCTCGCGCGCAGCGATGGCTCGACCTTCATTGAGACCGACGAGGAACTCGTCGCGTGGATCGATGCTCGGCTTGCCGAATGGGACTCGCGCGGCGTCGAGGGGGTCACCGCCGTCGTTGCCAAGGTCGAACCGCTGCCCGATGACGCGGCGCGGGTGACCACCAATTGGCGGCTGGTCGACGCCGACGGCAAGGCGCTGATGACCTTCACCGCGATCGACACGCTCGTCAGCGACGATGACGACTGGTCGTTCGTCGTCACCGACCTCGCAGGCGAGGACGCCGCCGCCTGGGCCTAACTCAGGATCGCGCGATAGCGGAAGAAGTTGAAGACCGAGGCGATCGCGGTACCGACGACAAGCGCGACGACGACGGGGGCTCCGGCCCAGAGCAGCGCCGAATAGACCGCGTAGTTGACCGCCGCCCCGGCGAGCGACTGGACGAGGAACGCGCCGAATTCGCGCCATGACGGCGGCGCGGCGGTGCGGAAGGTCAGGCGGCGGTTGAGCCACCACGTCAGAACAATCGCGCAAGCGATACTGACGACGCGCCCGGCGTACGGCGATGCGCCGGCACGAATCATCAGCCACAACACCGCGGCATCGAGAAGAAAACCGAGCCCGCCGGTGATGCCGAAGCGGAACACCTGCCCCGCCCACGGCGGCATCGCGCGCAACCGCCCGCCCAATCCCCCCTCAGGCATCACTAGTCGCTTGTCAGCAGCGCGGTGAAGAAGCCGGTCACCAGCGCCTGGACACCGAGCGCGCAGAGCAGGACTGACGGGATCGCGAGGCGCATCGTGCCCTCGACGTTCATGTCGCGGAACCCGGTCCCGGCCCAGCCGCCGAGGGCGACCGCGGCGATGACGATGCCCGCAAGAAGCATGATCGCGCCCGCGACGCATGTCCGGTCGATCGAGAACCATGTGCGTGCGAGCTCGATCCGCGGCGAGGTCGGCCACAGCCGCTCGCGCACCCCGAACAGCCGGGCGACGACCGCGAAACTCATCAGCTGCGCGCCGATGATGACGCCAGCTGCGGCGAACAACAGGGTGTGGACGCCGAGCGTGACGCTGCCGAGGCGCAGGCTGCCGGGCAGCAGCGCGACCAGCAGGACGAGCCCGACCCCGGCGAGCGCCGCGCCGGGATAGAAGAACAGCCACTTCGGCGCGAAGGTCAGCAGGAACTTCAAATGCCGCCAGCCGTCGCGCCAACTGCGCAGGTGCGGTGGCCGCGAGCGGCCGTCGGGCGACAGCGTCGTCGGCACCTCGGCCATGCGGATGTGCGCGAGCGTCGCCTTGACGACCATCTCGGAGGCAAACTCCATGCCCGTCGTGCGCAGCCCGAGCGCCATGATGCTGTCGCGGCGGAACGCGCGCAGGCCGCAGTGGAAGTCGCCGATCGGCGCGTCGTAGAACAGGCGCCCGGCAAAGCTCAGCACCGGGTTGCCGAGGTAGCGGTGGAGCGGCGGCATCGCGCCGGGCTTGATCCCGCCCTGGAAGCGGTTGCCCATGACGAGCTCATAGCCCTCGCGGAGCTTGAGCACGAACGGCATCAGCCCCTCGAAATCATAGCTGTCGTCGGAGTCGCCCATCGCGACGTAGCGCCCGTGGCTGGCGATGATGCCCGCTTGCAGGGCTGCGCCGTACCCGCGCGCGGGCACGTCGACAACGCGTGCGCCGAGGCTCCGCGCGATGTCCTGGCTGCCGTCGGTCGAGCCATTGTCGGCGATGACGACCTCGCCCGCGACGCCGCTCGTCGCCAAAAACCGGTTCGCCTTCTCGATGCAGATCGCGAGCGTCTCGGCCTCGTTGAGGCACGGCATCACGATCGATAGCTCGATGTCCGACGGTTCAACATCGGCCGGCGGGGCTGTGAGAGTGATCGCGTCCATCTGGTCGGTCCTCGTTGGGCTCGCTCGTAGCGACGCGTGCGCCGCACTACAACACCCGGGTCAACCGTCGATGAACGGCCTCACGCGAGGTGGAACGCCTCGCGCAACCCGTCGATGACGAATTGCGCGGCGAGCGCGGCGAGAATCACGCCGAGCAGCCGTGTGACCATCGCCTCGATCTTGACTCCGATCAGCCGCATCACCGGCCCGGCAGCGAGCAACGCGACGAGGGTGATCGCCAGCACTGCCGCGAGCGCGCCGAACACGACGATGTGCTCGGCGATTCCATGCGCGCGCGCCGACAGCAGCATCACCGCAGCGATCGCGCCCGGCCCGGCGAGCATCGGGATCGCCATCGGGAACACCGAGATGTCTTCCTCGACGACCGCGCGACCGCCCCTGATCTCTTCAGCGCGATTTTCGCGGCGTTCGGTGCGCTTTTCGAAGACCATGTCGATCGCGATCAGGAACACCATGATGCCGCCGGCGATGCGGAACGCGGCGAGGCTGATGCCGAGAGCGCCGAGAAAGCCCTGGCCGAAGATGCCGAACAGCAGCAGCACACCGCTGGCGATCGCGGTCGAGCGCCACGCCATCGCCCGGCGGTGCAACGGCGACGCGCCCGATGTCAGCGACGAGAAGATCGGGATGACGCCGGGCGGGTCGAGGACGACGAACAGCGTGACGAACGCCGAGACGAACAGCGGGAAGAGCGTTGCGATCACAGCCCGACCGGCGGCGGCAGGCCAGCACGCAGGTGCGCGGCGACCATCGTGTTGCGCAACAGGCACGCGATCGTCATCGGCCCGACCCCGCCTGGGACCGGAGTGATCGCACCCGCGACCTCGACCGCCTCAGCGAAATCGACGTCGCCGACGAGCTTCGTCTTACCGTCCGGAAGGCCGATGCGGTTCATGCCAACGTCGATGATCGTCGCCCCCGGCTTGATCCACCCGCCGCGAACGAGATTCGGCACGCCGACCGCAGCGACGACGATGTCGGCGCGCGCGACGTAGGCGGCGAGGTCGCGGGTCCGGCTGTGCGCGATGGTGACGGTCGCCGACGCCGCGGTCAGCAGCGCCGCCATCGGCTTGCCGACGATGTTCGAGCGGCCGATCACCAGCGCCTCGGCCCCGCTCAAATCGCCGAAGACCGCCTTCAACAGGATCATGCAGCCGAACGGCGTGCACGGCACCAGCCCCGGCAGCCCGGTCGCGAGCCGCCCGGCGTTGACCGGGTGGAAACCGTCGACATCCTTGTCGGGATCGATCGCGGTCAGGATCTTCGTCTCGGCGATGTGCCCCGGCAGCGGCAGCTGGACGAGGATGCCGTCGACCGCGTCGTCGGCGTTGAGCGCGGCGACGAGCGCGAGCAGGTCGTCCTCGGACACGGTCGCATCCAGGCGGTGCTCGATCGAGCGCATCCCCGCCGCGACGGTCCGCGCCAGCTTGTTCTTTACATAGACCGCGCTCGCCGGGTTCTCACCCACCAGCACCACCGCGAGCCCCGGATTGCGCCCGCGCGCGGCGGCGAAGGCGGGAACCGCAGCGGCAACCCGCTCGACAAGTGCGGCGGCATGCGCCTTGCCGTCGATGATCGTCGCGGTCATGCCGTTACCTTTGGTGCGGTGAGCGTCTGCAGCTTGCGGATCAGCGCGACGGGATCGCCGTCGATCGTCACGACCTTCGACCGCGCGGTCAGCCCGCCGGTGACCTCGACCTCGCGCGGCTTGATCCCGAGCCAGCGCGCAAGGGTCGCCTCGACCGCGTCGTTCGCCTCGCCGTCGACCGGGGCGGCGGCGACGCGCACCCCGAGGTGGAGCTTGCCTTCGGCGTCGGGGAGCAGGCCCTCTACCGCGTTACGCCCGGCGCGCGGCGACACGCGGACGCTCAGCGTCACGCCGCCCGAAATGGCCCCCCATGCCTTCAGATCACACCCGTATCGAGCAGGATCGCGGGCAGCAGCCGCTGGATCAGGATGATGATCAGGATCAGCACCATCGGCGACAGGTCGATCCCGCCGAGGTCGGGCAGGATGCGCCGGATCGGCCGCAACAGCGGCTCGGTGATCGCATCGAGCGTCCGCAGGACGCCGCGCACGAAGCTGTTGTAGGTGTTGATAACGTTGAAGGCGATGAGCCACGACAGGATCGCCTGGAGGATCAACAGCCAGATCAGCCACTGCAGCACCATGATGACGATGCCGACGATTGCGGCGAGCGAATTCATGTTCGAGCCCTTGAGGTTGCGCCGCAGCATCTAGGGCGTGTCGCCCCCGCGCGCAATCTTCGCTCCCTTTGGGCGAAGCCGAGCACGAGCTACGCGCGGACCAGCGTGCCCGCCCCCTCGCGGGTGAAGATCTCGAGCAGCATTGCATGGCTGACGCGCCCGTCGAGGATGACCGCCGCGCCGACGCCTGCGCCGACCGCGGTGATGCACGTCTCGATCTTGGGGATCATCCCGCCTGAGATCGTGCCGTCGGCGACGAGCGCGGTGATCGTACGCGGATTGAGATCGGTCAGCAGGAGGCCGTCCTTGTCGAGCACCCCGGCGACATCGGTCAGCAGGAACAGCCGCGCCGCGCCGATCGCCGCCGCGATCGCCCCGGCCATCGTGTCGGCGTTGATGTTGTACGTCGCGCCGTCGACCCCGGTCGCGACCGGCGCGATCACCGGGACCATGTTCGCGGTCGTCAGGACGTCGATCAGCGTGCGGTCGACCGCGACGGGCTCGCCGACGAAGCCGAGGTCGATCTCGCGCTCGATATTGCTCCCTGGATCGCGCGTCGTCCGCGTCACCTTGACCGCGCGGACGAGGTTGGCGTCCTTCCCCGAGATCCCCGCCGCGACGCCACCCGCGGCGTTGATCCACGCGACGAGTTCCTTGTTGATCGACCCAGCGAGAACCATCTCGGCGACCTGCGCGGTCGCGGCGTCGGTGACGCGCAGCCCGTCGACGAAGGTGCTGTGGAGCCCGAGCCGTTCGAGCATCGCGCCGATCTGCGGGCCGCCGCCGTGGACGACGACGACGTTGATGCCGCACGCCTTGAGCAGGACGATATCGTCGGCGAAGTCCTTCGCCATTTCGGGGTTGCCCATCGCGTGGCCGCCGTACTTCACAACGAAGGTCTGGCCTGCGTATCGCTGGAGATACGGCAGCGCCTCGATCAGCGTTTCGGTCTTCGCCAGCGCGTGCGGGTCGGGAGAATTGTCGGGCATGCAGCGCCTATAGCGGGCTAGCCACGCCCGCGGCTATAGCCGCTAGCCGCGAACAAACAGGCCGATCGTCAGCGCGGCACCGATGACGATGACCCCGACCCTGAGCCACATCACCGGAACGCGCTTGAGCAGGATCGCCCCGGCATAGCCGCCGACCATCGACCCCGCGCCGACCGCCGCCGCCTTCGCCCAGGGAATCGCCGTCGTTGCGGCAAAGACGATCGCGGCGGCGATGTTCGAGAGCGACACGAGGACGTTCTTGGTCCCCGCCGCGTTGCGAATCGGCATCCGCGCGAGGGTCAGCGCGGCGAGCGTGACGATCCCCGCGCCGCCACCGAAGAAGCCGCTATAAACCGCGATGACCCCCTGGATCAGCGCCGACACCCATGCCGGTGGCGGTGTCGTCTCGCCCTTGGGCTTCGGCCCGAAGCTGCTCCACGCGAACAGGCCCGTGGCCGCCAGTACGAGCCACGGGACCATCGCGCCGAACACCTTCGACGGCGTCACGAGGAGCAGGAGCGCCCCCGCGATTCCGCCGACGAGGCTGATGACCGCGAGCGCGCGGAACGACAGCCGCTCGGCCCCGGCGACGAGGCTGCGCCCGGCGAGTCCGGTCGTGACCTGTCCGGGAAACAGTGCGACGGTCGAGGTGATGTTCGCCATGCGCGGGTCGAGGCCCGTCAGGATCAGCGCCGGCAACGTGACGAACGAACCGCCCCCGGCGAGGGCATTTTGCGTCCCCGCCCATAGTCCACAGACGAAAAGAAGCGCGAGAAGGAGCATCGTGGCGGCGTGAAGCGTTGGGCCGCACGCGTCAAGCAGGAGCACGCATGAGCTTACCCGGTATCCGCACCGTCCCGACCCCGGCGACGACCCTCGTCGCGATCTGCAAGAAGTGCGGCAAGAAGGTCGGCGGCGGCTTCGGGGAGGACGGCTCGAAGTCGCTGGCGAAGGCGCTGGTCAAGACGCTCGGCCTGCCGAAGTGGAAACGCTCGCCGATCCGCATCGTCGAGACCGGCTGCATGAAGCTGTGCCCGCGCCGCGCGGTCGCGGTGACGACGAGCCGCGACGCGGGGCTGGTATATGTCGTCCCACAGGACACGCCGGTGATCGATGTCGCGGTGCAGTTGGGGTTGACGGCGATCTCTTAGTAGGTTGCGCGGGCAAAGCCCGCGCTCGTCGGACGGGTTCGGCGGCGGTTCGCCGCCGCCCCGCCCGCCGGCCTTGCGCGAGTCTGCGCGCTGCACGGGAAACGCTAAGATGCGTTTACCGCGCTGCGTGCAGCCTCACTGGGGCTAAAAGAACGCCTGCAGCCCCGTCTGCGCGCGGCCGAGGATCAGCGCGTGGACGTCGTGCGTGCCCTCGTACGTGTTGACCGCCTCGAGGTTCATGACGTGGCGGATCACGCCATATTCGTCGGAGATGCCGTTGCCGCCGTGCATGTCGCGCGCGACGCGGGCGATATCGAGCGCCTTGCCGCAGTTGTTGCGCTTGATCAGGCTGATCGCTTCCGGCGCAAGGTTGTGGACGTCAAGCAGGCGACCGGCAGCAAGCGCGGCGGTCAGGCCAAGCGTGATCTCGGTCTGCATGTCGGCGAGCTTCTTCTGGACGAGCTGCGTCTGGGCCAGCGGGCGGCCGAACTGCTTGCGGTCGAGCGTGTACTGCCGCGCCGCATGCCAGCAGAACTCCGCCGCGCCCATGACGCCCCACGCGATGCCGTAGCGCGCGTTGTTGAGGCAGCCGAACGGTCCGGCGAGGCCCTTGACCCCGGGCAGGATGCGGTCGGCGGGGATGGCGACGTCCTGAAGCACGATCTCGCCGGTGACGCCGGCGCGAAGCGCGAACTTGCCCTCGATCTTCGGCGTCGACAGCCCGGCGTCGGCGCGCTCGACGATGAAGCCGCGGATCGTGTCGACCCCCGCGTCGTCGGCGAGCTTCGCCCACACCACGAAGACATCGGCGATCGGCGAGTTGGTGATCCACATCTTCGCGCCGTTCAAAACGAAGCCGTCGGCGGTGGCGCGGGCGCGGGTCTTCATCGATCCGGGATCGGAGCCGGCGTCGGGCTCGGTCAGGCCAAACGCGCCGATCAAGTCACCGGTGGCGAGGCCGGGGAGGTATTTTTGGCGTTGCTCCTCGGTGCCATAGGCGTGGATCGGGTACATCACGAGGCTCGACTGGACGCTCATCGCCGAGCGGTACGCCGAGTCGACGCGCTCTACCTCGCGCGCGACCAGGCCGTAGGCGACATAGCTTGCGCCAGCGCAGCCATAGCCGTCGATCGTGACGCCGAGCAGCCCGGCGCGCCCGAACTTCTTCATCAGGTCGGGGTCGAATTTCTCGTGGCGGTTGGCCTCACGGACTGCGGGCAGCAGCTCGGCGTCGCAGAAGGCGCGCGCTGAATCGCGGATCATCCGCTCGTCTTCGCTCAACTGCGCGTCGAGCAGGAGCGGGTCGGACCAGTCGAAACGCGGCCAGCGCGGCGCGGTATCGGCGGCGATCTTGGTCTGGATATTCACGGACGGACTCCCAAGGCTTGGGACCGATCTATCGCATTTCACCCGGAAATTGAACCGCCGTCAGCGTCGCGGCGTGCCGATGCCGTAGCGGACCACGACCGGCGCGGGACAGCGACCGACGGCGCGATACACGGTGAGATATTCGGCGGCGGGCGGGAGTTGGTCGAGGCGCTGGAAGCCGGCGGCCTTCGCTGCAGCGGCGGGCATGACCCGGGTGTCGGCCGCGCAGCCCGCCGATCTCCATTCCGGGACGATGTCGGCAAGCGCGGGTGCGGATAGTGACAATACGACGGCGGCAATCAGGAAACGCATCACGACTCTCCCAATGATCGATGATCCTATCACACCGGCGGCACGTGCGTCCGCACGATCATCGACTGGCTCGCGGTCGCGAGCAGCGCGCCGCTTTCGGCGAACAGCCGCATCCGGCCGTGGGCAAAGCCGTTCGCCAGCCCCTCGATCACAGTGTCGCACAGCACCCATTCGGTCGGGGCGAGGCCGACGAAGCGGATCGTGTTGTCGAGGCTGTTGCCGCCCATCGCCGCGCCGGTCGCGTGGCCGATGCCCGACGGCACGAAGTCGGCCATTAGCGCGAGGGTGATCCGGTCGACGGGGCCGCCGTCGGTCCGGCGGACCCACATCGCCGATTCGCCGTCGACGCTCGGCCCGCCGCTGCGCCGCGCCGGACCGTAACGCCCGTGCGCGATCCGCTGCTCGAAATTGGCGTTGAGGTCGTCGTCGCGCCGCACCCAGTCGTAGACCATCGGCGGGCAGTCGGCGGGCGGCGGGACCGCGGGCATCGCCGCCCATTGCATCGCCAGCGTGCCGGGGCGGCTGCCGAGCGCGGCGTTGACGGTGAAGATCTCGGTCGCGCCGACATGCCCGGTCACCCGCGCTTGGCTCGAATGACGCCCGCTGACCGGCACGACGACGTCGAGGTCGAGCACCGCCGGAGGCCTCGCGAAGGACAGATATTGCGCGGTCGCCCACACCGTCGGCCGTCCGGTCGCGGCCTCGAGCGCGGCGATCGCGCTGCCGAGCCCCGCCCCGCCAAACAGGAACTGCTGGTCGGGCGGCCCGACGCTGAGGTTCGGCGTCACCGACAGGGTGAAGCGCGTCGCGCTGTCGGTCGTGCCGAGGTCGATCAGCGCCATCTAGCCGGCGTCCGAACCGTGGATGAAGGCGCGGATGCGGTCGGTGAAGGCGAGGGCGGCGTACGGCTCGATCGGCGCGGGCGGCGTCCCCCCATCGGCGAGCAGCGCGTCGATCCCGGCGTAAAGGTCTTCGACGGTAATTGCGGTGTGCAACCCGTCGCGCCCGGCGAATTTGGCGAGCGTCGCGAACTGGTGGTCGGTGGTGTGCTCGCCCAGATCGAGGCGGCGCGGCATCATCAACAGCGGCTTGCCCGCCTGGATCGCGGCGATGATCGATCCCATCCCGGCGTGGGCCACGAACAGCCGCGCTTCGGCGATCCGGCGCTGGTACAACGCGGGCGGCATCATCCGGACGAACGCGGCGTGCTTAGGTTCGTACGCGCCGCTGCCGATCTGGACGAGGACGCGCGTCGCTGGGTGCGCTGCGGCCCAATCGTCGAGCGCGCGGGCGAAGCGGTCGAACGCGAACATTGAGCCGACACTCGCGAAGACCTCGGGAGCGTCATTTGCGGCCATACTCACAGCACCGCTCCCCAGTATTTCGGGACCGGGTCGGCGGCGAGCTCGGGCCATTGCGTCAGGCATTGGTGCGCGAGCTTGCGCGCCCGCAGCCCCGACGACGACATCACTTCGCTGTTGGCGATACTGTCGACCCACAAAGTCCGCGCGCCGAACAGCCGCCCGAACATGATCGCGAACAGCGCCGGGGCCGAACCGGTGGTGACAACGACATCGGGGCGGACGGTGGCGACCGCGCGGAACAGCTGGAGCGCGACGATGGCGAAGCTCGCCTTGTTCTTGCGGCTCGCGTCCTTGAAGCTGAAGAAACGCGCGCCCGGGACTTGCGCGGCGGCTTCGGGATGGACGGTGGCATAAGCCACGTCGCACCCGTCCCATGCGGGACGCAGTCGCAGCAATTGCACCCAATGCCCGCCGCCCGAAGCGACCGCGAGGACACGCACTCGCCGTGTCGCCATTCGTTGTTCCTCAACCCCACCGCTCTATCGCTCGCATCAAGGCGGGTGGCCTCGCGCTGTCAACCGGCTTGTTGCAGGTGCGAACTATGGTTACGAAGCTGCAGCATTGCTCGAGGAGGCGGAATTTGGTCCGGGTCGGCGTCGTCGGAATGGGCAAGATGGGCCTGTCGCACCTTGCGGTGATCAACGCCCATGCCGGCGTCGAGGTCGCGGGCATCTGCGACAGCGCAAAATACGTCCTCGACGTCCTCGGTAAATACACCGGGCTGGCGACCTTCACCGACTATGAGGTGATGCTGAAGTCGGTCGACCTCGACGCAGTGCTGATCGCGACGCCGTCGGCGATGCACGGCCCGATGGTCCGCGCCGCGCTCGATCGCGGCCTCCACGTTTTCTGCGAAAAGCCGTTCTGCCTCGACCCCGACGAGGGCGCGGCGCTTGCCGCTCTCGCCACGGAAAAAGGGCTGATCTGCCAGGTCGGCTATCACAACCGCTTCATCGGCGCGTTCCGCGAGGTCAAGCGACTCGTCGACACCAACGCGATCGGACGCGTCACCCATGTCCTCGCCGAGGCGTATGGTGCGGTCGTGACCAAGCCCAAGGGATCGTCGTGGCGGACCCAGCGCGCGCAGGGCGGCGGCTGCCTGTACGATTACGCTGCGCACCCGATCAACCTCGTGACGTGGCTGTTCGGCGCGCCCGCAACGGTCGCCGGGGCGGCGCTGGTGCCAGTGTTCTCGGCCGAGACCGACGACCAGGTTTACGGCACGCTGCGTTACGACGGCGGGCTGACCGCGCAGGTCTCGGTCGACTGGACCGACACGTCGGTGCGCAAGATGACGACGCGGCTGACGTTGTGGGGCACCGCCGGACGCCTGTACGCCGACCGGCAGGAGATCCAGCTGTTCCTGCGCGACGACGTCGGTGCGCTGCCCGAGGGCTACACCGCGGGCTGGAACACGCGCTACACGACCGAACTCAGCGATCCCGTCGATTTCTACCTCCGCGGCGAGGAATATTCGGCGCAGATCGACGGCTGGATCGCGGCGATCGGCGGCGGGGCGCTGGAGAACGACTTCGCCAGCGCGGTCGAAACCGACAAGACGCTCGCGATGTTCATCGAGAACGACGGCGCGGTCGAGGCGAACTTCCGCGCCCCCGCCCCGGCGGCGGCGAAGACCGGAATGATCGGCAAGCTGATGGGACGCCGCTGACATGGCTCACAAGATGGACCGCCTGCTGTTCGGCGATAACCAGTTCTTCGGCATCAACCACATGTCGGAGGAGAAGGCGCGCGCCGGGGCGATGCGCTTCCAGAAGACGCAGGCGATCGTCGATGTCCTCGACATCGCGCTCGCCGAGGGGGTCCGCACCTTCATGTGCACGACCCACGACCGCATCCTCGAGATCGTCGAGACGATGAAGGCGAACCCGGCGAAATACGCCGACTTCATCTTCTATCCCGGCATGCCGTACGCGCATAAATACGCGAATGCGGTGACCGAAGACGGCTATCTTGGGACGCTCAAGCGCTTCCTGCCGCAGGAAGGGCTGCTCGATGCGGCGGTGCGTGGCGGCCTGTCGATCGCCAACAAGGACGTCGAGGGCCTGATTACCCTGCTCGTCGATGCCGAGATGAAGATGTTCGAGGGGGTCAACGCCCCGGTGATCTTCCTCCAGAACGTCGTCGTCGACCTGCTCCTCGGGCTCAAGTTCAAGGACGCGTTCCGCATCTTCGCCGACCATTGCCGCAAGCGCTATAACGCCGAGCCGGGCTTCATCACGATGAACCTGCCGCTGCTGCTCCGCGCGCTCGAAGCACAAGGTGTCGAGAACCCGATCGTCTGCGCCAACATGAACAAGATCGGCTTCCGCATGTCGGGCGGCTGGGCGGCGTATGCGGCGGCGATCGACGCCTATCCGTGCCGCGTCATCGCGATGTCGATCTACGCCAGCGGCGCGATCCCGCCTGCCGAGGCGATCGCGTGGGTCGCCGAACAGCCGCAGATCGAGTCGATGGTGTTCGGCGCGTCAGGCCGGGCGAATATCCGGAATACGGTCGAATTGGTGAAGGCGGCGGACGCGCGACGGGCGATCGCGGCTTAACTCTTGATCCTCCCGGTCTTTGGGAAGGATTCAGGAAGTCACGCGGCTAGCCGTCGATCTGCGAACGCCTCTGCCACCAACTCGTAACTCCGCACCCGCGCTGCATGATCGTGGACGATATTGACCAGCATCGCCTCGTCCGCGCCGTACTCCGCGGCCGCCGCCTCGATCCCGGCGCGAACAGTCGCGGGTGAGCCGACGATCATCCGGCGGCCGCGGCGCTGTGCTGCGTTCGGATTTGCCGCGAGCCACGTGCTGGCCTTCTCGGGCGACGGCACCGGGATCAGCACCCCGGTCAGCAAATGCGCGAGCATCATCCGCGACGATAGCGCCAGCCGTTCGGCCTCGGCGTCGGTCTCGGCACAAACCGTCCATAGCGCGGCCATCGTATACGGCTTCGCCCCTCGCACACCGGGGCGGAACGCGCGCCGATATTGCGCGGCGATCTCCGCGCCGTCGCTGTTGATGAAGTCGGCGAAACAATACGGCAGCCCGGTCTCCGCCGCCCACGCCGCGCTATCAGGCGACGAGCCGAGCAGCCACACTTCGGGCGTCTCGGGCAGGCCGGGCAGAGTCCTTGAAAGATCGGCGAAAGCGTGTCCCGGCGGCAGGTCGTCCTCGAGATAGCCAAGGAGTTCGGCGAGCTGGTTCGGGAAATCGTTCGGCGACTGGGTCCGCCGATCGCGCTGGAGCGCGAACGCGGTCCGCTGGTCGCTCCCCGGCGCGCGGCCGAGGCCAAGGTCGATCCGCCCCGGGTAGAGCCCGCTCAGCGTCGAGAAAATCTCGGCGACTTTCAACGGCGAATAATGCGGCAGCATGATCCCGCCGCTGCCGAGCCGGATCGAGTGCGTCGCTGCGCCAGCGGCGGCGAGCAATATCTCGGGTGCAGCTCCCGCGAGCGCGGGCGAGGCGTGGTGCTCGGCCGCCCAATAGCGGTGGTAGCCGAGTCGCTCACCGGCGCGAGCGAGGTCGACCGAGTTGGACAGTGCCGCCGCCGCGGTGGTGCCTTCAGCGATAGGGGACTGGTCGAGAATACTGAGACGCATGGCGGTCACTCCGGTCAAGCCACCAAGATAGGAACGCCGGGAGAGCAATGGAACGGGCGGTGATAGTATTGGTTTGTTAACACTCTGTGGGGAAAAAATAGGGAGGACTATCATGACGCGCATATTCTTCGCTCTCGGCACGATCGCGATGGTGGCGGCCGCACCCGTCGGCGCACGCGACACGCGTCATCGTGCGCTGCCGCCGGTGCCGCAATCGGCCGAGATCGCCGCGTTGAATCGCGAGTCGCTCGCCAAGATTGCACCGGCTTCGAGCAACACCCATTCGGTCGATACTCAGCAAGCCCCGCCCGCGCCTGCGATCAAGAAGGGCGCACGTCCGAGACGCTGACGCGATTCGCGAGAGTCATGCGCAGCGCGGCCCACGCGGCCGCTTTCCCCGCGAAGGCCATCGTATATGCGGGACTGCTCGACGGGAGAGTGAGGTGCGGCGTTCCGGGTCGAAGCAGCCGCGTCCCGATCGACGCCGCCTTTTGACCATTGAAAGCGACGAGGCGCAGGTCGGGAAGCGTCGCCACCAGCGCGGCGAGGTCGTTGCCCTCGATATCGCGGATTGCCTCGTCGAGGCTGCCGCTGCGACGCGCAGTGGCGATAACGTCCCATACGCCGATTCCGGCGGCGAGCAGCGCGGCGAGACGGTCCGGGTAGTCGAGCGACACCAAATCGACGCCGACTACACTCCCGGTTAGCCGCCAGAAGCCGTTCTGCGGATGGGCGTAATAGCGCCCAGCTTCTAGCGATTTTACTCCGGGCAAGCTGCCTAGGATGAGGACGCGGGTGCGGGCATCGACGACGGGGGCGAAGCTGGCATGGCGCGTCATCGCTCCTGTTCCCCTGTCATCCCCGCGAATGCGGGGACCCAAGGTCACCGGCCATCGTGACTTTGGGTCTCCGCATTCGCGGGGATGCCAGGTAAAGGGGGAGTGCGCTTTAGAACCCGCGCGGTCACCTCGATCTCGATCCGCATCTTCGGGTCGATCAGCCCCGCGACGATCATCGTCGCCGCCGGTCGCGCGATCCCGAACGCGGCGCGGAGTTGCGGCCAGCACACTTCGAAGTCGTCGGCATCGGGGAGAATATACCGCACCCGGACGACGTCATCGAAGCCCGCCCCCGCTGCGCCAAGCGCCGCCGCGATTGTCGCCAAGGCCGCGGTACACTGCGCCTCGACCCCATCGGAGAGCGTCATCGTCGCCGGATCGACTCCGGTGCAGCCCGACACGAACACCCAGCCGTCGTCGTCCACAATCGCGCGCGAATAGCCGATCAAATCCTCGTACGCCGAACCGCTTGCGATGCGGCGGCGCATGGCTACCAGCTGCGGCCCTGCTTGATCGGGGTGCGGTTCGCCAGCATCGCCAGCGTCGGGTTGTCACCGACGCTCGTCTCGGCGAGCCCCTGGAGTGTGCCGTCGGACAGGTCCTCGGGCTCGGCGAGGTTTTCGGCGACCGTCGTCAATTCGCCGTGCGCGCGGCGGTTGACGACCGCGAAGCCGGTATTGAGCAGGTTGGTGACGTTGCCGTCGCGCGCCAGCCGGGTCGGCCCGCCAAGGACGACCGCGATCAGCCGCGTCCCGTCGTGCGCCGCCGACGCCGCGAGGGTGAACCCCGCCGCCTGGGTATAGCCGGTCTTGATCCCGTCGACCCCGGGCAGCGTCGTCAACAGGTGGTTGTGGTTGGCGATCGACTTGCCTTCGTAATCGACCGCGACCTGGCTGAAGACGCGGTAGAATTGCGGGAAGTCGCGGACGACCGCGCGGCTCAGCGTGCCGATGTCGCGCGCGGTGGTCAGCTGGCGGCTGTCGGGCAGGCCGGTCGCATTGACGAACTGCGACGAGGTCATGCCGAGTTTTTTGGCGGTGGCGGTCATCCGCGCCGCGAACGCCTGCTCGGTGCCACTGATATGCTCGGCGACCGCGACGGCGATGTCGTTCGCCGACTTGGTCGCGATGATGTCGATTGCGTCCTTGAGGCTGATCGTCGAGCCGACCTTGAGGCCGAGCTTCGACGGGGCCTGGTGTGCGGCGTGCTTCGAAATGGTGATCGCGTCGGTCAGGCGGGCGCCGCCGTGCGCGAGCTGATCGAACGCGATGTACAGCGTCAGCACCTTGGTGATCGACGCCGGGTAGCGCGGCGCATCGGCCTGCCGCGCGTACATCACCTCGCCGGTCGAAGCGTTAAGCAGGATCGCGGCGTATTTCGGAACGGTGTAAAGACTTGAAGCGGTCGCCGGCGCGGCAATTGCCAGCGCACTTAAAAGACCGATGAGAAGACGCTGACTCCGCACAGGAAAATCCTCGATCCCGCCGTTGGCTCTTTGTAACAAAGGTGGACTCGCCAGCGCAAGCGCGTTGTGGCGCAAACTTCGGGCGGCTTGCCGCGATCCGCGATAATCGCCACATAGCGGCGCATGTCAGCCCCCGCGCACAACGAGCGCCGCACCTTCGCGATCATTTCGCACCCCGACGCCGGCAAGACGACGCTGACCGAAAAGCTGTTGCTATTCGGCGGCGCGATCCACCTTGCCGGCGAAGTCCGCGCGCGCGGCAACAACCGGCGCGCACGGTCGGACTGGATGAAGATCGAACAGCAGCGCGGGATCAGCGTCACCAGTTCGGTGATGACGTTCGAGCGCGCCGCGATCACCTACAACCTGCTCGACACGCCGGGACACGAAGATTTCAGCGAGGACACCTACCGCACGCTGACCGCGGTCGATTCAGCGGTGATGGTGATCGACGCCGCGCGCGGGATCGAGGCGCAGACGCGCAAGCTGTTCGAGGTCTGCCGCCTGCGCGACGTGCCGATCGTCACCTTCGTCAACAAGGTCGACCGCGAGGGACGCGACCCGTTCGAACTCCTCGACGAGGTCGCCGACAAACTCGCGCTCGACGTCGTGCCGATGAACTGGCCGGTCGGCATGGGCGGGCAGTTTCGCGGGCTATGGGACCTGCGCCGCAACCGGCTGACGATCCCCGAAGGCGACAGCAAGACGTCGGGGCAGACGATCGAGATGACCGGACTCGACGACCCGCGCCTCGCCGATCATGTCCCCGCCGACGAATTGGTGAAGTTCCGCGCCGAGGCCGAACTCGCGCTCGGCGGCTATGCGACGCTCGACCCCGACCTGTACCGCAAGGGCGCACTGACCCCCGTGTTCTTCGGCTCGGCATTGAAGGATTTCGGCGTCGAGGACCTGATCGACGGCCTTGCCGCTTACGCCCCCGCGCCGCGCGTCCAACACGCGATCCCGCGCGACGTGACCCCCGACGAGCCTGCCGTCACCGGCTTCGTCTTCAAGGTGCAGGCGAACATGAACCCGCAGCACCGCGACCGCATCGCCTTCATGCGCGTCTGCTCGGGCAAGTTCCGCCGGGGAATGAAATTGAAGCAGGTCGCGACCGGCAAGGCCATCGCGATCAACTCGCCGATCTTTTTCTTCGCCGCCGACCGCGAGATCGCCGACGAGGCGTATCCCGGCGACATCATCGGCATCCCCAATCACGGAGTCCTGCGCGTCGGCGATTCGCTGACCGAGGGCGAGGCACTGACCTTCACCGGCATCCCGAACTTCGCCCCTGAAATCCTCAAGCGCGTCCGGCTGGGCGACCCGACCAAGTCGAAGCAGCTGCGTTCGGCGCTCAACGACATGGCCGAGGAGGGGGTGACCCAGCTGTTCCGCCCGATGATCGGGTCGCAATGGATTGTCGGCGTCGTTGGGCAGTTGCAGCTCGAAGTGCTGATCTCGCGCCTGTCGGCCGAGTACAACGTCGCCGCCGGCTTCGAGGCGTCGCCGTTCGACACCGCACGCTGGATCACCGCCGACGAAGCCGCCGACCTCAAGACCTTCATCGACGCCCACCGTGGCGCAATGGCCGAGGACCGCGACGGCGCGCCGGTCTTCATGGCGCGCGACCAGTGGGAATTGAACTACACCGAGCAGCGCGAAAAGACGCTGCGCTTCACCGCAACGCGGGAGCGGGCGTGAACATTCCCTCTCCCCTCGAGGGAGAGGGACGGTCGCGCCCTTCGCGCGACCAGGGTGAGGGTGAGGGTGGCCATGATGGCTCCTCCTTCAATGTCCTCACCCTCACCCTGGTCGCGAAGGCGCGACCGTCCCTCTCCCTCGAGGGGAGAGGGAAGATATGACCTCGCTCTACGCCGATGACGATGCCCGCCGCGCGCGGATCGACGCGCTGCTCGCCGAACTCGACACGCCCCCGCCGCCGCCGAAACGCAGCTTCCTCCGCCGCTTCTGGAAGCTCATCCTGCTGGTCATCGTCGTCGCGATCGTCGCCACTGGGGTCTGGCTCGTCGTCACCGCCCCGCTCGGGCGCGCGCTCGAGCCGCTTAAGAACCCCAGCCTCGTCCTGCTCGACGACGCCGGCCACCCGATCGCGCGGCGCGGCGATTATAAGGAGCTGCCGGTCACGATCGCCGAGCTGCCGAAGTACGTCCCCCAGGCGATCGTCTCAATCGAGGACCGGCGCTTCTATTCGCACTGGGGGATCGACCCGCAGGGAATCGCACGGGCGATGTTCCGCAACGCCGAAGCGGGTGGAGTGTCGCAGGGCGGATCGACCCTGACCCAGCAGCTCGCCAAGACGAGCTTCCTCAGCAGCGACCGCACGATCAAGCGCAAGCTGCAGGAAATCATCATCGCCTTCTACCTCGAAAGCCGCCTGACCAAGGACCAGATCCTGTCCAGGTATCTGTCGAGCGTCTATTTCGGCGAGGGCGCGTACGGGCTTCGGGCCGCCGCCCGCACCTATTTCGACCGCGAGCCCGAGGACCTGACCGTCGGGCAGGCGGCAATGCTCGCCGGGCTGGTCAAGGCGCCGTCGAGCCTCGCGCCGTCGCGCCACCTGTCGCGCGCGCAGGACCGCGAGCGCGTCGTGTTGCAGGCGATGGTCGAAACCGGCGCGCTGACTGCGGCACAGGCGAGCCGCGTCTCCCCGGCGCGCTACACCCCCGGGCGCAAGGCGATCCCGACGGGGTCGTATTTCGCCGACTGGGTCCTGCCGCAGGCGCGCGGGGTCGTCGACCCCGGGCAATACGGCGACGTCGCGGTCAGGACGACGCTCGACCCGGCGCTCCAGCACGATGCCGAGCGCGCGGTCGGCGACATGCTCGCAGGCGCAGGCGGGCTCAACATCCATCAGGCGGCGCTGGTCGCGATGCGCCCCGACGGGCGGGTCGTCGCGATGGTCGGCGGCGCGAACTATGCCGCGACGCCGTTCAACCGCGCGACGCAGGCGCTGCGCCAGCCGGGGTCGTCGTTCAAGCTGTTCGTCTATCTCGCCGCGCTCCACGCCGGGGCGACGACGGGGACGATCATCGACGATTCGCCGACGACGATCGGCGACTGGTCGCCGAAGAACGACGAGGGCAAGTATCGCGGGCGGATCAGCCTCGCCACCGCGTTCGCCGCGTCGTCGAACATCGCCGCCGCCAAGCTGACGCAGCAGGTCGGGGTCGAGGCGGTCCGCAAGCAGGCGCGGCTGCTCGGGGTGACGGTGCCGCTGTCGAATTACGAAGGGCTTGCACTCGGCACGTCGGGGGTGCCGTTGATCGAGCTGACGAGCGCTTACGCCGCGGTCGCGAACGGTGCGTATCCGGTCAAGCCGGTCGGGCTGGCCTCCCCTCGCGCGCCGGGATTGATCGACACGGTGCGCGGCGCGGTCGCGGCGACGCGCGGCTGGCCCGAACGCGGCCCGATGCTCGAACTCCTCCAGTCGGCGGTGCGGCACGGCACCGGGCAAGCGGCGCTGCTGGGAATCGCGACCTACGGCAAGACCGGCACGACGCAGAACCATCGCGACGCGCTGTTCATCGGCTTCGCCGGCGACCTCGTCGTCGGCGTCTGGGTCGGCAACGACGATAATTCGCCGATGACCGGGGTGGTCGGCGGGACGGTGCCGGCAAAACTGTGGAAGAAGTTCATGACCGCCGCGCTGACCCGCGAGGGCCTGCTCCGCCCTGCGCCGGTGCAGCGGAGCCCGGTCGACGCGATCGGCGATCTCGTCGGGAATGTCGTCGGCGACGCCGTCGGTGCGGCGACCGGCGAGGCGGCGGATGCGATCGGCCAGGCGCTCGACGGGGTGCGCGAGCGTCGCGAGAACCGGACGGAGCCGCCCGAACCCCCCGAGCCGCCGCAACCCGACTAGACAGTCTCCAGCCGATGCCCCCCGCGCACGAAGCGGTGACACTGGATCGGTCGCGCCGGATCGCGTAGCCGCAGCTTCACCTCGGCCAGAATCGCACGGGTGATCTGCGGCAGGTCGAGCGCCGCCGCCGCGTCCCAGTCGAACCACGCAAGTTCGTCGAGCTCGCCCGATCCACCGCCGGGATCGAGCGACACCAGCGCGGCGGCATCGGCCACGAAGAAGCGCGCGTCGAACCGCCTTGGCCGAACCGGGGGTGTGATCGCGCGGGCGACAAAGTCGAGCGCGGCGAGGTCGGGCGCGACTCCGGCGGCGAAGAAGTCGCGCCACGGTCCGGTGCGCTTCACCGGCGCTAAATCGACCGGCTTGGCCACCAGCAGCCCGGTCTCCTCGAACGTCTCGCGGATCGCCGCCATGGCGAGTGCTCGCCCGCGCGCCGGGGTCGTCGTCCGGGCGAGCGCGGCGGCGACGTGGCCAACCAGTTCGGTCGCGGCGGGGACGGCGAAGTCGCCGCGATCGACCCCGCCGCCGGGGAAGACCCATTTGCCCGGCATGAACGCGTGGCCGCCGTGCCGCCGCCCCATCAAAACGCGGGGCTCGCCGCCGCTGCCGCCCGCGCCGTCGTCGCGGCGGACGATCAACAGCGTCGCCGCATCCTTCGGGCGGCCCGACGTCAGGGCCGGCGCGGGATCCTTCGACGGGGAAACGGTCGTCAGAGCGTCATCCGCTGCAGCTCGCGCTGCTTGTCGAACCACTGGTGCTTGAGCGCGCCGAGGACGTGCAGGCTGAACATGACGTACAGCGCCAGCGCGAAGCTCGCGTGCCAGCCGTAGAAGATATCGTGGACATGCTCCTTGTCGGGCTGGCCGAGATTGGCGATCCACCCGATCCGCGGCACCTCGAACAGACCGAACACCGTCAGCGGATGCTCCGCCGCCCCTTTGAACGCCGAATCGTGCATGTAGCCGGTGAGCGGCAGGCCGACGATGAGGACGTACAGCGCAAAATGCGCAAGGTGCGATGCCGTGATCTCCCACATGTGCTGCCCCGGCGGTGGTGGTGGCGGCGCGTGCGTCACCCGCCACAGGATCCGCATCGCCGCGAGGCCGAGCACCGTCAACCCGATCGATTTGTGCAGGTTGATGATCGGGCGGTCCCAGCTGTCGGGGAAATAAGTGATCACCCAGATCATCACGACGTTGACGATGATCAGCGCTCCGATCAGCCAGTGAAAGACGACGGCGGGCTTGGTGTATTTGTCGGGGAGGGTCATGCAGCTTCCGTTCATACCGCCTGAGACAATCGGCTTGTGGCACAGGCGTCACCGGTGCCGCTATAGACTCGCGCACAGTTGATGAAGGTCCACCATTTGCCCGTCGATCTTCAAGCCGTCCTCCGCGCGAATTCGCCGCGCTGGACCCCGGTGCCGACCCCCCTCGCGAGTACGCTGATCCACGGCGGGGTTGCCGTCCTGTGGGTCGTGCTGTTCGCCGGGGCGTTCGTCTTTTCGGGCGTCTTCGCGTGGAGCGTGGGGCTCGTCTATGTCGCCTACGACACCGTGTTGCTGGTCTTCACTTTCGTCCAGACGTGGATGCTCCGCCGCGCGCTCCCTGCGCCGGGGCCGGGCGTGCCTGCCGGGGTCGCGGTGATCGTTGCCGCGCACGACGAGGCCGAGGTGCTGCCGGTGACGCTCGCCGCGCTGTTCGGCCAGTCCGACCGACCCGACCGGATCGTCATCGCCGACGACGGCTCGACCGACGGCACCGCGGCGCTGCTGACCCGCGACTTCGGGTTCAGCGTTCCCGCGATGGGCAGTTTGAGCGCCGAAAGCACGACGCACTCCGGGCTGCTATGGTTGCGGCTGCCGCATGGCGGCAAGGCGGCGGCGCTCAATATCGCATTGGGCGCGATCGACAGCGACATCGTCATGACGGTCGACGCCGACACCCTGCTCGAGCCCGCCGCGATCGCGGCGATCCGCGCGGCGTTCGTCGCCGACCCCGCGCTCGTCGCCGCGACAGGGGTCCTGACCCCGGTCTGCGACGCCTCGGCGGGAGGACGCCTGTTCGAGTGGTTCCAGAAATACGAATATATCCGCAACTTCCTGTCGCGCTTCGCGTGGGAGCGCGTTGGCGGGCTGCTGTTGATCTCGGGGGCGTTCGCCGGGTTCCGGCGGCAGGCGGTGCTCGACGTCGGCGGGTTCGACGCCGACTGCCTCGTCGAGGATTACGAGCTGATCCACCGCCTGCGGCGCTATGCAGTCATCCACGGCCGGCACTGGACGACCGCGGTCGTCGGTGGTGCGCGCGCGCGGACGACCGCCCCCGCCGACCTGTCCGCCTTCCTGCGCCAGCGGCGGCGCTGGTTCGGCGGCTTCCTGCAGACGCAATACTGGTACCGCGATATGGTCGGCGATGCGCGCTACGGTCACCTCGGGGTCTGGATGCTCCCGGTCAAGGCGTTCGACACCTTCCAGCCGGTGTTCGGCCTGACCGCATTCGCACTGCTGGTGACGTATCTCGCGCTCGGCCGGGTCCATGTCATCGCCCCGGTGGCGATCGTCATCGGCGTCAAGATCGCGATCGACCTCGCGTTTCATCTCTGGTCGATCCGGCTGTACCGCCACTGGGCGGGCGGGCCGCCGATGGGCGCGGGCGCGGCGGTGCTCGCGTCGCTGGTCGAGCCGTTCAGCTTCCAGCTGCTCCGCCACGCCGGCGCGGCATGGGGCTGGGTCTATTTCCTCGGCGGCAAGCAGACGTGGGGAAAGCAAAGCCGGGGCGGGCTGGTGGCTTCCCCGCCGCTTTAGCCGAGGGACTGTCGACCGCGGCGGGGTAGAAGGAGGGTCGCGCTCGCTGCCCCCCGCCGCTATCGTCCGCGCCGTGACCCTGTACCTGCCCATCGCCGAATTATCGGTCAACTGGATCGTCATCGTCGGACTTGGTGCGCTGGTCGGCTTCCTGTCGGGGATGTTCGGGGTCGGCGGCGGGTTCCTGACGACGCCGCTGCTGATCTTCTACGGCATCCCGCCCGCGGTCGCGGTGGCGTCATCGGCGACGCAGATCACCGGGGCGAGCGTGTCGGGCGCACTCGCTTACTGGCGGCGCGGCGGGGTCGATTTCAAGATGGGGGGCGTGCTCGTCGCGGGCGGTTTCATCGGCGCCGGCCTCGGTTCGGTCCTGTTCCGCTGGCTGCAGCAGCTCGGCCAGATCGATGTCACGATCAACATTGTCTACGTCCTGCTGCTCGGCACCGTCGGCGGGCTGATGCTGCGCGAGTCGCTGTCAACGATGCGACGGACCGCGCGCGGGGTGGTGCCGCAGCGCCATCGCCACAACCCGTTCATCGCCGCGTTGCCGTGGAAGATGCGCTTCTACAAGTCGGGGCTGTACGTCTCCCCGCTCGCGCCGCTCGCGCTCGGGGCGATCGTCGGCATCCTGACCGTCAGCCTCGGCGTCGGCGGCGGCTTCATCATGGTCCCGGCGATGATCTATTTGCTCGGCATGTCGACCAATACCGTCCTCGGGACGTCGCTGTTCCAGATCATCTTCGTCACCGCCGCGACGACGATGCTCCATTCGGTCGAATCGCAGACGGTCGACATCATCCTTGCCGGGCTGCTTCTGATCGGCGGCGTGATCGGGGCGCAGCTCGGCGTGCGCGCGGCGCAGCGCCTGTCGCCGGTCCGCCTGCGGCTCGGGCTCGCGTTGATCCTGCTGGCGGTCGCCGGCCGTCTCGCGATCGGGCTGACGATGCGCCCGGCCGAGCTGTTCTCGATCTTCGGTCCGGCGTGAAACAGCTTGGCCTGCTGCTCGTCTGGCTGCTCGCGGTCGGCGCGGCACCGGTGCGGCTGATCACCGACATCAGCCAGAACCGGATCGACATCGTCTATACCTTCAAGGGTGCCGAGCTGCTTGTCTTCGGTGCGATCCAGTATCCGCGCGGATCGGTCCCCGACGAGCGCCCGGGGCTGGCGATCGTCGTTCGCGGCCCCGCCGAACCGATCACGCTGCGCAAGAAGGCGCGCGTCGCCGGCATCTGGATCAACACCGCGAGCGTCCGCTACGAGACTGCGCCCGGATTTTACGCGGTCGCCACCTCGGCCCCGATCAAGACGCTGGTCGACGAGCGCAACGCGGCGATCTGGGAGATCGGGCTCGATTATCTCCAGCTGTCGCCGTCGACCGGCGGCGGCCCGGAGGTCGATGAATTCACCCGCGGGCTCGTCGACCTGCGCCGCCGCAACGGGCTGTGGTCGGAACAGGAGGGGCGCGTCGGCATCACGCAGAACATCCTGTACCAGGCGCGGATCACGATCCCGGCGGCAGTGCCGGTCGGCGCATACACCGCCGAAATCTACCTGATCCGCCATGGCAAGGTCATCGCGCGGTCGGCGACGCCGATCACGATCGACAAGTCGGGATTCGAGCGCTGGGTCTATGTCGCGGCGCAGACGCAGGGGCTGGCGTACGGTTTCGTTGCGGTCTGGCTGGCGCTCGTGGCCGGCTGGTGCGCGAGCCTGATCGTCCGGCGGACCTAAATCTCGACCTGGCTGCCCAGCTCGACGACGCGGTTGGTTGGCAGCTTGAAGAACTCCATCGCGCTTTCCGAATTACTCAGCATCCACGCGAAGACCTTCTCGCGCCAGATCGCCATGCCGGGGCGGTCGCTCGCGAGCAGCGTCTGGCGGGCGAGGAAGAAGCTCGTGTCCATCATCTTGATCTTCGGGCCGCAATTCTCGACGAGCTTGAGCGTCGCCGGGATGTCGATGTCCTGCATGAAGCCGAAGCGCATGATCATCCGGTAGAAGTTCGACCCGAGCGGGCGGACCTCCATCCGGTCCTCGTCGTCGACGAACGGCACCTCGTCGATCACCACCGTCAGGATCAGGACGCGGTCGTGAAGCACCTTGTTGTGCTTCAGATTGTGGAGCAGCGCGTGCGGCACGCCCTCGGGCGAGCTCGTCATGAATACTGCCGTGCCTTGGACGCGGGTGGCGGCGGTCGCGGCGGATTTGATGAACACCTCGATCGGCATCGCGCTCTCGCGCAGCCGGAGCATCATCAGGTGCCGCCCGCGCGCCCATGTCGTCAGCAGCGTGAAGGTGATCGCGCCGACGAGCAGCGGGAACCAGCCGCCATCGGGAATCTTGGTCAGGTTCGACGCGAAATAGGCACCGTCGATGATCAGCAGCAGGCCGATCAGCGGCACGGCATACCAGCGCGGCCATTTCCAGATCGTCAGCACCAGCACCGCGATCATCATCGTCGTGATCAGCATAGTGCCGGTCACCGCGATGCCGTACGCAGCGGCAAGATTGTTCGAGGTGCGGAATCCGAGGACGAGGAGGACGACGAGGACGAGCAGTGTCCAGTTGATCATCGGGATATAGATCTGCCCCGCCGACGCCGCGCTGGTGTGGATGATCTTGAGCCGCGGCAGAAAGCCGAGCTGGACCGACTGCTGCGCGACCGAGAACGCGCCCGAGATCACCGCCTGACTGGCGATCACCGTCGCGGCGGTGGCGAGGATGACGAGCGGCAGCCTCGCCCAGTCGGGAGCCATCAGGAAGAACGGGTTCTGCGCGGTTGCCGGGTCGCCGAGGAGCATCGCGCCCTGGCCGAGGTAGCTCAGCATCAGCGCGGGCAGGACGAGATACAGCCACGCCACCGAGATCGGCCGCCGCCCGAAATGCCCCAT
The DNA here is from genome assembly GCF_018982885.2 of Polymorphobacter megasporae. Lineage (NCBI taxonomy): Bacteria > Pseudomonadati > Pseudomonadota > Alphaproteobacteria > Sphingomonadales > Sphingosinicellaceae > Glacieibacterium > Glacieibacterium megasporae. The sequence continues at coordinate 1,404,175 of NZ_CP081848.1, read as the reverse complement.
GTCGGCGTAGAGCGCCTCGGCCCCCGTCACCGCGAGGACGACCGAGCCGAGCGCGAGGAAGCCGAGCACCGGATCGTGCGCAAAGAACATGACAGCGTAATGCGGCGACAGTGCGAACAGAATCGTCGGGTTCGCCACCAGCTGGATCACACCGAGTGTCGCGATGACGACGAGGTAGACGAGCATCACTGGGCCGAACAGCGCCCCGACCTTGGCGGTGCCGCGCGACTGGAACAGGAACAGCCCGATCAGGATGCCGATCGACAGCGGCAGCACGATCGGTGACAGGCCGGTCTGGACGACGGTCAGCCCCTCGACCGCCGACAGCACCGAAATCGCCGGGGTGATGATGCAGTCGCCGAAGAACAACGCCGTCGCCAGCACCCCGAGCAGAACGAGGTAACGCGAACGGCCCGCGCCCGGCGACAGCCGCGAGATCAGCGCGAGGAGCGCCATCGACCCGCCTTCGCCGCGGTTGTCGGCCCGCATGACGATGAAGACATACTTCACCGTGACGACCATGAAAAAGGTCCAGAAGATCAGTGAGACGACGCCGAAGATATGGAGATGGTCGACCGCGAGCGGATGGTGCCCGACGAACACCTCCTTCATCGCATATAATGGGCTCGTGGCGATATCGCCGAAAACGACCCCGACCGCGCCGATCGCGAGTTTCTTGAAACTGTCGGGGTGAAGATGCGCCTTGTGCTGGCCGGTCGACGGCGATCCGGCAAGCGCGACAGCGGCAGCGGATGCCGGGGCGGGAATCGTCGGGGCGGTGACAGCGGTCATCGTGATTCGCAGGCAGCGAGCGAAGCGCGCCTGAGGAACTGTCGCGGTTCGACTTCGATCACTTCACGCAAGCCCATGTGCCGCCGACCCGAAACCCCCGGGGCAGAGGCGCGGGCGTTAACACGCGCCATGTCGCGCCGCAACATAGTCAGAATCCTCTGCGCCCGGTGTTGCGTTTCCGCCACCAGCGATGCGCGGCAAGGATCGCCCAGATGCCCTCGACGAGCCCGAATGGCCAGGCACCCTGCAGGAAGCCGTAGATCGACCCCGAAGCGCACGCGACGGCGAAGCCCAGTCCCCACCACGGTGACCGGTCGTCGAACGCATAGCAGATGAGCATCGCCGAGACCGCGACCAGTCCGAACAGCGTCAGAGCATCCATCGAGACCCCCGGCGAACGCGACATTCGCGGAGGCGACTTGCTCCACGCGCCGCGCTATAGCCTCGCGGGCAAACGCCGGAAAGGAAGCCAGAATGCACGTCGGTGTGCCCAAGGAAATCAAGATCCATGAATATCGCGTCGGCCTGACGCCGCCGTCGGTGGCTGAATTGACCGCTGCTGGTCATATAGTAACGGTCGAGACCGGAGCAGGGTCCGGCATCGATTTTACCGACGGCGATTATGTCGCGGCGGGCGCGACTGTCGTCGCAACTGCTGCAGAAGTCTTTGCCGCCGCCGACATGATCGTCAAGGTCAAGGAGCCGCAGCTCGCCGAGTGCGCGATGCTCCGCCCCGGGCAGGTCCTGTTCACCTATCTCCACCTCGCCCCCGACCCCGAGCAGGCGAAGGCGCTGATTGCGAGCGGAGCGACGTGCATCGCCTATGAGACCGTCACCGACCGCACCGGGGGGCTGCCGCTGCTCCGGCCGATGTCGGAAGTCGCCGGGCGGATGTCGGTCCAGGTCGGCGCGCATTATCTCGAGAAGGAACAGGGCGGGCGCGGCATCCTCCTCGGCGGGGTTCCCGGAGTCGCTCCCGGGCGCGTCGCGATTCTCGGCGGCGGCGTGTCGGGGGTCAACGCCGCGCAGATGGCGGTCGGCCTGCGCGCCGACGTCACGATCTACGACATCTCGACCGCGCGATTGGCCGAGATCGACGAGATGTTCGAGGGCCGGGTCAAGACGGTGTTCAGTTCGAAGGCAGCGATCGAGGCCGCCGTGGCGAGCGCGCATGTCGTCATCGGCGCGGTGCTGATCCCCGGAGCCGCCGCGCCAAAGCTCGTTACCCGCGACATGCTCAAGCTGATGAAGCGCGGCTCGGTGCTCGTCGACATCGCGATCGACCAAGGCGGCTGCTTCGAGACGAGCCACGCGACGACGCATCAGGACCCGGTCTATGTCGTCGACGGCATCATCCATTATTGCGTCGCCAACATGCCCGGCGCGGTCGCGCGGACGTCGACCTTCGCACTCAACAACGCGACGCTGCCGTTCGCGCTGCGGCTGGCGAAGCTGGGGGCCGAAGGCGCGATGGCGTCCGACCCGCACCTCGCGGCGGGGTTGAACGTCATGGGCGGCAAGATCCGCCATGCAGCAGTCGCCGAAGCGCTCGGGATGGAGTTCGTCGCCTGAGCGATCCGAACATCCTCAACTGGCGGCGGCTCGACGATCGGATCACGACGTCGGGCCAGCCCGACGAGGCGGGGCTGGCGGCGATCCGCGACCTCGGCGTCGGGCACGTCGTCAACCTCGCGCTCCATACTCATCCTAAGGCGCTACCCGACGAGGGGGCGAGCGTCGCCGCGCTCGGCATGACGTACACCCACATCCCGGTCGACTTCGACAACCCGACCGAGGACGACTTCGACCGTTTCTGCGCGGTCATGGCGGCGGCAGCGGACGTGCCGGTGCATGTCCACTGCATCGTCAACGCGCGGGTCACGGCGTTCGTCTATCGCTGGCAGCGTGATGTGGTGGGCGCTGGCGAGGGGGAGGCGCGGACGATGATGGACTCGGTCTGGCATCCCGGCGGGGTGTGGGCGGAGTTTATCGGCGACGAGGCCGGGGTTACGCAAGCGAGTGCTTTCGCGGGGCGGGATTATTGAGTAATCTGTAAATGATAGTGAAGAGAGGCTAAGAATGACCGCCGGGATTAGGACAGCTTTGCTCGTCGGTTCGCTTTTTGCCATGTCCGCGCGCGCGCAAATCGCGCCCACTGTCGACAGCCCGCCACCACCGGGTGATGTCGCGATCGCGAAGACCACGACTACGATCGCGCCTCCGAAAAGCGAAGCCGAGCGCTACAAGACCGAAGTCGTCTGCCGGAGCAGTCTCGAAACCGGCAGTCTCATTCGCAAGCGAAAGTCGTGCCTCACGCGCAAGCAATGGGAATACGTTGATCAAGAGCACCGAGATGAAGCGCGAAAACTGATGATCGACAACGTCGGCAAGCTGTCCACCCCTTAGTCGATGTCCTGTTATTGAGTATTTTAAGGGATCGCGTTACCGTCGCCGCGACAGTGGTGAGCGGCATAGCTGCTTGCGCTCTGTCCTACAGGGCCGCGAATGACGTATGATCCGGGGTTCGAGTCGGCGCGTATCTTGCCGACACCGCGCTCTTTCTCATTGCTGGATTCGATGCCTTCGACGGAAGCGTAACCGTCGACAAACCCAATTTCATCACGCGATCACCGCGCTTCATGCTGAAAAGCCGGTCGTTGTGTGGACTTGTGTAACCTTTGGCCGAGCGGCTAGCAAAGCGATACGACCGCCAAGATACTCCTGCAAACGCCGCCCCGCCCTTTCGCCAGTGCTCAAAAGCTGGTCGTTCAGTGAACTTGTGTAACTTTCCAGCGTGGCTGCTCGCCAATATCAGGCCGCCACCCGCGGCGTCGACGCCGCTGACAAAGGCTCGCGAGTGCTCAAAAGCTGGTCGTTCCGTCGACTTGTGTAACCTTCCGTCGCGTCCGGCTGCCAATTAGTCGCCGCTCGGTCCGCTCCAGCCCGGCAGGTAGTTGGCGTCCTTGCTCCGGGCGAGGTCGACCGCCGCGGTCAGCGCCCCGGCGAAGTCCTCCACGACCAGCTTCGCCGCGACGCGGTGGCGGAGGAAGTCGGCCCACAGGAATTCGGCGTACGGCGTCGCGTCTTTCGCACACCCTCCGGCCTCCCGCACCGCCCCGGCGAGGCTGCGATACGGGTCGTCGGGTAGCTTGGCGATCGACTTCGGGATCTTGTCGTGGGGCACGCGAGTCCCCGAGGCGTCATACGGGTGGAGCCAGTTGCGGTTCTCCATGAAGGTCCAGAACAGCGGCTTGGCGAGCTTCGACAGGTCGGCGACGACGTTGATCAGGATATGCTCGACCCCCTCCTCGTGGAGCGCGCGGACGAGGTGGTGGTGGTCGATGATGAACATCCGCCGCTTCGGCCCGATCACCGCGGGGATCATGTGACTGCCGAGGAAGTTCGCCGCGTCCTTGTTGGCGCGCTTCGCCCATTCGGCGCGCTTGCGGGCGACCTCGCGCTTGCCGATGGTCATCTGCGTCGGGCGAAGGTCGGCGATCGCGACCGGCTTGAGTTCGGGTTCGAGGTTCTGCATCGCCCCCCCTATCACAAAATCGTACCAACTGCCCGCCGTGCCGACGAGCCTGAGTTGCTTAACCCGCCAGCGCCGCCAGCCGCTCCCGCACCGCGACCAGATCGGCGACGAAGCGGTCGAACTCGAGCGCCGCTGCGGCTTTGTCCTCGATCCGCAGCAGGAAGCTCGGGTGGACGGTGATCCACGCTTCGGTGCCGTCGGCGAGCGTCAACGGCCGTCCGCGCTCCTTCGAGATCGTCACCGTCTTGCCGGTCAGCGACCGCGCCGCGCTCGCCCCGAGCGCGACCGTCACCGCCGGACGGATCGCGGCGCGCTCGTGCTCGACCCACCAGCGGCAGGCATTGATCTCGCTGATGTCGGGCTTCGAATGGATCCGCCGCTTGCCGCGCTGCTCGAACTTGAAGTGCTTGACCGCGTTGGTGACATAGGTCCGCGCGCGGTCGATCCCTGCGGCGGCGAGCGCGCGGTCGAAGACCTGCCCCGCCGGGCCGATGAACGGGCGACCGGCGAGATCCTCGCTGTCGCCGGGCTGCTCGCCGACGAAAACCAGCCGCGCGTCGGACGGCCCCTCGCCGAACACCGTCTGCGTCGCCGGGCCGAACAATAGGCAGCGCTTGCATTGCGCCGCGTCGTCACGGAGCGCGGCGAGTGCATCGGCCGGGCTGCCGTCGCCGGTCCGTACCCACGCTCCCGCCCCTGCCTGCACCGCGGCGTTGGTCATTCCCGCCTTGTCGCCCGCATCGATCATCATCCGTGTCCTTTCCTCGGCCCCGGCGATCAGCCCCGGGACGAGCGACGCCTCGGGCAGGTTGCGCCAGTATTTCTTCGGCATCTCGGCGGTCATCGCCTTCACCTTCAGCCGCGCCGGGTTGAAGATGCTGGCGAAATAGGTCCGCCACGTCTCCTCGAGCGCGTCGCCGTCGGGGGCATCGGCGCGGGTCGCCCCGGGGGTGAAGGACAGCTCGCCGTCCCAGTGGACGCACTCGTCGGGGGTCAGGATCGACCAGCGCATGTTGGCGAAGCGCCGGGCGAAGAAGCCGGCATTGCGCCTGACGATGTGATGCTCGGGTTCGAACCACGCCGCGAAGCGCTCGCCCTCGGGGTCGGGGACGTCGCGAAAGCGGACGAAGGCGCGCATCTTGTGGACGTCGCGGCGGACCGCCTTGTCGAGGTCGTACAGCCGCCGGACCAGCGGATCAGCGGCATCGTCGAGCAGTTTCGGCCGGGTCCGCAGCGTCGTCAGCGCGGTATAAAGCAGGGCAAAGCGTTCGGGGTCGCGGTGGCAGATCACCCGGCCAGCGACCTCGATGAACGCTTTCGGCACGTTGAACATCGGCGTCTCGGCAACCGGCAGACCATCGCCGCCGAGCAGATCGGTCGCGATATCCCCGACCTGCCAGACGACATCGCCCGGCGGGATACCCGCCACCGCGAGCCGCCGCGCCGCCGCTCGCCACCCGTCGAAATCGTCGGGCCGAACGAGGATCGCGGTCAGCACAGGATCGTGACCCTATTGCGGCTCGTGTCCGGCCACGCGGCGATCCAGTCAGCAGCGGTCGTCCCCATCACCACGACGACGCCCGCCGCGATAAACTGTTCCCCGCCGCGCCGTTACTCCAAGCGAGACCGAGGGAGTTCGTCATGGTCAGTGCTTTGTTCAATGCCGTCGCCTTCGCCGCCTTGACGCTCGGTCTGGTCCTTGCCGCGGCCCTGTTCACCGGACTGGCGATCGTCGTCGCGGCGAGCGGATCGCCGCGTCACCGGCGGCGGAGCTCGCGGCGCCCTGCGCATGTTCTGGCGAGGACTCCGCGCTTCGACCTCGCCATTGATCCTAGAACAGCTCGAGCTGCGCCCGTTCGGGCTTGACCAGCGATCGGCGGATCACCGCGCTCTCGGCCAGTGCCAGCGGACGCCAGTCGGCGGCGACGACGAACGGGCGCAGCCGCTCAATCGACCGGGTCAACCGCCCGAGATCGTCGAGCCGCAGCCGCCGCTGCCGCCGCGCCCGCAACACCGAATTGACCGTTCGCACGCCCATGCCGGGGATCCGCAGCAGCATTTCGCGCGGGGCGCGGTTGATATCGACCGGGAAGTCGTCGCGATGCTTGAGCGCCCACGCCGTCTTCGGGTCGATGTCGAGCGGGAGCATGCCGTCATCGGTCGCGTCCTGCACCTCGCTCGCGTCGAAGCCATAGAAGCGCACCAGCCAGTCGGCCTGGTACAGCCGGTGCTCGCGCATCAATGGCGGACGGACTAAAGGCAGCACCGCGCTGGCGTCGGGGATCGGCGAAAAGGCGCTGTAATAAACCCGGCGCAACCCGAACTTGCCGTACAGCGCCGCCGCACTGGCGACGACGTCGCTGTCGGTTGCGGCATCCGCCCCGACTATCATCTGGGTCGATTGCCCGGCCGGGGCGAAGCGCGGGGCCGAGCGGTACTTCGCCCGGGCGTCGCGATTATCGTCGATGCCCGCCTTCAATTCGCGCATCGCGGTGCGAATGCGCCCCGCGCTCTTTTCAGGAGCGAGTTTGGTCAGCCCAGTCTCGGTCGGCAGCTCGACGTTGATCGACAGGCGGTCGGCGTAGAGCCCAGCCTGCTCGATCAAAGCGGGGTCGGCGTCGGGGATCGTCTTGAGGTGGATATAGCCGCGGAAGTCGTGGACCGTCCGCAGTTCCTTGGCGACGCGGACAAGCTGCTCCATCGTATAATCGGGCGTGCCGATGATCCCCGACGATAGGAACAGCCCCTCGATGTAGTTGCGCTTGTAGAAACTCAGCGTCAGCTTGACGACCTCGTCGACGGTAAATCGCGCGCGCCGGACGTTCGACGACTTCCGGTTGATGCAATAATGGCAGTCGAAGACGCAGCTGTTCGTCAGCAGGATCTTGAGCAGCGAGATGCACCGTCCATCGGGCGCATAGCTGTGGCAGATGCCCGACCCCTCGGTCGAGCCGATGCCCTTGCCCCCGGCGCTGCTCCGCTTGACCGTCCCCGACGACGCGCACGACGCATCGTATTTTGCCGCATCGGCCAGAATCGCCAGCTTGGCACGGGTATCGAGATGCGACATCCGTTCAGCTTATGTTCGCGGCTCCCCGCGAGCAAGCGCGTTCGTGTCGCAGTCGCCTAGATCAGCAGGAGAGCCAATGGCAGCAGCGTGCCGAGGACGAGCATCGCCAGCGACACCCGCCGCATCGACCGGATCGACAGCGCGATCGCAACGCCGAGGAGGGTCGAGGCGATCAGTCCGATCGACATGATGGCGACGAAGACCTTGAGCGCGAAGGGGTTGTGCTTCGGCGCGGCGGGTTCGGCCTTCGGCGCGCGTGGGCGCTCACCGGCGGGCCGTGGCGGGCGCGGCTGCGGTGTTTCCTGATCCTTATGTACGGTGGCGATCCAGTCCATCCACACCGGCGCGCCCTTCGCCTCGTTAAGCCGGAATGTCTGGAGCGCGCCGCTGATCGCGAACAACAGGATCGCGGGGGCGAAGAACACACCGACATAATGGTGGATCTGGCGTAGGCGGCGGTTGGTCGCGGGCTTCATGCGAACAGCCAATGCCCGAGCAGGCGGTCGAAGGGAAAGGTGAAAAAGCCCGCGATCAGCAACGCGCCGAAGACGATGCCGCGAACCCCGTGGCGGTGACCGGCGACATCATGCTTCCGCGCCCGCCACACCAGCAGCGGCACCTGGAGCAGCACCCAGACCGACAGGATGTGGATGACGCTGAACCCACCGTGGTTGGTGTCGCGGATCAGCAGGCTCGACAGCGCCGTCAGGATCATCGCCGACGCCCAGACCCAGCCAAGGACACGGTGCGACCGGCTCCCCTTCGGTCGGATCAGCATCACCGGGGTCAGCGCCAGTGCGGTAGCGATCAGCCCAAGGTGCGCCCAGACGTGCCACGAGATGCGGCTCCAGTCGGCATAGCCGCGCGCGACCGCGACCGCGACGACCGCAAGCATGATGCCTGCAGCGATGCCGAGCCCGCGGTCGGTAACGACCCGGTCGAAGACGTTCTTACCAACCGGAGCAGCAGTGGCCATGCGGTCCCCCGAACTTGTCCCGGGATGCTAGCCGAGCGGTAAGCGCTCCGCTAGCAATGGGCGTCTTATTGGGGGAGATTACGATATGCGCTGCGTTGCCATCGCCTTGCTGCTCGCCGCATCGCCGCTGGCGGCGGCCCCCGCCGACGACTTCAAGGCGCTGCTCGCCGACCATTGGGCATGGACGTTGCGGAATACACCGTTGCTGGCGACGAGCGCCGGGGTCCACGATTACGACTCCGAGCTTGGCGACCCGTCGCTTGCCGCGACCGACGCGCAGGCGAAGGACGCCGCAGTGTTCATCGCCAGGATCGACCGCATCCCCGCCGCCGGTCTGTCCGACGCTGACCGGACGAGCGCGTCGATCATGCGCCGCAGCCTGTCGATGCAGGTCGAGGCCGATCGCTTTTCCGAACGGTTGATCGACTTCTCGAACCGCAGCGGCTGGCACACGTACTTCGCCGACCTGCCGGTGACGCTGCCGTTCCTGACCCCCGCCGATTACGACCATTATCTCGCGCGGCTGGCGAAGATCCCCGCATTCGCCGCCGCGTCGACCGCGAATAGCCGCTTCGCCATCGCCCACGGCGACGTCCTGCCGTGCATCATCCTCGACGGCTTCGAGGCGACGATCACCGGGGAGATCAAGGAGCCGACGGCATCGCGCTTCTACGCGCCGTTCGTGACGAAACCCGGCTTCATCGCCGCCGCCGACTGGCCCGCGCTTCAGGCCCGCGCCGCCACCGTGATCCGCGACAGCGTCAACCCGGCGTACACGGCCTACGCCACCTTCTATCGGACGGAATACGCCCCGAAGTGCCGGACGACGATCGGCGCATCGGCGCTGCCCGACGGCGCGGCCTACTACGCCTTCAAGGCGCGCGAGCAGACGACGACGACGATGACGCCCGATGAAATCCACCGGCTCGGGCTGTCGGAGGTCGCGCGCATCCGCGCCGAGATGGACACCCTCGTCGCTTCGACCGGGTTCAAGGGCGCCAATGGTCAAGAGCCGCGCGCGGCGTACATCGCGATGCTGCGGACCAACCCGAAATATTACGCGACGACGCCGCACCAGCTGATGGCCGAATCGGCGCTGGTGGCGAAGACCGTCGACGGCTGGATGCCGAAGCTATTCGGGCACCTGCCCCGGCTGCCGTACACCGTCCGCGAAATTCCGCCGGCAACAGCAGACGGGCAGACGACCGCCTATTACAACGAAGGCAGTCCGAGCGCAGGGATTGCCGGTACCTATTACGTCAACACCACCCACCTCGATCAGCGGCCGTTGTTCGAGATGGTCGCGCTGACGCTCCATGAAGCGGTGCCGGGGCATCACAACCAGATCAGCCTGCAGCAGGAACTCGATCTGCCGCCGTTCCGCCGCTACGCCACCTTCTTCACTGCCTTCGTCGAGGGCTGGGGCCTGTATTCGGAGCGGCTCGGCCTCGACATGGGACTGTACGACACGCCCGAGAAGCAGATGGGGCGGCTGAGCTATGAGATGTGGCGCGCGTGCCGGCTGGTGGTCGACACCGGCATCCATTCGAAGGGCTGGAGTAAGGAGCAGGCGGTCAAGTTCATGGCCGACAACACCGCGCTGTCGGCGGCTAATATCGACGCCGAGGTCAATCGCTACATCGCCGATCCCGGGCAAGCGCTCGCGTACAAGATCGGCGAGCTGACGATCCGCCGCTTGCGGACGAAGGCCGAAGCCGAGCTCGGGCCGATATTCGATATCCGCGCCTTCCACGACGCCATCCTCGAACAAGGCGCGATCCCGATGGACCTCCTCGAGGCGCGAATGAACGCGTGGATCGCGGCGCGTAAAGCCTGAGACCTCGCCGCCACGGTATATGAACGGCGGCTAACATCGCCGTTCAGGTTAGCGGAAGCACGGCAAGTGCATACCCTGTCTACGGCCAACGACTCGGCCGTGATGGAGGACAAGATGCTACGCACTTTGGTGACGACCGCGGTTCTGGCGACCGCGCTGACGACCGCGATGGTCCCGGCGGCGGCATCTGCCGATGATCGTGGCTATGGCTATGGCTGGCACGACGACCGTGGCGGCGATCGTGGTGACTGGCGCGCCCGTGAATGGCAGCGCCGCGAATATGAGCGTCGTGTCGATTACGAACGGCAAGCCGAATGGCAGCGGCGCCATTATCAGGAGCGCGCCTACGGCTACAACGGCGGCTACACGAGCGGCTATTATGTCCAGCCGCAGGGCGGATATTACGAGCGCGAAGCGTACCCGGTCCAGCAGGGCTATGAGCAAGGGTATCGTTGCCACTCGGATGGCACTGCTGGCGCAGTGATCGGCGCGATCGCCGGCGGACTGCTCGGCAATAGTGTCGCCGGTCGCGGCGACCGGACGGCGGGCGCGCTGATCGGCGGCGCTGGCGGACTTTTCGCCGGCCGGGCAATCGAGCGCAGCGGCAACCGCTGCTAGGCCGAGCTATCATCGCCATGCCACTCCGGGGAACCTGGGGTGGCATGGCGACCTTCTGCCCGGGACCGTCGAAGGTGGCGGACATCCGCCAAACGCCGCTTTGTCTTCGCATTACAATGGCTTGTACGTCGTTTGTCGACGAGGTCCGACGCTAAGTTCAAAATAAGTTCACACTAAAGTCGTTGATTTGCAGCGACGCCTTTCTGCCGAAGCTTGCGGGCTGCACGCAATGACGCGGTTCCGCGTCGCCCGGCGAATGTGATCGTACCCGCAATGAGAAAGAACAGTCTCCGGCTGAAGCACACGCCGGCTCGACCCACCGATTATACCGCATCGCCTGCCCTGTAGGACAGCGGCGATCGAGCGGAGCACCTCACCCTGCCCGCTCAAACGAAGACCCCCGCGAGCTTGCGCTCGCGGGGGTCGTTTCGTATCGACTATCGACCGGGCGGCTTAGCCCTTGTCGGCGTCCTTCGCCCGGTTGAGCGCGGCGCCAAGGATGTCGCCGAGCGACGCCCCCGAATCCGACGACCCGTACTGGGCGACAGCCTGCTTTTCCTCGGTGATCTGCATCGCCTTGATGCTGAGCATCGGCTTCTTGCCGCGCTCGAACCCGATCACCATCGCATCGACCTTCTGACCGACCTGGAAGCGCTCGGGGCGCTGCTCGTCGCGGTCGCGGCTGAGATCGCCACGCTTGATGAACGCGAGCGGACCGTCTTCGCCGACCTGAACCTCGATGCCGCCGTCGCGGTTGTCGACGACAGTGCAGGTAACGATCTGGTTCTTGCGCAGCTCGGTGCCGCCGTCGGCATGAGCAACCGGTGCAGTGACGCGGCTGTCGTCGAGTTCCTTGATCGAGAGGCTGATGCGCTCCTTCTCGACATCGACTTCGATGACCTTGGCGCGGATCCGCTCGCCCTTGTGGTGCGACGCAAGTGCCTGTTCGCCGCTGAGGCCCCAGGCGATGTCGGACATGTGGACCATGCCGTCGACGTCGCCGTCGAGGCCGATGAACAGGCCGAATTCGGTGGCGTTCTTGACTTCACCCTCGACGATCGTACCGACCGGATACTGCTCCGCGAAGATCTCCCACGGATTGCGCTGTGCCTGCTTGAGGCCGAGCGAAATGCGACGCTTCTCTTCGTCGACCTCGAGGACGATGACCTCGACCTCCTGGCTGGTGCTGACGATCTTGCCGGGGTGGACGTTCTTCTTGACCCACGACATCTCGCTGACGTGGACCAGACCCTCGATACCGGGCTCGAGTTCGACGAACGCACCGTATTCGGTGATGTTGGTGACGCGGCCGGTGTGACGGCTGTCGACCGGGTAGTTCGCCGCCGCGGTGATCCACGGATCGGCCTCGAGCTGCTTCATGCCGAGGCTGATGCGCTGGGTCTCGCGGTTGATGCGGACGATCTGGACGCGGAGCGTGTCGCCGATGTTGAGAACTTCGCTCGGGTGACCGACGCGCTTGTAGCTCATGTCGGTGACATGGAGCAGGCCGTCGATGCCGCCGAGGTCGACGAACGCACCGTAGTCGGTGATGTTCTTGACGACGCCGTCGACGATCTGGCCTTCAGCAAGCGACTGGATCAGGCCGGTACGGGCTTCCGCGCGGCTCTCTTCGAGGATCGACCGGCGCGAAACGACGATGTTGCCACGCTTGCGGTCCATTTTGAGGATCACGAAGGGCTGCGGCAGGTTCATCAGCGGGGTGACATCGCGCACCGGGCGGATATCGACCTGCGAACCGGGGAGGAAGGCGACGGCGCCCGACAGGTCGACAGTGAAGCCGCCCTTGACGCGGCCGAAGATGACACCCTCGACGCGCTCGTTCGCGGCGTACTGGGTCTCGAGCGTGTCCCACGCGGCTTCGCGGCGGGCGCGGTCACGCGACAGCATCGCTTCGCCCATCGCGTTCTCGACGCGGTCGACATAGACCTCGACTTCGTCGCCGACGGCGATCTCGGCCTTCATGCCGGGAACAGCGAATTCACGGAGCGGCACGCGCCCTTCCGACTTGAGGCCGACGTCGATTACGGCGAGGTCGTTCTCGATCGCGGTAACGCGGCCCTTGACCACCCGCCCTTCGAACGATTGATTCTTGCCGAGCGAGCTTTCGAGCATCGCCGCGAAGTCGTCGCGGGTCGGTTGGGCAGCAGAAGCCATGTAATCGCGTACCTTTGTTCGTCGGGTCCGGCACCATGCCGCCCGTTCAGCGCCGACGACGAGCACCATGCCCGTCGCCTTTAACAGGCGTTGACCGGACGCTGGCCTTGCCTGCGCCCGATTTCAATGTCTGCTAGCCGCCCCGCAGCCGCGCTTCGACGAGCGCGATAGCCTGGGTGACGGCCGCTCCTATATCGAGATTCGTCGTATCGAGCAAGACGGCGTCGGAGGCCTTCGTCAACGGGGCGGCATGCCGCCCCGAATCGCGCGCATCGCGAGCGAGGATGTCACCAAGAACCGTCTCATGGCTCAATACATGCCCGGCGCGCGCCAGCTCAGCGGCTCGACGGGCGGCACGCACGTCGGGGGATGCCGTGACGAACAATTTCGCGGGAGCGTCCGGCGCAATCACAGTACCGATGTCGCGCCCGTCGAGCACCGCGCCCTTGGCCTGCGCGGCGAAGGCACGTTGCCGCGTCAGCAGTGCGGCGCGAACCGCAGGGTGCGCCGAGACGATCGACGCGGCCTGTGCATTGTCGGCGCTCATCAGGTCTGGCTCGTCGAGCAACGTTTCATCGAGCGCGATCGCCGCCGCTTCGGCGAGTGCAGCATCGCCCGGGTCGCCGCCACTGCGGCGCACCGCCAGCCCGACCGCGCGATAAAGCTTGCCGGTGTCGAGGTGACCGAGACCGAAATGCCGGGCGAGCGCGCGCGCCACAGTGCCTTTGCCGCTCGCGGCGGGACCGTCGACGGCGATGACGAGAGGGACGAGCTGTTTCATGCGGCGCAACGCATAGCGGACGCGGTGGTTGTGTCGACCCCATCGGCGGCCCATGGTCGGTCGCGATGAGCGGGGGCGTACCATCGGGCGGGGGAGTCGTGTGCGTTCTAGGGACGCGGCCCGAGGCGATCAAGCTCGCGCCGGTCGTCCTGGCGCTGGCGGCGCGCGGGGTGGTGGTGACGCTTTGCAGCACCGGGCAGCAGCGCGATCTGACCCGGGCGACGCTCGACGATTTCGGGCTGGTCCCGAACATCGACCTCGACCTGATGCAGCCCGACCAGTCGCCGCAGGCATTCGTCGCTACGGCATTGCCCCTGCTTGGACAGACGATCGCCCGCCTCGCTCCGGCGATGGTCATCGTCCAGGGCGACACCGCGACGACGCTCGCCGGAGCGATGGCGGCGGCGTATGCCTGTGTTCCGGTCGCGCATGTCGAGGCAGGGCTGCGCAGCGGCACCGCCGAGCCCTTTCCCGAGGACATGCACCGCCGGGTCATCGCCCAGCTCGCGACGCATCATTTTGCCCCGACCCAGATCGCGCAGGCGGCGCTCGTCCGCGAAGGGATTGCGTGGGGTGCGATCAGCGTCACCGGCAACCCGGTGATCGATGCGCTGCGGCTCGCCGAGGCGCGGCTTGGTGCTGACGCGGCACTGCGGGCGGGCGTCGATCAAGTGCTCCCGCCGCTGCGTGAGGGCCGCGCAATGGTGCTTGTCACTGCCCATCGAAGAGAGAATCATGTGCACATGGCTTCGATCGCCGAGGCGGTCGCGGCAATCGCGGAGGCGCACGATGTCGACATCGTTGTGCCGCTTCACCCCAATCCTGCTTCGGGCGCGGTATTGCGGGGACGGTTGGAGCAGGTGACTAACGTCGCGCTGGTCCAGCCGCTCGGTTACCTCGCCTTCGTCACGCTGCTGCGCCGGGCGAGGCTCGTCCTGACCGACTCGGGCGGGGTACAGGAGGAGGCTCCCGCGTTCGGCTGTCCCGTGCTGGTGCTGCGTGATTCGACCGAACGCCCCGAAGGCATCGAGGCCGGGGCCGCGCGGCTGGTCGGCACCGATCCGGCGACGATCGTCGCGGCGGTGGCTGGACTTATCACCGACGACGCGGTTCATGCCGCGATGACCACCGCGATCCTGCCTTATGGCGATGGCTATGCCGCCGACCGGATCGCCGCGATCGTCGCCGCCGAGATCGTCCGTCGATGACCGTGCTCGTCACCGGCGTCGCCGGGTTCATCGGGTTTCACACCGCCCAAGCGCTGCTGGCACGCGGCGAGACGGTCATCGGGATCGATAACGTCAATGACTATTACGACCCGCAATTAAAGCGCGACCGGCTCGACCAGCTCGGCGGCGACTTCATCTTCGACTATTGCGACTTCAGCGACTTCGCAGCGCTGACGAAAGTGCTTCGCGGCCATTCGTTCGACCGGATCGTTCACCTCGGTGCGCAGGCCGGGGTCGGGCATTCGCTCAAGGACCCGCACAGCTATGTCCGGTCGAACCTTGCCGGGCATCTCAACCTGCTCGAAATCGCGCGGCAGACCGAGGGCTTGCGCCACATGGTCTATGCCTCGTCGTCCTCGGTCTACGGGGCCAGCACCAAGCTGCCGTTTTCGGTCGACGACCGTGCCGACCATCCGGTGTCGCTCTATGCCGCGACCAAGCGCGCCGACGAGCTGATGAGCGAAAGCTACGCGCATTTGTTCGCTATCCCGTTGACCGGACTGCGTTTCTTCACCGTTTACGGCCCGTGGGGACGCCCCGACATGGCGATCTGGCGCTTCACCGAGCGCATTCTCAAGGACCTCCCTATCGAGCTCTATAACGGCGGGCGGATGCGTCGCGATTTCACGTACATCGACGATATCGTCGGCGGCGTGCTCCTCGCGCTCGACTGTCCGCACGGTGTCGAACACCGGGTCTATAACCTCGGCAACAGCCGCTCCGAAGACCTCGCGCACCTCGTCGAGCTAATCGAGGCGGCGACCGGAAATGCAGCTATCCGCGAACTGCTGCCGATGCAGCCCGGCGATGTCCGCGAAACCTACGCAGATATCGCCGCAACAACCGCCGCCCTGGGCTTCGTCCCGACGACGAGCATCGAAACCGGCATCCCGAAATTCGTTGACTGGTTCCGCAACTACACCGGGCTCTGAACTGCCCCCAGCACAGTCATCAGGTCGACGAAGCCGGGGAAGCTCGTCGCCACCGGGCGCGCGTCGTCGACCGTCACCGCCGCCCTCGCGCGCAGCCCGAGGACGGCGAAGCTCATCGCGATCCGGTGATCGAGCCGTGCCGCGACCGTCGCCCCGCCCGCGACCATGTCCCCGCCATTCCCGTGGACGATCAGCCCGTCGGGCAGCTCCTCGACGCGCACCCCGCAGGCGGTCAGCCCCGCCGCCATCACCGCGATGCGGTCGCTCTCCTTGACGCGCAGCTCGCTCAGGCCGCGCATCACCGTCGTTCCCTGCGCGAAGGCAGCGGCGACGAACAGGACAGGGAACTCGTCAATCATCGACGCGGCGATCTCAGGCGGCACCTCGATCCCGGTCAGCGCGCCCGCCGCGATCGTGATATCGGCGACCGGCTCGCCGCCAACCTCGCGCTGCTGGCCGAGCGTGACGTCGGCCCCCATCATCGCCAGCACGCGGAGCAGCCCGTCGCGGGTCGGATTGACCCCGACCCCGCCGATCGTCACCCGGCTGCCCGGCACGATCAGCGCGGCGACGATCGGGAATGCCGCCGACGAGATATCGCCCGGCACGACGATCACCTGCGGGCGCAATTCAGCCTCGCCGGTGACGGTGATCGCGCGACCCTCGGGCGCGTCCTCGACGCGAACTTCGGCTCCGAAGGCGCGCAGCATCCGCTCGCTGTGATCGCGGGTCGCCTCGGGTTCGACGACCGTCGTGCGCCCGGGAGCGTTTAGCCCTGCAAGCAAGACCGCCGACTTGACCTGCGCCGACGCCACCGGGAGGACATAGCGCAGCGGCACCGCCGGACAGCGCCCGGTCATCGTCAGCGGCAGGCGCCCGCCCGGCGCGGTGGTGAAGCTCGCCCCCATCAGCCCGAGCGGCACCGTCACCCGCGCCATCGGGCGGCTCGACAGCGAGGCGTCGCCGGTGAATGTCGCGGTGATCGGGTGCGACGCGATCAGCCCCATCAGCAGCCGCGTCGAGGTGCCGCTATTGCCCATGTCGAGCGCGGTTGCCGGCTGGAGCAGCCCGCCGACGCCGACGCCCCAGATCCGCCAGCGCCCCGCTTCCCCGCCGGCGCCAGCGTCTTCCCTGACGATCTCCGCCCCCATGGCCCGCAGCGCGGCGGCGGTCGACAGCACGTCCTCGCCCTCGAGTAAACCATCGACGACGGTCTCCCCGACCGCGAGCGCGCCGAACATCAAGGCGCGGTGCGAGATCGACTTGTCGCCGGGAACGGTGACGGTGCCCGATAGCGGCCCCTCGGCGCGAAGCGAAAGCGGCTGGGGGGCGTTCATAGGGTTCCGAACGGGGCTAGGGGATGGCAGGAAGGCCGCGGGCTTTTGACAGCCCCCCGGGGCTGTGGCAATGACCCGCGCTTGTCGCGCCGGGGTCGCCCGCGCTGCCCGGAGTTCTGTCATGGTCAATCCCGAATGGGGCACCAAGCGTGCCTGCCCGAAATGCAACACGCGATTCTACGATCTCGGCAACGAAGATCCGGTCACGTGCATCAACTGCGGCAACGTCTGGGTGCCCGAATCGATGCTCAAGTCGAAGCAGCCGTTGCCGTTCGAAACCGCGAAGCCGGCGGTCAAGACGAATGAGGACGGCGAGGTGATCGACGCCGACGACGAGGACCTCGACGTCGCCGAAGACGCCGAAGAGCCCGATGTCGACATCGGCGACGACGAGGATCTGGCCGTTGTCGTCCCGGACGACGGCGAAGAAGAGGCGTAGGTCATTCGACCCCGGTCCGATGGGCCGGGGGAAACTCTTGCGCCCGCGCTTGCGTTGGCGTAGTCAGCCGCTCCGCCCGGCCCAACGGGTGGATCACGTGGTACGGGGCCTTAGCTCAGCTGGGAGAGCGCTACGATGGCATTGTAGAGGTCAGCGGTTCGATCCCGCTAGGCTCCACCACCACCCTCACCGCATCCGATCCGCCACGGCGGGAAGCGCTGGTTGACCCCGGCGTGGTACAGGAAGATGCGGTTGCCTGCCGGATCGGTCGTTCGCGCGCAGCGCCACAGGTAGTCCTCGTCGCGCGGCGGATAATCGAACACTATCCCCCGCGCCGCTGCCGCCGCGACCTCCGCATCGACGTCGTCGGAATGCAGGTAGATCTCTGCCGCTCCAGCGTGTTCGCCATCCGCCATGATCTCGACCGACAGCGTCGACCCGCCGTCCATCTCGAACCGCGCATAGCGTGGTGTAGAAGGCGACGCTCGCGGCATAGTCGTGCGCTGGCAGGGTGACGTGGTTGAGGTTCATGGCTTCGGCCTCCGCCTTTCTTTTGCCGCGCACCGGACCTAGATGCCAATTATGCAAATTCCCGGCTTCATTGACCCCGTTCCGGTGCCGCGCGTCGCGTCGCTGCGCGCCGACGGCAAGACCGCGATCGTCGGGCTGACGCGGACCGAGCTGACTGAGGCGCTGACCACGGCGGGCATCCCCGCGAAGCAGGCGAAGATGCGCGCATCGCAGGTGTGGCATTGGGTGTATCACCGCGGCGTCGTCGACTTCGACCTGATGGCGAACATCGCGCGCGACACCCGCGCCGTTCTCGCCGAGCATTTCGTCGTCGGGCGCCCCGAGATTGCGCAGGCACAGGTGTCGACCGACGGGACGCGTAAGTGGCTGCTGCGCTTCGACGATGGCAACGAGGCCGAGTGCGTCTTCATTCCCGATGCCGATCGCGGGACATTGTGCGTGTCGGCGCAGGTCGGATGCACGCTCAATTGCCGCTTCTGCTTTACCGGCACGATGAAGCTCGTCCGCAACCTGACGCCGGGCGAGATCGTCGGGCAGGTGATGCTCGCACGCGATGCGCTGGGCGAATGGCCGACAGGCGCTGCGAAATCCGTCGCGAGGGCCGACGACGACGATGACGACGCGGACGACGACGATGCGCCGCGCGGCAACTATACCTCCGAAGGCCGGATGCTGACTAACATCGTGATGATGGGGATGGGCGAGCCGCTGTATAATTTCGAGGCGGTCAAGGCGGCGCTCGGCATCGTCATGGACGCGACCGGGCTTGGCCTGTCGAAGCGGCGGATTACGCTATCGACGTCGGGCGTGGTGCCGATGATGGCGCGGGCGGGCGAGGAGATCGGGGTCAACCTCGCGGTCTCGCTCCACGCAGTGACCAAGGAGGTCCGCGACGAGATCGTCCCGATCAACAAGCGCTATGGCATAGACGAGCTGCTTGCGGCGTGCGCGGCGTACCCGGGAGCGAACAACGCCCGGCGGATCACCTTCGAGTACGTCATGCTCAAGGACAAGAACGACAGCGACGACGACGCGCGCGAGCTCGTCCGGCTGATCCGCAAGTACCGTCTTCCGGCGAAGGTCAATTTGATCCCGTTCAACCCGTGGCCCGGATCGGACTATCTATGTTCGGACCCGGATCGGATCGCGCGGTTCAGCGATATCGTCTTCCGCGGCGGCATCTCGGCCCCGGTGCGCCGCCCGCGCGGTCGCGACATCATGGCGGCATGCGGGCAGTTGAAGTCGGCGAGCGAGAAGATCAGCCGCGCCGAGCTCGACCGGCGCTCGGCAGAGAAAGAAGCCGGGTGGGTCGATGCTGCGGCGTAACTGGCTCACCAGATCGAATACTCATCATCGTCGTCTTCCGGCGATTTGCGAACAAGATTTAGATATGCGCGCCACAGCCGCTTAAGCCACACAACAATTTTCATATCCGCCCCCAGATTGCTGGGGACACTATGGGTAAGTATCAATTACTCCTAACGAATTATAAAGAGTCGGATGACGGATCAATCTGGACGCGTCAGCGTAACCGGAACCTATCTATGACCGAAACGATCTAACGATAGTTAGCCCGGCCGCCGCCGGGGCAGCAGGGTTGGCCATGTTTCTTCTCACACGCTTGTTCAACAAGATGATCCGCGAAGGCGAACTGACGATCGTCGACCATCGCGGTACGGTCCACCGTTTCGGCGCGCCGTCGGCGACGATCCGCCCGGTGACCTTCCGCCTGACCGATGCCCGGACTGCGCGCGCTATCGCGCTGGGGCCCGCAATCGGCGCGGGCGAGGGCTATATGGACGGCCGCCTGATCATGGAGGACGGGGACATCAAGGACCTCGTCCACCTCGTCACGCACAACGTCCGCTGGGACCGCGATAATCCGATCCGGCTCGGGCTATGGCGGCAGGCGGCGATCGCGGCGAAGCTCGATCAGATCAATTTCAGCCGCCGGTCGAAGCGCAACGTCGCCCACCATTACGATCTGTCCGACCGGCTGTACGACCTCTTCCTCGACGCCGACCGCCAATATTCATGCGCCTATTACGACCACGACGACGACAGTCTCGAGACCGCCCAAGCCCACAAGAAGGCGCATATCGCCGCCAAACTCGATCTCAAGCCCGGGCAGCGTGTACTCGATATCGGCTGCGGCTGGGGCGGGATGGCGCTGTACCTCCACCGCGTCGCCGGGGTCGACGTCACCGGCGTGACGCTGTCCGAGGAGCAGTTGAAGGTCGCGCGCCGCCGCGCTGCCGAGGCCGGAGTCTCCGACCATGTTCGCTTCGAACTGATCGACTATCGCGCGCTCACTGGCCAGTTCGACCGGATCGTCTCGGTCGGGATGTTCGAGCATGTCGGACTGCCGCACTACCGCCAGTTCTTCGACAAGGTCCACTCGCTGCTGACCCCCGACGGCGTCGCGCTGATCCACACCATTGCCCGTGCCGACGGCCCGGGGGCGACCGACCCGTGGACGGCAAAGTACATCTTTCCCGGCGGCTATGCCCCGGCGCTGTCGCAGATCACCCCGGCGGTCGAGCGTGCGTGGCTGTGGATCACCGACATCGAGGTGCTGCGCCTTCATTATGCGCTGACGCTCGAGGAATGGTATCGCCGGGCGGTCGCGGCGGAGGACAAGATCGTCGCGCTGTACGACGCGCGCTTCTTCCGGATGTGGCAGTTCTACCTCGCAGCGGCGATCGCGGCCTTCCGCAACGACGGACACATGAACGTCCAGGTGCAGCTGACACGGAAACGTGACGTGCTCCCGATCACGCGTGACTATATGGCGGCAGCCGAGATGCGCTATCGCGCCATCGACGAGCAATTGGAGCGCAAGACAGCATGATCGAAGCCGAATGGTGGGACTATGAGGACACCGACGAACTGTACGATGCGGTCGCGTCGGACATCGAATTCATCATCGACAGCGCGTTGGACGCGCGTGGCGATGCGCTGATCGCCCTGCCCGGCGGGGCGTTGCCCGGACCGGTCTATGCCCGGCTGGCGAAGGCCAAGCTCAACTGGAAGCGCGTGACGATCATTCCGACCGACGACCGGATGGTCGCCCCGACCGACGCGTCGAGCACCGTCGGCATGCTGGCGCGCGCCTTCCTGCCGATCGGCGCGCGGGTCATCCCGCTAATCGGCGACGCGAAAGCCGAATATAAGAAGGCCGGGCTCGATGCCGATGAGCGGCTTGGCGCAATGAAGTGGCCGCTCGACCTCGCGTGGCTGGTCGTCGATGCCGACGGCGGCACCGGCTCGCTCGTCGCCAGCCCCGACCTCGACGCGGCGATCACCGCCCCGGCGACGTGCAAGGCGATCGGGGTGATGCCGGCAGGCGGCAAGGACGGCCGTGTGACGCTGACCAAGACGACGCTGATGGCGGCGCGCGCGCTGTCGGTCGCTTGCCAGGGCGACGCGGCAAAGGCCGCGCTCGAGACCGCGCTCGAAGACGGGGCCAAGTCGAAGCTCCCGGTTGGACGGCTGCTTGCGGGGACCGAACTCCCCTTCGATATCCACTGGGTCGCGTGAAGTCGGGCGCTAAATCGGGCAGCACCGTCGTTGTCTGGGCGGCGCTTGCGGGCAATCTCGCGATCGCCGTCGTCAAGTTCATCGCGGCGGCGATCAGCGGATCGTCGGCGATGCTGTCCGAGGGGGTACACAGCCTCGTCGACACGATCAACGAGGTGCTGCTGCTGTACGGCATGAAGCGCAGCGCGCGGAAACCCGACGCCGACCACCCGCTCGGCTACGGCCGCGAGCTGTACTTCTGGAGCTTCGTCGTCGCGCTGCTGATCTTCGCGGTCGGAGCCGGCGTCTCGGTCTACGAGGGCGTTGCGCACCTGCTTCACCCCGAGCCGATCAGTTCGCCCGCGCTGGTCTTCGGCGTGCTCGGGGTTTCGGCGGTTTTCGAGGGGGCGTCGTGGTTCGTCGCCTTCCGCGAATTCCGCTCGAAGCAGGGCGGACTGACGATCTGGCAGGCGTTCCGCCGGTCGAAGGACCCGCCGTCGTTCATGGTGCTGTTCGAGGATTCAGCGGCCCTGACCGGGATCGCCGTTGCCGCCGCCGGTTCGGGGCTCGCGGTCGTCACCGGCGATCCGCGCTGGGACGGCGCGGCGAGCCTGCTGATCGGGCTGATCCTCGCCGTCGTCGCTGCACTGCTCGCGCGCGAGTCGAAGGCGCTGCTGATCGGCGAGCGCGCCGACCCCGCGCTGAGTACGGCGGTCTTGCGGCTCGCGCATGAGACCGCCGGGGTCGACCGGGCGAACGGCGTTGCGACGATCCAGCTCGCCCCCGACCAGGTCGTCGTCACCCTCAGTCTCGAATTCGACGACGCGCTGCGGACGCCGGAAATCGAGGCGGCGGTGATCGATCTCGAGCGCCGCATCCGCGACCACCACCCCGAGGTGTCGGCGATCTTCGTCAAGCCGCAGGCCAACCACGAAGCGAAACGACGGCAGGCGTCGGGCGAGAGCGGGCTCCGAATCGACGATCTGCGATAGGCCGATGCTGGCGCCTGAGTGGCAAATGCGGTCGTCCCAGGCGTCGTTGGCGACGTGGACTTCCGAAGCCGCAGATTGCCTAAGTCGCCCGAGCTTACACTAAACGCGTTGCTCCGGGCCTGTCAGAGCTTCACGGCGTTGAGGCGCAGCGCATTGAGCACGACGGTCAACGACGACAGCGCCATCGCCGCCCCGGCGAACATCGGCGACAGGAGAATGCCCGCGACGGGGTAAAGCACTCCAGCCGCCACCGGCACGCCGATGCCGTTGAACACGAACGAGAAGAACAGGTTCTGGCGAATGTTGCGCATCGTCGCTCTCGACAGCGTGCGCGCTCGCACGATCGCCGAGATGTCGCCGCCGGTCAGTGTCATGCCCGCGCTCTCGATCGCGACGTCGGTGCCGGTGCCCATCGCCAGCCCGACGTCGGCGGCTGCCAACGCTGGCGCGTCGTTGATGCCGTCGCCCGCCATCGCGACGCGGCGGCCCTGTGCCTTGAGCTCGCCGACGATCCGCGCCTTGTCCTCCGGCGCAAGCCCGGCGCGAACCTCGTCGAGGCCGCCGACCGCGGTTGCGACCGCGTTCGCCGTGGTCAGGTTGTCGCCGGTCAGCATGATGATGCGAAGACCGTCGTCGCGGAGCGCGGTGATCGCCTCGCGGACGTTGCCGCGAACCGGATCGGCGACGGCGAGAAACCCGGCGAGCCTGCCGCCGATGGCGACGAACAGCGTGCCCGCGCCGGTCTGGCGCTGCGCGTCGGCGGCGGCTTCGAGCGGCGACGGATCGACCCCGACGCGCGTCATCTGCGCAGTGTTGCCGAGCACGACCGGAACGCCATCGACGGTGGCGCTGACGCCGAGCCCGGTCTGCGAGGCGAAGTCCGCGACGGTGCCGAACGCCAGCTGCTGCTCACGTGCAGCGCCGACGATGGCGCGGGCGAGCGGGTGCTCCGACTGCGCCTCGACGGCGGCCGCGGCGGCGAGCAGTTGCTCGGCGGTGAAGCCGGGTACCGGCTCGGTGGCGGTGAGGCGGGGCTTGCCCTCGGTCAGCGTTCCGGTCTTGTCGACGACCAGCGTGTCGACCGTGTCGAACGCCTGCAACGCCTCGGCGTTCTTGATCAGCACGCCCGCCTGCGCCCCGCGCCCGGCGGCGACCATGATCGACATCGGCGTCGCCAGTCCGAGCGCGCACGGGCAGGCGATGATCAGGACCGCGATCGCATTGAGCAGGGCGTGGCCCATCCGCGGTTCGGGTCCGACGAGGCTCCAGACGACGAAAGTGATGACCGAGACGAGCACGACGGCGGGGACGAACCAGCCCGCGACGCGGTCGGCAACGGCCTGAATCGGGGCGCGGCTGCGCTGCGCGTCGGCGACCATCCGGACGATCCGGGCCAGCATCGTGTCGGCCCCGACGGCGCGCGTCTCCATGACGAGGCTGCCGGTGCCGTTGACCGTCCCGCCGGTAAGCGCAGCGGCGGCAAACTTCTCGACCGGCGCGGGCTCGCCCGTCAGCATCGACTCATCGACCGCCGAGCGTCCGTCGATAACGATGCCGTCGACCGGGATCGCTTCGCCGGGGCGGATGCGGAGCCGGTCGCCGGTGCGCACCTCGGCGAGCGCGACTTCGGACTCACTGCCATCGGCGGCCAGCCGATGTGCGGTCTTGGGGGCGAGGTCGAGCAATGCGCCGATCGCGCGGCCGGTCGCAGCCCGCGCGCGGAGTTCGAGCACCTGGCCAAGCAGGACGAGCGTCACGACGACGCCTGCCGCCTCGTAGTAGACCGGGACCGCCCCGTGCATCCGGAACGCCGACGGGAACACGCCCGGAACCAGCGTCGCGGCGAGGCTATAGAGAAAGGCGGCACCCACCCCGATCGCGATCAGCGTGAACATGTTGAGGTGCCGGGTGACGACCGACGTCCACCCCCGCGCAAAGAACGGCCACCCTGCCCAAAGGACGATCGGCGCGGACAGAGCGAGCTGAACCCATGCCGAAGTGCGCGCGTCGAAAAGGTGCCAGCCGAACATCTCGGCACCCATCGAGACGACCAGCAGCGGCACGGCGAGAACGCCCGTGAACCAGAGCCGCCGGGTGAAGTCGACCAGTTCGGGATTAGGGCCGTCGTCGAGCGATGGCTCCGCCGGTTCGAGCGCCATGCCGCAGATCGGACAGCTCCCCGGTTTGTCGCGACGAATCTCGGGATGCATCGGGCAGGTCCAGACCGCACCGGGTGCCGCCGACGCTTCTCGCGGCGCACCGAGGTATTTGGCGGGACCGGCGACGAACTTCGTCCGGCAGCCGGCGCTGCAAAAATGATAGGTCTGCTCGTGGTACGCGGCATGATGCGGCGATGCCGCCGGATCGACGGTCATGCCGCAGACCGGGTCCTTGACGGTGGCAGCGCCGCTCGCCGCGAGCTCCGCCGGATGTGCCGCGTGATCGTCAAGTCGCGCGCCGGTCATGGCAATTGTCCTTCGATCCAAGGGTATAACCGAGGTGCGCCGCGCGCAGGTCCGTAAAGTGCGCGGCACTCAAGAAATCCTTCGCCGCGCCGCACTTGCCGCGCCCGTCAACCATCGCCTAATGCGGGCCATCGCAACCGGAGCCTGCCCGATGACCAACCCGCTTTTCCGCCCGTTCGACATGGCCGGGCTGCACCTGCCCAACCGGATCGTCATGGCGCCGATGACGCGGTCGTTCTCGCCCGGCGGGGTGCCCGGTGCGAACGTCGCCGAATATTACCAGCGGCGCGCCGAGGGGCAGGTCGGGCTGATCGTCACCGAAGGCACCGGGGTCAATCGTGCCGGGTCGCTCAACGACCCCAACGTGCCGGTGTTTCACGGTGAAGCGGCGCTCGGCGGCTGGGGCAAGGTCGTCGACGCGGTCCACGGCGCGCACGGCAAGATCGCGCCGCAGCTGTGGCACGTCGGCGCGATGAAGAATCCGACGCTGCCCGACTACAAGCACGACGCCGAGGGCCCGTCCGGGCTGCTCCGCCCGGGCAAGGCGTACGGCAATGCGATGTCCGACGCCGATATCGCCGACACGATCGCCGCCTTCGCGCAGGCCGCCGCCGACGCCAAGCGCATCGGCTTCGACGCGGTCGAACTCCACGGCGCACACGGCTACCTGATCGACCAGTTCTTCTGGGAGGGGACCAATGTCCGCGACGACGGCTGGAACGGCGCGCTGCCCGAACGCGCGCGCTTTGCCGGTGAAGTCGTCAAGGCGGTCAAGGCGGCGATCGGCGACCTACCGCTAATCATCCGCCTGTCGCAGTGGAAGCAGCAGGACTTCACCGTCAAGCTCGCCGCCACCCCCGACGCGCTGGCGGCATGGCTCAACCCCCTCGCCGAGGCCGGGGCGGACGTCTTCCATTGCTCGCAGCGCCGCTTCTGGGAGCCCGAGTTCGCCGAGATCGACGGCGACGAGGGACTCAATTTTGCCGGCTGGGCGAAGAAGCTAACCGGCAAGCCGACGATCACCGTCGGCTCGGTCGGCCTGTCGGGCGAGTTCGTCGCGGGCTTTGGCGGCGAGCAGTCGCAGCCGGCGTCGCTCGACAATCTGCTCGAGCGGCTGGAGAAGGACGAGTTCGACCTCGTCGCGGTCGGCCGCGCATTGATCGTCGATCCCGACTGGGCGGAAAAAGTCCGCGACGGGCGGATGGGCGAGCTGAAGGACTTCGACCGCGGCGCGCTGGCGACATTGGTCTGAGCTAGCGCCTGGTTCCTCCCCTTTGCTTCGGGGGAGGAGCTAGTCGTCCTCGTCGTCGAACCCCACCAGATCGAGCGCTCGCGCCCGCATCTGCCGCGTCTGACACCAATGGACCAGCGCCTCCTCGCGCCCGTGCGTCACCCACACCTCGTTCGGCGCGAGTTCGGTGCAGGTTGTCGTCAGCTCGTCCCAGTCGGCGTGGTCGGAGATGATGAGCGGTAGTTCGACCTGGCGCTGGACCGCGCGCTGGCGCACCCGCATCCAGCCCGACGCCATCGCGGTAATCGGGTCGGGCAGGCGGCGGCTCCAACGGTCGTTAAGCGCCGACGGCGGGGCGATGACGACGCTGCCCTTGAGGTCGGCGGCCTTCAATCCGGCCGCGGGTCGCAGGTCGCCGAGGTCGACCCCGAGCGCGACGTACAGGTCGCACAGCCGCTGGACCGCGCCATGGAGGTAGATCGGCGCGTCGTGACCCAACTGGCGCAGCTCGGCGATCACCCGCTGCGCCTTGCCGAGCGCATACGCGCCGATGACGACGCAGCGTTCGGGGTTGTGGCTGAGCGCGGTCAGGACCTTGGCGATCTCCTGCCCGGTGTCGGGGTGGCGGAAGACCGGCAGGCCGAAGGTCGCCTCGGTGACGAAGATGTCGCACGGCACCGGCTCGAACGCGGCGCAGGTCGGGTCGGCGCGGCGCTTGTAGTCGCCCGACACGACGATCCGCTCGCCATTATGGTCGAGAACGATCTGCGCCGAGCCGAGGACGTGGCCGGCGGGGACGAAGGTCGCGGTGACGTCGCCGACGCGGATGCTTTCGCCGTAAGCCGCCTTCTGCCCGACCTGCTCGCCGTAACGCACGTCCATGATCGCCAGCGTTTCGGCGGTCGCCAGCACCTTGCCGTGCCCACCGCGGGCATGGTCGGCGTGGCCGTGGGTGACGAGCGCCGACGGCTTCGGGCTCGACGGATCGATCCAGAAGTCGCCGGGAGCGACGTAGATGCCCTCGGGGTGGGGCTGGAGCCATGAACCTGCGGGCATAAGGCGAATATATAGGCCGCCCCCGCCGAGCCCGCCACCGGTCCAGCCGTGGCGGTATCGTCGCACAACCGTAACGTTCGGTAGCTAACGCTGCGGTCTGTTAACTACGCTTGGAGCGACAGCATGACCTTTGGATTCACCCGCGGCCTCGTCGTCGCGCTCGGCATGCTCGCCGCGGTCCCGGCCGACGCCCTGGTGATCTACCAGAGCGCGGCTTACTCCGGCGTCGACAGCGGCGAATATATTTTGAGCGAAAACAACTTCATGGGCGCGGTGTTCACGCTCGGCCGGACCACCGCGATCACCGGCATCGGGGCGCAATTCGGTGGCTTTCCCGGCGGCAACATCTTCGGCGCGATCGTGCCGCTGTCTTCCCGCGCGGCGTTCCCCGCCGGCAAGTCGACCGACCTCGCCGACATCAGCCTCGGCCATGTCGTCTTCGCCGTGACCGGCGCGACGCAGGACCTTGTCGCGCCGCTGCCGCTGACGCTTTCGGCGGGGACCTACGGCGTGATCTTCGGTTCGGGCCAGTTCGGCGCGACGGGCTACGCTGGCCTGGGTTACGAGAATACGCCGTCGGGTTCGCCGACGCTGTTCCGGTCGTTCTTCTCCGACGACTGGGCTTCGTTCAGCGACACCGGCGTCCGCATCACCGTCGAGGGCGCGACCGCAGCCGTGCCCGAACCCGCCGCCTGGGCGCTGATGATCGCCGGCTTCGGCATGGTCGGCTTTGCAGCCCGTCGCCGGACGCGCACCGCGATCGCCTGACGCAAGGGCCGAAGCGCGGCGGTGGCGTAACCGGCGGCGGTTGCTCCTATATCGGTTGCGATGCCGCCGCTGCCCGCCCCGATTCTCGACTGGTTCGCCACGCGCGGCTGGGGTGTGCGGCGGCACCAACTCGAGATGCTCGCCGCCGCCCGCGCCGGGGAGCATGCGTTGCTCGTCGCGCCGACGGGGTCGGGCAAGACGCTGGCCGGGTTCCTGCCGAGCCTTGCCGAGCTGATCGCGGAGCCGGTCGAGGGGCTGCACACGCTCTACGTCTCGCCGTTGAAGGCGCTCGCGGTCGACGTCCAGCGCAACCTGCTCAACCCGATCGCCGAGATGGGGCTCGATATCCGGGTCGAGACGCGGACCGGGGATACGCCGTCCGACCGCAAGGCCCGCCAGCGCGAGCGGCCGCCGCAGATCCTGCTGACGACGCCGGAGTCGCTGTCATTGCTGATCAGCTACCCCGACGCCGACCGGATGCTTGGGCAACTCAAGACGGTGATCGTCGACGAGGTCCATGCCTTTGCGACGACCAAGCGCGGCGACATCCTCAACCTCGCGATGGCGCGGCTCCAGGCGCTCAGCCCCAACCTCCGCCGCGTCGCACTGTCGGCGACGATCGCCGACCCCGAGGCGTATCAGGGCTGGCTCGCCCCCGATGCCGATGCCGCGAGCGTCCGCCTCGTCCACGGCGACCCGGGGGCCGAGCCGCACGTCGACATCCTCGTCCCCGACGGGCGCATCCCGTGGGCAGGGCACAACGGGCGCTATGCGGCGCGCGAGGTGATCAAGCTGATCGCCCGCTACAAGCTGACCATCGTCTTCGTCAACACCCGCGCGGTCGCCGAGCTGATCTTCCGCGACCTGTGGGCGGAAAACGACGCTTCCTTCCCGATCGGCATCCACCACGGCTCGCTCAGTCCCGAGGCGCGACGCAAGGTCGAGAACGCGATGGCGACAGGGCGGCTGCGCGCGATCGTCGCGACCGCGAGCCTCGACCTCGGCATCGACTGGGGCGACGTCGACCTCGTCGTCCAGATGGGCGCGCCGAAGGGATCGTCCCGTTTGCTCCAGCGCATCGGCCGCGCCAACCACCGGATGGACGAGGCGTCGGAGGCGGTTGTCGTCCCCGGCAACCGCTTCGAGTATCTCGAAAGCCTCGCGGCGCGCGACGCGGTCGAGGCGCATGAGCTCGACGTCGACCTGTTTCGCCCCGGCGGGGTCGACGTCCTCGCCCAGCATTTGATGGCGTGCGCCTGCTCGGCCCCGTTCGCGGCGGACGCGATGTACGACGAGGTGCGGTCGTCCGCCCCCTACGCCGGGCTGCCCCGCGCCGAGTTCGACCGCACCCTCGGCTTCATCGAGTCGGGCGGTTACGCGCTACGTGCTTATGAACGGTACAAACGGCTGACGCTCGGCCCCGATGGGCTGTACCGCGTCAGCCATCCGCGGATGGCGGCGCAGCACCGCTTGAATGCCGGGACGATCGTCGAGGCGGCGGCCTTGAATGTCGTCTATGGCAAGGCGGGGCGCGGACGGGGGCGAAGCTTCGGCAAGGTCGAGGAGTGGTTCGCCAGCCAGCTCCGCATCGGCGACAGCTTCATGTTCGCGGGGCAAGTCCTTGAAGTCACCGGCTTTGACGGCCCCGACCTGTTCGTCAAGCTCGGCAAGGGTGACCCGCGCGTGCCGACCTATGTCGGCGGGCGGATGCCGCTGTCGACCAACCTCGCGCGGCGGGTGCGCGGGTTGTTCAACACCCCCGAACGCTGGGCCGAGATGCCGCCCGACGTCTGCGAATGGCTCGACATCCAGCGCCAGCGGTCGTCGCTGCCGGGGATGGACGACCTGCTCGTCGAGACCTTCCCGGCGGACGGGCGAAACTACATGGTCGCGTATGGCTTCGAGGGGCGCAACGCCCACCAGACGCTCGGCATGCTCCTGACCCAGCGGATGGAAAAAGCCGGGCTTGCCCCGCTCGGCTTCGTCGGCAGCGACTACATGGTGGCGACATGGAGCCTGAACCCGGTCAGCGACCCCAAGCCGTTGTTCTCACCCGACGTTTTCGAAGACGAGCTTGCCGAATGGATCGCCGGGTCGCCGTTCCTGCGGCGGGCGTTCCGCGAGGTCGCGGTGATCGCGGGGCTGATCGACCGGGTCCATCCGGGACAGCACAAGACCGGCAAGCAGGTGACGTTTTCGAGCGACCTGATCTACGACGTCCTCCGGCGGCACGAGCCCGACCATCTGCTGCTGACCGCGGCATGGACCGACGCGCGGTCAAAGATCACCGACATCGGACGTCTTGCCGGGCTGCTCGAGAGGTCGCAGACGCATCTCGTCCACCGCGTCCTCGACCGCGTCTCCCCGCTCGCGGTGCCGGTCCTGCTCGAAGCCGGCAAGGAGCGCGTGTTCGGCGCGGCCGACGATGCACTGCTGATCGAGGCGGATGCGCTGGCGGAAGCGGCGATGCGGCTCGACTGATACAGGACCAGTCCACAAAATTAGCCGTTCTGGTGCATTTGGTTGCTAAGTTCAGATTAAGTTCACACAAACGACGGTGTTTTGCGCTTTCTCTGCTTCACCGTTCTCACTGCCCGCTTGCACGTCTGCTCGGTGCAATGCGGCCTCCCCTCACCATGAGCAAGAACGATGACGCCGCCCGGTGGCGACTCGATAGCGGCGACGCTAGGCGCAATGCCGGCGTGTAGGACAGCGGAAGTTCGGATGGCCTGCTTCACAAGGTTTGCCGATCCCTGGCCCCCGGTTTGCAGTCCGAAGTGTTTCGCCATCGAACCCCGAAGGAACGCACCTTGTCGAAAACCAGGTTGGCGGACGATCAATCCGGACGCGACGCCGCCATCGTCATCAACTCGTACACGACCGTGCTACGCCGCCCGGGCGTGCCGCACGAGTTGTTCGCGACCTACTGGCGCGACGTGCATGGCCCATTGTGCTCGCGCATCCCGGGCCTAGGTTATTATGTCCAGTACCACCTCGACCGTGAGCAGGATGCGCATCTCTGGCCGGTCAGCGATGGCATCGGGCCGTTTCCCGACTATGTCCTCGACGGCGGGGTCGAGATTGGTTTCCATTCGGCGAAGGACCAGGCGCTGTTCACCGCCGCCTGCCCGATCCTGTTCGCCGACGAGCAGAACATGTTCGCCGCCACCGTCGCCTATGCGCTGCCGCAGGGGTCGACGACGCTGGTCGACCGCGTCGTCGAACCCAGTCCGAATGCCGACGATGGGCTTGATCGGATCCACGTCCACTTCGGCGCAGCGCACGACGATGCCAAGGCGTTTGGCCGCTTCATGCGCAAATTCGCCGAGGCGCTTGCCGCCGAAGTGCCGGTGCTCAAGGTCAGGCTCCATCTGCCCGAGGCGTACGACAATGCCAAACCTGCCCCGCCCGCGCCGAACGTCGACCACAGCGTCGCCAGTGAACGCCGCCTGATCGCGGTGATCGAGCTGGCTTTCGCGTCGCCGCTTGTCAGACGCCAGTTCTACGCCTCCGAGGCTTTTCGCCGGGCGGCGGCGGGTCAGGCCGAACATATCGCCTTTGCCTCGCCGTTCGCGGTGAGCGGGGTCTACACCTATGTCCGCGACAAGGCGCTGACGCTCGCCGGGCTCCGCGGCAGCCGCCCGGCGCAGCTGATCGAGCAGATCGGTGCGCTCAACCAGGCGGCGGAGGACGTCCGCGAGCTGATCCGCACCGGCTCGATCTAGGGTCGCGCTGATCACCACGCGGGGGATGATAGCGACCGGGTCAGTCGAAGGTTGGCCACGGCTTGTGTGACGTCGGTTACCCCGCGATCATCACCCCTCGGCCGCGATCCGGCGGATAACTGTCTCGAACACATCAGCGGGCTGGCCGCCGGAGATGAGGTGCTTGTCGTTGATGACGACCGCGGGGACGGCGTTGATCCCGCGCGAGCGCCACAGCTCTTCCTCCGCGCGGACCTCGGCGGCGTAGCGTCCCGACGCCAGCACCTCCGCCGCTACTGCACCATCGAGCCCGGCGCGCTCGGCCGCCTCGACGAGGACGGTGTGGTCGCCCGGGTCCTTGCCCTCGGTGAAGTTGGCGGTGAACAGCGCGTGCTTGAGCTCGGCCTGGTGACCCGCCTGTTCGGCCCAGTGAAGCAGGCGATGCGCGTCGAAGGTGTTGTAGATTCGGCTGTCGCTGGTCATCGCCATGGTAAAGCCGACCTCGGCGGCGCGGTCGTTGATCATCTTGCGGTTAGCGGCGGACTGCGCCTGGGTCGAGCCGTATTTCTGCGCGATATGCTCGCCGATGTTCTGCCCGCCTGCGGGCATTGCCGGGTTGAGCTCGAACGGCCGGAAGACGATCTCGGCCTCGACCGCGTCGCGGCTGCGATCGAGCGCATCCTCGAGCCCGCGCAGGCCGATGACGCACCATGGGCAGGCGATATCCGAGACGAAGTCGATCTTCATCGGTGTCGTCATAATGTCTCCTCTGTCACGATCCGCACGTCGACATCGTCGAAACGCGAGCCTTGTTCCAGCGTGCGATGCGCGGGGCAGCGATCCGCCGCGCCGCCGAGCTTGGCGCGCTGCGCATCGTCGAGGTCGCCGACGATGGTGATTTGCCGGGTGAAGACGTCGGGCGGCACCGCGTCGGCTTCCTTGCGGTGTCCGACCGCGGTGCGGATGCGCTCGACCGGCCAACCCTTGCTCGTTGCGTACAGCCGCAACGTCATCGTCGTACACGCGGCGAGCCCGGCGCACAGCAGGTCGTACGGCGACGGTCCCGACCCCAACCCGCCGACACTGACCGGCTCGTCAGCGATGAACGCCGCCTGCCCCGCGCGTATCGCCAGCTGGAACTTGCCCATCCCGGTCTCCTCCGCCTCGGCGTCGTAGCCGCTCGCCACCGCCGTTATCGCTGCGGGGAGATACCGGCTCGCCCATGCGGCGATCATGTCGGCGGCGAAGTCGGCGTCGCGCGGGTTCGACAGCAAATGGTCGGCACCGTCGAGCGAGACGTAGCTTTTGGGGTGATGCGCGGCGAGGAAGATCTGCGTCGCATTGTCGATGGTGACGACCTTGTCGCGCGGCGCATGGAGCAGGAGCAACGGCCGCTTGAGCGATGCGATCCGCGCGTTCTGGTCGTGCTTGCGGACATCGTCGACGAACTGCTTGCCGAGGGTGAACGGCCGCCCGCCAAGACGTACATCGGCCATGCCGCTGCGCTCGATCTCGGCGAGTGCGTCGGGCGAGACCTGCGCCAGCACGTGCGCGACATCGAACGGCGCAGCGATCGTCGCGACCGCCAGAATGTCGGGCAGCGACCCGGCGGCGGCGAGCACCGCCGCCCCGCCGAGGCTGTGCCCGATCAACAGCGTCGGCGGCATGTCCGCCGCGGTCATCGCCGCCGCCGCCGCGACGAGATCGGCGACGTTCAAAGTGAAATTGGTCGCCGCGAAGTCGCCCTCGCTCGCGCCCAGCCCGGTGAAGTCGAAGCGGAGCACGGCAATGCCGGCCCCCGCCAGCCGCCGCGCGATCCGGACCGCCGCGAGATTGTCCTTCCCGCAGGTGAAGCAATGCGCGAACAGCGCCCACGCGTGCGGCGGTCCCGCCGGCAGTTCGAGCCGTCCCGACAGGCGATGGCCCGCGGCATTGGCAAAGTCGAACGGACGGGTCGACATGGGACTACCTCATCATGCGGGCCATCTAAACCGAAGGGCTGGCCGCGCGACCGTTATACACGCGCACGGGCGCTTGGGGGATGCTAACGCCAAGCTTGGCGGACTCGAGTCCGGCGCGGCGGGGGAATAGAACGTGAGACGCAGCAGGATTGCAGCACTTGGGCGCGGCATCGCCGTGGCGCTGCTCGCTGGTTCGGCGGCGCCGGTGCTGGCGTGGAACAACCAGGGGCACATGGCGACCGGCGCGATCGCGTATGACGCGCTGTCCCGCGACGATCCGGCGGCGATCACGCAGGTCTTGACGCTGATGCGGTCGCATCCCGACCACGTGCGCTTCGACGCGGCGCTCGGCGCTTTGACCGGCGCCGATCGCGACCGCCGCCTGTTCGAACTCATGGCGCGCTGGCCCGACGATATTCGCGGGACAGGGTACGACCGGCCCGACTGGCACTACGCGGTCAAGGTCGTGTCGGGCTGGACAATCCTGCGGCCGCTGACCTTCGGCAAGGCAGTTGAGGTGTTCGACCGGCAGCTCGCGGTCGCGCGCGATCCCACGGCTGCCGCCGGACTGCGCGCGCTGGCGCTATGCTGGGTCTTTCACATCGCCGGCGACATGCACCAGCCGCTTCATGCCGGGCATCGCGCGTCGTGGCGCTTTCCCCAGACCGATCGGGCGGGATCGATCGGCTGGGTCCGCACCGCCCCGGGGGCAAAGCCGGTCGCGCTCCACCAGTTCTGGGACAGCGCCGCCGACCTCCCCGGCCCTGAAACCCCGGCGGCGGAAGCGCTTGCCTTGCGCGCCGAGCGCGCGGTCGGATCTGCCGCCGCGCCCGCCGGCGGCTCGGCGTCGTCACGCTTCGCGGCGGTGGTCGAGCAGAGCCGCGACCTTGCCGCATCGCGGGCGTACCGCGATGCCGCGCTCGATGAAGCTGCCGACGCCAATTCGGGACCGGTCCTGTCCTCCAGCTACCAGCTCGACGCGCGCCGCATCGCGGAGAGGCGGATTGGCGAGGCCGGGCTCGACATCGCGTCGCTATTGCGCTGACCTTCAGTGCGCGGCGCGGCCCTTCGCGAACAGCAGTGCGACGAGGCTGAGCCCGGCGGCGGCGGACAGGTATAATCCGACCGCGCCGAGTCCTGAATATTCGGCGATCGCCTGCGCCGCGAGCGGGGTCAACGCCCCGCCGATCGTGCCGCCGACATTGAACGCGATCGAAACCCCCGAATAGCGCACCGGGGGCGGGAACAGGCTTGGCAGCCATGCGCCGAGCGGGCCGTAGACGAAGCCCATCGTCAGCAGCGCCAGCGACAGGAAGACGAAGACGACGACCAGCGACCCGCTCGCCAGCATCGGCGCGAGCAATGCCCCGATGCCGATCGTGACGACGCAGCCGCCGAGGAGGACAACGCGCGGCTTGAAGCGGTCGGACAGGACCCCCGCGGCGACGATGCCGATTGCCATGAAGACGATCGCGCCGAGCTGGACGCGCAGGAATGCCGACCGCGCATAGCCGAGCGTCGTCGTCCCGTAGCCGAGCGCAAAGGCGGTCGCGATATAGTAAAGCGCGAAGCAGGCGATCACCGAGAATGTCCCCGCCAGCACCGGCGCGAGGTGGCGTCGAAAGACGATCGACAGCGGTGCTCGCTCGGCGGTGCCGCTGGCGACGACCGCGGCGAACACCGGCGTCTCGGTCAGCTTGAGCCGGACCCACAAGCCGACGGCGACGAGCAGCGCACTGGCCAGGAACGGCAGCCGCCAGCCCCAATCGCGAAATTGCTCGGGGGTCAGGACAAGACCGAGCAGCAAGAATAACCCGTTAGCGAGCAGGAACCCGAGCGGCGCGCCGAGCTGGGGGACCATACCGAACCGGCCGGCCCAGCCGGGCGGCGCGTTCTCGACGGCGAGCAATGCCGCGCCGCCCCATTCGCCGCCGAGCCCGAGTCCCTGCCCGATCCGCATCAGGCACAGCAGCGCCGGAGCCACCCAGCCCGCCGTCTGGTACGTCGGCAGGAAAGCGATCGCCGTCGTCGACCCGCCCATCAGCAGAAGCGAGGTGACGAGGGTCGACTTGCGCCCGATGCGGCCGCCGAAGTGACCGAACACCGCTGCGCCGACCGGCCGGGCGACGAACGCCAGCCCGAAGCTCGCGTACGCAGCGAGCAACTGTGCCGACGGCGACGAGGCCGGAAAGAACAACGGGCCGAAGACGAGGCTCGCGGCGGTGGCGTAGATGTAAAAATCGTAGAATTCGACGCTCGTGCCGATCAGGCTGGCCGCAAGGACGCGCGAATTACGGTTCGTCGACAAGTGAATCAAGCAGCTTCCTCCGTGGGGAGGCATCGTGTCGCCGCGATAGAATCGCGTCAACCGCGCCGTCGGATCACCTTGCGAAAGCGGCTGCCGCCTCGATGGCACTTCGCTATGGCGAAATGAAAATGCGGCGACGCAACGATTACGCACCGGCGGCGTTTTGGTGGTCGAGGGGTGCTGATTATGGCTGAGCAAGACGACTGGCGGGCAGAGCGAGCGGCGCAGCTCGCCGGGACGCCGTTTGCGCGCCCATCGGCAACCGAGCGCGTCGACGACACGCTGCCGATCCAGCCGTATCGGCCCGCGCCCGCTACCACGTCCCGCGCTGCGCCGATCGCGGCGCCTCAACCGGCAAAGCGTTCGTCGGCGCTCGCTCTCATCATCGCGGGCGTCGTCGCCGTCGTTGCGGCGGCGCTCGCCTATTTCGGTTTGCACCGCGACGCCGGCCCACAAAACGCCGTTGCTGTGGCCCCCGCC
Source organism: Polymorphobacter megasporae (assembly GCF_018982885.2). Classification (NCBI taxonomy): domain Bacteria; kingdom Pseudomonadati; phylum Pseudomonadota; class Alphaproteobacteria; order Sphingomonadales; family Sphingosinicellaceae; genus Glacieibacterium; species Glacieibacterium megasporae. The sequence continues at coordinate 1,367,439 of NZ_CP081848.1, read as the reverse complement.
GCCGCGGTCCGCCCTGTCGCGCCGCCGGTAGCAGTTCCCACCGCGCCGATCGCCGCGCCCGCTGCGCCGGTCGCTGCCAGCGCCCCCATCGCCCCCGCTGCGGTTAGCCAGCCGCCCGCCGAAGCCGCCACGACCGTCGCTGCGCCGGTGTCGCACAAAACAGTCCGGCACAGCAGCCGCACCCCTGTCACCAAAACGGCGGAGCTGCGCACCACCCATAAGGGCAAGGCCGCCAAGCATCCGCGCGCGACCGGTCAGGTCGCGACGGTCGCACCCGTCAGTCCCGGGACCGCCGATACCAGCACGCAATCAGACCCTGCGGTAAAGGCGAAGTTGCCGGTCTGCGAGCCGAGCGTGTTCAACCGCCCGGCGCGACCGTGCCGCCCCTCGCACACACGCATCGTCCGAAAGCCGTTTTACGATCGCTAGCGGCTGCGGAGCGGGTCGAGTGTGCTGTCGGCGTCGGCAAACGCGCGCACGACGACGACGGTGACATTGTCCTTCGCCGCGCGGGACAGCGTCAGCGCGATGAGCGCTTCAGCCGCGTCGCGTGCTGGCCGCCGCAGTTCGGCGGCGATCTCGGCATCATCGACGAAATTGGTCAGCCCGTCGGAGCATAAAAGGAAGACGTCGCCGTCGAGGATCGGCCCCTGATGCAGGTCGAGCGCGAGGCGATCGTTGACCCCGACGGCGCGGGTGATGATGTTCGACTTACCGAAGTTCTTGACGTCGCGACGGGCGAGCGCGCCTGAATCAAGCAGTTCCTGAACCATCGAATGATCGCGCGTGATCTGTTCGAGCCGCTTGTCGCGGAGCAAATACACGCGGCTGTCCCCGGCCCAAAGGCAGGCATAATGCCCGGCATAGGCGATCAGCACGACGATCGTCGATCCGATCACCGACCCCGGCGTCGAGATCGCGGCGTGCGCGACGAGCGCGCGGTTAACCCGTTCGACCGCGTCCTGGACGCCATCGAGATAAGCATAGCCTGAATCGGGCGGCCCGATCGCCTCGAGCGCATCGGCAAGCATCCCCGAGGCGACTTCGCCCGCCTGATGCCCGCCCATCCCGTCGGCAACCGCCCAAAGGGCGATCAATGGCCGATCGACGTAGCGGTCCTCGTTGAGTGCGCGCACCTTGCCCACATCGGTCCGCCCGGCGCTGTCGAAGCGAAGATTGCCGCCGCTCATGCGCCGTCGCCAACTGGGGCGATCAACCGGTCGAACGCGTCGCCGCGTGGCAGGCCGTCGCTGCGCGTCACGCGCCGCTCCCCGCTGCCGACCGCCGGCCGCCAGCTCGCCGTCGCGGGTTCGATATCATCCGGCACGGCGAATGGTTCGGCCCCGCCGAGCGCCATGACCGTCGCGCGCGCTGCCGTCTCGAGCGCGGCCTGCGTCGCATCAGCGGTCAATGGCACGCTCTGCGCCGCAAGCAGCAATGCCTCGGCGCGGGCGCACCAATCGTCCCACGCGTCAGGCAACGGCTCGGGCAGCGCCCCAGACACGTTTGGCGACAAATGGACGGCGACGAGAACGTAATCACGTCCGACGCTGTCGTTGCTCGCGATCATCGTCCCAAGGCAAAGCGCGCCGTCGACGACTGCGCTGCTCGCGAAGCGCACCGGCGGCAGGCCGCGGATCGCGGCGGCAGGATCATCCGCCCGGCCGAAACCCGCCTGCACCCAGTCGTCGAGCAGAGAGGTCGCCGCGGTCGGCAGGCCGCGCCGGATAAAGTCTCCGTGCGCGGGCAGCTTGCCGAAGAAGCCGACGGTCGCTGTCACAATTTCACCGGACATTGAAACGCCGCGAGATTGGTCGTCGCAAACGGGTTGTTCGCGATGCGGAGTCGGACCTTCGCCTGTAACGCGCCGTCGTTGACGGTGAGGATCACACCGTTGCGGTCGGCGCTGCTCCCGCCGAGGTCGTGCATCATCGCGGCAAAGCCCCACTCGCCCGGCCATGTTCGCGGCGGCACGGGGGCCGGCGGGGCGGGAATTCGCTGGAAGCCGATCGACGCGCCCGGCAGGCTCCCCGGCCAGCGGACATCGACCGGCTGCCCGCCGCTCGCGGCGAAGGTCGCGGGGATGCCGCCGACGACGAGGGTCACCGACTGGGCTCCGGCAAGACGGATAAGCTCGATCGTAACCGGCACATTGGGGCGGATATCGCCGGGCCGGAAAAACGCGGCGCTGATCTTCGCCGCATCCTGAAACCGGCCGACCGCCGCCGGGTCGAGCCCGAGCGCCTTGCCCGACGGGGTCAGCGTCCAGCGTGCCGCACCGGTATCGATCTGCCCGGCAAGCGTCGTCTTCTGAAAAGCATCGAGCAGCCCCGACGGGCGGAACAAGCGGCTGAAGTCATCGAGCGAAACCTGCCGCAACGGGGTGCCGCCGAACGGATAGCCGCCCTTCACGATAGACTGGCATTCGGGCAGCAACTGCGCGCCATACTGCCCGCGCACCGCGTCGCGCGCGTCATGGTTGAGCTGGGTCGCCGACGCCTTGACGAAGCCTTCGAACAGCGCGCCCGCCTGCGGGGGCAGGGTCGACGACACCGTACCGAGCTTGGCCGTCGCCGCCATCGCCGCCGCCGAGCTTTGTGCCTGTAGCGCGGGATTGCCCATACCCGCCGCCGCCGCCGCCGCGCCGCCTGCGCTGCCGACATCGCCGAGCGCCGCCAGCGCCTGATCGAGCGGACCCGCCCCGCCCGGCGGGATCATGTCGCGCAACCACGCGAAATGCGCGATCACCTCGTCGAGCGGCCCCGCCGGGCCCGGCGGCCCGTTCTGGATCGCGCTGCCGATGGCGTTGCCGCGCTGGAGGCCGCGATAGATGTTACGCGAGAACAGCGACGCGACCTGAAGCGCATTGCGCCCGCTCGACCCCTGCTTGAGCGACGGCGGCGTCAGGTTGGTCTCGCTCGCCAGCGTGTTGAACAACGACCGCACCGGTGACGGCGGGCGGGTCGCAAGCTGGATGCGGTCGCGGATCGGGCGCTCGCCGCTGACCGCGATATCGTCGATGAAGTCGTCCCAGCGATTGGTGAAGTCGGCGAGATACGCGGTCAGCAGCGCGTCCTTGATCCGGCCGATCCCGGCTCCGCCCGCGTCGCGCTCGCCGGTGACCCAGCCTTCGTCGGCGGATTGCGCGGCGTAGCGGCTGATCGTCGGCAGGACGACCGGATAGAAGTTGCCGTGGCGGAACATCCCCGGCAGGCCGGTCGACAGCGGCACGTTCGACTTGCGCAGGAACAGGCGCGAATTGGCGATGCCCGGGACGTCGGTCAAGGCAAATGGCGACAGGTCGCGGAGGCGCTGGTCGGCAAGCATCCGGACATAGACGCGCTCGCCGGGCCCAAGGGTCCCGATCCGTTGGCGCGCATCGGTAATCAGGGTCGCGTTGAGCGCCGGGGGCGTCATCGGGCTCGCCAGCAGGGTGTCGAGATGGGCCTCGAGAGCGGCGCGCGTGTCGCTCTGCTCCTCGGCCGGTAGCAGGTCGGCCCAGCGATCGGCGAAATAGCTGGTGATCGCCGACCGTTCGAGCGGCGCTCCGGGGGCCCGGCCGAGCATCAGGTAGATCCGCAGCAGGTTGTAGATTGCCGGGCGCGGATCGGCGGCGCGGCCCGCCTTGCCCGGGTCGCGTGCGGCATCGCCCTGCGCGTTTAAACGGCTGAGCTCACCCTCGACCGACAGCAGCAGACGCGGCAGGAACTGGTGGTTGAGCAAGTTGACATATGTGCCATCGACCTGGGTTCGCAGCGCTTTTTCGCGGCCGATGCCCCAGCTGAACCCCGGCGAGCGATCGACTGCAGGTGCGGCGCTGCCGAACGGCAAAGCACGCGCTTCGTTCAAGACCGCGAGCGGACGCAGCGGGTCGCTGTCGGCGACCGGCTCGGTACCGAGAACGGTGACGTCGCGGTGGAGGATGTCGGCGCGCTGTTCGAGCCGCGTGATCAGCGCCGAATTGCGCAGGTACGCCAGCGTCCACACCATCGTCGCGGCGACGACTGCGGCGGTGGCGACTCCCAGCGCGGCGAGGCGGATTGCGCGGCGGCGGCGTTCGGCCTTGATGTCGCGCCCGGCGATCGCCGCCTCGGGGAACACCACCCGCGTCAGCAGGTCGTGGAGGAAGTAGCTGCGGCCGCGCGGACCGTCGCCGGGCGGGGTCGCGAGGACGACGCCAATCCGCGCCGAGAGCGCGTTCATCAGGCGGTCGATCGGCCGGCCGAATTGCGTCGCCGACGTCAGATAGAAGCCGCGCACCAGCGGGGTCGGCTCGAACTTGGTTTCGCGCGCGATGATCCGCATCATCGCCAGCAGCGGCGAGCGGAGCGTCACAACCTGCTGGGGAAAGCCGAACACCAGACCCCGCCGCGCGATATCGGGTTCGGCCTGGATGCGGAGCAGCAGCCGCTCGTCGAGCCGTCGGATCAGCCCGTCGAACAGCCGTCCGAGCGTCGTCTCGTCGACCGCCTCCTTGTTCAGCCCGGTCCCGACGACGAATTCGAAGGTGCCGCCCCAAACCTGCTCGCGCTCCGATTGCGGCAGGTCGTCGAAGAATTCGGTGAACCCCGCGAGCAGGTCGAGCTTGGTCAGCGTGACATAGACCGGCACGCGCAGGCCGAAGGCGGTCTGAACCTCGTTCAGCCGCTGCCGGATCGCGCGGCCATGCGCGAGCGCCGCCGCTTCGTCGGCACCGATCAGGTCGGTCGTCGAAATTGCGACGATGATGCCGGTCACCGGCTGGCGCGGGCGGTGGCGCTTGAGCAGGTCGAGCAGCCCGGTCCACGCCTTGCCGTCGACGATCTTGTCGCTGTCCTGCGTCGTGTAGCGCCCGGCGGTGTCGATCAGCACGGCGCGGTCGGTGAACCACCACTCGATGGTCCGCGTCCCGCCGATGCCGCGCACCGGTCCGTCGCCGAGCGACTGCGTCACCGGGAAATCGAGCCCAGCGTTCTGTAGCGCCGTCGTCTTGCCCGCGCCCGGCGGCCCGATGATCAGGTACCACGGCAGCTCGTAGATGAACGCCTTGGCCTTGCCGACGCGCGTCGTCTTCATCAACGCGAGCGCCTGTGCCGCGCGCTCGTTCATCGCGGCGACGTCTTCGTCGGCATCGTCGGGGGCGGCGGGCGGGATCGCAGCGAGGTCGTCGACCATCGCCTGGTTGCGCCGCGCCGTCCGCCACCGCCGGTAGCCCCAGATCGCACCGACGACGCCAAGAATCACGGCGATCGTCACAAGCCGCGCGACCACGCTGCCCAGCGGCACCGCCCCGGCGATCGCCACCAGCGGCCCGGCGAACCAGACGAACAGCGCAAGGAAGACGATGCCGACCGCGATCATCAGCCATCGCGGCGGCCGCCGGACGAACATACGGCGAAGACGGTATAGCATTAGCGCGGGGTCTCGGCGTAAGTCTTTGGGATCGTTACCTCGACACGACGGTTGAGGCGGCGCGCGCTTTCGCTTTTGTTGTCGGCGATCGGCTGGGTCTCGCCGTATCCGGTCGGCTTGAGCCGGTCGCCCGGCACCCCGGCGGCGGTCAAAGCGGCGACGACCGCACTAGCGCGCGCTTCGGACAGCGACTGGTTCGAAGGGAAGCGCAGCGAGCGGATCGGCTGGGCGTCGGTGTGTCCAGCGACCGCGACCGGGCCGGTGACGAGGCCGATCGCCTGCGCGACGCGCCCCATCGTCGGGCCGAAACCGGCGTCGAGGTCGGCCGAACCGCTGGCGAACAAGCCCCGATCGAGTAGCCGCACACCGACCGCACCGGGGTCATCGGTGACGCCGACACGCCCGGCGTCGATGTCGGGCTTGAGGATGTCGAGGATCGTCAGATAAAGCCGGTTATCCGACGGCGGCGCAGGGGCCGCGCGTGCCAGTTTTGCCGGACCGGCGGCATAGATCGCGCCGAGCGGTCGCGCGCTGCCGTCGACCAGCCCGAGCGTGAAGACGAAGCCGGCGTAGATCAGGAGCATCAGCGCGGCGAACCCGGCAAGCAGTACCCACAGCGGAATATCGGCGGCGATCGGGCGATACGCCGCGTCGATCCCCTTCCACTGCGGCGACAGTTCGCGCTCGATCGGTCCGCGCAGGTTGCGTATCGCGGTGTACAGCCGCTCGCGCAGCTGGAGCAGCTTCGACGCACCGCCGCGCTCGAGCCGCAGCCGTCCTTCGAAGCCGAACGAGAAACAGACGTACAGCAGTTCGAGCAGCGCGGGCGACCGGCCCGGACGTGCCTCGAGCGCATCGGCGACCTCGAACATGCGGTCGCCCGAAACGACTTCGTTGTGGAAAGTGGCGACGAGCGACTGCTTGCCCCAGCCGGTGCCGACGCCCCATGGCGTCGACATGATCACCTCGTCGAGCAGCGCGCACAGCGCATAATGACCGTAGCGGATTTCCTCCTCGCCGATCGACGACTCGCGCGTCCGCGCCTGGAAGCGGCGCAATTCCTCGATGACGATCCGGCGCAGGCGGCCGGTCTCCTGTTGCGCGAGAACGGTCCGCAGTCCCCCCGCGAGCGCGATCAGCGGCGTGCCCGCCGCGATCAGCGGATTGCCGCCCACCGAGGGCAGCTGGTCGAGCGTCAGCTTGGCGGGCGCGAACGGGCTGGCCGCTATGGCCCCGCCGGTGCTCGCCCCGATCATCGTCCGGTCGCCGCTGTCGTCGCTCGGGCGCGGTGCCGAGGCCGGACGATCGAACGGGCCGGGCGCGCCGATCTCCGTCCGGTCGCCACCCGGCGGGGCGCCGATCTGCGTTCGATCCCCGTCGGGGGTGAACGGGCTGCGGCTCACCGGATGCGGCCCCGGATCGCCCATAGGTCGAGCGCGAGATCGGGCACGTCACCCGAGACATGGATGGCGATGCCGCCCGATTGCTCGATCAGTCGCCAGTCCTCCGACTGCGTGTTGATTTCGAAGTAGATCATGCCCGACCGGAATGGAATCTGCCGTGGCTCGGCGGGCAGCGGGCGAATCGGTGCGCCGCCAAGCTGGAGGTTGACGAGATCGCGGATGCGCTCGACCGCGCCGATCGTCGTTCGCTTCGGCAGGTTGGCACGGAGCAGCTCGGCGTCGATCGACGACCTTGCGGCGACGACGAAGACGCAGTCGGTGAACAGCGAGCGGTCGGTAATCTTGGCGACGCGGATGCCGAAGGCGCGTTCCTCGAGGGCGATCGGGATCGCAGTCTGCTCGAACACCGCCGACAGCGATTCGCGCAGGAAGCCGATCAGCGGCTGGAACGACCCGGCGAGATCGGCATGGTTGTACGGCGGCAGTTGCGGCGGACGGTTGGTCGCAGCCTCGGTGAAGGTCGCCAGCTCGCCCGCAAGTTCGACGAACGTGCGGTACAGCGCCTCGGGGTGGAGATCCTGGAGCGAGCCGAGATGGCGCAGCAGCATGTCGTTGCGGTTGACCAGCATCAGGACGAGGAAGTCGCTGATTTCGGCGGTGCTCTTGCCACCCTGGCTCGACAGGCGGTTGGCGATCGCCGCACCGCGATGCTGCAACAGGCCGCGCATTTCGGCGATGAAGCTCGTCAGCCGCTCCGACGCGGCGCAACTGAGCGAGGTCGGGATGAACGCCGGGTCGAGGACGATCGACCCGTCGAGGCGTTTTTCGACGAGGCGGCACAGCGGCAGCGAGACGTAACCGGCGCGCTCCTGATTGTCGTGCATCAGGCGCAGTTCGAGCTTGCCGACGATCAGCGTCGCGCGTGCTTCGGACCCGGCGACGGTATCGCCGACTTCGACCTCCTGCCCAGTCCACCGAACCGCGGCGTCACCGGCGCGCGGTGCCGCGAGCCGCGCACTCGTCCCGCCTTCGCGGCGGATCGGCAGCGTCAGATGGACGACGACGTTCTTGAGGTCGCCGGGGACGTCGAGCGGGATCGGATGGTCGTCGGTGCCGGGAACTTCAAAGACCGTGCCATCGGGCAGGATGCCCGATGCGCGCGAGACCGCGATGATACCGGTCTGCAACAAGGCATCGTCGATCTCGAGCCGGGCAAATCCCCACGCCAGCGGCTGCAGCCAGCGGACGGATGACTGCGCAGTCCGTTCGACGTAACGCTCGAACTGCTGGAAATGCTGCGTGCGGAGGAACATCCCCTCCGCCCACAGAACCTTATTGTCCCAATACACTAATGCTGTCCCTGTGGCGGCCCGTCATAGCCCGCCGCCTTCGCGTCGAGTTCCGCAAGCTGCTTCTCGTAGGCGGTGCGGAAAGCGCGATTGATCACGCCGTCGACATCCTCGCCATCGACCTTAAAGCGGTCGAAACGCTCGGCATATTGCACCCATAACGCCGCATCGCGCTGCGCCTTGATCAGGAACGACCGGCCCTCGACCGCGGCCTCGGTCGCCGCCGGCGACAGCGTCGTCATGGTCGTGCCGATCGCGGCGCGCATGCCGGCAAGGACGCAGAAGATATGGGTCTTGATGTCGCGAAAGCTCTCGGTCACCGCCTGGGCACCGCCTGCGAAGCCGATGTCGGCCCCGCGCAGGACCTCGACCGCGAGCCGCTGCGGCGGGACCCATTTGAACGGGTTGTTCTGCTCGGGCCGGACCATCGTCCGCGACATCCGGTATTCGCTTTTGAGCGCGGTCCGCTCGCCCATCAGGTCGGCGAGGCCAAGCACCATGCCGCGATAGACCTCGCCGAGCCGAACCATCGCCGCCGCGCGTTCGGCTTCGGGGAAGCTCGACGGCGACAGCCGCGCACCGGCGCAGAATGCATCGAACAGGTCGTCGGGGACCATCGCTGACGGCGCTTCGGCGTGGACCGGCGGCGGCGCTTTCGGCGGCGGCGGTGCCTTTACGGGCGGCGTCCTGACCGGCTCGGGCGCTGCTTTAACCGGTTCGAAGGCGGCCTTGACCGGCACGGTTGGCGCTTTCACCGGCTCTGGCGGTGCGGGCATAATGACCGGGGGCTCTGCCGCAACGGTCTCGATCTCAGCGGCCTCGACTTCGGGGATTTCGGGCTCGACGGGGGCAGCGACCGCGCGTTTGGCGGCAGCGCGCTTGGTCGGCTTCGCTGTCTTTTCCTCAGGCGCGGCAACCGGCTCGGCCCAATCCTCGGGGATCGCGAGATGCTCAGGCGTCGCCGGGGCCTGCGACAGGATCGGCCGGTCGAATGGCACATCGAAGCCGAACCCGGCGTCGCGCTCGACCCGTGCCGGTTCGGCCCATTCGCGCGGCGTCCCGATCAGTTGATCGTGTTCAGGGCGATCGCGCGGGAGCTTCCAGTCACCAGCGCGCGCCGCCGGGCGATTGTCCCACGCGTCGCCGTCGCCGAGCGTGACGCGATCGGTCGGCTTGTGATCGGCGAGCAACGGGTCGGGCGGAAGCTGGCTGGCGAACGGATCGAGCCGCGCCGGGCGCGACGCCGACTGCGCCGGATTGAGCCCCGCCGGCGGATCGAACAGCGAGACATGCGGCGCGGACGACCCCGGGGCCTTCGCCGGTTGTGCATCGTCGGCGAGCGCCTCGACCGACAGCGTGAAGGTGCCGAGCCGGATCGACCCGCCGGGCGCGACGAGCGTCTCGGCGCCGCTGGCGATGCGCTCGCCATCGTCGCCGACGAAGGTGCCGTTGGCGCTGGTGTCACGGACGCCGATCTTGCCGCCGACGGCACGGACGGTGCAGTGCCGCCGCGACAACGCCCGGCCGGGATCGGCGATGACCCAATCCGCTCCGGCATCACGACCGACGGTGATCGGGTCCTCGCCGACCATCCGCTGGTCGAGCTGCTGCGAAGGCTCGTTGGAGCTATGGAGTCGCAGCCTGATCATCGTCTCTCCCGCGCTTCGCCGTCAGTGGACTCATGCCGCACGATACGCGGCGCGACAACTTCAGTTCAGGTTTATCATTTTCCCGTTGATCGTCACGCCGCTTGCGTCGATCACGATCGTATTTCCGGCGACCTCGAGCTTGATGCTCGTCGTCGCCGTCAGGGTGATGTCCTGCGCATCGACTTTTTGTGACCGCGTGATCGTCGCGGTCTCGTCGCGCTTGACGATGCGGCGATAGTCGCGGCCCGACTGCATGAAGATTTCTTCGCCGCCGCCCTTGTCCTCAAACAACAGTTCGTGCGCGAGGCCGCCCGGCCCCGACGTCCGCCAGCCCGCCTGTGTCAGGTTCGCCGGCACCGGATAGGGATGCGCGTTCTTGCCGTTGAACAGGCAGCCGACGAGAACCGGCCGGTCGGGATCGCCCTCGAGGAAGTCGATCATGACCTCCATCCCCGGGCGCGGGACAAACTGCGAGCCGATCTTGTTGCCTGCCCATTGCTGGAGGACGCGGACCCAGCAGGTCGACGCCGCGGCGCGGTCCCAATGATATTGGATCTTGACCCGACCGAACCCCTCAGGATCGGTTTGGTCGACGACAATCGCGCTTTGCGGGCCGCTGGCGACCGCCTTGGCGGTGGTGCGCTTCGGGCGGAAGACATCGGCGCTCGGCTGTGCGGCAAACGACTGGTCGTAATGCGGCTCGCCCTCGCTCAGCCCCGACGGGTCGAAGATCGCGTGGCTGACCGACCGGATGACGATGCGCCGCTCGCGCGGATTGAGCCGTGTGTCGTCGATCTGGAAACGCTTGCCGGGCTCGAAGGCGAGATACGACCCGTTGCCGCTCATCGTCATCGCGCCGCTTTCGGCTTCCTCGATGGCGAGTTTGGCGCGACGGCGTCCGGCTTCGGGATCGGAATGGCCCGACTGCCAGTCATAGACCGCGCTCGCCTGGTTGGCCGAGCCGAGGCGCGTCGGCACCTGGATCGGGGTCAGCGAGCCGGGCTTCTTGTAGTCGTATTCGTGGACGACCGCAGCGCCGGGCGAGGCCCCGTGACCGAGCGTGACGCCCTGGACGCCGCGCAGCAGATGGTCGCGCCGGAACGAGATCTCGAACGGCTCGCCGTCGTCGTAGCCCGCGACGCTATCGGCCATGAACATGCGATGCTTGTACGGCCCCGCGCCCGCGTCGTAGCGGAAATAGTAAAAGACGCCCTCGTCCTCGAGGAGCCGCGAGACGAAATCGAAGTCGGTCTCGTTTTGCTGGACGCACATCTCGCGCGTCGGCTGCGCTCCGACCTTGCTGTCGTCGAAGGTGATCTGGTTGCCGCGAAGGACGTCGGCGACGATGAATTTGGCGGTCTTGCCGGTCCACAGGCGGCGGTGCCGCTGCTGCTTCAACGCCTCGAACGACGCGGCGAGCTCGATCGCGAATTCAGTGTATCCGCCCTTTTGATACAGATGCTCGAAACGAACACAGCGACCGTTGATCTTGCGGTCGATGTTGTCCGATATCCCGACGGCGAAGGTGATCGATGCGTTCACCCACGTCGCAGCGTCGGCGACCTCACCCTGCGAACGGATCTGCAGGCGGTAATGGAATGGCTCGGACAGGGCCTCGGAGCCATCGACCTTGAATAGATAATGGTCGGTGACGACGCCCGGCGCTTCGATCAAACGGATGAATTTGTTGGTATCGCGCGCCATGCACTGGTTTTCTGTTTCTCGCGGTCAGGACGATCCGCAGGCGCTGCATGCACCGCCCGCGGACCCATCCTTAAATGTTTAGACCTTCTTCGCAGTCGTAAAGTCGTAACCGCCGCGAACAGCGCGCTCGGCGTTCGTGTCGTCACGCAGGAACTGGTTGAAGTTGACCTGGCTGAAGTTGAGCGCGATGTTTTCCATCGGCTCGCCGCCCGAGCTCTGCCCCGACGTCGTGAACGACGTGCAGATCACGTTCTTCATGACGTATTCGATGTACTTCGCCTCGGCACCGTCCGACGCCTGGATCGTCACGGCAAGCTGCGCTTCGGGCGTGTTCTTGCCTTCGAGCGACTGCAGCATGAATTGGGTCGTGGTATCGTCCTGACGCTTGACGAGGTGGACGTCGCCCGGCGTGACCTTACCCGACGACATACGGTTGCCAGCAGCACCGGCGGTCGTCTGAACGGCAACCGAGAAGCCCCAGCTGTACGAATCGATTTCGATCCAGCCCTTGTACGGACCGGCGGTGACTGCACCCTGCAAAGAACCGAGCTTCAAATAAACTGGCATGTTACACTCCTATGTCAGATTGCGACTGAAAACAAACGACTCACTGATCATCGAATCGATAAAGGAAATTACCTCTATCATCAACATCAGTACGCACAAAGGCGACGTTAGTTGCGCTCTGCAAACGATTTAGTATCAGTGTTGACAATTCCGGCAGAAGACCCCGGTTAACCACACCATCGATCGCGCGCGCGCCACTTTGTGACTCGGTCGAGCGCGCGGCGATCAAGTCGACGACCGCATCGCTCCAGGTGAACGTCGCTCCGTAAGCAGCCGTCAGCCGCCGCGCGATCTTCCCCAGCGCGAGGCCGATGATCTCGCGGATGATCGCGGGCGGGAGGGGCAGATACGGCACGACCGTCACGCGGCCGAGAAAGGCGGGGCGGAAATGGTCGAGCAACTTCGGCCGCAGCGCCTGCTCAAGCGCCTCGACGCTCGGCGGGATATCGGGATCTGCGCACAACGGCTCGATCGCCTCCCACCCCGCATTCGACGTCATGATGATCATCGCATTGCGGAAATCGACGTCGCGCCCCTGCCCGTCCTTGACCCGCCCCTTGTCGAACAACTGGTAGAAAACATCCTGCACCCCGGGGTGCGCTTTTTCCATTTCGTCGAGCAGGATGACGCTGAACGGGCGGCGGCGGACCGCCTCGGTCAATACCCCGCCCTCGCCGTAGCCGACATAGCCCGGCGGTGCGCCGAGGAGCATCGAGACCTTATGCTCCTCCTTGAACTCGCTCATGTTGATCACGGTCATGTTGTCGGCACCGCCGTAGAAGCGGTCCGCGAGCGCCATCGCCGTCTCGGTCTTGCCGACGCCCGACAGGCCAACCATCAAGAAGACGCCGACCGGCTTGTTGGGGTCGGTCAGACCGGCGCGGTTCGCGCGCATCGCGCTGCCGATCGCGGCGAGCGCCTGCGGCTGGCCGCGGATCCGCTGCGCCATGATCGCTTCGAAATCGATGATCCCGGCGATCTCGTCGGCCACCATCCGGCCGACCGGGATCCCGGTCCAGCCGGCGACGACATCGGCCACCGCCACCCGATCGACGACATCGAGCACGAGCGGCGTTTCGCCCTGAAGCGCGGCCAGTTCGGCGCGCGCCGCACGCAATTGCGTAATTGTATCGGGACTCGTCGCAGCAGCCTCGGACGCATCCTCAGCCGGGCCTTCGGCATCACGGCGGAATGCGGCGATGTCGTCGACCAGTTGCCGCTCCGCCTCCCACCGCGCGACGAGGTCGACGCGCTTCGCCGCGACCGCCTCGCGTTCCGTAACGATGTCCTGCTGCCGCGCCGTATGGTCATAACCGCCTGCGGTTTCACGCTCGAGGATGCCCGCCTCGATATCGAGGGCCGCGAGCTGCCGATCGGTCGCCTCGATCGACGCGGGGGTCGATGCCTGGCTCATGCCGACGCGCGCGCACGCCGTATCGAGCAGCGCGATCGCCTTGTCGGGCAGCTGCCGCCCGAAGATGTAGCGATGCGACAGGCGAACGGCGGCGTCGACCGCTTCGTCGAGGATGCGGATATTGTGATGCTTCTCGAGCGTCGCGACGAGCCCGCGGACCATCTTGATCGCGTCGGCCTCGTTGGGCTCCTCGACCTTGACCACCTGGAAGCGGCGGGTGAGCGCGGCGTCCTTCTCGAAATACTTTTTGTACTCGGCCCACGTCGTCGCCGCGATCGTCCGCATTTCGCCGCGCGCAAGTGCGGGCTTAAGCAGGTTCGCCGCGTCACCCTGACCCTCGGCACCCCCCGCCCCGATCAGCGTGTGCGCCTCGTCGATGAACATCACGATCGGCGTTGGCGACGCCTTTACCTCGCTGATGACCGACTTGAGCCGGTTTTCGAACTCGCCTTTTACGCCCGCACCCGCCTGCAACAGTCCGAGATCGAGGCTGAGCAGGCGAACCTGTTTGAGCACATCGGGCACCTCACCCGCCGCGATCCGCAGCGCGAACCCTTCGACCACCGCAGTCTTGCCCACCCCCGCCTCGCCGGTGAGGATCGGGTTGTTCTGCCGCCGCCGGGTAAGGATGTCGATCAGCTGACGGATTTCCGGATCGCGCCCGAGCACCGGGTCGATGCCGCCTGAGCGGGCACGATCGGTGAGGTCGATGCAATATTTGTCGAGTGCCGCGGTGCTGGCGGTCCCGCCGCCGCCTGGATTGGCGGGCTGGTCAGCCGGAGCATCGGCAGTGGCGGCGGGCGCCGCGATGATCGCGAAGTTTTCAGTAAGCGTTCGCGCATCGATCCGGCGAAGCGCGCTCGAACTCTCGCGGATCGCACTCGCGAGCATATCGTCGTTCATCAGCGACGCGAGCAGGTGCGCCGGAGCGACCGATCCGGCACCAACGCCCAGGCTGGCGAATAGCCACGCCTCGCGCATCCAGCGAACCAGCCGGGGCGATAATGCCGGGGCCCGAGCATTGCCGGTGCGGAGCCGGTCGAGCGTCGCCGCAAGGTCGGCAGCCACGCGCCCGCCATCGACCTCGTAATGCGACAGGATCCGCCCAATCGCGGAATCGCCGCTTTCGATCAGCTTGAGCAACCAATGCTCGATCTCAACGTCATAATGGGTGCGCGACAGAGTCAAGCCCGAGGCTGCCTCGAGCGCCGATCGCGACTCGGGTGCCAAGCGGTCTACGAGTGCCTTGATATCCACCGCTGCCCCCGCAGCCGCGACCGATTGGCCGCAGCAAATGATTTCATCGAGTTCCACCAACGGCGCGAAACTCACACCCCACGTTCCCTATCGAACGCTCACGATCCGCCAAAGGTCCAATCGCATGATATTTAATATCCGCCGCTGTTAAGGACCGCTTCGTCCCGATCGCCCGTCGCTGGGCCAGCCAGCAGCCACGTCGACTGGCCAAGCGCCGCGGGGACCGCCGCATCATCGAGGCGGAGTTGCGGCACCGCATCGCCGCGCAAGACCAGCTGGATCGTGAAGTCGATGTTACCGCCGACCGCGCGGCGGATCGTGTCGGTGATCTCCGCCCGGGTGGTCCCGGCGAAAAACTTCTGAAAGTCTTCGAAATCGAGCGGCCCGACGCGGACACGAAAACGGCTGACGACGTCCCAGATCGCGGCACCGGCGACAGCATCCTGTGCCAGCGTGGCGAACGCGCCGTCATCGGCCAAGCCGGCTCCCAGCCGGGTTTGCTCGGACGGTGCGAGATCGACCCAACGTCCGCGAAGTTCGAGTATCTCGAAGGGGAGGCCGTAGATGCCCTCGACGATCCGTCGCAGCGCGCCGCTCGACCGCACGCGCCGCGACATCGCACCGGTCATCGACAGCCACGCCTCGTCGCGGACGGGCTCGTTCGCGACGCCGAGCCCTGCAAGTGACTTGAGCGCGCGGCTGAAGCTGTCGTCGAGCCTGCCGCCATCGCTTTCGAACGCGATCGGCAACCGGTATTTCGCCCACGCCCGCCAGAAATGGCTCAGCGCGCGGTGGTTGAACATATCGAGGAACTCGCCGAATGCGAAGTTTCGCTCGCGCCGCTCGTCGACCACGCGCTCGGTATAATGGTCGGGAAGGACCCCGCTCGGCCCGGTCAGCCCCATGAAGGCGACCGTCACCGACGTCGTGCCGTCGGCACCGGCGATATTGGCAACCTCGTCGGCGAAATGCCGCTGCCCGACGGCGGTGGTGAACCGCACAGCTTCGTGCACCGGCGAATCGTCGCCCCCGATCGTCGCCGCGTGCGTGACGTCGCGCCGCGCCGCCTCGAGCCGTTCCCGGACGAATTCGAAGAACTCGACGATGTCGGGGTCGGCGGTCAAATGATCTGCCGCGTTCCGGTGTGCGCCGCCCACTGCTGCCATGGCCGCCGCTCGCCACGCAGCCAGAGCGATGTCCGGCTGAAGGTGTTGATCGCCGCCATCGAGCGGAAGACGTTCGCCAGCACCGCCCCGAGCAGGAAGGTCCCGGTCCCCGACAGCCGCTTGTCGTCGAATTCGATCCGCAGGTCGGTGCCGTGGAGGAAGACGACATGCCCCGCCGCCGGGGCGCGCGCCGTCGTCGGGGTTCCTTCGACCGCGGTCAGCCGCTCGACCACGACGCGGCCCGCCGAGGCGTCGCTATGATCGTGCAGCGCAAGGAGCTCCTTGACCACCGCGAGTGAAACTTCAGGGTCGGCCACACTCATATGCGCGAGCGACATGTGGCTGATCAGCCGCCACAGTTCGCCACGACCGCGCCGCGCGCGCAGCGGATCGGTCGGCGAGATGAGGAAGCTCGCAGTGCCGACGGTGTCGGGCGCGCCGACGATCGTTAGCCGCGGCCGCCCCTCGCCGAACGGCAGCGCGCGCGGCAGTTCGCGGTTGGTGCAGGTCAGTTCGATCGACGCGACCAGTTCGGCGTCGGCGACCGGCAGGCCGGCGGTATCGATCATCGAGATAAAGACATCGTCGCCGCCGTCGGCGCGCGGATTGGCGCGTCGCGCGGTGTGCCAATAGCGCAGGTCGGCCCCCGCGCGCGGTCGTCCGATGCCGAAGAACGGCTGGAACGGCTGGACCTTGCCCGTCCGGTCGGTGACGGTGACGGTGTCGACCGAATGCACCTCGATCACGCTCTCGCGCCGCGCATCGGGGACGATGCGGTGATCGAACCGCCCCGGGGTCAGCCGGATCGGCTCGGCCCGGTCGCGAAACAGGTTGATGACGGGGGTGCAGAACAGGCGGAAGCGGTCCTTGGTCACCAGCCGTTCGAGCGGGGGATCGAAGCGATCGAAATAGAGAAACACCTCCATCGTCGAGCCGCCGTCGCGCAGCGTCTTCGCCGACAATCCGGTCAGGTCGAAGAACATGAACTTGTCGGGAAAGGCGAAATACTCGCCGACCAGCGCGAGGGCCGGCTCGGCAGCAGGCGGCAGCGGCACCGACACGTCCTCATCGGCGAAACCGACGCTGCGAATCGAACTCGCCGGCAGGATCACCGGATTGGGGTCCGCGGCTGAATCGGCGAGCGCGATCGACACCGTCCCGCCGAGGATCAGCTCGTACAGGATGTTCGCCACCCGCGCCTCGGCATGGAGGTGGACCCGGAGCGTGTCGAGCCCGAGCTTGCCGAACGTCGCGTCGGGTTCGGTGCACGCGAGGCTGAGCCGGAGAACGCTGGCGGCGGCTGCCGCGCGCGGATTACGCGGCGCCGCGAGCGGCAGCCCCGAAACCCGCGCCCCGGTCAAAGCGATCGGCCAGACCGACACCGGGTACGTCGTCCGATAGCGGACCGGCTCGCCGTTGACCGGCTCGGTGGCGATCTCGCTGCCGGCCGGCAGCACGACCTCGTGCTGCAGACCCACCGTCGGCGCGATCTCGGCGATCGACATCGACGGGAACACCGCGAGCGTGTGCGGCTGGAGGATGCCGAGCATCGAGTGGGTCAGTTCGGGAAAGTCGTCGTCCAACTTCAGACGGGTCCGCGCGGCGAGAAAGGCAAATGCCTCGATCATCCGCCCGACATGCGGATCCTCGATCGCGTTCGACGATAGCCGCAGCCTCCCGGCGATCTTGGGGTTCGTCTTCGCAAACTCACCCGCCATCTCGCGCATGAAGCGAAGCTCGGCGTTATAATAGGGCAGCAGGTCGTCGAACATCGCGGACTCCGGCTAGGGCCTGACCACGAAATGGCCGCGCACTGGGTCGACATGGCTGTCGAACTGCATCTCTTGCGCCACGCCGCTAAGCGTCACCAGCCCGGTGATGCGGAAGCGCAGCGTCCGGTCGAGCTGATCCTGATCGGGCACGATCGTCACCGCGAAACGCGTCAGCCGCGGCTCAAAGCGACGGACGAGGCGCTCGACGCTCTCGACGAATTCGTCGCGAAACCCTTCGGACATTTGCGATTCGTGGGTGAAATCATCGAGGCCGTAATCGAGCAGCGAGCCTTCGAGTTCGTCGAGTTCGGCGGGGCTCGTCAGCATGCGGCGGCGGGTGTTGAGCAGCGCCTCGATATCGCGGCGGATGCCCTCGCGCTGCGCCGTGACGGCGCGGCCCGGAACCACCTCCGAGAGCCGGTCGAGGACCGATCCGCCGCTCACGCCGTGACCGTCAACTGGGCAAAGTCGCCGGGGCTGACCGCCTCGTCGCCGATCAGCCACGTCCGCAGCCCGAGGCCGCAAACAATCGCGCCATCGAGCCAGTCGGTCTCGCGACCGAGCTTCTGCTGCGGCGTCTGCTCGGACCCGGCGTGGTAGATCACGGGCAGGTAGACGACGCCGGTTGGACCATCGGCGACTTCGAGTTCGGCGGGCCGCCAGATCGTATCGCGCAGCCGCTCGACCGCCAGCCAGCGGAGACCGCGAACATGCTCGAACGGCACCCAGACATAATTGCCTGTCGAGGTCAGCACTTCAAGAACGCCGGCGGTGCGGTCGTCGCCATCGCGCCACCCGGAGAACGGCCGGTCGTCGATTGTCCCGGTGGTCGTCGGCTCTTCGCTCTCGACCGCCGGTTCTCCCCCGCTGCGCGCCGCGAGGATGGCCGCTAGCGCGGCATCGACGGCCGGCGTCCGCGCGGTGACGAGTTCGGGCGGGCGGCCGGCGGTGAACGTCTCGTTCCGCCACGTCGCCGCGCGGATCAGCTGGCGCCCGAGCGCGACGACAAGGGCAAAGCTCGTGTCGAGGTTCTGTGCCGCGTCGAGGTGGGTGTCGGCGCGTTCGAGGTCGCCAAGCGCGATCAGCACTTCGGCGAGCGCGAGGCGATCGCGCGCGCTCGCCGGATTGGCGCGGACGGCTTCGATCGAGGCGGCACGCGCCGCGTCGAGATCGCCGTCGCGAAGGCTGTCACTGATGCTCATCGCTGTTCTTTCTTATCCGGGCTGGGCCACGACGGTGACAAGGTGAAATTCCGACACCGCTTGGTCGATCTGGAAGTGCGGGCGCAGCCAGACCGAGCATTCAAGCGCACCGGGGCGCTCGGGCGCGTCGACGACGCGGATGCGCGCTTCCTCGAGCGGGTAGCGCGCCTGCATCTCGGCGCTGAGCCGGTCGCCAGTGGTCGTATAGGTATTGAGCCAGCGCTGGAGCCGCGCCTCGACCTCGCTCGCGGATTGCATCGAGCCGATCATGTCGCGGCCGATCACCTTGATATAATGGGCGAAGCGGGCAACGCAGAGCATGTAGCTGAGCATACTGCTCAGCCGGTCGTTCGCGCGGGCGGCTTCGAGGTGATAGACCGCCTCCGACCGGTGCATCGAGGGCAGGCTATACACCGCGAGCCACGGCGTATCGCGGACGCAACGGATGGCGATAATCCCTGCGTCGTTGAGCTCGCGGTCGATCGTGTCCGACACATTGACCTCGATCGGCGGCTGGATCGCGACGCCGCGCCGGTCGGTGTCGAACGACATTTCTGGAAGTCCGGTGATCAAGCCACCGCCGAATTCGTCGCGAACCGTGCCGGTGATCGACGCTGGCCAGCGATGGTCGTTGAACGCGCGCATCGCGACATGCGCGACCGCCAGCGAACCGCCCGCCGTCAGCGCCCGGTCGTTGCCGGTGTAGCGGAAGGCGAGGTCGGGCAGACTCGCCCGCTCCCACGGCGCGCGCACGATGATGCGCGGCGCGACGAGGCCGAGGAAGCGCGTGTCGGGGTGACGCTGCAGCGCCTGGAGGCGGCCGTATTCGAGCTGGCGGAACAGCGCTGATACCGAGCGCCGCAGGTCGAGGTCGGCGTGGGTGTCAGCGGCGAACAACGCCGGGGCCGCGTTGAGGATGATCGGCGCGAATGCCGCGGCGGCAACTGTCGACAGGTGGCGGAGGGTGGCGATGTCGTCGACCGGATGCCCCGCTGCCGGACGATGGCGGACTTCGTGGAGCGAGATCAGCAGCGAGTATGGCGTCCCGCCGGGCGTCCCGAATTCATCCTCATAAACCTTGAGGAACAGCGCGCTGCGATCGAACTCCGGTGCCCGCTCGAGGTCGCGTGCCAGTTCGTGCCAGCGCACATCGAGCAGGCGCAACTGGGTCATGTTGTCGGGCATCAGGCTTTGCGTCAGCCACGCGACGCCGCGCCACGCCGATTCGAGCGCGCGGAACCGCGGGTGGCCGATCAGTGCGACGACCGCTGCGGACAGTGCCGCATCGATCGCCGCGATGGCGCGGTCGAGCCGGAGCTGCAACAACCGCGCCGACACCGGGGCGTCCTCGCCGAACCACAGCGCGATCGCGTCGCCAGGCGTCGCCGCGACGAAGTCAGCGATCGCCTCGCTCGCGATCGCGCCACGCCCGAGGCGCGTGACGAAATCGAGATCGAAAGGCTCCGCCGCGACCGGATCGGCTTGGCTCGCGGCGAGCACGGGTCTTTCCCTCGATCTTTCCGGCGCTACGCCTTCTTCGGGATGCGCGCGACGAGCCGGAGCGACGCCGTCAATTCCTCCATCTGCAACCACGGACGGAGATAGGCGACGGCGTTGTAGCTCCCCGGCGACCCCGGCACCGCCGTTACCTCGACGCGGGCTTCGCGCAGTGGGAACTTGGCGCGGATTTCCTGACCCCCGCCCTCGGCAGCGTTGACATAGTTGAGGATCCAGCGGTTGAGCCAGATCGACACGTCCTCGACTTCCATGAACGAGCCGATCTTGTCGCGCGCCATGACCTTCAGATAATGCGCGAACCGCGACGTCGCCATGATGTACGGCAAGCGCGCCGAAATCGCTGCGTTCTCAGTGGCTTCGGGACGATCGAACTTCTTCGGCCGCTGCGTCGTCTGCGCACCGAAGAACACCGCGTAGTCGGTGTTTTTGTAGTGCGACAGCGGCAGGAAGCCGAGATCGCTCAACTCCTTCTCGCGCCGCGAGGTGATCGCGATCTCGGTCGGGCACTGTTCCGACATATCGCCGTCGTCCGACTGAAACAGGTGAGTCGGCAGGTTCGACACCTTACCGCCGCCCTCGGCGCCACGGATCGCGGTGGTCCAGCCCGACTCCGAATAGGCATTGGTCATCCGCTGGGCGAGCGCATACGCCGCGTTCATCCAGCAATAGTCGCCGTGCTTCATCGGCTTGGGCGCGCCGTTCGCATCGAACGGTGCCTCCTCATAACCGAACTCGTCGACCGCCTTCGTCGTCTCGCCATACGGCTGGCGCGCGAGCACGCGCGGCATCGTCAGCGTGACGAAGCGGCTGTCCTCGGTGTCGCGGAAGTTGCGCCACTTGCTGAACTCGGTCGCCTGGAACTTATCTGAAAGATCGCGCGGCTGGGACAATTCCTCGAAGCTGTCGAAGCCGAACATGCTCGGCGCAGCCGCCGACACGAACGGAGCGAACGCACCCGCCGCGACGCCCGACAGGTTGCGCAGCAGCTCGATGTCTTCCTGCCCGTTGCCGAAGTAATAGTCGCCGACGAGCACGCTGTACGGTTCGCCGCCGGGCGTGCCGAACTCGTTCTCATAGATCTTCTTGAACAGCGTCGACTGGTCGAACTCGACCGCCTTCGACAGGTCGCGTGCAAGATCACGCTTCGAGGCATTAATCACGCGAATCTTGAGGTCGCGTCCGGTCAAACTGTTCTGGACGAGGTAATGGATCCCGCGCCACGACCCTTCGAGCGCCTTGAACTTCTCGTGATGCATCACCTCGGCGAGCTGCTTCGACATCATCTGGTCGAGCTTCGCGATCGCGTCGCGCATCGTGACCATGAGGTTCTTCGAGAACGTCACCGTTCCCGCCGTCGCCTCATCCGTCAGCGCGCGAAGAAGCTCCGTGACTTCGGATGCCTCGGTTTGCTTGGTCGCACCGATGACCTGGTCGAGGACGCTCGCCCCCTCCTGGACAGTATTTGCCCGCGGGTCGGCCTGATACCGGCTAGCCATGGCTCAAGCCTCCTTGCTTGGGGTGGTCGGCGTCTCGGCAGAAGGATCAAGCTCACGCTTCAATCGGTCAAGGTTCGACTGGTCCTTGAGGATCGATTCGAGCAGATTTTCCAGTTGTTCCGAACCATCCGCCTTGGTCATCAGGTCACGCAACTTGTTGCGCGTCTCGAGCAGATGCTTGAGCGGCTTGACCTGCTCGATGACCCGGCCCGGCTCGAAGTCTTCGATCGACTCGAACTTCAGATTGACCACCATCTCCGACCCGTCGGCAGCGAGGGTGTTTTCAACCCGGTACTGGAGGCCCGGCGCCATCCGGCGGAGCACCTGATCAAAATTGTCGCGGTCGATCTGGATGAACTTGCGATCCTTCAACGGAGCCAGCGGCTCGGTCGGATCGCCCGAGAAATCGCCCATCACGCCGACGACGAACGGCAGTTCCTTGACCTCGACCGCGCCCTCGGTCTCGACGTCATACGTGATGTGAACGCGCGGCTTGCGAACCTTCTTCAGCTTGTCGTGAACGCTATCCATGGTGCCCTCCGAAAATCATTCCATCTGCTCAACGTCTGAAGTTGCCGATCGAATACCTGCCCGTTGCAAAAAAAGTGTGCGCATGCCCGGATCAGGAAGCAATTCCGAAAGCAGATCTTCCAGCGGCATGCGTGCGCGACGGACAACTTCACGCAGCGACAGCCCGATCGGCGACTGCGGTTCGCTGCGTTCGAAGTGATCCGCCAGCGTTAGGATCTGGTTGAGCGCACCGTCGCGCGACAGCGGCGAATTGCTGCTGGGCGGCGCGGTCGTGCCTGCGGCAGCGGGTTCGCCGACCGGCGACGCGGCCGCCGTCTCGATCGACGTTGTGGCGAAGACATTCCCGGCATTATCGTCGAGCAGCTTGATCGCCGTCGCGAGCGGCTCGCCGATCTGTGAGCCGAAGCGGCCGACAGTGCTCACCCGGTCGATGGTCTGCATCAACTGCTCGAGCGCGGTCGCCGCGCGATCGAGATCGTGGCGCAGCGCGAGCAGGAACGGCCGCGGCGACCGCGCAATTCCGTTCGTCACCGCATCGAGCAATTCGGTCCGCCGCTTATCGGCGAGCGCCTGCACGTCCTCGTCAGGGCTGCGCGACGTCGGCGGGGCGAACGCGACTTCCGCCGACCACAAGGTCACCGCGACACCGCCGCGATCCGATAGCGGGACAAGTTTGAGCGGCTGGAGCAACGTGCCCGTGCCGCCGCGGCCGAACAGCCCGAACAGTGCGCCAAGCCGGGTTTCGTCACCGTCTTCATCGGCCGCCGGCCACAGGCCGTCGTCCCAGAACGCCGTGATCAAACCGTCAAGGAGAACGAAGCCGTCGCCGAGACCCGCGACGCCGCCGGTGCGCAGCAACGCCTCGGTCAGCCACGCCGCGACTTCGAGGTCCTTGGTATGTTCGGTGAGCAGGGTCGTCGCGCCGTCGGCGAGGTTCGACCAGTGAATCAGCCCGGCACGGAGCGGATCGCTGTCGCTTTCGGCGTTGCTCGCCTCGCGCTCGGCGATTCGAGCCGTAGCGCGCTCATCCTTAATGCGAAGATAAAGGTCGGATCCGGGTCCGCCCTCACGCACGCTGTCGCCGGCGGGCGAGACGGCGAATGGTACGAGCAGCGTGTCGGTCTCGATCCGGTCGATCACCAATGTTTCCC
The DNA here is from genome assembly GCF_018982885.2 of Polymorphobacter megasporae. Classification (NCBI taxonomy): domain Bacteria; kingdom Pseudomonadati; phylum Pseudomonadota; class Alphaproteobacteria; order Sphingomonadales; family Sphingosinicellaceae; genus Glacieibacterium; species Glacieibacterium megasporae. The sequence continues at coordinate 1,343,869 of NZ_CP081848.1, read as the reverse complement.
CGACACCATTGCGATGCCTTACTATTCTGTCCTAAAAGCCCGTGCAAGGCGCGCAACAGCACGTCTGACAGGGGCGTTCATCGTGCTTGAAATCGTTGGTCGCTACCGAATCGAAGGTCGGATCGGCGAAGGCGCGATGGCCGACGTCTATCGCGCGTTCGATCCCCAAATCGCACGGCCGCTTGCGGTCAAGCTGCTCAAGGCGGAATTCCTGCGCGACCGGCAATATGCCGACCGCTTCCTGCGCGAGGCGAAGGCCGCCGGCGCGCTGAGCCACCCCAATATTGTCACGATCTACGACGTCGGCGAAGCCGATGGCACGCCGTACATCGTGATGGAACTGCTTGAGGGCCGCCCGCTCGACCAGGTTCTGCAAGACGGCGCACTCGACCCGATCACGACGCTGCGTATTGGCATCCAGCTCGCCGACGCCCTCGCCTTCGCCCACTCGCAGCGCGTCGTCCACCGCGACATCAAGCCGTCGAACATCATCGTCGCGCCCGACGGCCACTCGGTCAAACTGCTCGATTTCGGCATCGCCCGCGTCGGCGATATGCTGTTCGAAGCCGAAAGCGTCCGAACGCAGGCGGGTCAGGTGCTCGGCACCCCCCGGTACATGAGCCCCGAACAGGCGCTCGGCGGCGCGATCGACGGCCGCAGCGACCTGTTTTCGGTCGGCACGGTGCTGTACGAAATGCTGTCCGGACGGCGCGCCTTCCAGGGCGGCAGCTCGGCAACGCTGGCGATCCAGATCGTCCAGGGCGACCCCGATGCGCTGGCGACGATCGCACCGTCGACCCCCGGCGGGCTCCAGTTCATCGTCTCCAAGCTGTTGTCGAAGCAGCCCGGAATGCGCTTTGCCGATGGGCGGCAGCTTGCCGAGGCGATGCGCAAGGAACTCGCCGCGCTGACCGCAGTTGGGGCCGAGGCCGGGGCGCGGCACGCCTATCTGCCGATTCAGGTCCGCCTGCCGGTGATGCTTGCGGTCATCACCGCGCTGCTGCTTGGCGCCGCGATCTGGACTGTGCTGACGCGCCAATATGCCGCGATGGAGAATGTCGCACTGGCGTCGGGCGACGCGATTTCGTCGTTTGTCGCGAGCAATGCCGCTCTCCGGGCGGTCGAGAATGCGACGCTGCCGGGGGCGCAGCAGGACTGGCTCGCGGTCGAGGCCTTCGTCCGCAGCGCCAGCGACGACCCGACGATCCGGCGCATCGTCGTCGTCGGCGCCGATGGCATCGTCCACGCGTCGAGCGACGCAGCGATGGCGGGCAAGCCGTATTCCGCGCCGCACTCCGGCGAGGTCATTTCGCGACGGGAGGGACTGACGGTCCTGTCGCAGGATGTCGCAGGCGGCCCCGGCGTGTTCCGCTTTGTTCGCCCGATCACGTATGCCGGACGCAGCTTCGGGCAAGTCGACGTCGAGGTCAGCAAGGCCAGTCTCGAAGCTGCCGCCCGGCTGGCGCAGGTCCTCCTCGCCTTTCTCGGGCTGACCACCGTCGGGGGCGTGGCGCTGACCAGCTATTTCGGCGCGCGCGCGCTGGCCGTCCCACTCCGCCGGACAAAAGCGGCGCTGCTCGAGGTCGCGGGCGGCAATCTCGACTTCCGCATTTCGCACACACGGCGCGACGAATTCGGCGAATTGTTCGACAGCTTCAACCTCGCTGCCAACGCGCTGCAGGAACGGATCGAATCGGTCGAGCATCTCGCGCTCGACACGCCGGTCAGCGCACCGGCGGCCACGGTCAGTCCGCCAGCCGCAATCGCACCTGCCGTCGCGGTCGCAGCGGTGGCACCGACTTCACCCGAGCCCGAAGAACTGCCGATCGAGCCGGCAGTTACGCCAGTCGAGGCCATTTCTCCCGAGCCGGCCGAGCCGCACGCCGCTCCCGAGGCGCTGGTGGAGGAGATCGTGCCTCCGCTGCCGGAGTCTGCCCCGATTGCCGAGCCCGCTCCTCCGCCGGCTCCAGAACCTGAGCCCGAGCCACAGCCTGAATCCACGGCCGACGACGCGTCTTTGTGGGATGAGGCTGCGGACCGGACGCAAATCGGTCTGGCCCCGAACGCCAAGCCGACGACGACGGTGGTCAAAGCACCTGAGCCACCGTCATCGCCGGACTTCGACGACGATGACGATGACAATCAGGACACGTTGATCGGTCCTGCGCGGCGCTAGGTGCCGATCAGTGACGCAGGGTCGCCTGGATCTTCCGCGCTCGGGCGAGGTCACCCTGAATAGCGCCATCCTGCGGATTAAGGGCTGACGCGCGTTCGAGCAGGCCGACCGCCTTGTCGATCGACCCCCGTGCCATCTCGTCGAGACCCGCGCCGCGCAGACGGTTTGCCGATGCGATATCGGCGGCCGTCGGCGACCCGCCAGGTCCACGCTCAGGAGTCGCTATCGCGGGTGCCGACGCCGAGTCGGACGGCGCTGGCTTGACGACGCGCGGCGCTGCCCTGACCGGAGCAGTTCCAGGAACCTGGATGACCTGTCCCGCCCCGGCGCTCGATGGCACGGCGATATTATTGTAACGGGCGAGTGCCCAGAAGCGGTTGGAATTGCCCAGAAACCGGTGGGCGATCATCGACAAAGTCTCGTGCCGATGAATTTCGTAGGCGAAGCTTCGCTCGCCCAACAGCACCTTGGGATCGGTGTCGATCTGGCGCAGCAGATCGCTCGCGACCGGATCACCCGGGGTTTGCGCCAACATATCGACGATCCCGACGCGAGCCGCAGCGACCTGCCCGTTGTTAAGCGCGATCAGCGCATTGGCGATTCGCTGTTTGCGGGTCAGCGATATCGGCGCGGGTGCCGGGGGCGCCGCCACGGGCGCCGGGGCCGGCGGCGGCGCGGGAGCGACCGCTGGTGGCGGAGATTTGCTCTGACAGCCCGCGATGCCGATTGCCGCCACGAATGCCAGGACCGCAGTTCGGCTGCCCATTTTCCTTACCATCGATCGCTCCCTTGCCCATTTGCCCGCCGGCGCGGTTGGAAAACACCGTCAGCCGTAACGATGACAACCGTTGTGGCTGTAAAACGATCCAACGTGCGATTTGGCGCAATAATGCGCGCGACCTCACCGGTCGAGCCCCTCCAGCCGATAGAAGCGGGCCAGCTCCTGTGACGTTACCAAACTGACCTTCGGCAAGCCGATTCCGCCGAACATCTCGGCATAGCGTCGGCGGCTGTGCGGCGCGACGACGGCGATGTGATGGATCATTGCCCATCTCGCGCCGTCCCGGCCACCTTCCAGCCCGCCGTGCCGGTCGCGTTCGAACCACGCCCTGCGCAGATACCGCAGGAGGCTGGTCATCACCGGCACGTCGAGGAGGATGACGCCCGTCGCGCGCGCCAATCGCTGCGGCAACAATCGCGAATAATTACCGTCCATGACCCAGCGCGCGCCGAGGAGCGCTTCGTCATGCAATGCGGTAAATTCTTCGGCAGGGCGCGGCTGCCAGTTGGTATCAGGGCGATGGTAAAGCTGATCGAGGTAAACCGGCGGCAGTCCGCGCGATCGCCCGATGGCCGTTGCCAGGGTGGACTTCCCGCTGCCCGACGGCCCCATGATGCAGATGCGGCAGCCGAGCGTGTCAAGGATCATGCGCCGGTCTCTACACCTCTGACCGGCACGCTCAACGCGTCCGCCAGACCGGGAGTCAAAGGTCTATTTTGACGGCCGGGCCCGCCGAGCGACGGAAGCGACGCGGGCTTACGTTCAACAGGGTGTTCGGCGGTCAGAGAGGTCGCCGGCATGAATGCGAGGAGACGATCATGAAGACTATCCTGCTTGCCGCGATCGCGGCTGGAGCGGCGTTGGTGGCGGTGGCACCGGCGCAAGCGGCGCAAGGCTGCGGCCCGGGCGGGCACCGCGGCCCCGGTGGCTATTGCCGCCCGAATTACGGCCCCGGCTTTGTCGCGCCGGGCGTTCGGGTCGGCGTGTTCTATCCCGGCCGCGGTTATTGGGACGGGCATCGCTACTGGGGCCATCGCTATTCGTGGCGTGGCGGTTGGCGCTACCGCTAACGGCCGATTGCCCGCGGACGGGCCGCTCATCGAGCGGTCCGTCCGCGGTCGAGCGTGATACTCTGTTGAAGGTCCAGACCATGACCAAGGTGCTATCTTTTCGCAGCGCGGCCTTTGCGCTGATGCTCACTCCCATTGCGGCGTGCGCCCAGCCTGCCGCCCGGCAGGCACCCGCCGGAGGTGCCGCTTCCGGCGGCGTGACGCTCCAGCAATATGTTCAGCGGCACGAACGCAAGCTGCTGGCCGCCGATACCGACGGCGACGGCCGTGTCAGCCGGGACGAGTTCCTCGCCGCCGCCAAGGCCGGCAAAGGTGACCCGGCGAAGCGGTTTGCCCGGATCGACCGGAACGGTGACGGCATGCTCGACAAGGCGGAGATCGATGCCATGCTGGCGAAGCGCTTCGCGCGGCTGGACAGCAATGGCGACGGCGTCCTGAGTCCAGCCGAACGAGCGGCGGCGCATGACAAATCGCGCGTCGCCGGTGACGGCGCCGAGTCATGACGCCATGCCGGCGGCGATGGTAGGATCGAGCGGAGTTGGACGATCGGGATCCCGACACGCAACTGATCGAGCGCGTCGGTCGCGGCGAGCCGGCGGCGACGCGCGCGTTCGTTGCGGCCAAGCTGCCGCGTGTCCTCAGCCTTGCCACACGTATGCTCCGCGACGTCGCGGAAGCCGAGGACGTGGCGCAGGAAACCTTCGTTCGCGTCTGGCGCAACGCCGGAGCGTGGCAGCCGGGCCGCGCACGGTTCGATACCTGGCTCCACACCGTCGTCCTCAATCTCTGCCGCGACCGGCTGCGCCGCAAGCGCGTAACGACGGGCGACGCCGTGCCGGACGTCCCCGATCCGGCGCCCGATGCCGAAGCCGGGCTGATCGAGGCGGAGCGGGGCAGCGCCGTTGCCCTCGCGATCGCCGCTTTGCCCGAGCGGCAGCGCGATGCGATCTTGCTCGTTCATTATCAGGATTTGTCGGGCGCCGAGGCGGCGGCGGCGCTCGAGCTCAGCGTCGAGGCACTCGAATCGCTGCTCGCCCGCGGGCGGCGCACCTTGCGTGCAAGGCTCGGCGGATTGCAGGAGGGTGAGGCATGACCGTATCCATAACGCTTGAGCGCTTCGCGGCGCTGGCCGACGCTTATGGCGGCGTCGTTGCACGCTGGCCCGAGTCCGAACGTGCTGCGGCGATGCAGATCGCTGCCGAGCCTGAAGCGGGCGTTATCCTCGCGTCGGCGCTGGAGCTCGACGAGGCGCTCGACGCGTGGACGGTCCCCGCCGCCTCCACCGCGCTGCGCGAACGCGTGCTCGGTAGTGCCCCTGCGCCGTCACGCGACTTGGTCCGCCGGGCACGTCTCTGGTGGTCGGGCGTCGGGATCGCTGCGGCGCTCGCCGGGGCGGCGGCAGGCACCGCGGCCGTCGCCATAATGCCGCCGATCGATGCGTCGGGCGGCGCAACGTCGTTCGGCGACGTCGGTAGGCAGGAGAGCTGATCGTGAGCAGAATCCGCATTGCGCTTGCTGTCTCGGTGGTCCTCAACCTGTTTCTGTCAGGCGCGTTGGCCGCGGGGCTAGTGTCGCTCCGCACCGGCGGGCCGATGATCAACGCCGGGTCGCTGCGCGTCGCGGGGGCTGAGCTCCCCAGCGCCGAGCGGCGGCCGTTCCGCATGGCGTTGCGCGATGCCCGCCGATCGATGCGCCCGACGATCGTCGCCAGCCGGGCGGCGAAGGCCGAGGCAGCAGCGCTATTGCGGCAACCAAACGTCGATCAGGCCGCGGTCAACGCCGCACTCGATCGGGCACGTGTCGCCGACATCGCGGTCCGCGCCGCAGTCGAGCGGCGGGCGGTTGCCTATGCCGCGACGCTGCCGCTCGCCGACCGGGCGACGCTCGCCGCCGCGATGACGCGGCGGGCCGAGCGGGCTCCGCCTGCCGCTGAATAAAGACGCGACGGAAACGCCACCGTTCCGCGTTCAATGGATAGTAGATCACGCCGAGGTACTTCCCAGTGTCCCAGCCAACCGGCCCGTCCCCTGCCGCCATCGCGCTGAACCGCTTCGGGCTCGGCGCGCGTCCTGACGAAGCGCTGCCGAGCGATCCGCAGCGCTGGCTAACCGACCAGTTCACACATTTCGATGTCCGACCCGCCGGGTTTGCTGCTCTCGAAGACGCTGGAAAGGCTGTGGCGCAGTATCGCGAGGCGCAGCAGGCGAACCGCCGTCTCGCGATGCAGGCGACACCCGCGCCCGAAGGCGCGGCGGACGCCAAGAGTGGGCTCAAGGCCGAGCGAAAGGATTTCCGCCAGGACGTGCAGGAGCTGTACCGCGCCGGCGTTCAGGCTCGCGCCGACAGCGCGCTCGCGACCGAGGCGCCGTTCGTCGAGCGGATGGTGCATTTCTGGTCGAACCATTTCTGTATCTCGGCCGACAATCCGCGCGTCACCGCCTTTGCCGCGGCGTTCGAGCGCGACGCGATCCGGCCGCATGTACTGGGCAGTTTTACCGACATGATGCTGGCGGTCGAGCACCATCCCGCGATGCTGATCTACCTCAACCAGGTCCAGTCGATCGGCCCCGACAGCCCTGCCGCCGCGCGCAATCCCGACCGCAAGCGCGGGCTCAACGAAAATCTCGCGCGGGAGATCATGGAGCTGCACACGCTGGGCGTCCGCTCGGGCTACACGCAGGCCGACGTCACCGAATTCGCCCGCGCGATGACCGGCTGGTCGGTCGACGGGCTCGGCGGCGGCCGGGCGGCGATGGGCGATCCCGATGGTTTTGCCTTCCGCCCGGCGCAGCACGAACCGGGCGTTCGCACGATCCTCGGCAAGCGTTATGCGCAGGACGGCGAAGGACAGGCGCGGGCGGCGTTGCTCGACTTCGCCCACGCGCCGGCGACCGCGACTCACGTCGCGACCAAGCTCGCCCGCCATTTCGCGGGTGACGAGCCGGCGCCGGCGCTGGTCGCCCGGCTGGCCGACAGCTTCACGAGCAGCAAGGGGCATTTGCCGGACGTGTACCGCACACTGATCGCCTCGCCCGAGCCATGGCTGCCGACTGCCGCCAAGTTCAAGACACCGTGGGAGTGGACGATCTCGTCGCTCCGCGGCGTCGGCCATCGCGCGATCGGTGACATCCAGATCGCGACGTTACAGACTCAGCTCGGCCAGCGGGTGTGGAAGCCGGGAGCGCCTGCAGGCTGGGACGATGTCGCGGCGAGCTGGGCCGGGTCCGACGCGCTGTTGCGCCGGGTGGAGATCGCGCAGCGGCTTGCCGCCCCGCTCGGCGAAAGGGTCGATGCGCGGGTGATCGCGCCGAAGATCATGCCCGCACTCAGCGCCGCGACCGCCAGCCAGATCGCGCGATCCGAAAGCCCGGCCGGCGCGATCGCGCTGATGCTGGTCTCGCCTGATTTCCTGAGGAGATGATCCGATGATCGCTCGCCGCCAATTGCTATCCGCCGCCGCGTTCGGTGCTGGCGCATTGTTCGTCAGTCCCAGCCTCGCGCTCGCCACCGTGCCGACCGAGCGCCGCTTCGTCTTCATTATCCAGCGCGGCGCGGCCGATGGGCTCGACGTCCTGCGCCCGACCGGCGACCCGGCGTTTGCCGCCCTGCGCGGCGGGCTGATCGGCGATCCCGCGGGCACGAAGCTCGACGCCATGTTCACGCTCCACCCGTCGCTCGTCGAGGTCGGCCGGATGTACGGCCAGGGGCAGGCGCTGTTCGTCCACGCCGTCGCCTCGCCGTACCGCGACCGCTCGCATTTCGACGGGCAGAACGTCCTCGAGACCGGCGGCACCCAGCCCTATGCGGTGCGCGACGGCTGGCTCAATCGGCTTGTGGCGATGCTGCCGCGCGCGAGCGACGAGGCGATTGCGATCGCGCCGACGGTACCTGCCGCGCTGCGCGGGTCGGTGCAGGTCGCATCGTTCGCGCCGTCCGCGTTGCCGCATGCCGCCGACGACCTGATGGCGCGCGTCGCCGCGCTGTACGATGCCGACCCGCAGCTCCACCCTGTCTGGCAGGCGGCGCTCGAGACCAAGGGCCTCGCCGCCGATGCTGCCGCCGGGCAGGACCCCGCCAGCCTGGGGCGCCTGACCGCCAGCTTCCTGACCAAGCCCAACGGCCCGCGCATCGCCATGCTCGAGACGCTCGGCTGGGATACGCACAGCGCGCAAAAGGGCCGCCTCGCCAACCAGCTCAAGAATCTCGACGCGATGCTCGCGGCGATGCGCGACGGAATGGGAACGGCGTGGGCGACGACGACGGTGCTTGTCGCGACCGAATTCGGGCGCACCGCGGCGGTCAACGGCACCGGCGGCACCGACCACGGAACCGGCTCGGTGGCGATGCTCGTCGGCGGCGCGGTCAAGGGCGGACGGGTCGTCGCCGACTGGCCGGGACTTGCGAACGGCAGTCTTTACCAGGCGCGTGACCTACGCCCGACGATCGCGCTCGATACGCTGATCGCCGGGGCTGCTGCCGAGAGCCTCGCGCTCGATCCCGAGCGCGTCGGGCGCGGACTGTTCGCGCAGGCGACGAGCGCGCGACCGATGACTGGGTTGATCCGGGCTTAGGTCGATCGCAGGCGCGCCCGGGCCCGATGCCTGCCAGCGCACACCGCCCTTGCACCCTGCCCCCCGCTTGACGCATACCGCGCCGATGCCCGCCGTTTCCCTTTCGTTCGCAGGCGCAACGTTCGTGCCCCAGCCGTGCGGAGCGTTGTACTGGCCCGCGCGCAATGCATTGCTCGTCGCCGATCTCCACCTCGAAAAGGCGAGCTTTTACGGTGTCCACGGCCAGTTCCTGCCGCCGTACGACAGCTTCGACACCCTCGCCTGCCTGATCGACGCGGTCGAGGCGACCGGGGCGACGCAATTGTGGTGCCTCGGCGACAGTTTCCACGACACCGGCGGGGCGGCGCGTCTGCCGGTCGCGGCGCGCGACACGCTGCGGCGGCTGACGCGCGACCTCGACTGGGTGTGGATCGCCGGCAATCACGACGACGCGAGCGCGGGCGTGCTCGGCGGGCGCGTGATGGTCGAGGCGGCGGTCGACGGGATCAATCTGCGCCACGAGGCGACCCGTGATCCCGCGCCCGAGATTTCAGGGCATTACCATCCCAAGCTGCGGCTGACGCTGCGCGGGCGGCGGATCGTGCGGCGGTGCTTTGCGATGACGCCGAGCAAGCTCGTGCTGCCGGCGTATGGGGCGCTGACCGGCGGGCTCGACGTCACCGACCCGGCGTTTGCCCGCGCGATCGGTGGGCCGCTGTCGGCGCTCGTCGCGACAAAGGCGAAGCTGTTGCGTTTTCAGGTCGCGGCTTAGCGCGCCCGACCGGGATTACAGCGGCGGCAGCCGGTCGAATGTTCCCGCATCGCCGACCGCGAGGAAGCCGCTGTTGAGATACCCCGGCTTGCCATAAGCAAAGTCGGTCCCCCCCGGACTGTGCATCGTTCCGCCCGCAGCGAGGAGGATTGCGTGCCCCGCCGCGGTGTCCCACTCCATCGTCGGCCCGTAGCGCGGATAGACGTCGGCGCTCCCCTCGGCCAGGCGGCAGAACTTCAGGCTCGATCCGGCAGGTTCGAGCGCGACCATGCCGAGCCGCGACAGGTAATCGCGGGTCTCGTCGTCGAGATGGCTGTGGCTGACGACAACGACCGGCGGCACGGCGCACAGCCGCGTCGCGATCGCCACGCGGTCCTCGCCGGGGTCCTGCCGGAACGCGCCATGCCCCTCCGCGCCCGCCCACAGCACGCCGTCGCGCGGGCTGAGGACGAGGCCGAGCACCGGGCGGCCATGCTCGATCAGCCCGATGTTGACCGAATACGCCGCGCGCCCGGCGATGAAATCGCGCGTTCCGTCGAGCGGATCAATCAGCCAGAAGCGTCCGCACGGCGGCGGACGGTGGCCGGCGGCGTGCGCCTCCTCGCCGACGATCGGGGTATCGGGGTCGGCGGCGGCGAGCGCTGCGGTGATCAGCAGCTCGGCGCGCTCGTCGGCCTCGGTCACCGGCGACGCGTCAGACTTGCCGCGGGTCTCGAACCCCGCTTCGCGGACCTCCTCGATCAGGCGGCCGGCGGCGCGCATGACGGGGGCGAGGGCATCGATGAGGTCGGGGCGGATCATCATCGCGAAACAGGCTGCGCCTCACGCATCCTGCGTCGCGAACAGGTCGGCCGCCGACAGGCCGAGCCGGTCGATCCGGCGGCGGATGCGCGGCCAGTCGGTCGCCATGAACGCCGCGCGCTCGGACGCGAGCAGCGCCGCCGCCGCGCCCGGCTCGATATACAGGCCAACGCCCTTGCGCGCCGCGACGAGGCCCGACGAGCGGAGCTCCTGATACGCCTTGGCGACGGTTAGCGGGTTGACGTCGAGCTCGGTCGCGAGCGCACGCACCGACGGCAGCGGTGCCTGCGTGCCGGTCTCGCTGTCGATGATCCGGGCGATGATGAGATCGCGGATCTGGAGATAAATGGGTCGGTCGCCCTGCCACATGACTGTGGTATCGTCCTAGAACACCCGGGCGTCAACCTTATCGGTCGATTACCGGGCGTGCTTCACCACGCGTGAAGGATATCGGCCATGTCGGGACGCGGCCGCTCGTCGAGGTCACGCGCGGGCGAGCCGATGAAGAAGAACCCGGCGATGCGGTCGCCCGGCGCGCCGACACTTGCGATCACCGCGTCCGAATATGCCGCCCAGCCGGTCAGCCAGCCCGAGACGAATCCCATCGCGGTCGCGGCGACTTCGAGCAGCGCACACGCCGCCCCGGCCGACAACTCCTGCTCCCACGCCGGAATTTTGCTCGACGTATCGACCCGCGACAGCACGACGACGAGTGTCGGGGCCTGCTGCGCGAAGCCGCGAATTTCGTCGAGCTCGGCGGGCCGCGCCTCTGGGCGGCCGAGCAGATACGCCGCGACGAGCATCTCGCCGAACGCCGCGCGCCGATCGGCGGCGACGGTGACGAAGCGCCACGGGGCCAGCTTGCCGTGGTCGGGCACGCGCGCGGCGATGCGCAGGATCTCGGCAAGCTGCCCCGCGTCGGGCCCCGGCGCGACCATATCCCGCGGCTTCCCCGACCGCCGCGTGGCGAGGAGGGCGAGGGGGGAGGAGCGGTCGTTGAGCATGGGGGGGGCTGGTAGCCGAGTCCGTGCGCGCTTTCTAGGCTGCGCCGCAAAGGAGCGCGACCAAAGTAATAAAGTGCTTGGCTTTTGTATCTGGAAGCTGAAAGTGAGGGTGGCGAAGCATATCTCAACGCCCAGAGAGCAATGCCTCTCCTGCTCGTTGCGACACGATCAGTTTCAACCCGCCACAAAGAATATCTAACGCGTTATATTCGGTCTCGAACTTAGTCGTGAGACGGCGTGATGTGTCATAGAGATCGGCTATCTCTATTGTGGCTCTCAATTTTCCTGCGTGATCGACTTGCATAACAGACAACCCCAAGACGAGATTACTTCCTTCGGATTCCTCGTAGCCCCAAGTCCATTTGACTGGATCGCCTAGCGGATAACACTGCAGCTTGCTGATGATCTCCGCGAACTCAAACAAGTTCGACCAGAAAAATGCCGAACCCGAGAAGCGGTCTGCCCTGAAATTAAACCAAAGCTTACCGACTTCGTCTTCAGGATCGGGTTCGTACCGGATAATTAAGGAAGCCATGCTCGCCTTAGATCGCCTGGTTGAAAGGTCCGCAAGCGCGAACACGCCCCATCGATCATACGGTCGATTCAGGGGCGCAAGCCGCCGCCTCTCCCCGGCTCGTTGACATCCAACCTCCACCCGCGCGCGGCTGGTGCCGCTAGCGCCTCCCCCTTGCTCCCCCCGCACGTCCCGCTAGTGTACCCCCAACGGCCGCCGTTCGAGCGGCTGGCGCGTCAAGGGAGTTTCATGGCCAGTATCCCCGCCGCCGGACCGTTGTGGTTCGGCCATCCCCGGCAACTGGCGCGGCTGTTCACGACCGAGGCGATGGAGCGCTTCGGTTATTACGGCATGCGGGCGCTGCTCACGCTCTACCTCGCCGACCATTTCCTGTTCAGCGATTCGACCACGACCAGCCTGTACGGCGGCTTCACCGCGCTCGTGTACCTGACCCCGCTCGTCGGCGGGCTGATCGCCGATCGCTACCTCGGGTCGAAGCGGTCGGTGAAGTTCGGCGCGATCGTCATGGCGTGCGGATATCTTACTCTATGCTTCGGCGGCGACGCGGCGAAGCCGTTCGCGACGATCGACGGCCAGCGCTACGAAGTCGTCGTCGACCGCTCGACCGCGGCCAAGCAGCAATATGTCGTCGACCACGGCAAGCGGCTCGCGATCAAGGGCAACGACGATGGCTCGGTGACGCTGACCGGTGCCGACGGCGTGGTCGACCGGACGGTGGCGAAGGGCGGCTTCGTCCCCGGCGGCGAGCGCAACCCGCTCTATACGATGATCATGCTGATCGGCCTGTCGGCGGTGACGGTCGGCAACGGTTTCTTCAAGCCGAACATCTCGACGATGGTCGGCTCGCTGTATGCCAACGGCGACCGGCGGCGCGATGCCGGGTTCACGATCTTCTACATGGGCATCAACCTCGGCTCATTGTTCTCGCAATTGCTGTGTCCGCTGCTTGCGGTCGGCATCCCCGGCGTCTGGGACGGGCTCGGCTGGTGGGCGGGGTTCGGCCTCGCCGCGATCGGCATGGCGGTGTCGTGGGGGCTGATCCAGTTCGCCGGGCCGAAGATGGCGGGAATCGGTGAGACCCCGGTCCAGGCGGGCGGCGACAAGGGGATCATGATCTACGTCCTCGCGCTGCTTGCGATCCCGCTGATCTGGTTCCTGTTCACCAACCTGATGGACGCCCCGCCGCCGATCAAGGGACAGGGCATCGGCGGGTACATCCTCGGCCTGCCGATCCTCGGCAAAGTGTTGTTCTTCACCTTCCTCGCATCGGTCATCGGCATCCCGATCTGGAGCCTCCGCGCCGGCACGCGGCAGGAGTTCGAGATGATGGTCGCGGCGATCGTCCTGATCGTCTTCAACGTCGTCTTCTGGACGTTGTTCGAGCAAGCGGGGTCGTCGCTGACCTTGTTCGCCGACCGCAACACCGACCTCCGCATGTTCCCGTCGCTGTTCCCCAACTTCAGCATCACCGCGGGGCAGACGCAGTTCTTCAACGCGTTCTTCATCGTCGTCTGCGCGCCGATGCTCGCGAAGCTGTGGGTCACGCTCGCCAAGCGCGGCATCGAGCCCGGCATCCCGGTCAAGTTCGGCGTCGCGCTGATCGGCGTCGGGGCGGGCTTCCTCCTGTTGGTGTTCGGCACGAAGTTCGCCGGGCCCGACTTCAAGGTCGGCATCTGGTGGCTCGCGGGGCTGTACCTCGTCCATTCACTCGCCGAATTGTGCATCTCGCCGGTCGGGTTGAGCATGATCACCAAGCTGTCGATTGCGCGGATCGTCGGCATGATGATGGGGGTGTGGTTCCTGTCGATCAGCTGCGCGCAGTACGTCGCCGGGGTCGTCGCGCAGGTCGCGAGCGTAGAAACGGTCGGCGGGCAGGTGACCAATCTGAAGGTCAGCCTCGATACCTATGCCGGGGTGTTCCAGACGATCGGTCTGATCGCGGCGGGGATCGGGCTGGTCCTCCTCGTGATTTCGCCCCTCCTCAAACGCCTGATGCACGGAGTCGATTGATGCGGCGGCTGTTTCTGTTCGCGCTGCTCGGGGTCGCGGCGTGCGCGTCCGGCGAGCATCCCAAGACTGCGGGCGACAAGGCGGCGGGGCCGGCGGAGATCGTCGCGATTCCCACCGATCCGTACCCGTCGACGTACCATCCCTACCCCGGCGTCACGACGGTGATCCGCGGTGCGACGGTGTACGACGGCGCGGGGCGGAAGTTCGCCCCCGGCATGGTCCGGCTCGAAAACGGCAAGGTCGCCGAGGTCGGCGCGACCGTCGCGATCCCGGCAGGCGCAACGGTGATCGAGGCGGCGGGCAAGTTCGTCACGCCCGGCATCATCGACATCCACAGCCACCTCGGCGACTATCCGTCGCCCGGCGTCCAGGCGAACAGCGACGGCAATGAGGCGACGCGTCCGAACACCGCCGACGTCTGGGCCGAACATTCGATCTGGCCGCAGGACCCCGGCTTTACCCGCGCACTCGCAGGCGGCGTGACGACGTTTCACATCTTGCCGGGTTCGGCGAACCTGTTTGGCGGGCGCGGCGTCACGGTCAAGAACGTCCTCGGCCGGACCGCGCAGGACATGAAGTTCCCCGGGGCCAAGCCGAGCCTCAAGATGGCGTGCGGCGAGAACCCAAAGCGCGTCTACGGCAGCCGCAACATCTCGCCGCAGACGCGGATGGGCAACATCGCGGTCGACCGCCAGGCGTGGTCCGACGCGGTGATCTACAAGCGCAAGTGGGACGATTATACCAAGAAGGCGAAGGCCGGGACCGCAAAGCCGACCGACGCGCCCAAGCGCGAACTCGTCAACGACACGCTGATGGGCGTGTTGAACGGCGACATCCTCGTCCAGAACCACTGCTACCGCGCCGACGAGATGGCCAACGTGATCGCGATGTCGAAGGAATTCGGCTATCATGTCAGTGCGTTCCACCACGCGGTCGAAAGCTACAAGATCGCCGACCTGCTGCGGAAGGAGAACATCTGCTCGGCGATGTGGGCCGACTGGTGGGGCTTCAAGATGGAAAGCTATGACGGCATCCGCGAGAATATTGCCATGGTTCACAACGCCGGGGCGTGCGCGATCGTCCACTCCGACGACCCGAACGGCATCCAGCGTTTGAACCAGGAAGCCGCGAAGGCGATGGCCGCCGGACGCCGGGCGGGCATCGTCGTCGCCCCCGAGGTCGCGTTCGAATGGCTGTCGTTGAACCCGGCGAAGGGGCTCGGCATCGACAAGCAAACCGGCAGCCTCGAACCTGGCAAGATGGCCGACGTCGTGCTGTGGAACGGCGACCCGTTCAGCGTCTATTCGCGTCCCGAACGCGTGTGGATCGACGGCGCGCTGATGTACGACGCCGCCGACCCCAACCGCCGCCCGCGAACCGACTTCGAACTCGGCCAGCCCGGCTCGGGAGACGTCAAGTGAATCGGGTGCCGTTTCTAATCACGCTCTCGCTGTCATCCCTGCGAAAGCGGGGACCCAAGGTCACAATGTTGCGACATTGGGTCCCCGCTTTCGCGGGGATGACAATGCTGGGTTGGGGATGCTCCGCGCTTCCCGCCACCGCCGCTCCCGTCGCCTTCACCGGCGGGACGGTGATGACCGGCGCGGGGGCGACGATCGAGAATGCGACCGTCGTCGTCGATAATGGGCGCATCATTGCGGTCGGCAGCGGTGTCGCGGTGCCAGCGGGCACGCAGACGATCGACGCGACCGGCAAGGTCATCACCCCCGGACTCGTCGTCGGCATGTCCGACCTCGGCATCGACGAGGTCGGCGGCGTCCGCGAGGCGAACGATACCCGCGCAAACAAGTCGCCCTTCTCCGCCGCGCTCGACGTCGTCCCGGCGCTCAACGGGCGCGAAACCGGGATCGCGGTCGCGCGCGCCGGCGGGGTCACCCGCGCGGTCGTCGCCCCCGAAGCGAGCAGGGACATCTTCGCCGGGCAGGGCGCGCTGATCCGCTTGTCCGACGGCCCCGATATCCTGACGCGCGGCAAGGCTTTCCAGCTCGTCGAACTCGGCGAGAACGGTGCCGAGGCGGCGGGGGGCAGCCGCACAGCGTCGTTCGCCGCGTTCAGAAACGCGCTCGACGAGGCCCGCGAGTACGCCGCGCATCGCGGCCGCGAGACCGGCAACCACGAGAACCTCTATCCGCGCGCCGATACGGCCGCGTTGGTACCTGTCGTCGAGGGGCAGCAGCCGCTCGTCGTCCATGTCGAGCGCGCGTCGGACATTCTCGCGGTCCTCGCGCTGCGCACCGACTTCCCCAAGCTTCGCCTGATCCTGTTCGGCGCGCGCGAGGGCTGGACGATCGCCGACCGGATCGCGGCGGCGCACGTCCCCGTCATCACCAGCGCGATCGACGACCTGCCCGATGCGTTCGAGACGATCGCGTCGACCAAGTCGAACGTCGGGCGGCTCGTCGCGGCGGGTGTCCTCGTCGGCCTCGGCACGTCGGGCGGCGAGTCGACCAACCAGCCGCGCAACGTCACGCAATTCGCGGGCAACATCGTCGCGCAGGGCCGCTTGCCGGGCGGCGTCGGGTTGACCCGCGACCAGGCGTTGAGCCTGATCACCCGCAACCCCGCCGAGATCTTCGGCATGACCGACACCGGCACGATCGCCCCGGGCAAGCGCGCCGACCTCGTCGTCTGGGACGGCGACCCGCTCGAGCTTCAATCGGCCCCGGTCGCGGTGCTGATCGACGGCGTCGCCCAGCCGATCACCTCGCGCCAGACCGAGTTGCGCGACCGGTATCTGCATCTGCAGCACGACGCGCTGCCGCTGGCGTATCGGCCTTAGGATGCACGCGGCCGCGACCGTGGGGGAGGGGGAAGGACGATGACGCTTCTCATCATCGCCCTCGTCGCGTTCGTCGGCAGCCATTTCCTCCTGTCGCACCCCCTCCGCGCGCCACTCGTCAAGGCGTTCGGCGCGGGCGGGTTCGCCGGGGTCTATTCGCTCGTCGCGTTCGCCACGCTTGGCTGGGCGGTGTTCGAGTGGCGTCGCGCTCCGGTCGATGTCGTGTGGACTGCCCCGGCATGGGCGTGGCCGCTCGCCGGGGTGGTGATGCTGATCGCGATGATCCTGTTCGTCGGATCGATGACCGCGCCGAACCCGGCGCTGATGGGGACCCCCGCCGCCGCTGCATCCGCCGGCCCGCGTGGAGTCCAGCGCATCACCCGCCACCCGATGATGTGGGCGTTCGCTTTGTGGGCGATCGTCCACGCGACGCTCGGCGGGACCAGCCGCGACATCGCATTGAGCAGCGCCGTCCTGATCCTCGCGCTGGTCGGCGCACACTTTCAGGACCGCAAGAAGCGCGAACAACTCGGCGCGGCGTGGGGCGCACACGAAGCGGCGACAAGCTTCATGCCGTTCGGGCGCGGCTTCGCGATGCCCGGCTGGGTCGCGCTGATCGGCGGCATTGTGCTGTTCGCTGTCGCGACCTTCGCCCATCCCTATGCGGGCGGGCCGAACCTGTGGGGGATGGGATGAAGTACGCCGAACAGACGGTCTGGATCACCGGCGCGTCGTCGGGGATCGGCGCGGCGCTCGCGGTCGCCTTCGCCGCCGAGGGCGCGAAGCTTGTCCTGTCGGGGCGCAACGAAGCCGCGCTCGCCGAAATCGCGGGCCAGTGCCAGGGGGCGCGGACGATCGCCTTCGACACGACCGATCTCGGCGCGTTGCCGGGCATCGCCGCCGACGCTGGGCCGGTCGACATCCTCGTCAACAACGCCGGCATCTCGCAGCGCAGCCTCGCGCTCGATACCGATTTCGAGGTCTACCGCAGGATCATGGAGGTCGATTTCTTCGCGCCCGTGCGGCTGACGCAGCTCGTCCTTCCCGGCATGGTCGCGGCGAAGGCGGGGCGCATCGTGATGATCGCGTCGATCGCTGGCAAGGCGGGGAGCCCGATGCGGACCGGCTATTGCGCCGCGAAGCACGCGATGATCGGCTACGCCGACGCACTCCGCGCCGAAATCGCCCAGTACGGCGTCGCGGTCCATGTCGTCACCCCGGGCTTCGTCCGGACCGGCATCGCGGTCCACGCGCTTGAGGGCGGCGGGGCCGAGCGCGGGCGTAGCGACGCGAGCATCGACGCCGGGGTCAGCCCCGAAAGCGCCGCCGCGACGATCCTTGCCGGGATGGCAGCGGGGACGCGCGAGATTTTGGTAGGCGATGGTCCCGAGATGATGCTCGGCAAGATGCGCGGGAGCGATCCCGACCGGTTGTTCGACATGATGGCTGCCGCCGCGCCGGTCGTTGAGCGGTAAGGCCTACCGCCCGACCATCGCGAGCATCGCCGCACTGCCATACCGCGGCCCCGCGGTTCCCCCCACCGGCGACGCCGCATCGAGCGCCGCGAGATCGTCGCTGGTCAGCACGACGTCGACCGCCCGAACGCTGTCCTCGAGCGTCACCCGGCGCTTCATCCCCGGGATCGGCACGACATCGTCCCCCTGCGCGAGCAGCCAAGCCAGCGCGACCTGCGCCGCGCTCGCGTCGTGGCGCTCGCCGATCTCGCGGACGACGGCGACCGCGCGCATGTTGGCGTCGAAATTCTCGCCCTGGTAGCGCGGGTCGCGCTTGCGGTAGTCGCTGTCGGGATAGTCCTCGGCGCGCTTCGCCGTCCCCGCGAGGAAGCCGCGTCCGAGCGGCGAATACGGCACGAAGCCGATCCCGAGTTCGCGGCACAATGGCAGGATCTCCGCCTCGGCGCCGCGCTCCCACAATGAATATTCGCTCTGCAGCGCCGCGATCGGGTGGACCGCCGCCGCGCGCCGCAGCGTCGCCGCGCCCGCCTCGCTCAGCCCGATGTGACGGATCTTGCCTTCGTGGACGAGGTCGGCGAGCGTGCCGACGACGTCCTCGATCGGCACCGCCGCGTCGACGCGGTGTTGGTAGAACAGGTCGATGACGTCGATGTCGAGTCGCTTGAGGCTGGCCTCGGCGACCGCGCGAATATGCTCGGGGCGGCTGTCGGTGCCGCTCAGTCCCTCACCGATGCGGAAGCCGAACTTGGTCGCGATAACGAGCCCGTCGCGGCGGCCCTTAATTGCGCGACCGAGCAAAATTTCGTTGGCGAACGGGCCATAGACTTCGGCGGTGTCGAAGAAGGTGATGCCGAGGTCGATCGCGCGGTGGACGGTGGCGATCGCCTCGCCCTCGTCGACCGCGCCGTACATCGCGGTCATCCCGCTCGCGCCCGCCATGCCCATGCAGCCGAGGCCGAGCGCCGATACTGTCAGGCCGTCGCCGAGGGTGCGGTTGTTCATGCCGTGTCTCCGATGCTTGCGGTAGGGCGTTGCCCCAAGGTATGACTCGTTAAGGGGTAATGAAGCACCATGACGCGCAAATATTTCGGCACCGACGGCATTCGCGGCCTGACCAACACCGCGCCGATGACGCCCGAAGTGGCGATGCGCGTCGGTCAGGCGGCGGGGACGAAGTTCCTCCGCGGCAGCCACAAGCACCGCGTCCTGATCGGCAAGGACACGCGGCTGTCGGGCTATATGATCGAGTCGGCGCTGACTGCGGGGTTCACCAGCGTCGGCATGGACGTCGTTCAGGTCGGGCCGATGCCGACGCCGGCGGTGGCGATGCTGACACGCTCGATGCGCGCCGACTTGGGCGTCATGGTCTCGGCGAGCCACAACCCGTTCCACGACAACGGGATCAAGCTATTCGGCCCCGACGGGTATAAATTGTCCGACGCCGACGAGCTCGAGATCGAGGCGCTGATCGACACCGCGCCGGTCCTCGCCGCCCCCGCCGCGATCGGCCGTGCGCGCCGCATCGACGACGCGCAGGGACGCTACATCCATTCGGCGAAGTCGAGCTTTCCCGACCGGCTGCGCCTCGACGGGCTCCGCATCGTCATCGATTGCGCCCACGGCGCGGCGTACAAGGTCGCGCCGATGGCGTTGTGGGAATTGGGCGCCGACGTCATCCCGATCGGCGTCGACCCCGACGGCTTCAACGTCAACGCCGGGATCGGCTCGACCCACCCCGAGGCGATGCAGGAGCGCGTCGTCGCCAGCGGCGCCCACATCGGTATCGCACTGGACGGCGACGCCGACCGGCTAATCGTCGCCGATGAAAACGGGGCACTCGTCGACGGCGACCAGTTGATGGCGCTCGTCGTCACCGACTGGGCGAAAAAGGGCAAGCTCAAGGGCGGCGGGCTCGTCGCGACGGTGATGTCGAACCTCGGGCTCGAACGCTACCTGACGGGACAGGGGCTGACGCTCGAACGGACCAACGTTGGCGACCGCTATGTCCTCGAGGCGATGCGCGCGCGCGGCTTCAACGTCGGCGGCGAGCAGTCGGGGCACATCATCCTGCGCGACTACGCGACGACCGGCGACGGGCTGGTTGCGGCGCTGCAGATTTTAAGCGTGCTGGTAACGAGCGGCAAGCCGGCGAGCGAACTTCTCCATCTGTTCGACCCGCTGCCGCAATTGCTCAAGAACGTCCGCTTCTCGGGTGGCGCGCCGCTCGATACCGACGGCGTCAAGCGCGTGATCGCGGCGGGCGAGGCACGGTTGAACGGCACCGGCCGCCTGCTGATCCGCAAATCGGGCACCGAACCGCTGATCCGCGTCATGGCCGAAGGCGAGGACATCGGGCTGGTCACCGAAGTCGTCGACGAGATCTGCGCCGCAGTGGTGGCGGCGGGCTGATGCTCGACCTGCGACCCGACTGCGAACGCTGCGGCCGCGACCTGCCCCCCGACGCCGACGCACGCATCTGCACCTACGAATGCACCTTCTGCCCGGAGTGTGTCGACGGGCCGATGGCGAACGTCTGCCCGAACTGCGGCGGCGGCTTCGAGCGGCGCCCGATCCGCCCGGCGGCGATGCTGGCAAAGCATCCGGCGTCGACGGTTCGCCACTACAAGCCGTGATTCCCCGCATCTTTATCATCGCCGGCTCGGACTCCTCCGGCGGGGCGGGCATTCAGGCCGACATCAAGACGGTGACGATGCTCGGCGGCTATGCGGCAACCGCGGTGACTGCGGTGACGGTGCAGAATACGCTTGTGGTGAGCGGCGTTCATCCGATCCCGGCGGAGATCGTCGTCGCGCAGATGCGCGCGGTGATCGACGATATCGGGGTCGATGCGGTCAAGATCGGGATGCTTGGCGATGCCGCGCTGATCGCGGCGGTGGCGGAGGTCTTGCGCGGGGTGAGAGTGCCGATCGTGCTCGATCCGGTGATGGTGGCGAAGGGCGGGGCGAGCCTGCTCGCCGATGATGCCGTCGAGGCGCTGGTCCGGCATTTGCTGCCGCTGGCGAGGATCGTCACGCCGAACACGCCCGAACTCGCCGCGCTGACCGGGACGCACGTCGAGGACGAGGGCGATGCGGTCCTCGCGGCGCAGGAATTGCTCGGGATGGGCGCGCGGGCTGTCCTGGCGAAGGGCGGGCATCTTGGCGGCGACGAGGTCGCCGACTGGCTCATCACCGGCAATCTCCAGACGCGGTTTGCCAGCGCGCGGATCGAGACCCGGCACACCCACGGCACTGGCTGCACGCTGGCGTCGGCGATCGCTGTCGGGCTGGGGCGGGGCGAGCCGCTTGCCGATGCGGTCGCGGCGGCGCGAGCGTATGTGCTTGGGGCGATTGCCAATGCGCCGGGGTTCGGCGCGGGGCATGGGCCGCTGGGACACGGGTGGATGCTTCACCAATAAGTGTCATTCCCGCGTAAGCGGGGAGCCAAAGTCACCGAGGGTAGTGACCTTGGGTCCCCGCTTACGCGGGGATGACACCAAGGTTTCGCGAGAATCACAGTCAGAGTAGAAGGGCGCGATGCCGACCCTCCCCTCCCCCTGTCTTACCCGTGAAACCCGCCACGGCCCGCGCTGCGCCGGGGTCGATGAGGCCGGGCGCGGGCCGCTTGCCGGGCCGGTCGTCGCTGCTGCGGTCGTGCTCGACCCCGACTGCTACCCCGAAGGCCTCAACGATTCGAAGGTCCTGACCGCCGCGCGCCGCGAAGCGCTGCTGGCGATGCTCCGCGACTGCGCCGAGATCGGCGTCGGCATCGCCTCGGTCGAGGAGGTCGACCACCTCAATATCTACTGGGCAACGATGCTGGCGATGGAGCGCGCGGTCGCCGCGCTGAAGCTCGCCCCGCGTCACGTCCTCGTCGACGGCAACCGCAGCCCGAAATGGGGTCACGCGACGACCACTGTCGTCGGCGGCGACGCGCTGTGCCTGTCGATCGCCGCCGCCTCGATCGTCGCCAAGGTCACCCGCGACAGGGTGATGGCCGAGCTTGCCGCCGAGCACCCGCATTACGGCTGGGCGACCAACATGGGCTATTCGACCCGCGAACATTTCGCCGGGCTCGCGCGCCACGGCGCGACCGCGCACCACCGCTACAGCTTCGCCCCCGTCGCGGCGGTGATGCAATCGGCGCGCGGCTGAGTCTTTCGGGCAACACCGCCAGCCGTGGGGGGTCGGGCATTCTGCGCACTCAATCCATAGCGCTTCGAGCGGCAGTTCAGAACATCGCGGCAACACGCTGATTCCATTCGCAGCTTGACGCGGACTCGCCCGGGACTCACAGCGATTCTAGGGCAAGTCCGGGGGGCGTGTGGAACTCGATCGTATCGTCACCGGCGACTGCATCGCAGCGATGGCCGAACTGCCGGCAAAGTCGGTCGACCTGATCTTCGCCGACCCGCCGTACAACCTCCAGCTCGCACAGGCGCTTCACCGGCCCGAGGGCGGCGAAGTCGACGCGGTCAACGACGCATGGGACAAGTTCGACAGCTTCACCAGCTATGACGACTTCACCCGGCGTTGGCTCGCCGAGGCGCATCGGATATTGAAGGACGACGGCACGATCTGGACGATCGGCAGCTATCACAACATCTTCCGCGTCGGCACCGCGCTCCAGGACATGGGCTTCTGGGTGTTGAACGACATCGTCTGGCGCAAGGCCAACCCGATGCCGAACTTCAAGGGGACACGCTTCACCAACGCGCATGAGACGCTGATCTGGTGCGCCAAGTCCGACACCGCCCGTTACAAATTCAATTATCAGGCGATGAAGGCGTTGAACGAGGAGCTGCAGATGCGCTCCGACTGGTTGCTGCCGATCTGCACCGGGGGGGAGCGGATCAAGGTCGACGGGATCAAGGCGCACCCGACGCAAAAGCCCGAGGCGCTGTTATATCGCGTCCTGCTCGCATGCACCGAACCCGGCGACATCGTCCTCGACCCGTTCTTCGGCACCGGCACGACCGGTGCGGTGGCGAAACTGCTCGGGCGGCACTGGATCGGCATCGAGCGCGAGGCGAAATATGTCGCGGTCGCCGAACGCCGGATCGCCGAGTTGCTGCCTCTATCGGGCGGCGACATGGCGGTGACCCCGTCAAAGCGCGCCGCACCGCGCGTCGCGTTCGGGGCGCTCGTCGAAACCGGGCTGATCCGCCCCGGCGCGATGCTCACCGACGCCCGCCGCCGCCACCGCGCGCGCGTCCGCCCCGACGGCAGCCTCGAGATGGGCGAGACCGCGGGGTCGATCCACCAGTGCGGCGCGGCGGCGCAAAACGCCCCGAGCTGCAACGGCTGGACCTTCTGGCTCGTCGAGGAGGGGATGGTCCCGCTCGAGACGCTGCGCGAGAAGTATCGCGCTTCGGCGTAGCCTCACATCGTCGCGAACATCCCCGCCGCCGCGAGCGCCATCACCACCGTAGTCACCCAGCCGATCGTCTTCAGCCCGCGCGGCAGGACGAAATCGCCCATCACGTCGGTCCGACTGCCGAGGAGGACGATCATCGCCATGATCGGCACCGCGACGACACCGTTGATCACCGCGGTCCAGAACAAGGCCTTGATCGGGTCGAGCGGGGTGAAGTTGAGAAACGCGCCGACCAGCGTCGCGGCGACGATCACCCCGTTGAACAGCTTCGCCCGCGATGGTTTGCGGGCGAGACCGACATGCGCGCCGACCGCCTCCCCCACCGCATACGCCGCCGACCCGGCGAGGACCGGGAGCGCGAGCAGCCCGGTGCCGATAATGCCGAGCGCGAAGACGGTGAAGACCAGCGGTCCCGCGACCGGGCGCAACGCCTCTGCCGCCTGCGCCGACGTCTGGATGTCGGTGACGCCGTGCGCGTTGAGCGTCGCCGCGGTCGTCAGGATGATGAATAGCGCGACGACGTTCGACACCGCCATGCCGATATAGGTATCCCAGCGTATCCGCTGGAATTCGGCCGCCGCCTGATCGGGCGCGCGCGTCAACGGTCGGGCGCCGGGCCGTTCCTTGACGTCCTCGACCTCCTCCCCGGCCTGCCAGAAGAACAGATACGGGCTGATCGTCGTGCCGAAGATCGCGACGATGACGGTGAGATACGCCGCCGACCACACCGGATGCGGCACGACCATGCGGTAGGCGACGTGCGCCCAGGGAATATGGACGACGAGCGCGACCCCGACATAGGTGAACAGCGACAGCGTCAGCCATTTAAGCACCGCGACGTAGCGCGAATAGCGGACGAACACCTCGAGCCCGACCGACAGCAAGGCGAACAGCGCGACATACAACAGATGCGGCCCGCCGATGACGAGTCCGACCGCCGCCGCCATCGCGCCGAGGTCGGCCCCGAGGTTGATCGTGTTGGCGATGAGCAGCAGCGCAACGAGCCCGAACACCACCGGCTTGGCGTAATGCAGCCGGAGATTGCCCGCGATGCCCCGCCCGGTCACCCGCCCGATCCGCGCGCTGATCTCCTGGATCGCACACATCAGCGGGTAGCTGAACAGCATCACCCAGCCGAGGTCGTAGCCGAACTGCGCCCCCGCCTGCGAGTAGGTCGCGATGCCGCTCGGGTCGTCGTCCGACGCGCCGGTGATCAGCCCGGGACCGAGCACTTCGGACAGTTTCGGCCGGGTCGGCTGCTTGACGGCTCCAGGCGGATTGGGGGTTGCGGGAGGAGCGCCGTCAGTCATCGCTGGGTCCGATCGTTGCCGCACCGAATCCTTACGACGCGACGCAGCAATCACCAAGCCGGTACGGCGGCGCGCGGTCGCAGCGAAATATGAACGGTATCGCTAGCGTACCCATTGCCCTAGCCAAGATGGGTAAGGGCCACAGCCGAGCCCCCGGGGAGTGAATGATGGCGACAATCCCGGCAACTGGCTGGCTCGACCGTGCGCGTACCGTCGCCGGACCGGGGTTCAACCGCTGGCTCGTCCCTCCGTGCGCGCTGGCGATCCATTTGTGCATCGGGATGGCGTACGGCTTCAGCGTGTTCTGGCTGCCGCTCGCTCACGCGATCGGCATCGGCGACCCGGTCGTCTGCAAGGGCATGTCGCTCGCCACCGCGCTGACGACGACGACGTGCGACTGGCGGGTCAGCGATCTCGTCTGGACGTACACCCTGTTCTTCGTCGTGCTCGGCGCGGCGGCGGCGATCTGGGGCGGCTGGCTCGAGCGCGTCGGACCGCGCAAGGCGGGCGTCGTCGCGGCGTTCTGCTGGTGCGGCGGCATGGGCATCGCCGCGATCGGCGTCTCGCTCCACCAATTGTGGCTGATCTGGCTCGGCTCGGGGCTGATCGGCGGCATCGGGCTGGGCCTCGGCTACATCTCGCCGGTGTCGACGCTGATCAAGTGGTTCCCCGACCGGCGCGGCATGGCGACGGGGATGGCGATCATGGGCTTCGGCGGCGGCGCGCTGATCGGCTCGCCGCTCGCCGACCTGCTGATGAAGCACTTCGCCAGCGCCACCGGGGTCGGCGTGTGGCAGACCTTCCTCGTCCTCGCCGCAGGGTATTTCGTCTTCATGATGGCGGGCGCGATCGGCTACCGTGTCCCGCCCGACCGTTATGCTCCCGCCGGCTGGACCTCGCCCGAGACGACGACACTGAGCCGCTTCAACGTCGCGCTCGGCAATGCCCATCGGACGCCGCAATTCTGGCTGGTCTGGACGGTCTTGTTTCTCAACGTTTCGGCGTCGATCGGGATCATCGGCGTCGCCTCGCCGATGCTCCAGGAGCTGTTCGGCGGGCGGCTGATCGGCGATGCTGCCGCGCTGTTCACCAACTTCGACGCGAGCCAGAAGAAAGCGGCGGCGACGATCGGCGCGGGCTTCGTCGGCATCATCAGCCTGTTCAATATCGGCGGGCGCTTCTTCTGGGCGGCGCTGTCCGACCGGATCGGCCGCAAACCGCTGTATGCGGTGATGACCGCGCTCGGGGCCGTCCTCTACGGCCTCGCCGCGCCGCATTTCGCCGGGGTCTCGATCGGGCTGTTCATCGTCACCTTCGCGGTACTTGCGTCGATGTACGGCGGCGGGTTCGCGGCGGTCCCGGCGTATCTCGCCGACCTGTTTGGGACGAAGTACGTCGGCGCGATCCACGGGCGGCTGCTGACCGCATGGTCGTGCGCCGGAATCGCCGGGCCGCTGCTCGTCGCGGGCATGCGCGACGCGCGGATCGCCGAGGGCGTCCCGCGCGCCGAGGTGTACGGCCCGATCTACCTGATCCTCGCGGCGATGCTCGTGGTCGGCTTCGTCGCCAACCTCCTCGTTCGCCCGGTCGCCGCGAAGTGGCACATGGCGGAGGACACGACGCCCGTCGCCACTCCAGTCGAGACGACCGCGGGGCACACCGGCGGGGCGAGTCTGACCGCAATCCTTGCGTGGGCGGCGGTCGGGCTGCCGATCGCGTGGGGCGTCTATATGGCGGTGCTCAAGGCGGCGGTGCTGCTCAAATAATTACTCCTGCATCGCGTAGAGCTTGACGATCCCGTAGAGAAAATCGCGGCCGTTGAACAACGACGCCACGCGGATGCGTTCGTTCAGGCCATGGACGCCGTTGCCGTCGGGGTCGCCGAACATGCCGGTGACGCCGTAGGTCGGGATGCCGACCGGCGACAGGAACGCGCCATCGGTCGCGCCAGCGGTGAGGATCGGGATGATCGGCGTGCCGGGCCAGATCGTCGCCGCGACCTTGGTGATCGGCCCCATGATTTCAGGCGTCAGCGGCGGCGGTGCCTTGGTCACTTCGCTCCGTGACCCCATCGCAGTCACCTTGACCGCCGGGTCCGCAACCAGCCGTTCGAGCGTCGCGCGGACCTGCTCGGCCGACGTGCCCGGGAAGATGCGGCAGTTGATGTTCGCCCGTGCGCGCTGCGGCAGCGCGTTGGTCGCGTGGCCCGCATCGAGCATCGTCGCGACGCACGTCGTGTGGAGCATGCCGTTATACCCCGGATCGCCCTCGATCACCGCCGCCGCTGCGGCATCCTTCGGGTCGCCCGCGATCGTCGTCATCGCTGCCCCCATCGCGCCGCCGACCATCGGCCCCATCGTCTTGTAATAGCCGCGCGAGGCGTCGGTGACCTCGACCGGGAACTGGTAAGCCTCGATGTTCACCAGCCCGTGCGCGAGGCGGTAGATCGCATTGTCCTTCGCCGGGCGCGACGAGTGCCCGCCGGGGTTGGTCACTTCGAGCCGATAATCCTGCGGGAATTTCTCGCCCGCCTCGATGTTGAGCGCGATCGGCTTGCCGTTGGCGTCGAGCCGCCCGCCCGCGCCCTCGTTGAGCGCGAACGCGGCGTCGATCAGCTTGCGCTCGTGGCTCGCGAGATAGCCTGCGCCGTTGAACGCGCTCGCGGTTTCCTCGCCGCAGGTCAGCGCGAGCTTGACGGTTCGCCGGGGCTTAAACCCGCCGGTCTTGAAGCGGACGAGCGTATCGACGAACACCGCGGCCGACGCCTTGTCGTCGCTCGCGCCGCGCGCGTAGAAATAGCCGCCCTCCTCGACCAGCTTGAACGGGTCGCGCGCCCAGTCCTCGCGCTTCGCCTCGACGACGTCGATGTGTGCGAGCAACAGCATTGCCTTCGCCTTGGGGTCGGAGCCCGGCAGCACCGCGACGAGCCCGCCCTCCTTCGGATGCCCCTCGGCCTGGAACGGATGGAGGTCGGCATCGGCAAACCCCGCCGCCTTCAATCGTGCCGCCATCTTCGCCGCCGCGGCCGTGCAGTCGCCCCCCGACAGCGTCGTGTTGGTCTCGACGAGTTCGCGGTAGAGATCGACGAATGCCGTCTGGTCGGGGCGCGGGGCAGCGAGCGCTGCGATTGGCGCGACAAGCAGGCTGACCACGAGGCTTGCGGACAAGACGATCGATCGCATCGGGGAGGAGCCTTAAGGTTAGGGACGATCGAAGCTAGCACGGCGTGGCAGCGGCACAAGCCAGCTCGAGCGGCGGCAGCACTCTTGTCACCTCACACAATCCTGCGCATCATTTCGCGGCACGATCGGCGGCATCGCCGGGGATCGAAGTCGGGGGTTCACATGCACCACAAGCGGCTGATCGCAGTCCTGTGCCTCGCGCTGCCGCTTGCCGTCCTGCCGGCCGCGTGCGTGACCGTCCCCCAATACGACGCGACAACCGACAGCGCGATCTCGGCGGTGCAGCGCGAGATCGACGGGCGGCTGGTGACGCTGATCTCTGCGGCGGAGTCGACCGACCCGGCGGTGCGGCAAAGCGCGAGCTTTGCCAGGAACGCCGCCTTCTACGATCAGGTCGACAGCGATCTCGTCGCGCTCGCGATGCGGATGGAGGCGGTGCAGGACCGGTCGACGGCGAACCTGCCGCAGTTTTTCGCCAACCTCGCCCAGCAGATGAGCAATCTCAAGGCGGCGCACAAGACCGACGACATCATCCCGGGGCCGGTCGTCGCGATCACGCGCAAACAACTCAATGCCAATTTCGCGGTGCTGCTGACGTACGAGCTGTCGCTGAAGGGCGTCGCCAGCGCGGGCAAGGCATCGACGACGAGCACGGCGACAGCGACCCAATAA
The DNA here is from genome assembly GCF_018982885.2 of Polymorphobacter megasporae. Lineage (NCBI taxonomy): Bacteria > Pseudomonadati > Pseudomonadota > Alphaproteobacteria > Sphingomonadales > Sphingosinicellaceae > Glacieibacterium > Glacieibacterium megasporae. Next base: position 1,315,355 of record NZ_CP081848.1, on the reverse strand, counting down.
CAGGAGGCACAGCCATGGCGATCGATTGGGGCGCGACCCTCAAACTCGCAGCAACATCGGGCACAGCCGCTGCGGAGGCCGTGTTGCACACCGAATTGGCGATCGTCGCCCCGGCGGCAAAGGCCGCATTCGGCGCGCTGGCCCAAACCGCGATCGAAATCGAGATCGAGCGCGCCACGTTTTCGCCGAGCGATATCAAACTGCTCGAGGATAACCAGAAGCTCGCCGTGCAGAACGTCCTGCTGGGCTATCAGGATATCGGCATCGTCGTTGCCGAGGCGGCGGTCGCGGCGGCATGGGACGCGATCATGGCGGTCGTCACAACGGCGGCGAAGACGGTCATCTAATGCGCGGGCTGGGCTGAGTTTCGTAACCCAGACGGGAGGTGCGCAGTTGCCAGCGCGGCATCGCTTCCGCATAAATCCACCGATGAAAATCCTTGCGCTGACCGCTGTCCTCGCCACCCACGCGCTCGCGGCCCCGGCCCCCGCCATCACGGCGCTGACCCCCGACATCCCCAAGCACTTCACCAATCCCACGTCGGACGCCGCCGCCGATTACGTCAAGCGGACCGTCGAGATTCCGATGCGCGACGGGGTCAAGCTCCACACCGTCATCGTCGTGCCGAAGGGGGCGACGCACGCCGGGATCATCCTGACGCGCACGCCCTACCACGCCGACAAGCGTGCCGAGCGCAACGTCAGCCCGTCGATGGTGTCGATGCTGCCGCAGGGCGATGAGATCTTCGCCGCCGCCGGCTATATCCGCGTCTTCCAGGACGTCCGCGGCAAGTATAAATCGGGCGGCGAGTACGTCATGGTCCGCCCGGTCCGCGGGCCGCTCAATCCGACCAAGGTCGACCACGGGACCGACGCGTGGGACACGATCGACTGGCTGGTCAAGAACGTGCCTGAATCGAACGGCAAGGTCGGGATGATCGGCTCGTCGTACGAGGGGATGACCGTGCTGATGGCGCTGACCGACCCGCATCCGGCGTTGAAGGTCGCGATCCCGATGTCACCGATGGTCGACGGCTGGCGCGGCGACGACTGGTTCCACAACGGCGCGTTCAGGCAGAACGTCTGGGGCTATCATGCTTCGCAGACCGAAGTGAAGGACGACGGCGACGCGATCGCGCAAGGGGTCTACGACGACTACACCGCGTATCTCCGCGCCGGATCGAGCGGCGATTACGCGCGGAAATACGGTCTTGCCGACCTGCCCTATTCGCAAAAGGTCATGCAGCATCCGGCGTACGACAGCTTCTGGTCGGAGCAGGCGCTCGACAAGACGCTCGCCGCGCATCCGCCGCATGTCGCGACGATGCTCATCGTCGGACGCTGGGACCAGGAGGATATCTACGGCGCCTATGCGGTCTATGCCGCGCTCAAGCCGCTCAACGTCGCGCCGACCTATCTCGTCGTCGGGCCGTGGCGGCACAGCGGCGTGAATTACGACGGGTCGAGCCTCGGGCCGATCAAGTTCACCGGCGACACCGCGCTCGAATTCCGCCGCGACGTGATGCAGCCGTTCCTCGACCAGTATTTGAAGGACGACGCACCCAAGGCCGCTACACCGCCGGTGTGGAGTTACGAGACGGGCACGAACAAATGGCGGCGGCTCGACAGTTGGCCGAAGGTTGCTGCGCTCAAGCCGCTGTACCTCCAGGCGAACATGGGCCTCGGCTTCGGCGCGGCGGCCGAGGGGCACGACGATTATGTCTCCGACCCGGCGCACCCGATCCCGTTCGTGCCCCGCCCGGTCCGGATGGAGGACCGCAGCGTGTGGACGCAATGGCTCGTTACCGACCAGCGCCCGGCGAACGCGCGGACTGACGTCCTCAGCTATGTCGGGCCGGTCCTGACTGCGCCGGTTCACATCGCCGGCCAGTCGATGGTCAACCTGTTCGCCGCGACGACCGGGACCGACGCCGACTGGGTGATTAAGTTGATCGACGTCTACCCCGACGAGGTGCCGTCGCAGCCCGAGCTGGGCGGCTACCAGTTGCCGATCGCGCTCGACATCTTCCGCGGGCGATATCGGGATTCGCTGTCGGCCCCGACCGCGATCCCGGTCAACGTGGCCCAGAAGTATCGCTTCGCGCTGCCCAACGCCGACCATGTCTTCCTGCCCGGGCACCGGATCATGGTCCAGATCCAGTCGAGCCTGTTCCCGCTGTACGACCGCAACCCGCAGACCTTCGTGTCGAACATCTTCGACGCGAAGCCCGGCGATTATCGCGCGGCGACCGAAAGCGTGCTTCGCGGCGGGGCGACCGCGAGCGCGATCGAGCTGCCGGTCGTCGAGTGAGGGTGAGCCGATTGGGCGCGCGTGGGTTGTATCTGCGCCGGACGACGTGCGGGCGTGTGCGGGCCGTGTGCGCCCGATGAGTCCGGAGGATGTTGAGACGCTGTTTGCGCGGCTGAGCGCGGGCAACCCCGCCCCGACGACCGAGCTCGACTATGCTAACCCGTTCGAGTTGCTCGTCGCCGTCGTCCTGTCGGCACAATCGACCGACATCGGCGTCAATCGCGCGACCAAGGGCCTGTTCGCCGCCGCCAGCACCCCGGAAATGATGGTCGCCCTCGGCGAGGACGAAATTCGTAACCACATCCGCACGATCGGCCTGTTCAACACCAAGGCAAAGAACGTGTTAGCACTGAGCGCCGCGCTCATCGCGAACCATAAGGGCGAGGTCCCCCACGATCGCGCCGCGCTCGAAGCCCTCCCAGGAGTCGGCCGAAAGACCGCCAACGTCATCCTCAACGAGATTTTCGGCGACGAGACCTGCGCCGTCGACACCCACATCTTTCGTGTGGCAAATCGCACCGGCCTCGCGCCCGGTGCCACGCCCCGCGCTGTCGAGGACGGGCTTATGGCAGTCATTCCAGCTGCTTACAGACGCCACGCACATCACTGGCTGTTGCTGCATGGCCGCTACGTCTGCCTCGCGCGAAAGCCGGAGTGCTGGCGATGCATCGTTTTCGAAGTCTGTGCGTATTTGCCAAAGACGCGTCTCTCATCCTGACCAAAGGGTGGTGTCGAGTTCATGGCCTGTTCAGAGCCGGTTGCTTAAGGTGTACCATTAGTATTTAGTAGCGTCGCGTCCTATTAGGCAGATCGAGAAGACACGATGCGGCAGGTTGTTCCAGCGTTTTGCTTTGTGCTCGGCAGTGGATTGACGGCGTGTACGGCGACGCCGCCGGAGAAGTCGGCAGTAGCGGTTGCAACGACTGTCGCCCCCGCAAAGTCTTCGGCCATTACGAAATCCTGCGTTCAATTGAACCGCGTCCGCGAGGCAAGGGTCGTCGATGACCGCACCATCGATTTTTACCTCAGCGACCGCGAAGTGCTGCGAAACACTTTGCCCAACAGCTGCCCGCAACTCGGTTTCGAGCGCGCCTTCAGCTATTCGACATCGCTTAGCCAGCTATGTTCAGTCGATATCATAACCGTCATCATCCAGGGCGGCGGCCCGAGCCGCGGTGCCAGCTGCGGCCTCGGCCCCTTCGTCCCCTATACCTCGGCTGCGAAGTAGATTCCCTGGAAATAGCCTGCTGGCGCGTTGGCCGCGACTTTGCTAAAGCCGCCGCACGCACCCGTAGCTCAGCTGGATAGAGCACTGCCCTCCGAAGGCAGGGGTCGGGGGTTCGAATCTCTCCGGGTGCACCAAACATCGATCTTGCTGATGCCGTGCGTGGTCATTCGCCTCTAGCAGGTTTCGATCGCGTCTTGATGAGCGTGCACTTCGACGCGCCAAGCAAAACGCCGACACCGCGGCTATTCCGGCTTCCTGAATTTCAAGATGAAGTTGCCGGGTGCGCTGCCGGCGGTCGCGGCCTGCGGCTGGCCGAGGCCGGTGTCATCCTCTTCGCCGCGCATACGACCTGCGGCATCAAGCACAAAGCCGGCCTGCTGGAAGTCGCGTTTGACGCTCGCTGAATCGCGGCCGGCTCCGCCCGCGTCGACAGACGGTTCGACGACACCGACGATGCCACCGGGTCGCAGAGCGATGAACAGCTTGTTGAGGAATGCGCTCACACCAGGATTCGAGGCGCCGGGTGCAGCCGCGTCCGACGGCAACTGCTCGTACGCAAGATGAAGCAAGACGAAATCGAGGCTGCCCGGGGCCAGCCGGACCGTCGAGGGTTCGGCGGCGAGAAGCGCCAGGCTGGGGGCGCGGCCGATGGCATCGCTCAACCTCGACCGCGCGACTGCATCTTGAATCACGGCGCGGCGAACGAGTTCGGTGACCCTTCCCCCGGGTCCGACCGCAGCTCCGACGATTTCACCAAAATATCCGGGATCGTGCTCGACGATGAACACCCGGACGCCGCGCGTCAGGCCGAGAAAGGTGAGCACGTCGGCGGGGTGATATTGATCGTCGAGGCTGCGCATGACCGACGGCCGTCCTTTGGCGGCCACAGCTGCGGCGATGTCCGCCGGCGCACCGAGCAGATTGGCGTTCGGCGACGGCTTTACCGGGCGTGGGCCGCCGAAAGGGATCGTCACGATCTGCGCAAAGACAGCCGACGAGGCGATGAGAGCAAAGCCGGTCGCACCGTAAGATGCGCGACGAAACCAATCGCGCGTTGAATTCAGGACCGCGCTCGCAAACTGCTTGCTCATTTACACGGTCCTCGCTTCGCTGCCGAGCAGGTCCAATGCGTCCAATGGCGTATGATTACCACCCCCGGATCCCGCGATGTTGCCGCACAGAGAATGAGTGGCGGTGGTAGCCGCGGGCGGGCGTCGCGCGTTACCCGGTCCTAGCTGCTGGAGCCTTTGCTGATGACCACCGTCGCCGAATTGCTTGTGGAAACCTTGGCGGAGATCGGTGTCCGGCAGGTCTTCGGTGTCGTCGGCGATGCGCTCAACCCCTTTACCGACGCCATCCGCCGCCAGAAGGTCATCGAGTGGATCGGAGTCCGGCATGAAGAAGGCGCGGCGCTGGCGGCGGCCGGGCAGGCCAAGCTGACCGGCCGCCTCGGCGTTTGCTGCGGCACCACTGGGCCGGGCGGCAACCACCTCGTCGCCGGGCTGTACGAGGCGCGCAAGGATCATGCTCCGGTGCTGGCGATCTCTGGCGGCGTGCCGACCGAGCTGCGCGGAACCGACTATCTGCAGGAGGACACGCCCGACCTGCTGTTCCGCGATGTCGCGGTGTACACGCAAACGCTGGCGAGCGCCTCGCAGGCCCCGGCGGTGTTCCACCAGGCGATTGCCGAGGCGTATGGTCAGCGCGGCGTCGCGCATATCAGCATCCCGCCCGACGTCTTCGGCGCCAGAGCTCACGGCAAGGTGCCGAGCATGGCGACGCTGCGACCACGCCCCGACGTCGCGCCAGTGCCGTCGGATATGGTCGCACTGCATTCGTTGATCGGCGCGGCGAAGACCGTGACGCTGCTGTGCGGCAACGGCGCGCACGGCGCCGCGCTCGAGCTCGACGCACTGTCGCGGCGCCTGCATGCGCCGCTGGTCCACACTTACCGCGCGCTCGACCTACTGCCGTTCGATCACCCCAATTGGATCGGCGGTCTCGGTCTGATCGGGGGGCGAGCCGGGACCGACGCGGTGATGGACGCCGATCTGCTGCTGATGCTCGGCACCGACTATCCCTATGTCGAGTATCTGCCCAAGCACGGCCATGTCGTTCAGATCGACGAGCGCGCCTTTGCCCTTGGCCGTCGCACGCCGGTCGAGCTTGGCATCGTCGGATCGGTTCGCCCGGCGATTTCGATGCTGCTCGAAGACCTGCCGCAGCGTGCCGACACCGGCTTCCTCGATGAAGCCAACAAAGCGCGGCGTAGCTGGGCCACGATGCTTGACGAGAAAGCCGACCCGGCACGAAGCAGCGACCTGATCCATCCGCAAGCAGTGGCGCGACTGGCGAGCGACATGGCCGATGACGACGCGGTGTTCGTTACCGACACCGGCGAAGTCACGCTATGGGCGGGCAACTGGACGCGGCCGCGCGGGTTGCAGCAGATCACCGGGTCGTTCAACAACGCTGCAGTTGGCACCGGGCTTGGGATCGCCAATGGCGTGCAGCTTCTCGACCGCGACCGGCAGGTGATCCTCCACGCCGGCGACGGTGGCTTCACCATGCTGCTCGGCGAATTCATGACGACCGTCGAGCATGGTCTCGCGGTCAAGGTCATCGTTTACGATAACGGCGGCTGGGGCCTTGTGCACTTCGAGCAGGAGGGTGCCGGCAACCCCGCGACGAAGGGCGCGAACTTTCCGAACATCGACTTTGCTGCCTTCGCCCGGGCTTGCGGGGTCAAAGGCTTCACCGCGCGCGATCCCGCGATGTTGGCGGCGACGATGCGCGAGTTCCTCGCCACGCCCGGCCCGGCGATCCTGCACGCCGTCATCAATCCTGATGAGATTCCGGCCATGCCGCACATCAAGCTCGATCAAGCCTTCAAGTTCGGCATCGCCAAGGTCCGGGAGAAACTGTTCGCGGCGCGCTGATCGATGAACGAGGCGTCGCTGCGCAGCCGGTCTATCGCTGCATCTGCATGACCTGATCCATCGGGAGCATGTTGTGATTCAGATTGGTCATGATGAACAATGACCCGGCAATGATCAGGAACACGATCAACAGTCCGAACGCGAGCGCCAATGTCGTATTGGTGCTGTCGGGGCCGGTGTTGACGTGAAGAAAGAACACGAGGTGGACGCCCATCTGCGCGATCGCCAGCACGATGAGGCCCATCGGGATCCCCGGCGTCCAGATCAGCGGGCTGTGGACGATATAGAAGGAGACTGCAGTCATCCCGACGGCGAGCACCAGGCCTATAGCGTAGCCCCGCACGGCGCTGCCGACGTCACTGGCTTCAGGCCGCTTGTCGCCGGGCGCTGTTTCCGGCTTTCTGCGCTGCGGCCCGTTCATGTGGCAACTCCGAGCAGATACACTACGGTAAACAGCGCCACCCAGATGATGTCGAGCGCGTGCCAGAACAGCGTGAAGCACAGGATGCGGTGCATGATATCCTCGCGGAAGCCCTTGGCGAAGACCTGCGCGACCATCGTCAGCAGCCACAGTAGCCCGATCGTGACGTGGAGCCCGTGGCAGCCGACCAGCGCGAACAGCGCCGACAGGAAGGCGCTGCGATCGGGGCCAGCGCCGCGTGCGACCAGCTGCGACAGCTCGTTGACCTCGATGCCGACAAACGTCGCCCCGAGCACGAAGGTCGCCGCCATCGCGACGGTAAACCAGAGTTTGTTGCGGACATCGGCGGCGATGCTGGCAAGGCCGCAGGTGAAGCTCGACACCAGCAGGCAGCCGGTCTCGATCGCGGTCGTCTGCAGGTCGAACAGCTGGCGTCCGCTCGGCCCGCCTGCGGTCGCGCCCGACAGCACCGCATAAGCGGCGAAGAAGCCGGCGAACATGATGATATCGCTGACGAGGAAGATCCAGAAGCCGTACGCGACGACGATGCGGACCGGGGCGACACCGCCTTCGGGTACATCGCCGGCGGCGGTTGCCGTAGCGGCACTCACGCGACTTCTCCCACGAGCGTGCTGCGGCGCGATGCACGTGACGCCTGTTCCCGCTGCTTCAGTTCCGCGACGGAAATCTCTTCCTCGGTCTGATCGCGCCACGCGAAGACAACGAAGGTGGCGAATGCGCCGAGCCCGCCGAGGATGACCATCCACCATATGTGCCAGATCAGCGCAAAGCCCATCACCGTCGCGAAGAACGCGCAGACGATGCCGGTCGCCGTGTTCCGCGGCATCACGAAGGCAGCGAGCACTGGCGGCGTGTCTTCGCGCGCGTGCTGCTTCATTGCCCAATAGGCATCCTCGCCGGAGACTTCGGGCAGGACCGCGAAATTATAACTCGGCGGCGGCGAGGTCGTCGCCCATTCGAGTGTCCGACCGTCCCACGGGTCGCCAGTCGTATCGCGCAGCGCCTCACGCCGCCGGATGCTGACGACGAGCTGGGCAATCATCAGGACGATGCCGATCGCGATCAGCCCGGCTCCGGCGCCCGCGACGAGTAGCCACGGACGCCAAGCCGGAACGTCGTAATGCTGCATCCGCCGGGTCATGCCGAGGAAGCCAAGGACATACAGAGGCATGAACGCGACATAAAAGCCGACCAGCCAGAACCAGAACGCCGCCTTGCCGAGCCCGGCATGAAGCTTGAAACCGAACGCCTTGGGGAACCAGTAGTTGTAGCCGGCAAAGCCGCCAAACAGCACGCCGCCGATGATGACATTGTGGAAGTGCGCGACGAGGAACAGGCTGTTGTGGAGCAGGAAGTCGACCGGCGGTAGCGCGAGCAAAACGCCTGTCATGCCGCCGATCACGAAGGTGATGATGAACCCGACCGCCCATAATAGCGGGGGCTCGTAGCGGAGGCGGCCGCCGTACATCGTGAACATCCAGTTGAACACCTTGACCCCGGTCGGGACCGCGATGATCGTCGTCATGATCCCGAAGAAGGCATTGACGTTCGCTCCCGCTCCCATCGTGAAGAAGTGATGGAGCCAGACGGTGAAGGCGAAGATGCAGATCACCATCGTCGCGAGCACCATCGAACGGTAGCCGAACAGCGGCTTGCTCGAAAACGTCGCGATGACTTCGGAAAAGATGCCGAACGCGGGCAGGATCAGGATGTAGACCTCGGGGTGGCCCCATGCCCAGATCAGGTTCATGAACATCATGACGTTGCCGCCGGCTTCGTTGGTGAAGAAGTGAAAGCCGAGGTAGCGGTCGAGCAGGAGCATCGCGAGCGTCGCGGTCAGGATCGGAAACGCCGCAATGATCAGCAGGTTCGACGCGAGCGACGTCCAGCAGAACATCGGCATCCGCATCAGCCCCATCCCCGGCGCACGGGTCTTGAGGATCGTCGTCACGAGGTTGATGCCGGACAACAGCGTCCCGATGCCTGATATCTGTAGCGCCCATAGATAATAATCGACCCCGACCCCCGGCGAATACGCGAGTTCCGACAGCGGCGGATACGGCAGCCAGCCGGTGCGAGCGAATTCGCCGACGACGAGCGAGATGTTGACCAGCAACGCGCCGGTCGCGGTCAGCCAGAAGCTGACCGAGTTGAGCGTCGGGAAAGCGACGTCGCGGATGCCGAGTTGCAGCGGCACGACGAAGTTCATCAGCCCGATCATGAACGGCATCGCGACGAAGAAGATCATGATCGTGCCGTGCGACGAGAAGACCTGGTCGTAATGCTCGGGTGGCAGGTAGCCGGGCGCGTTGAGCGCCATCGCCTGCTGCGCCCGCATCATTATCGCATCGGTGAACCCGCGCAGCAGCATGACGAGCGCAAGCAGGGTATACATCACGCCGATCCGCTTATGGTCGACGCTGGTGATCCACTCATCCCAAATATACGGGAAGTACCCCTTCACCACGACCCAGCCGATGACGCCGAGGATGATGAGGCCGACGACGAGCGACGCGAAGATCGGCAGTGGCGAGTCGAGCGGAATCGCCGCCCATGACAGTCTACCCAGCATGCTTGATCTCCTCGCGCGGGGACGCGGTATCGGCTTTTGGCCCCGGACCCGGCGGCAGCTTTTGCCGCACGATGTCGTCGAACAGGCCCGGTGCCGCCCGGGCGTAGACGAGCGGCTCGTTGTCGATGCTCTGCCGCGCCAATTGCTGATACGCCGCCGCGTCGAGCACGGTCGTCCCGCGCCCTGCCGTCGCGGCCCATTGGGCAAACTGCTCGGGCGTGACCGCGTGCAGCTTGAAATGCATCCCCGGGAAGCCGTCGCCATTATAGTGCGACGATCGTCCGTCGAAGTCGCCCGGGCGATCGGCCATCAGGTTGAGCTGGGTCGCCATGCCGTTCATTGTGTAGATCATGCTGCCGAGCTGCGGCACGAAGAACGCGCTCATCACGCTCGCCGAGGTCAGCCGGAAATGGACCGGGGTGCCGGCCGGCACGACGAGGTCGTTGACCGCGGCGACGCCCTGTGCCGGATAGATGAACAGCCATTTCCAATCGAGCGACACGACCTCGACCTCGAGCGGCTTGACCGTCGAGCGGAGCGGCTGCGCCGGATCGAGCGCGTGCGACCCGCTCCAGATCACGCCGCTGAGCAGAAGGATGACCATCAGCGGGATCGACCAGACGACGAGCTCGATCCGTCCGGAGAACACCCATTCAGGGCGATATTTCGCGCGCGTGTTCGACGCCCTGAACCACCACGCCACCACCAGCGTCGCGACGATCGTCGGCACGACGATGGCGAGCATGATCGCGAGCGCGTTGTACAGGATGATAGTCTCGGCCGACCCGACCGGCCCTTTCGGATCGAGCACGACCGAGCTGCACCCGGTCACGCCGAATGCGGCAAGCACTGCCAGCACGCGCAACACGGCGGTGGCGCGCTCAGCTCCAGGGCTGCCGGTTTGCGGTCGATCCATGTCCGCTCTCCAGTTTGCCAGCGGCAAGCGCGCGCCGCCACATGCGCCGCCCTGCCCCAGGCAGCAAGTCAAAGGCGCGGGTGCGTCACTCAGGCTGCAGCTTCGCAGCCCGGACAACCATCCAGCAGCGCGCTACCGCGCTTTGTATATCCTTATGCGCACCGCAGGCTTTCCTTCAACCTTCGTGCCCTCGAGCGTCCCCCAATATGCGCCGTCGTTCAGCCACGCATAGCGTCCGAGAGGTGCTTCGAAGGTCGGTACGGTGATCAGCCGCGCGCCCGGTTCGGCGAGATCGCGGCATGAGGTACCTTTATTGGCGATGTTGATGACCGCGCCGTCATCGGTGCGGAGCATGTAATTGGCTTCGAGCTTGAAGCAGCCGCCAGTCGTCGCAAGCTGCCAGTCCCAGCCTCCGGGCATAATCGTCCCGCGAAGCCGGGGGCCCTCGAAGGTCCCGCCCGTGATCGGCACAATGTTCCGTCCACCCAGCGGCGTCTCGCCGACTTTTACATCAATCGCGAGCGTCACCACCTCCTCAAACACAAATTCGGCCACCGGGGGCTGGTCGGCGTGAGGCGTCAGCGCGACGGCATTTCCCGGCAATCCTGCAGCGACGAGCGTACTCAGCACGATCGATCGGCGAATCACACTCTTCCCTCCCGGAACCGCAAAACTGAGCTTATGATTCGGCAAAAGCAGACTGTCGTCAAAGCTTTGATGATCGATTACCGCTGTAGGCGACAAACGAACGGGGACCGGTCGATGAAGGCATTTTCGATAGCGGCATTGGTCACGACTGGTGCTGTAACCCTCACCATGCCGTCGTTGGCCCAAGCCGACGCCGTCCAGGACCGCGCGGTTGCGCTGGTCGTGAAGATGACGACCGCGGAAAAGCTTGCCCTCGTCCACGGCTATTTCCCACCACTGGCCAAGCCGGTTCCGCCGATCTCGATGACGCCGTCGGCGGGGCATATTCTCGGCATTCCGCGGCTCGGCATCCCGACGCTGCGCGAGAGCGACGCGAGCCTTGGGGTCGCCAATCAGATCGAGCAGCGCAAGGGCGACGTCGCTACTGCGCTTCCGGCCGGGCTCGCCACGGCCGCAAGTTTCGATCCCGATCTCGCGTATGCCGGCGGGGCGATGATCGGCGCCGAGGCGCGCGCCAAGACTTTCAACGTGTTGCTCGCTGGCGGAGTCAATTTGACGCGCGATCCGTGGAACGGGCGCAACTTCGAATATCTCGGTGAGGATCCGCTGCTTGCCGGAACGATGGCGGGAGAAGCGATCCGCGGCGTTCAAAGCAACCACATCGTCTCGACGATCAAGCACTATGTGCTCAACTCGCAGGAAACAGGAAGAACGGTGCTCGACGCCCGGATCGACCCTGCGGCGCTCAAAGAAAGCGACCTGCTCGCCTTCCAGCTCGCGATCGAACGCGGCCATCCGGGGTCGGTGATGTGCGCGTATAACCGGATCAACGGCGACTATGCCTGCGAGAACGCGGCGTTGCTGACCGGGGTGCTCAAGAACGACTGGGGCTATCGCGGCTGGGTGATGTCGGACTGGGGGGCGGTCCATTCGACCGACAAGGCGGCGCTCGCCGGGCTCGACCAGGAGTCGGGGCAGGAACTCGACAAAGCGGTGTATTTCGGGACCGCGCTCAGGGACGCGATCGCAGCCGGGCGTGTTCCCGCAACTCGGCTCGACGACATGGTGACGCGGATCCTTTACGGGGTGATCGACACCGGCCTGATCGATCATCCCGCACCGGCGTCGCCGCAGCCGATCGATTATGCCGCGCATGCTGCCGTTGCCCAGCGTGCGGCGGAGGAAGGGGCGGTCCTGCTCAAGAACAATGGCGACCTGCTGCCGCTTGCCCGGACCACTCGGCGCATCGTGCTGATCGGCGGCCATGCCGATGTCGGTGTGCTGTCCGGCGGCGGCTCGTCGCAGGTCCGTTCGGTGGGCGGAGCACCGGTCGAAATACCGTTGAAATCGGGGGCCGCGGCATCGTTTGCGCGGGTGACATGGCACGCGTCATCGCCCCTGCTCGCCTTGCGCGCAGCCCTGCCCGGCGCGACGATCACCTATGTCGACGGCAACGATCCGGCGGCGGCCGCAGCCGCTGCGCGCGATGCCGACCTCGCGATCGTCTTTGCGACGCAATGGCAGACCGAGGCAGTTGACGCCAAAACGCTGGCGCTGCCAGACAAGCAAGATGCTCTGATCGATGCCGTCGCGGCGGCAAACCGGCGGACCCTCGTCGTGCTCGAAACCGGCGGCCCCGTCTTGATGCCGTGGCTCGACCGCGTCCCGGCGGTCCTCGAAGCCTGGTATTCAGGGCAGCGCGGCGGCGAGGCGATCGCCCGGCTGATCCTTGGCGGCGTCAATCCAGCCGGGCGCCTGCCGATTAGCTTTCCTGCCCGTACCGAGGATGCTCCCCGTCCGGTCGCGCTTGGCCTAGGCGCGCTCAGGGCCGCCGGGGAGAAGGGTGATCTCGCGTCGTTTCCGGTCGACTATGTCGAAGGCGCCGATGTCGGTTACCGCTGGTATCAGCGGCAGAAGCTGCGCCCCGCGTTCCCATTCGGCTACGGCCTGTCGTACACGCAGTTTCGCTACACTGGGCTGAAAGTGGACCCCAAGTCGTCCACGATCAGCTTCGACGTGACCAATACCGGCAAGCGCTCCGGAAGCGACGTCGCGCAGGTCTATGTCGCGGCGACGAGCAGCGCCGGCGTCAGGACCGATCGCCTCGCGGGCTGGAGTCGGGTCACCCTCGCGCCCGGCCAGACGCGGCGCGCCACCGTGAAGATCGAGCCGCGGACCCTCGCCCGCTTCGATCCCGCCGGCCCGGGCTGGGCGATGGATGGCGGCCCGCGCCGGGTCGCCGTCGGACATTTCGCCGGGGATGCATCGCTCGTGACCGAGGCCGACTTCCCTGCGGTCCAATCGAGCCGGTAAGCTGCGCTCGGCCGATTAGGCGGGCGCGGTCATCCACGACCCGCCGACGCAGACAACCGATGGCAGCGCGAGCCAGTCGGGAGCGGTGGCTTCGGTGATGCCGCCGGTCGGGCAAAAGCGCGCCATGCCGAACGGCGCGGACAGTGCCTTGAGCGCCGGGATGCCGCCGCTCGCGACCGCTGGGAAGAACTTGAAGCGGTCGAGGCCCATATCGAGCCCGCGCATGATATCGGCGGCGGTAGCGATGCCGGGCAGGAAGGCGATGCCGCGCTCGATCGCCGCGCGGCCGACACGCTCGGTCAGTCCGGGCGAGACAATGAAGCGCGCACCGGCGGCGATCGCACGATCGAGTTGGGCTTCGTCGAGAACGGTGCCGGCCCCGACGACCGCGCCTTCGACCTTTGCCATCTCGGCGATTGCCTCAAACGCAGCGGGAGTCCGCAGCGTCACCTCGAGCGCGCGGTGACCCGCTGCTACGAGCGCCTCGGCCAGTGGACGTGCCCGCGCGGCATCGTCGATGACGATTACCGGAATGACCGGGGCGAGCCGCATCACGGCGTCGATGTTCATGTGTCGTGCTCCTGCGCGAAGGCGGCGGCGGCGCCGTAGAGGCCGGGCTGGGGATAGGTGAGCAACTTGACCGGAATCGACGCCATTAATGTCTCGAAGCGGCCCTTGGCGACAAAGCGCTGGCGGAACCCTGACTGCGGCAGGTGGCCGGCGAGCCGCAGGCCGAGGCCGCCGGCGATGACGACCCCGCCGAAGCCGCCCTGCGTCAGCGCGATATCGCCCGCGACCGCGCCGAGGCTGAGGCAGAACCGGTCGAGCGCGGCGGCGGCGAGCGGGTCCTGTCCGGCCAGCGCCGAAGTCCACAGCGCCTGGTCGGTCAGGTCGGGGGTCGTCACACCCTCGATCTCGGCGAGGGTCTTGTAGATCGCCGACAGTCCCGGCCCGGCGACGACGCGCTCGACCGAGACGCGGTTGTGGCGCGCGCGGAGGCGGCGGAGCAAAGCGTCCTCGATACTGTCGAGCGGCGCGAAATCGGGGTGCCCGCCCTCGGTGCCGACGACTCGGTAACCGCTCGCCGACCCGACCAGCATGGCAACGCCGAGCCCGGTCCCGGGACCGACGATGCTGACGACGCCGTCGCGCGGCAGCGGCAGGTCCGGACCGCACAGATGCGCGACGCCCTCCTCACCGAGCGTGGCGACGGCGTGGGCGACCGCGACGAAGTCGTTGCACAGCGAATAGCTGTCGACTTCGAGCTTTTCAGGGATCAGCGCCGGACGGATGATCCACGGGTTGTTGGTCAGCTTGAGGACGTCGCCGCCGACGGGGCAGGCGACAGCAATCGCAGCGGCGCGGGGCAGCGGGCGGCCGATCGCCGCGGCGAAGGCGTGCCACGCCAGCTGGAGGCTGGCGTGCTCGCTTGCCTTCATCGTGACTTCGGAACTCATCGCGACGACACGTCCGCCGGTGACTTCGGCGATCGCAAAACGGGCGTGAGTGCCGCCGATATCGGCTGCGACGACCTCCACTACAGCCCCGCCGCTGCCAGCATCGCCGACGCGCCATGCTCGGCATCGTCGCTGCCGGCGCGCATCATCGCGAACAGCTCGCGGCCGGTGCCGATGGCTGGAGGAGGCATCGTCGCCGGGGTTCGCGCCGCGAGGATCGCCGCATCGACCTCGACCGCGAGCGTCCCGTCGACCCCGCACAGCCGGACGACGTCGCCGTCCTCGATCCGCGCGAGCGGCCCACCGAGTGCCGCCTCGGGGTGCACATGAATCGCTGCGGGCACCTTGCCGCTCGCCCCCGACATGCGGCCGTCGGTGACGAGTGCGACGCGGAAGCCGCGATCCTGGAGGACGCCGAGCGCCGGAACCAGTTTGTGAAGCTCGGGCATGCCGTTGGCGCGGGGGCCCTGGAAGCGGACAACGACGACGACGTCGCGGTCGAGCTCGCCCGCCTTGAACGCGGTGACGACGTCGTTCTGGTCGGAGAAAACCCGCGCGGGGGCCTCGATCGTCCAGCGCTCGGGAACTACCGCACTCGTCTTGAACGTCGCGCGGCCGAGGTTGCCCTCGACCAGCCGCATCCCGCCCTCGGGCGCGAACGGGCTGGCCGCGCTGCGCAGAATGACCGGGTCGCGCGACTCGACGGGGGCGCTGCGCCAGACCAATGCTTCGCCGTCGAGGACCGGCTCGCGAGCATAATCCTCGATCCCGTTCGCCATCGTCACGACGTCGTGGAGCAGGCCAGCGTCGCGCAAGGTGCGGATGGTGAAGGCCATGCCCCCGGCTGCATGGAAGCGGTTCACGTCGCCGTCGCCGCTCGGATAGATCCGCGCGATCAGCGGCACGACCGACGACAGCTTGTCGAGATCTTCCCAGTCGATGACGATCCCGGCGGCGCGCGCGATCGCGGGCAGATGGATCGCGTGGTTGGTCGACCCGCCCGTCGCGAGCAGGCCGACGGCAGCGTTGACGATCGCGCGCTCGTCGATGCAGCGCCCGAGCGGACGATAATCGTTGCCGCCATGGCCGACCGCGGCGAGACGGTGGATCGCGGCGCGGGTCAGCTCTTGCCGCAGCTTGGTCCCGGGATTGACGAAGGCGGCTCCCGGAACGTGGAGACCCATGACCTCCATCATCATCTGGTTCGAATTCGCCGTGCCGTAGAAGGTGCAGGTGCCCGGCGAATGATAGCTCGCCGCCTCGGCATCGAGCAGCTCGGCCTTGGTCGCCTTGCCCTCGGCGAACAGCTGGCGGACGCGCGCCTTTTCCTTGTTCGGCAGCCCCGACGGCATCGGCCCGGCCGGGATCAGGATCGTCGGCAGGTGCCCGAAGCGCAGCGCGCCGATCAGCAGCCCGGGGACGATCTTGTCGCAGATGCCAAGCAGCGCGACGCCTTCGAACATGCCGTGGCTCAAGGCGACCGCGGTCGACAGCGCGATCGTGTCGCGGCTGAACAGCGACAACTCCATTCCGACCTGCCCCTGGGTGACGCCGTCGCACATCGCCGGGACTCCGCCCGCGACCTGCGCCGTCGCCCCCGCCTCGCGCGCGAAAATCTTGATCTGTTCAGGGTAGCGCCCGTACGGCTGATGCGCCGACAGCATGTCGTTGTACGCGGTGACGATGCCGATATTCATCGCGCGGCCGCCGCGGATCGCCGCTTTGTCGCCTTCGGCGGCAGCGAAGCCGTGCGCGAGGTTACCGCACGACAACGCTGGCCGGTCGAGTCCGCGGTCGGCCTCGCGGTCGATCAGCGCGAGATACGCCGCCCGCCCAGCGCGGCTGCGCTCGATGATGCGGTCGGTGACGGCGGCGACGGTCGGGTGGAGGGTCATGCCGGGCTCCAGAACGCGGTGACGGGGGCGAGCCTGAGCAGCCGCGCGACCGGCAGGTCGTTGGCTCCGGCGGCAGCGGCTTCGAGGAGCGACCGCTTCGCCGCCCCGCGGATGACAAGCATGACCGCGGCGCTGTCGGCGATCGCGGCGAGGTTGAGCGTCAGCCGGTCGAACGGCGCTTCGGGCGGCAGCGGCTCAGGGGTGACGTCGATCACTGCGGGAGCTGCGGCGGGATCGGGATTGGCGCTGGGGAACAGCGACGCGACATGCCCGTCGCCGCCCATACCCAGCCAGATAAGGTCGAAGCGCGGCACCGGCAGGTCGGGCGACAGCGGCTCGATCGTCGCGCCCGTCGCGCCGAACGCCGCGCGCAACTGGCCGACATTGCTCGCGGGATGGTCGTGCGGCACGCGGCGCTCATCGCCCGGCATGATCGTCACCTTGTCCCACGGCAGCAGCATCGCGGCGAGGCTCGTGAATATCGGGGCGGGGGTCGAACCGCCGGGCAGGCACAACGTGACCGGGCCGGTCCGGGAAACGACTGCGGCGACGGCCTCGACGACCGCGGCATCGCTGCCGTCGGCCGCCCAGCGCAGGTCAGTCATGCCAGCTCACCCCGTCGCGTTCGGCGAGGCCGATCGCCGCCGACGGCCCCCACGACCCGGCACCATATGGCCGCGGCGTCATGCCTTTCTTGGTCCAGCCATCGCGGATCGCGTCGATCCACGTCCATTGCGCCTCGACCTCGTCGCGGCGGACAAACAGCGTCGGGTCGCCACCGATCAAGTCGAGCATCAGGCGCTCGTAGGCGATCCGGCGGCGGACGTCGGCGAAGGCGTTCGCCAGCCCGATGTCGAGCGGCACCTCGCGCAGGTGAAGGCCGTCGCGGTCGAGGCCGGGGGTTTTCGCCATGATCGTCAGACGGATATTCTCATCGGGCTGGAGGCGAATAATCAGCCGGTTGGGCTTGAGGTCGGCCGACGCCTTGGCGCCCTCGAAGATCGAATGCGGCACGGCCTTGAATTCGATCGTGATCTCCGACTGTCGCGTCGCGAGCCGCTTGCCGGTCCGCAGGTAGAAGGGGACGCCCTTCCACCGCCAATTGTCGATATGCGCCTTCAACGCGACGAAGGTCTCGGTGTTCGACGGACGGCCGAGCTCGTCGGCATAGCCCGCCACCGGCTGCCCGCCCGCCGCGCCCGCGCCATACTGGCCGACGACGCTGCACGTCTCGACCGTGCCGGCATCGATCGGGCGGAGCGAGCGCAGGACCTTGACCTTTTCGTCGCGAACCGACGCCGCGTCGAAGCGCGCCGGCGGCTCCATCGCGACGAGCGCCACGAGTTGCAGCATGTGGTTCTGCACCATGTCGCGCAGCGCGCCCATGCCGTCGTAATAATCGCCGCGGCTTTCGAGCCCGACGGTCTCCGAAACGGTGATCTGGACGTGATCGATCCCGGCGGCGTTCCACAGTGGCTCGAACAGGACGTTGCCGAAGCGCAGCGCGATCAGGTTCTGCACCGTCTCCTTGCCGAGATAATGGTCGACGCGGAAGGTCCGCTCCTCGGGGAAGACGTGCGCGACCTGGTCGTTGATCGCCTGGCTCGACGCAAGGTCGTGGCCGAGCGGCTTTTCGAGCGCGAGGCGGACGTTGGCCCCGGCAAGACCCGCGGCGGCCAGCCCGGCAATCGTCGAGCCGAACAGCGAGGGCGCGGTCGACAGGAAGATCGACAGGCTCTGCGTCGACCCGACGGCGGTCGCGAGAGCACCGAAGCCATCGGCCTTCGTCGCATCGAGCGCAACATAATCGATTCGGTCGAGGAAGCGCGTAACCAATGCCTGTTGAAGCCGGTCGGCGTCGACATGCGCCGCCAGCGCCTCGGCGGCGATGGCGCGGTATGCTGCCGAATCCATCACGCTCCGCGCGGTCGCGACAATACGGAAGCCCTCGGGCAGGAAGTCGTCGGCGTCGAGGCCGAACAGCGACGGTAGCAGCATCCGATGGGCGAGGTCGCCGGTAGCCCCGAACAGCAGCAGGACGGGCGAGGATGCTGAGGCGTTGGTCATGGAGCGCTTGGTAGCGCTACCTGCGACTTATTGAAACAACCTGTGACCCAACTCTCGCGTGGCAATTCGATGACGGTGCCCGAGCGCGATGGTCGATCCGACAGAGAGTCGCCTTGACTCGATCCAAACGAGTCCCGCAAATAGAACATAACATGAACTTAGTGCGCTCTTCCCCTCCCGAGTCGCCTTCCCGACTCACGACCGGTGCCGTCCTAGCAGACGCGCGGCTCGGGAAGGGGCTGCTGCGCGCGGCATTGCACGAGGTGTTCGCCGCTGTGCCTGCCGACAGCGCCGCCGCCGCCGGTTTTGCTGTGTTGCTTGCTTTGCGCGCATCGCCGGACCGGCCGGTTTTCTGGGTCCGCGACGCGCGCACCGTCCGCGAAGCCGGACGCCTTTACGGCGCGGGTCTGGTCGAGCTTGGCGCCGACCCCGATTCGATCATCCTCGTCCACGCCGATACGACGCGCGGCGTCCTCCAGGCTGCTGCCGACACCGTCAAATGCGCCGCGATCAGCACCGTCGTCATCGAGCCTTGGGCACAGGCTGCCGAGTTCGGCCTGACCGAATCGCGGCGCATCGCCTTCGCCGCCGCGCGGTCGGGCGTGACGGCGCTCGTCCTCCGCAGTGGTGCCCAGCCCGTGCCGAGCGCTGCTGAAACGCGGTGGGCGGTATCGTCCGCGCCATCCGCCGTACTTGCCGCCAATGCGCCGGGACAGCCGGCGTTCGACATCAACCTGCTGCGGCATCGCGGCGGCATTGCCGGGTTCGAGGCCCGGGTGGAGTGGGACCGTGACCGTCGAGCCTTTCGCGATGCGCCGCTACCTCGCGCTGTATCTGCCGTTCCTGCCGTCGGAACGCGCGATACGCAGCGGCGCCGCGCCGCGTGACACACCCTTTGTCCTCGTCGAGAAAGCCGGTGGTGCCATGCGCGTCGCCGCGGTCGATGCGGCGGCGGCGGCACTCGGGATCGCGCCGGGACTGACGCTGACCGACGCACGCGCGCGTATCCCCGATCTGGTCGCGGTGGCGCACGATCCCGCCGCCGACACGGCGTTGCTCGACTGGCTCGCCGACGCCTGCGACCGCTATTCGCCGATGGTTGCGACCGATCCGCCGCGCGGCATGGTCATCGACATTACCGGCTGCGTCCATCCGTTCGGCGACGAAGCGGGGCTCGCCGCCGATCTTCGCCGCCGGGTCGAGCGGCAGGGGTTGAGCCTGACCGCCGCGTTCGCTGATACGCCCGATGCAGCGAACGCGCTCGCGGCGTTCAGGGCCAAAACCGTCGCCGCGCTGCCGGTCGCAGCGTTGCGGGTCGACGGCGAGATCCATCAGGCGCTGCGTCGCGCCGGGCTCAAGACGATCGCCAGCCTTGCCCGGCGGCCGCGCGGACCGCTCGCGGCGCGCTTCGGCGTGGCGACGACGACCGCGCTCGAACGCCTGCTCGGCGAGGCCGACCCGCGGATCACGCCGCGCCGCCACCCGCCCGAGATCGCGGTTGAGACCCGCTTCGCCGAGCCGGTGGCGATGACCGAAACCGTCCTTTCGTCGCTCGACGAGCTGATGCGGCGCGCGGCGACCGAGCTGTCCGATCGCAGCCGCGGCGGGCGGCGGTTCGAGGCGGCGCTGTTCCGCAGCGACGGTCATGTTGCGCGCCTATGGATCGACACTGGCCAGCCGACGCGCGATGCCGGCGTCCTCGCCCGGCTGTTTCGCGAGCGGATCGGCACGCTCGCCGATCCGCTCGACCCGGGCTTCGGCTACGACCTGATCCGGCTCGCGGTCCCGGTAACCGAGCCGCTGGTCGCGCAGCAACTCGAACTCGACGGCGGCGCGGTCGCCGATGCCGAGCTTGCGGCGCTGATCGACCGGCTGACGATCCGGCTCGGCCAAGGGCGCGTCCGGCGGTTTCGAGCCGGCGATAGTCATGTCCCCGAACAGGCGGCGTTCGACCTGCCGATCGCCGACACGGCGCCCCCGGTCGCGTGGCAGATCCCAGAGCCCGGCGAGCCGCCGCTGCGTCCGCTCCATTTGTTCGATCCGCCGCAGCGGATCGAAGCGATCGCCGAAGTCCCCGACGGCCCGCCGTTTCGCTTTCGCTGGCGGCGCGTGCTCCACGAGGTGCGGCGTGCCGAGGGGCCCGAACGGATCGCCGCCGAATGGTGGCGGCACCGGCGCGGAGCGGGGATGACGCGCGATTATTACCGCGTCGAGGACCAGGCCGGGCGGCGTTTCTGGGTCTTCCGCCACGGCCTGTACGGCGTCGAGCGCGCGGCACCCGAATGGTATCTCCACGGCTTGTTTGCGTGAGTGGTTATGCCGAACTCGCCGCCGCGACGAACTTCTCGTTCCTCCACGGCGCGTCGCATCCGTCCGACATGGTCGCCGCCGCGCTCGAACTCGGCCACACCGGCATCGGCATTGCCGACCGCAACACCGTCGCCGGGGTCGTCCGCGCGCATGTCGCGTTGCGCGATGCGCTTGAGGCGGCGGAGCAGCAGCCCGACAAGCCGCCCGACTTCAAGCTGCCCGATTTCAAGCTCATCGTCGGCGCGCGGCTAGTCTTCGCCGACGAAACCCCCGACATCATCGTCTATCCGGCGACGCGGCGCGGCTGGGGGCGGCTGACGCGGTTGCTGACGACCGGCAACCTGCGCGCGGTGAAAGGCGACTGCCACCTGTTCGCCGCCGACCTGCTCGATCACCTAGACGACCTGATGCTGATCGTCCTCCCCGGACCCGATCCGGCGGCAATCCTGCCGCGCCTCGCCCGCGCCGCTCCCGGTCGGGTATGGCTCGGCGCGACGATGCTGCGCGGCGGGCGCGACCGGCGGCGGCTGCGCGCGGCGATCGACCGCGCCGCTGCCGCACGTGTGCCGCTGATCGCGGTCAACGATGCGCTCTACGCCACCCCGGCGCAGCGCCCGCTACACGACATCCTGACGTGTATCGCCACAAAGCGGACGATCGCCGATGCCGGGCGGCTCCTCGCGGCGAATGCCGAGCGCCATCTCAAGCCCGAAATCGAGATGGCGCGGCTGTTCGCCGATGCCCCCGATGCGCTTGCCGAAACGGGCAAGCTGCTCGACCGCATCGCCTTCACCCTCGACGATCTGCGCTACGAATACCCGCACGAGCCTGTGCCGCCGGGATATACGCCGCAAGCGTGGCTCGAAGAACTGACGCTGACCAAGGCCGCCAAGCGCTGGCCCGACGGCATCCCGGACAAGGTCGCCAAGCTCCTCACCGACGAGTTCGCGATGATCGCCAGGCTTCAGTACGCGGCGTATTTCCTGACCGTCCACGACATCGTCGCCTTCGCCCAAGGGCAGGGGATCCTGTGCCAGGGGCGCGGGTCGGCGGCGAATTCGGTGATCTGCTTCGTCCTCGGCATCACCGCGGTCGATCCGACCAAGCATAGCCTGTTGTTCTCGCGCTTCGTCTCCGAGGAGCGGAAAGAGCCCCCAGACATCGACGTCGACTTCGAGCACGAGCGGCGCGAGGAGGTGATGCAGTACGTCTACCGCCGCTACGGCCGCGAGCGTGCCGGCATCGCCGCGACGGTGATCCACTACCGCCCGCGCAGCGCAGTGCGCGAGGTCGGCAAGGCGCTCGGGCTAACCGAGGACGTCACCAGCCGCCTGACAAGCACGGTCTGGGGCAGCTTCGCCAGCGAGCTCGAACGCCAGCGCGTGCAGGAGACCGGCTTCGACCCCGATGCCCCCGAGATCGCGCGGCTCGGCGACTTCGTCGGCCAGATCCTCAAGTTCCCCCGGCACCTGTCGCAGCACGTCGGCGGCTTCGTCCTGACCGAGGACCGGCTCGACGAGACGGTGCCGATCCACAATGCGGCGATGGCCGATCGCACCTTCATCGAATGGGACAAGGACGACATCGACGCGCTCGGGCTGATGAAAGTCGACATCCTCGCGCTCGGCATGCTGAGCTGCATCCGCAAGGCGTTCGCGCTGATCGCGACCCACATCGGCCGCCAATACACGCTCGACAACGTCCCCGACGACGCCCCCGACGTCTATGACATGCTGTGCCTCGGCGACAGCGTCGGGGTGTTCCAGGTCGAAAGCCGCGCGCAGATGAACATGCTGCCGCGGCTGCGTCCGCGTGAACTCTACGACCTCGTCATCCAGGTCGCGATCGTCCGCCCGGGGCCGATCCAGGGTGACATGGTCCACCCCTATCTTCGGCGGCGGCAAAAGCGTGAGGCGGTCGAATATCCCTCGCCGTCACCGCCGCACGACCCGAACGAGTTGCGCGAGGTGCTCGGCAAGACGCTCGGGGTGCCGCTGTTTCAGGAGCAGGCGATGAAGCTCGCGATCGTCGCCGCCGAGTTCACGCCGGCGGAGGCGAATCAGTTGCGCCGGGCGATGGCGACTTTCCGCAACGTCGGGACGATGGACCAGTTCGAGACGAAGATGGTCGGCGGGATGGTCCGGCGCGGCTATGACGAGGCGTTCGCGCGGCGCTGCTACCAGCAGATCGAGGGGTTCGGCAGCTACGGCTTCCCCGAAAGCCACGCGCTCGCCTTCGCCCGGCTGGTTTGGGTGTCGTCGTACCTCAAGTGCCGCTACCCGGCGGTGTTCGCGGCGGCGCTGCTCAACGCCCAGCCGATGGGGTTCTACGCCCCGGCGCAGATCGTCGGCGACGCCCGCGCCCACGGCGTCGATGTCCGCATGATCGACATCAACGCGAGCGACTGGGACAACAGCCTCGACCGCGATGGCAGCAGCGGCGGTTTCGCGGTCCGCCTCGGCCTGCGCCAGATCAGCGGCTTTCGAGAGGTGTGGTCGGATCGGATGACCGCCGCGCGGCCGTTCGCCAGCATCGAGGAGCTGGCGCGGCGGGCCGACCTGCCGCAGCGCGCGCTCAACCTGCTCGCCGATGCCGACGCCTGCCGCTCGATCGGGCTCGACCGGCGTACGGCGCTATGGGAGGCGCGGCGGACTCCTGTCGGCACGCTGCCGCTGTTCGCCGCAGCGGATGCCCGCGAGCTCGGGGTCGAGGCCGCCGCCGAACTGCCGCCGATGACCCCGGGCGAGCAGGTCGCCGCCGATTACCAGACGATCCGCCTGTCATTGAAGGCGCACCCGATGGCCTTCCTCCGCCCGGTCTTCGCCGCCGAGGGCGTGGCGAGCTGCGCCGAGACTTCAGGGGCGAAGAACGGCCGCCTGCTTAAAACCGCCGGAATCGTCCTCGTCCGCCAGCGCCCCGGCAAGGGCAATGCGATCTTCGTGACATTGGAGGACGAGACCGGGGTGACCAACGTCGTCATCTGGGCGCGGCTGTTCGAGCGCTACCGCCGCAACATCATGGCGTCGCGATTGATGCTCGTCGAGGGCGAACTCCAGCGCAGCCCCGAGGGCGTCATCCATCTGATGGCGAGCCGGGTCGAGGACCGCAGCGCAGAACTCGACCGGCTGTCGGAAACCCACGACTGTGAGCCCGAGCAATCGCGCGCGGTCGAGGACCTCCACCCGGGCTACCCCCAGACCCACGGCCACCCGCGCAACCTCCGCGTCTTGCCTAAGTCACGGGATTTCCACTGATTTGTAGGGCTGCCCGGGGTTAAGTTCAAAATAAGTTCACACAAAAGCGTGTGTTTTGATTTTCGCTCTGACCTTCGCCTTTGGTCTTCTTCTTCGACCATCGCGCTTAAAGTGCGAGACGCACTTTCGTTGAAGCAACTGCCGTACCCTCGCACTCGTCATCCCAGCGAAGGCGGGAATGACGACTTTGGAGGTCGTCTCCTTCGAACAAGCCAGCAATGAGAAAGAGCGGTTCTGTCCCGGTGGACAGTCGAGTCGAGCCGCGAAAGTAAGCGGCTTAACAGGGTGTAGGACAGCGTTTTTTTAACGATCGCCGCGCCTTACTGATGCGCTGGGCCAGCGCCGTGCTGATAGCTCGCATTGCGCTGCGCCGCTGCGGCAGCCGCCGCCTGCCGCTTCGCCACGACCGCGCGATGGTGGCCGTAGGCGCAGCCCGCCGCTGCGCCGAGGACTGCGTGATGCCCGGCGAAGTGCCCGGCGGTGCCACCGACCGCGGCCCCGGTCAGGCAGCCCGCGCTGGCGGGAGCGGCAGCGGCGGCGAGCGCGGCGGCGGCGGTCATGGCGATCATCAGCTTCATCGAATCGTCCTCGGTTGGTGTGACCCGCTCAACCCGTTCCGCCCGGATTGGCTCCGGCGTCGCGCCGGCCCTAGGCCATCTTCCCAGGCACCGTCGGGTGCGAGCTTGACAGGCCGCCATCGACCGCGATCGCCTGGCCGTTGATGTAGCTCGCCGCGTCCGACGCGAGGAACAGCGCGACCTCGGCGATCTCCTCGGGTGCGGCAGCGCGGCGGAGCGGGTTGAGCTGGCCGAGCTTGTGCTCGGTTCCCCGCGCCCGGGCGCCGTCGAACCATAACTGCGTCATGCCGGTCTCGGTCAGCCCGGGGCAGACCGCGTTGACCCGTACGCCGGTGCCCGCAAGCTGGTTCGCCGCGGTGGCGACGAGGTTAATCACCCCCGCCTTGCTCGCGCTGTACGGCATCCCGCCCGCGCCCGAGCGAATCCCCGCGACCGAGGCGGTGGCGACGATCGACCCGCGCCCCGCCGGAACCATCACCCGCGCCGCCGCCTGCATCGTCAGGAACACGCCGATCAAATTGACCCGCAGCACGCGCTCCCATTCGTCGACGGTGAGGTCGAGGAACGCCGCCAGCCCGCCGCCGACCCCGGCATTGGCGAAGGCGAAATCGAGCCCGCCGAAGTCGGCGACCGCGCGCGCGACGGCGGCATCGACATCGGTCTTGTTCCCGGCGTCGCCGGTCAGCGCGACGATGTTGACATGCCCGTCGGCGGTGGCGCGGACCGCGTCGGTGAGGTCGAACGCGACGACATTCGCCCCGCGCGCCGCGAACAACCGCGCGGCGGCACGCCCGATCCCGCTGCCCGCGCCGGTCACGAGCGCTGTCCTGCCGGTGAAGTCGGTCATGTCTGTTCTCCCCAAAATCTTGCCGTCATCGGCATTATGCTGCCATCGATTTTTACCGTCATCCCCGCGAAGGCGGGGACCCATCAACCCGATATTGTGGGTGATGGGTCCCCGCCTTCGCGCGGATGACGCTCATTGAGAAAGCTCCGCACGCATGCGATGAAATCCGCGGTCCGGTCGTGGTGGACCCAGTGGCCGGCGCGATCGAACAGCTCGACGCGGGCGTTGCGGAACGCCGCGAGCCGCCCGTCGGCCGCCGGGTTGGAGGCCCAGCTTTCGGCGCCGTAGACGAGCAAGGTTGGGCAGGTAATCCGCCCCCACAGCGCCTGCAGGTCGGCGTAGGGCATGTCTACGGGTGAGAAGCCGCGGATATAATTGTCGAATTTCCAGCTATAGCTGCCATCCTCGTTCTGCAGGACGCCGTGCGCGGTGAGGTGGCGCGCCTGCACCTCGCTCAGATGCTTGTTCTCCGCCATCATCCGGGCGAGTGCCTCGGCGACGCTGGCGTAGCGTTTCGGCTGGCGCGCGCTGAGGCCGCGGACCTCGTCGATCCAGTCGCGCAGGCGGGTGTCGAAGGTCTTCGCGTCGCGCTTGGCAAGCATCGCCGGGGACGGCCCAAGCCCTTCGATCGCGACGATCTTCGCGACATTGTCCGGGTACAGCCCGGTGTAGCGCAGCGCGATATTGCCGCCGAGCGAGTGCGCGACGATCGTTAGCGGCGCGAGCTTCAAGCCGTGGATCAGCTGCGCGAGGTCGTAGACGAACGCCGCCATGCCGTAATTGCCGTCGGGCGACCACGCGCTGTCGCCGTGCCCGCGAAGGTCGGGCGCGATGACGTGCCAATCGCGCGCGAGGTCGGTCGCAACCCAGTCCCAGTTGCGGCAATGATCGCGCCCGCCGTGGAGTAGCAGCAGCGGCGGCGCATCGGGATTGCCCCAGTCGACGTAGTGGAGCCGCAACCGCTGCGAGATGAAGTTGTGCGACGTCGGGCAGGGGGTCATGCGATCGCCCGGATTATGCCGCGGTCGCAGATATCACTGTCATCGGAGGGCATCGCCCTATTCATGCATCGGCTCGCTCCCCGCGAGCCACGGCGGGGAGATATCCTCGAGGATGATATCGACGCACTCGGTTTCGATCCGCAGCGTCGGCCCCGCCGCAAAGGCGATCGTCAGGATGTCGCCCTCGATCAGGAACGCGAGCAGGTCGAGCACCGCGATGTCGGGATCGTGCGGCCCAGCCGCGCTCCAGCCGCGCCGCTGCACCCGCGTCACGCTCTCGATCCGCAGCGCCGAGCGGACGCGGGTGCGGTCGCCCGCCTCCCAGCGGTAACGATCAAGCAGCAGCACCAGCCGCCGCGCGCGCCGGTCGTAGGCGATCTCGGCAGGATGGACGATCGCGTCCTGCACCAGCGCCGAGATCAGCGGCAACACGTCCGCTTCTTGCGCGAGCAGCAGAAGCCGCGAATCGGCGACGGGGGCCGCTTCGTCCATTGCTTCGTCATCCATCGGAAATGCGCTCGATATCGGCCCCGACCGCCGACAATTTCTCCTCAAGCCGCTCGTAGCCGCGGTCGAGGTGATAGACGCGGCTGACGACGGTCTCGCCCTTCGCCGCGAGCCCCGCAAGGACAAGGCTCATCGACGCGCGCAGGTCAGTCGCCATAACCTGCGCGCCGACGAGCTCGGTGACGCCGCGAACCACCGCCGATCGCCCGCGGACAGTGATGTCGGCCCCCATCCGAGCGAGTTCGGGGACGTGCATGTAGCGGTTCTCGAAGATCGTTTCGGTCAGCAGCGACGCGCCGTCGGCGACCGACAGCATCGCCATGAACTGCGCCTGCATGTCGGTCGGAAAGCCGGGGTAAGGCGCGGTCGACACCGTCACGCCGTGGAGGCCGTTCGCGCGGCTGACCTTGATGCCGTCGGTGGTCGGCTCGCACGCGAGGCCCGCCTCGCGCAGCGCAGCGAAGGTCGCGCCGAGGCTCGCGGTGTCGGCACCGACGAGTTCGATCTCGCCGCCGGTGATCGCCGCGGCGCAGGCGTAGCTGCCGGTTTCGATCCGGTCGGGCATAACGGC